>NZ_JANPFL010000098.1:0-2883 GCF_031423415.1 Flavobacterium sp.
AAAAACCAAACTAAATGAGAACAAAAATTTTAATAGTAGCTTTGATGATAACGGGATTTGCGAGTCAAGCACAGCAAGACGCACAATACACCCATTATATGTATAACACAATCAATGTGAATCCTGCTTATGCTGGTTCACGAGGAGTCATGAGTGTTTTTGGATTGCATAGAACACAATGGGTTGGATTAGATGGAGCCCCAGTAACCAATACTTTCTCTATCAATTCTCCTATTTCGAACAGTAATCTAGGAGTTGGTTTTTCCTTTGTAAACGACCGAATCGGACCAACAACTGAGAATATAATATCGGCTGATGTATCGTATTCTATCCAAACATCAGAAAGTTATAAGTTATCATTTGGTGTAAAAGGATCGGCTAATTTATTCAATTTGGATGTTACAAAGTTAAATCCACAGAGTATGAACGATCCGTTATTGCAGAACCTAAGTAGTGATTTTTCTCCTAATATTGGAGCTGGTATTTACTTACATTCTGATAAATTATACCTTGGTGCCTCTGTTCCTAACTTTTTCGAAACCAGACGTTATGACGACAATACAATTGCGGTTTATAAAGAGCGTATGAACTTTTATTTCATTGGTGGATATGTTTTTGATATCACGCCAAGTTTAAAATTCAAACCTGCCTTTTTAACTAAAATTATTGAAGGTGCTCCACTACAATTAGATGTTTCAGGAAATTTTTTATTCTTTGAAAAACTTACTTTAGGCGCTGCTTGGAGATGGGATGCTGCAGTGAGTGCTATGGCTGGTTTTCAAATCACCGATGGTTTGTTTATTGGTTATGGATACGATTTAGAAACAACTAGATTAAGAAACTTCAATTCAGGTTCTCATGAAGTGTTTTTACGATTTGAGTTATTCAAACGACAAGATAAAATAGTTTCACCACGATTCTTCTAAAAAGCGACAAAAGATGAAAAATAAAATTACATTATTATTAGTATGCATCGCTTCGATGACTATTTATTCACAAAAAGTGAAAGTCGCTAAAGCGGATAAAAATTACGATAAATTTGCTTATATAGATGCTATAAAAACCTATGAGCGTGTCTTTGAGAAAGGATACAAAACTCCTGATATGTTGCAAAAATTAGGAAATGCCTATTATTTTAATGCCGATTTAGAGAAAGCAGCAAAATGGTATGGCGAATTATTTGCTCTTACTCAAGAGGTAGAACCAGAATACTACTATCGTTATGCACAATCGTTAAAAGCGATGAAAGACTATAAAAAAGCCGATGAAATGCTAGTGAAGTTCAACCAAAAAAGTGGAAACGACCTTAGAGCTAAATTAGCTACAGCACAAAAAGATTATTTGGCTGTTATTAGAAAAAACTCAGGCAGATATACCATCGAAAATGCAGGTATCAATTCTGATAAATCAGATTACGGAAGTGCTTACCTTGGTAACAAAGTAGTATTTGCTTCGGCTAGAGATACTGGTGGATTCGCAGGTAGAAAACACACATGGACCAATGAGAGTTTTACCAATTTGTATCAAGCTGAAATGGGAGCTGAAGGTGGACTTACTAAAGCGGAACGTTTTGGAAATAAATTAAATTCTAAATTCCACGAATCAACTCCTGTTTTTACTAAAGATGGTAAAACGGTTTACTTTACTAGAAATAATTTTCTCAACGGAAAAAAAGGAAAAGATGCTGAGAAAGCTACTTTATTAAAAGTATACCGTGCTACATTAAATGGTGATCAGTGGGAAAACATAACCGAATTACCTTTTAATAGCGATAATTACAATGTAGCACATCCTGCTTTAAGTAAAGATGAAAAAACATTGTACTTTGCATCGAATATGCCAGGAACATTGGGACAATCAGATATTTTTAAAGTGGCCATTAAAGGCGATGGTAGTTATGGAACTCCTGAAAACTTAGGGAATATAATTAATACCGAAGGTAGAGAAACGTTTCCTTTTGTTTCTTCTGATAACGAAATGTATTTTGCCTCTGACGGACATCCAGGATTGGGTGGAATGGATATATTTGTTTCTAAACTAGACAATCAAACTTATAAAGAAGCCATCAATGTCGGTGAGCCGCTAAACAGCTCTAAAGATGACTTTTCGTTTATTATCAACAATACAACTCGATTGGGTTATGTATCATCTAATAGAGATGGCGGACAAGGTAGTGATGATATTTACCGATTTAAAGAAAACAAAAAATTAGAATGCGAACAATTTTTATCAGGTGTTGTAACCGATAAACAAACCGGACTTCCAATTGCAAATGCAAAAGTAACATTGTCTGACAGCAATTTTAATAGACTAAGAGATGTTATTACTGATGCAGAAGGTAAATTTGATTTTGGAAAAGTAGATTGCAACAGTAAATACTACCTAAAAACTGAAAGACCAGAATATACAACTGTAGAAACGCCAACTATTACCGCTAAAGAAACAGGTAAAACATTTGTTCCAGTAGAATTAGAAAAAGCAGTGCAACCAATAAAAACTGGTGATGATATTGCTAAAAAATTCAAAATTAATATTATTTATTTCGATTTAGATAAATCAAATATTCGTGAGGATGCTGCTATTGATTTAGCTAAAATACTCGATGTAATGGAACAAAATCCAACTATGGAAGTAGATATTCGTTCGCATACTGATTGTAGACAAACGGCTAAATACAACGAATCGTTATCCGACAGAAGAGCCAAATCGACTATGGCTTGGTTAATCAAAAACGGAATCAATAAATCCAGATTAACAGCTAAAGGCTATGGCGAATCGCAATTAGTGAACAATTGTCCGTGCGAACCAACTAACAAATCTAGTTGCTCTGAAGCTGAACATCAAGCCAACAGACGTTCGGAATTTATTATTACAAAATTGTAA
>NZ_JANPFL010000099.1:0-11467 GCF_031423415.1 Flavobacterium sp.
GAAGCTATAATATCATTTATGTAAAACAGCCGCCACACCCAACGCGCTTGCCAGTGGCTCCAGGACAACTTTTTTTAAAACTTCCTCGCACCTGCCTGTTTTAAAAAAAACCGTCCTTCGCCACTGTCTTTAAGAACGTTCACCATTTCATAGGAAATTTTACGATTATCATTGCTTTTAAAAACGTTCACGGTCACTGTTTTTAGCAACTTGATGTTTAAATCGGTAGGTATTTGCATTGCTTTTGTAAGTGTTGTAAATCGCTTATCTACTCTATTTCTATCATTCACGATATAGGAATAAGCAATTTACAACACCCACAAAATCAAGAGAAGCCAGCAAGAGTGTGGTTTTTTATTTGCCAGAAAATAAGCATTAATAGCTTCAGCGGCAAAGCCGATACCATACCGTTCTTAAATATAAAGTTGACCAGCCCGAAGCATCATTTTTTTTTCAAGTCTATGGCATCGACTTTTCCACAAAAGCAATCAGAAACATCCCAATAAGCAAATAAAAAACCACACACTTGCCTGCGCTGCTGCCCCATCGCACTCGGTATTTTAATGCATTGTTTTTTGAAGATGCTTTCCATTTTCAGAACAACTTTCCGTTAAAAATCAAATACCTTTTTTCACAAGACGTTAAAGCATCCTCAAAAATCAAATCCAAGAAAGAGTATCAAATTTTAGTTCCGGATAAAAAGCGTTGTTATTTTCTGATGTTGATTTTTTATCCATCTCTAAAATTTGATACCCTTTCCGAAGACGACCCTCTTCCAAATCAACTCCCTTTCCTTCAAACAAACTCCGATTAAACGATGATGTTTAGAATTTGAAATAAAAAAAAAGAGAGCAAAGGTAAGTTCCAGGTTTACAAAAAAGCAAGTTCAAGCCCTACGGGTTTTTGGAAAAATCTCCACCCATAAAGGTTCGCAACAACATTCATCTCCGCCTTCACACCTAAACTTCCGTAGATATATCGGGTAGTATTTTTTCAAAAAAACTTGCTTTTTTGAAACCTTCCACTTGAATGAATGGCTTTCTTTTTTTCTTTTTTTTCTTTTGAAAAATTTAATGGGCGAAGCGTAGCGAAGCACATTGGTCTTTCAAACGAAATCCTGCGGAAAATTGAAAATCTAACCCATTTTTAAAGCCGAATGTTATGCTAAATTTCATCATCAAGACCCACCGAAAAGACACCGTTTACTCAAAACCCCATTTATTTGTACTTAACAAGGGGATGAACAGCGGAAAACCACAAAAAACACAATTTACTAACAGTTTTGTTATCATTTTTCAAAACGAGGAGGACTGCGAAAGCCTTTTTTTCATTGCATATAGTTTATGGCAAACAAAATTCTGGCATCAGTATTTAGTAGGTTCTGTTATTTCGTTTTTGCGTCTTCCAGATTTCAAAAAACAATTCAATCCACAAGCTAGTTTAATGATGGTCGAACACGAGCAGCACCAAAAAAATGTTGCAGCTCTAAAACTTTTGGAGAAAAAAGAAAAGCAATTTCACGAAAATATTAGCTTAATAAACGATTTGAGAAGAGTGATTTTGTATCGCTACTGCAAAAAATAAACCTATTTATAAACCAAAAATTAATAAAAATGAAACTATTTATTTTATACCAAACCGACAATTGGAAAAGCAAAGCATCAAGAGTTTGTTTTGGAGTTTTCGACACACGAGCCAAAGCCATCGACAGCGCAAAATGGCAAGAATTGTACACTTATAACTCCGAAGTTGTGGTTTTAGAAGTTACTCTAAATCTATTTGAAGAAGTTTAATTTTTAGCCACAAAAAAAGCCCATTCCTTGCGGAGTTGGACTTTCATTATGTCTAATCCAAAGGTCACCACAACTAGAATTAGACTATTTTTTGTGCTTCTTGATGAGGTATTTGAGTGTCATCGATATAATAAAACTGACAATCGCTCCAAGAGTCGCTAAAATAACAGTTTTTAAAACATCTTCCGAATGCAAATTCGGCAATACACTCAAAAATGTACCGCCAGCGATACCAATTACAGTTGAATTACTGTGTTGCATTGTTATCCTGAGACTTGCTAAGGATCTCATCTTTGTTTGTTGTCAATTGACTAACTGCCGAAACAACACCTCCAGCTACTACGACATAACCACCAATGGTAGTTATAATAGCGGGCAAAGCTATTGGAGCTGCTAAAATTGTTCCGCCTACTGCTGCCAAAACCAATCCAATATTTCGAAGCACTTTAAAAAATTTCGGAGTGGGAGCTTTCGCTCTATGTATGATTTTTTTCATAATCTAAAATTAAGATTGGATAATTAATTCAACACTTTCTTTATTGTCCAAAGCTTTATAAACCAAATTTTTTAATTTGGCAAAAGCTTTTCGGGACATCAGACCTAAACCTGGTCCAGAAAGTTTCGTTACAGGAGCAATACAGCCATTCAATTCTTGCAAGGCATTATTTGCGGGATGAAACAGGATTAAACTTCTATTTTTCACATCTAAAACCTCCAAATGCCATTGAAATTTCTTGCTGTATCGCTTTTTTATAAAATATTTCCCCTCCGGAATGCAGGAAACCTTCGTGTCGTTTTTCTTCCAAGGCAATTCAATAGTTTTACAAATAAATTTGCCCTCGCATTCGAGTTTGCCATTCGTTCCATTAGGGAAATAAGTTCTAGTTATCGTGGAAACCATTACACACCGCTATCAACTTTCACAATCGACAATGGATTGTAGGAGCCATTTTTCAACGCATACATTTGACCATTTACCTCTTGGTAAAATTCCACTCCCAAAGCCAAAAATAATGGTTTTGTACTGGCAGGAGTAACAGGATTTGAATGATTGATAGCGTCCGATGGATTGATATTCCAAGGTAAAATATCCGATTCTGAATTCGAAACAACGAAAGTTTCCGCTTCAAAATCAATTTCTGCACCAGCTGAAATAATTTTATAATGCGTTGTTCCACTTGGCGCAGCAATCATATTCAATGGGCTAAACGAAGCTAAATCAACAATAATATCGCCAGTCGGACGGTCAATTGTTGCTACAAAAGGAGCAAATAAACTAGTACCCAGCTTCCCTCGAATATTGAATTCAAAACCTACTAAAAGTTCGGCTTCGCCATCAATCACATTTCGCAAACCTCTAACGCTGATTAAATCAGCTTGAATAACTTGTACCATTCTTTGAGTTAAACGGCTTACCATTCTACCATCGGCAGAATTCAAAAGCAAAGCTCTTAATGCCGTTCTCAAAATCTTTCCAGCCTTTCCAGCTCGACCAAATTCAGAACCATTTTCACGCGTTCTTTGGAACGCAGGATCACTTTTGATTCTGCTGGCATCGATACCGCCTTTTTCACGAGCCAAATGTCCGTCTTGGGTTTTGTAAAAAGTAATATCTCCGATAGTACCTTTCAATTTAATTATGCCTTTCTGTCTTGCCATAATTTCTAAAATTTAGATTAATAATCGTTCTAAATCATCTTTCTGTTGCAACATCTTCGATTGATTTCGAAACAAATTTTAGCCAATAAAATAGAATAAAAAAGTAAACACAGTTCCATATGTCGCAAAGTGACATAAATGGCTTAAATCGACATAAATGCCTACCAGCAATAACATAAAACAGTATTAAATTGCGGAAGCAAATAATATTTTAAAAAATCCTACTTTTGTATAATCTTAAATATTATTTGATAGTAAGTTTAAGGTAGTCAAAGCCTAGTCAAAGGCATAGATAATGTATGAAATATGAAAAACAGAGGGTGTGCATCTATCCTAAAGACATACAGCGCATAACAGGAAAGAGTTATCGCCAAAGTACTAGATTAATGCAAAAAGTGAAAACTGACCTCAACAAGCTCGAAAAGGAGTTTCTAACTATCGAAGAGTTTTGTTCATACGCAGGATTAAAATATGAACAAGTAGCTCACTTGATTTTTGGTTAAAATGCAGATAAAATCCAACTCCATTTTAAACCATTGTAAAGAAATATAATATTAAATAACTAGTTCATTTTTTAGTCTTGATACTTTACTATTCAGATTATTATGCTTATATTTGACTACTTTGAATTTAAGATAATTGTAATCCTAATAAAGAGGTGTCAGTCGAGGTGTCACTTAAATAAAATACTTTGCTAAGTATTGATTTTATTAATGACTTTTCTAATAGACGAATCCCTTCCTCTCTGCTGAAACATCCTTCAAAATAATTCAAAACCTCGAGAACCCTATGTTTTTCGGGGTTTTTTCTTTTAACACCCAATCAAAATATTCATTCTTTATTCTAAATCAAGGTGCTAAATCGAGACCCTAGAAAATCGTCATTATTAGGGTCTCTCTAAATTGGAAGAACATTGGATTACTATTGCCCATCCGCCAATAATAATGGGTAATTCAATGACTTCATCAATAAATGAACATCTTGTTTTGTGGCAAACCTTACAGTAAATTAATGTATAACTTAAAGGGTAGCAAAATGAAAGCAAAAACCACCTTGCACTTCTATGCAAAATCAACAAAAGCCAATTCAGCAGGGCTATTCCCAATTTATGTGCGACTAACTGTCGACGGAAAAAGATTCGAATACAGTACTAAAAAGTTCATCCAACCATCAAAATGGTCGAACGAATTGAGTAGGATGAAGGGCAATTCAGAAGAAGCTCGTTCAATAAACAACTTACTTGATTTCATAAAAAATCGAATAAACGATATCCAATTCGAACTTTTAAAAGATAACATTTCGCTAAATATCGAGGAATTTAAAAACCGAATTCTGGGCACAAAAGAAAGAGAGCGCCTACTGATTCCTATCTTCAAAGAACACAACCGCAAAGTCAAAGAACTGGTTGGTTTGGAATATGCAGCAGGAACATTAGAACGCTATGAAACCTCACTCAAACACACCGAAAATTTTCTTTCTTGGAAGTACAACCTTACCGACATTAATATCGAAAAAATAGATCACGCATTCATCACAGAATACGAATTTTATTTGCGCAGCGAACGTAAATGCGCCAATAATACCGCCGTTAAATACATCAAGAACTTTCATAAAATAATCAATCAGTGTTTGGCCAATGGATGGCTCAACAAAGACCCGTTTTCAAACTACAAATCTAAAGTTAAAGATGTTGAAAGGGTGTATTTGAACGAAGATGAAATTCAAACCATTATCAATAAAGATTTCAAAATAGAAAGAGTCGCAATGGTTCGCGATATATTTGTTTTCAGCTGCTTTACCGGCTTGGCATATATTGATGTGAAACAGCTAACTAAAAACCATATTTCCTTGGGGATTGACGGAGATAAATGGATTTTCAAAAACCGTCAAAAAACAGATACTGCATCCAAAATTCCATTATTGCCAATGGCTCAAGAAATCATAAATAAGTATGCGAACCATCCTGTTTGCATCAATGAAGACCGTCTATTGCCTATCTTCAGTAATCAAAAAATGAATGCTTATTTAAAAGAAATTGCAGATATATGTGGAATAAACAAAGACCTTACTTTTCATATTGCCCGGCATACTTTTGCAACTACTGTGACACTTTCCAACGGAGTTCCACTCGAAACCGTTAGTAAAATGTTGGGGCATACCAATCTCAAAACCACCCAACATTACGCTAAAATCTTGGACAGAAAAATCAGCGAGGATATGATGATTTTAAAATCAAAATTTGCTTCAAAATCCCTATCAGAAAAAAAATTAAGCAATCACTAGGCTTGATCGATGTTGATAACTTTTTAGTCAAAAATTGACGTAATATTAATACAAAATGGTTTATTTTGATAGTCTCAATTTAAACCATTTTGTATTTTATGGACTCCAATTATATCAACTATTTTAACGAATTTGAAAGAGAATATGAAGTGCTAAAAAACGTATCTGACGATGTTTTGACGGTTTCTTTAGAAATCATACACTACATCGAAAAGAAATTAAAGGAAATGTTCAAATGGCTAAAAAAACACGTTTTCAAAACCCTTCAGGAAGAAATCTATTTTTTCAAAGAATTGAAACCAAGAATGGTTTCAAAACTCCTTTATTATAAAGAGTTATTGAATTTAGAGAGCTCATTGCCCCCAAGCAAAAAGAACAAAAGAAAGCATTATGATGAATTACTATCCAAAATTCATCAATATGTTGTAAGCAATAAGGAGTTTTATCAATACTACCGTTCGAGGACAACCGTTAAAGATGAAGACTTTTTTGTGCGCCGCAGTTACAAAAATATTGTCAGGGACGATTGCTGCTTGATTAACTTTGATTCCAAGCTTTGCACTTCTCACGATTTCAATGTGGCCATCATTATTGCAAACGATATGTTCACCATCTATTTAGAAAACAAGCTGGATGAATTAAATGGCAATATCACAACAAAATACATTCCAACGAATAACAAAATTACTTGGACGGGGACTAAAATTGAAATGGCAGAAATGATCTATGGCTTATATTATAAAAAAATGTTGAATGGTGGCAACATTGACATAAAAGAAATTGCTGGGGTATTTAGCATTGCATTTAATATTGACTTTGATGAAAAAACGCTTTACAGATGTTTACAAGACATCAAAAAGAGATATCCCATAAACGGTATATTTCTTCAAGATCTCTCGGATGTAGCTAACAATAAATTTAGAGGTGAGGATTTTTAACCTTTCATAACCAGGTCTTCGACTTGGTTTTTTTAGCACTAAAATTAATTTTGTAAGAATTTAGAACCCAACTTGGGTTTGCCTTGGGTTTCCTTCGCCAAGCCCATATTTTCCGTTGAGACAATCACAAAAATAAAAACGGAGAAATGGATCATTTATGTTAAAGTTTGAAAAAATAAACCCGAAAACAAAGGGGTTATAATTTTTTTTACCCAAAAACGACCCAACTTGGGTTCACCTTGGGTTTAAAAAACAATCAAATGAAAGTAATTTGTCTCATAACAAATCAAACACTTTCATTATGAACTTACATCCAAAAAAACTCTTCCCGGAAATCGACAACTATGAGTTGTTAAACCACCAAGTAGTGACAAAGAGAGACTTGCTCAACTTTGGCAATGCACTGCTTCACGAAATCCAATCAGGTAAATCTACACCTGAACAACCTGCCCAGTGGCTTAAATCTTCCGAAGTCCGCAAACTCCTCAAAATTTCTCCCGGCACCTTGCAGAACCTTCGCATCAATGGAACCCTAAACTTCAACCGGATTGGTGGCATCATATATTACAAATATGAAGACTTAAGAAAATTGCTCGAGAAATAGTCCTAAACCTAAGACCTTAAACCCAACACCCAAAAAAATGAACTACATAAAACACCTCACCGGATTTTTCGAAAAGGTATCTACCGACTTCGACCTCAACCCAACGCACATCAGCCTATATATGGCCATATTCCAATTATGGAATCAAAATCGTTTTCAAAACCCAATTTGTATTTCAAGAGATGAATTGATGCGCGTTAGTAAAATTGCTTCCTACGCAACCTATCACAAGTGCATCAAGGAATTGGACGAAAGGAATTTTGTGAAATATATGCCTTCCTATAATCCGTTCAAAGGATCTACACTTGAAGTTGTCAATCTTGATTTCTACACCAAACCAATTCAGAAAAAGGAGATTAAAAAAGTCAAAAGCCAGCAAAATAGTAAACAAGTCAATGAAAAAGCTATTGAACAAGTTGCTGAACAGGGTATTGAACAAGTACTAAACAAGCACTGTACAAGCACTGAACTTCTACCTTATATAAACAATACAAACAGTATAAACATTGTAAACGGGCGAGCTCAAAAAAATCAAGATATAAATTGCGATTTTTTATTAAAAAATGAACAAAAAATAAAAAAAAATCATCCTGAGCCGTCATCCCGAGCGTGTCATCCCGAGCGCAGTCGAGGGACGAGGGGCGAAAAAAAGTTGCGCGAAAAAAAAGGTATTGAACCCGTTGAAAAAATCCCTCCTATTTTTGAAGACATACTCCCATTTTTCAAAGAGAAAAACAATTCCGAAATCGAAGCTCAAAAATTTTACAACCATTTCCAAAGTAACGGATGGCTCGTGGGAGGAAAATCCAAAATGAAAGACTGGAAAGCTGCTGCCAGAAATTGGATGCTCAACGCAAACAAATTCCAGCCAAAATCAAACGCTCCTCAACCAAATCATTTGCACACACCAAATTCAAAAAACTATGCCGAACCATTGTAAATTAATTACTGATACTTTCGAAATTCAAAACGACCACAAAGTCTATGATTTCAACAAATGCTTGGATTTTATCAATTACCAAGGAAAGACACTTTACGGACACAATTTTAGAATAAACATACTAGACATACCAACCATTTATAAATTGGTAATTTATATGATCAAAGATCAAAACACAGCCTTAAAAGAACAAATCGACCTCTCAAAAGGCATTTTGTTGTCGGGTCCAATTGGTTGCGGAAAAACATCAATAATGCATCTTTTAAGACCATTTACAAACCCTTTGTCTGATTATAAAATCAAAACTTGTAGAGAGATTTCTTTTGAATTTGCCAAAAATGGTTTTGATGCCATCAATAAATACTCCCAAAAACAAAACAACCAATCACGCCTTTCGGGCTATTGCTTTGATGATTTGGGTGCCGAACAACAAATCAAACATTTCGGAAACGATTGCAATGTAATGGCTGAGGTATTGATCAGTCGTTACGAGCAGTTTGTAGAAAATAATTCTATAACACATTTGACCTCTAACTTATCCGCTTCCGAAATTGAAATGCTTTACGGCAACAGGCTGCGTTCAAGAATGCGAAATATGTTCAACCTGATCAGTTTCAATATAAATTCAAATGACAAACGATAATTTGAAATGGAATTCTTTAATTTGCACTATTAAATTTATCAATCTATAAATACAATAATCAATGAGCGAATCCCAAAACACAGAATGGAAAAAATCCTGGCACGATGATTACCTGAAATGGGTTTGTGGTTTTGCCAATGCTTTTGGCGGTGTTATTTTTATTGGTAAAGATGATAATGGTGTAATTACTCATTTAGCAGATTACAGAAATCTTTTAGAAGTCATTCCTAATAAAATCAGGGAACATATGGGTATTATTGCTGAGGTTAATTTGCATCAGGAAAATGGAGCACATTTTTTAGAAATTGTAGTCCCACCTTACACGGTTCCAGTTTCACTTCGAGGTCGCTACTATTACAGAACGGGTAGTACCAAACTGGAATTGACAGGAAATACCTTGAACGAATTTTTATTAAAAAAATCAGGCAAAACTTGGGACAATGTTCCTGAAGCTGTGGCAACTTTTAACGATATTGATTCCGAAAGTGTAAAGGCTTTTATAAAAGATGCTCAAAAAAGTGGCAGAATGCCCGATGTTTCAGATTTATCCATCGAAGAATTGTTTGAAAAATTAAGACTATCGGACAATGGAGAAATCAAACGAGCAGCAATTATACTTTTTGGCAAAGATCCAAATCGTTTTTATCCCAATGTAATGGTGAAAATAGGTCGTTTTGGCAACGATGATGCGGATTTAAAATTCCAGGAAACAGAAGAAGGAAATTTAATCCAATTGCTGAAAAATGTTCCCAATCAATTAAACTATAAGTTTTTCACCAAACCAATAGACTTTGAAGGAATGCAACGGGTAGAAAAAGGAGAATATCCAGTGGCGGCACTCCGTGAAATGTTGTTGAACTCATTAGTACATCGAACGTATATGGGGTCAATGATTCAGCTGCGTGTTTATGACAATAAGCTCACGCTCTGGAACGAAGGAAATTTACCTGAAGGAATGGAATTAGAAAGTTTAAAACGCCACCATATTTCACGACCAAGGAATCCTATAATTGCAGATATCTGTTTCAAAGCAGGCTACATTGATTCGTGGGGTCGTGGCACACTAAAAATCATTAACAGTTGTAAAGAAGCAGGTTTACCCGAACCAACAATTACGGCATTAGACGGCGGCATATTGGTAACTTTATTCAAAGACAAATACAGCACAGAACAACTCAAATTTTTAGGCTTAAGCGAAAGACAAATTGCAGCTGTAGAATTCGTGAAAAAGAATAAAAAAATAACCAATAAGGAGTTTCAATTATTAAGCGAAATATCCGACGCAACGGCTAGTCGTGATTTAAAATCATTAACAGAATTAGGTGTTTTTAGAGTTTCTGAATTAAAAGGATCTGGTACTTTTTATGAATTTGATTAATCGCCTCACAATCGCCTCAATCGCCTCACAATTGCCTCACAATTGCCTCACAATCGCCACACATAAATTAAATAATTGCGTCAATTGCGCCAGAGTTGCGTCACAAACCAGTTAATTGCGTCATATAAATGTAAACAATCAGATTTTTTTATGAACTAAACAATAGTTTTTAATAATTGTTTTGGCGGCTATAAATCTATCGGCTTACATTAAACTTCTAATCTAGTTCATTATATTAAAATGGAATTTACTTTCGGGCTATTACTTTTTGAACGGCTTTTACAATCGCTTCAGCGTTCAATCCATATTTATCCATCAATTGAGTTGGTGTTCCGCTTTCGCCAAAGGTGTCTTTAGTAGCAATATATTCCTGTGGTGTTGGTGTATTTAAAGACAATAACCCTGCAATACTTTCGCCTAAACCTCCCAAATAATTATGCTCTTCACAAGTAACGATACAACCTGTTTTTGCCACTGATTTTAAAATCGCTTCATCGTCCAAAGGCTTTATAGTGTGAATGTTAATGATTTCGGCATTAATACCTAATTTTTCTAATTCTTCACCAGCCAAAATCACTTCCCAAACCAGATGCCCAGTGGCTACGATAGTCACATCGGTTCCTTCATTAATCATTACCGCTTTTCCTATTTCAAATTTTTGATCAGCGGGAGTAAAAACCGGGATAACTGGTCTTCCAAAACGCAAATAAACAGGACCTTCATAATCGGCAATGGCGATCGTAGCCGCTTTCGTCTGATTGTAATCACACGTATTTATTACGGTCATTCCTGGTAACATTTTCATTAATCCAATGTCTTCCAAAATTTGATGCGTTGCTCCATCTTCACCCAAAGTTAACCCTGCGTGGGAAGCACATATTTTCACATTTTTATCGGAGTAAGCTATCGATTGACGAATTTGATCATAGACTCTACCTGTAGAAAAATTGGCAAAAGTTCCTGTAAAAGGAATTTTTCCACCAATGGTCATTCCCGCAGCAATACACATCATATTGGCTTCGGCAATTCCTACTTGAACAAAACGTTCTGGATTTTCCTCAATAAATTTTTCCATTTTAAGCGAACCAATAAGATCCGCACACAAAGCCACTACATTAGGATTGGTTCTTCCTAATTCGGCAAGACCAGCACCAAAACCGCTTCGAGTATCTTTTTCTTCTGTATAAGTGTATTTTTTCATAGTTAAATTTTGGAATTAATAATCTCCT
>NZ_JANPFL010000100.1:0-26845 GCF_031423415.1 Flavobacterium sp.
GTACAATTTTAAGCTCCGATTCAACCAAATCAAGGAACAAATTGTTTTTTGGCTTAATTATTTGTTCAACTTCTATCCTGAAAATAATATTCCTATTTTTGTGGAAATTAAAAATAGCTCTTTTTAAGGGTTGACTACTTAATAAATCAACTAAAATAGAATCAAGTCAGTTTTTTTTTGAAAAAAAACTAAGAACAAGTAAATAAAAAAGAAATCAAAATCTTTTTCTTCAAAAGAATTTTCTTTATATTTACTCCATTAAAACAGAAAAGTTAACCTTTAAATATATTTATTATGGCAAAAAGTCAAGACGCAAAGAAAACCGTTAAAAAAGAGCCTCTTAAAACCGCAAAGGAAAAGAAGGAAGAAAAAAGAGAAAAGAAAAACAATCCAAAAAGGGATTAGTTTGTAAAAGCAAAAAACAAATTACCAAATTTAAGTTCAGTATTTTTTATGAATTCTGTTTGAATAATCAAATTTGATTTATATATTTGTCAAATGAAAACAAATTTGAACAATACTTGGTGGTGGAATAATTTACGTCAGACATCGTGAACAAAGCACCTATAGTATAAACTATCAATATAAAAGGCTTGTCATCACGACAAGCCTTTTTTTATGTACTGCCAAAAAAGAAATTTAAAATATGAAGACCTATACATTACAAACCAATTACAAGCAAATTCTCGCCGATACAATTACTCCGGTTAGCGTTTACCTGAAAATTAGAGATCAATTTCCAAATAGTTTACTATTGGAAAGTAGCGATTATCATGGCAACGATAACAGTTTTTCCTATATCTGTTGCAACCCAATTGCTTCCATAAAGATCGAAAACGAAACTATTTTCAAGACCTTTCCCGATGGAAGCTCTGAAATACTTTCGATAGATTCCAAAACAGATATTCCACAAGTAATTCAAGAATTTTCGGGACAATTCCAGTCGGAGAAAAACGATTTTAAATTCATCAACAACGGATTGTTTGGCTACATTTCGTATGATGCCGTTCGTTATTTCGAAAAAGTATCCATTGCCAAAAAAGAAAATAGCAACACTATTCCCGATGTGTATTATGCGGTTTACCAAAACATAATTGCCATCAACCATTTCAAAAATGAAGCCTACATTTTCTGTCATAGTGTGGATGGAAAAAACAACATTTCAGAAATCGAACAATTATTGCAATCCCGAAATATAGCTTTGTATAAATTCTCGAAAGAAGGAGAAGGTTTTTCCAACTTGACTGATGAAGAATTCAAGGAAAATGTGGCTTTGGCCAAAAAACATTGTTACCGTGGCGATGTATTCCAATTGGTCTTATCCAGACGATTTACCCAAGGTTTCAAAGGCGATGAATTCAATGTTTACAGAGCATTGAGAAGCATTAACCCATCCCCATACCTATTCTTTTTTGATTATGGCGATTTCAAAATATTTGGTTCTTCGCCCGAAGCCCAAATTATTGTCAAAAACCGCAAAGCGGAAATTCACCCCATCGCAGGAACTTTTAGAAGAACTGGAGATGACGAAAAAGATGCCGTTCTAGCCAAAAATTTATCCGAAGACAAAAAAGAAAACAGCGAACACGTAATGTTGGTCGATTTGGCTCGAAACGATTTGAGCCGTCACGGTCACGGTGTAAAGGTGGAAAAATATAGAGAAGTTCAGTTTTTCTCCCACGTCATCCATTTGGTTTCAAAAGTGACAGGAATTTTACACGAAAAAGCCACCACGATGCAAGTCGTTGCCGATACTTTTCCGGCAGGAACTTTGAGCGGAGCACCTAAACACAGAGCGATGCAATTGATAGAGGATTACGAAAAAACAAATCGCAATTTTTACGGAGGCGCCATCGGTTTTATGGATTTCAAAGGCAACTTCAATCACGCCATTATGATTCGAACTTTTCTGAGCAAAAATCATCAATTGCATTCTCAAGCTGGAGCCGGAATTGTTGCCGATTCAAACGAAGAAAGCGAAATGCAAGAAGTATATAACAAATTACTAGCTTTGAATAAAGCCTTGGATTTGGCAGAAACAATTTAAAATAATTTAAAGATTTAATAATTTAAGCATTTAAAGATTGCTGAAACAATAGAATTTTTCAATCTTTAAATCTTTTAATTTTTCAATAAAAAATGAAAAAAATACTAGTCATAGACAATTACGATAGCTTTACATACAACTTGGTACATTATTTAGAAGATTTAGATTGTGAAGTTACCGTTTATAGAAACGATGAATTTGATATTGACCAAATTGGTCATTTCGATAAAATATTACTTTCTCCTGGACCAGGAATTCCTGATGAAGCGGGTTTGTTGAAAGCTGTAATCGCTAAATACGCGTCAACAAAAAGTATTCTCGGCGTTTGCCTTGGCCAACAAGCCATCGGGGAAGTTTTCGGCGGAACGCTTTCTAACTTGGACAAAGTATACCACGGGGTTTCCTCAATGGTAAAAACATCGGTTGATGATGAACTTTTGTTTGAAGGTTTAGGTAACGAATTCGAAGTGGGACGTTATCATTCTTGGGTGGTCGATGCGAGTTTGCCCGATGTTTTAGAAGCCACATCATTCGACGAAAATGGACAAGTAATGTCCTTGCGCCACAAAACATTTGATGTTCGAGGCGTGCAATTTCATCCAGAAAGTGTATTAACACCTAACGGAAAGAAGATTTTAGAAAATTGGCTTAAAAATTAGTGTTCAGTAATCAGTTTTTAGTGTTCAGTCCTAAAATTAAATAAAAAAATACGCCTTCGGGTCATTGTCGTAATTTAAAAAAGTTAGTGCTCTTCGTGCATTCATAGTGCCATTTGTGTTTAAATAAAATGAAAACAGTCAAAATCCATATCTTAATTTCTTGCCTCATTATTTTGAGCTTCCTCTCTTGTAACCAAAAGAACGAGCAAGAAGTAGAAGCAAAAAGTATTTCCCAACCGGAAATCAAGTTGGATTTATTGGATTTACAGAAATCAAACAAACTCGGAAAAGATACTGTCATAACAATTATAAATGATCCTGTTTATCACAAAGCAAAGAAATACAAAGCCGTGAACACCGCAATATTGATTAAAAATGAAATTGATTTAACCAAACTTGACCCAAAAAATACGAAAATTGTATTCGAATGTATTGATGGTTACAAACCCGAAATGCCTTTGGAATTATTTTTAAACGCAAATCCATACTTAGCATTTCAAGATTTAGATGCACCAAAAGGAAATAAATGGGAACCCATTGTAAAAGATGGAAATGAAATGAATGCAGCACCGTTTTATATTGTTTACACTTCAGTTTCGGAAAAAGATACTCGTTATAAGTGGCCTTATAATTTGGTAAAAATATATTTGGAACCACTGAATAAATCAACATTAGAATTGTATCCCCTAAAAAACAGAAAATTGGAAGCAGGTTATAATTTATTCAAAAATCAGTGCTTAACTTGTCATTCGATAAACGCAATTGGAGGCACAATGGGACCAGAACTAAACTATCCGAAAAGTGTCACCGAATATTGGAAAGAAAAAGAACTCGTCGATTATATTGTTAATCCGGCTTCTTTTAGATACAAAGTAACAATGCCAACGTTGGGAATTACAAAACAACAATCCCAGGAAATTGTTGATTATTTAAAATATATGTCTGAAAATAAAAAGAAAATATAAATGAAAATTATCTTAAATAGACTCATAAATCACGAAATGCTTTCGAAAGAAGAAGCCAAAAATGTTTTGTTTAATATTTCCAACGGAAGTTATAATCCAAGCCAAATTGCAGCTTTTCTTACCGTTTATATGATGAGAAGCGTTAGCATTGAAGAGCTTTCGGGTTTTCGCGAAGCCTTGCTAGAACTTTGTATTCGTGTAGATCTATCTGCTTACAACACCATCGATTTGTGTGGTACTGGTGGCGATGGCAAAGACACTTTCAACATTTCTACTTTAGCCTCCTTTGTGGCTGCTGGAGCAGGAATAAAAGTGGCGAAACATGGTAATTACGGCGTTTCTTCTATTTCGGGTTCGAGTAATGTAATGGAAAAGCTGGGCGTAAAATTCAGCAATGATAATGACTTTCTAGAAAAATGTATTGACCAAGCTGGAATTTGCATTTTACACGCACCTTTATTTCATCCTGCCATGAAAAATGTGGCGCCTATCCGAAAAGAGTTAGGTGTAAGAACATTTTTTAACATGTTGGGACCAATGATCAATCCATCCTTTCCAAAAAACCAATTGGTTGGTGTTTACAATCTCGAATTAGCTAGAAAGTATGCCTATTTATATCAAAATACTGATCTCAATTTTACGATTTTACACTCAATAGACGGTTACGATGAAGTATCTTTGACCTGTCCAACCAAAACCATTACAAAAAGTATAGAAGGTGTCATAAATCCTGAAGATTTTGGTGTTCGACAATTGCTACAAAGTGAAATCGAAGGCGGAAAAACCATCGAAGAATCGGCAGCAATGTTTATGAATATCATTTCTGGAAAAGGAACCGAACCTCAAAATAACGTGGTTTGTGCCAATGCAGCTATGGCAATTGCAACCGTTACAAAATGCACGCCACTTAAAGGTTTCGAAATGGCAAAAGAAAGTCTATTCTCTGGAAAAGGATTGGGAGCTTTGAAAAAATTGAAAGATTTAAGCATTTAAAAATTTAAAAATTATGACAAAATCTTTTGAAGAATTTGAAGTTTACAAAAAAGGAATTTTATTGACAAAATTGGTTTTTGAATTATTAAATAAAAAAGAACTTGAAAAAGAGCTTGGTTTTAAAGACCAAATAAAAAGGGCTGTTATTTCTATTACCAACAATATCGCAGAAGGCTCTGAATACAATAACAATAAGCAACTCATCAGATATTTGAAAATTTCAAAAGGAAGTTGTGCGGAAGTGCGAAGTATGTTAATAGTATCACGTGAACTTGGTTTTTGTACTCCTATGGAAATTGAAGAAAGTTATAAAACAAGTATCGAAATATCACAAAACTTATCAAACTTTATAAAATATTTAAGCACTAAAATCAAAGACTAATTTTTATTCTGATTGGAATTTTTCAATCCTTAAATTTTTCAATCTTTAAATTAAAACAAATGAACATACTCGATAGAATCATCATTGACAAAAGAAGAGAGGTCATTCTCAAGAAATCAATCATTCCTGTTTCGCAATTGGAAAATTCTGTTTTCTTTGGTAAAAAGACAATTTCTTTAAGTCAAAATCTAAAAAACAGTAACTCAGGAATCATCGCTGAACACAAACGCCGTTCTCCATCTAAAAAGGAAATCAATTATAGTTTCACAGTGGAAGAAGTGGTAAAAGGATATGAGAATGCTGGTGCTTGTGGAATTTCGGTTTTAACCGATGGCAAATATTTTGGTGGTTCTTTGGACGATTTACTATTGGCAAGAGCATCGGTTACTATTCCGTTATTGCGAAAAGAATTCATTGTTGATGAATACCAAATATTGGAAGCGAAAGCCCACGGAGCTGATTTAATACTATTAATTGCTGCAGTTTTAACCAGAGATGAAATCAAATCTTTATCGGAATTTGCCAAAGGTTTAGGACTAGAAGTATTATTGGAAGTGCATAATTCAGAAGAATTGCAAAAATCCATAATGCCTACTTTGGATATGATTGGTGTGAACAACAGAAACCTAAAAACTTTCGAAGTGAGTTTGGATTTCAGTAAACAATTGGCTGACCAAATTCCAAATGATTTTGTGAAAGTTTCTGAAAGCGGCATTTCGTCAATCGAAGCCATCAACGAACTAAAACCTTTCGGTTACAAAGGATTTTTAATTGGAGAAAACTTTATGAAAACAGAAAATGCAGGAAAAGCAGCAAGTGAATTTATTTCAAAATTAATTTAAACACGTAAGAAGCACTTAGCACAAAATGCTTTGTGAACTTTGTGCCTTCTTTGCGAACTTTGTGTTAAAAAACAACATATTATGAAACTCAAAATCTGCGGAATGAAATATCCCGAAAACATACTCGAAGTAGGTTCGCTCCTACCCGATTATATGGGATTTATATTTTGGGAGAAATCGGCACGTTATTTTGATGGAGAAATTCCAAATTTACCCAGATCCATCAAAAAAGTTGGCGTTTTTGTCAATGCAACTTTAGAAGCCATTTTGGAAAAAATTAAAAGTCATGATTTGCAAGTTATTCAATTGCACGGTCGTGAATCAGTTGAATTTTGCGAATCTTTAAAAAAAAATACACCAAACCTGATCGATGTCATAAAAGTATTTTCAATTTTAGATACCTTTGATTTTGCAGAACTAAAACCTTTTGAAAATGTGTGTGATTTCTACCTTTTTGACACCAAAGGGAAATTACCCGGCGGAAACGGAAGCGCTTTCGATTGGAAAATATTAGAACAGTATTCGTCAAACAAACCCTTTTTCTTGAGTGGTGGAATTGGAATAAACGAAATAGAGAAGGTTAAACAAGTATTAAAATCAAATTTACCTATTTATGCTATAGATATTAATAGTAAATTTGAAATCGAACCTGGACTAAAAAATATAGAATTATTAACTAGTTTTAAGAATAACTTGAAACTTTAAACTTTAAACTAAATGAGCTATAACGTTAACGAAAAAGGCTATTACGGAGAATTTGGAGGAGCATACATTCCTGAAATGCTGTATCCTAATGTGGAGGAATTACGCCAGCAGTATTTAAAAGTTACTGCAGAACCTGAATTTCAAAAAGAATTTGACTTACTGCTAAAAGAGTACGTGGGTCGCCCAACTCCTCTTTATTTTGCAACACGTCTATCCGAAAAATACAACACAAAAGTTTATCTAAAAAGAGAAGATTTGTGTCATACTGGTGCGCACAAGATTAACAACACCATCGGGCAAATTTTATTGGCCAAACGATTGGGCAAAACAAGAATTATTGCCGAAACTGGGGCAGGTCAACACGGCGTAGCCACTGCTACTGTTTGTGCCTTGATGGGATTGGAATGCATAGTGTACATGGGAGAAGTCGATATCAAGCGTCAAGCACCAAATGTGGCTCGAATGAAAATGTTGGGAGCTGAAGTTCGTCCTGCACTTTCGGGCTCGCGAACCCTTAAAGATGCAACAAACGAAGCCATTCGCGATTGGATAAATAATCCCGTTGACACTTATTATATTATTGGTTCTGTTGTTGGACCACATCCTTATCCAGATATGGTGGCACGTTTTCAAAGTGTAACTTCCAAAGAAATTAAAGAGCAACTATTAGAAAAAGAAGGTCGGGAAAATCCTGATTATGTTATTGCTTGTGTGGGTGGCGGAAGCAATGCTGCAGGTGCTTTTTACCATTTTTTAGATAACAAAAACGTGAATCTCATCGCTGTTGAAGCTGCTGGTTTGGGAGTCGATTCTGGTGAAAGTGCAGCCACTTCAGCATTAGGTAAAATTGGAGTTATACACGGAAGTAAAACTTTGCTAATGCAATCTGTAGACGGACAAATTACTGAACCGTATTCGATATCCGCAGGTTTAGATTACCCAGGTGTTGGCCCGATGCACGCCAATTTATTTGCTACAGGAAGAGCAGAATTTATCTCGATTACCGATGAGCAGGCGATGCAATGGGGCTTGACGTTGTCACAAATGGAAGGCTTGATTCCTGCCATCGAAAGTGCTCATGCTTTTGCAGTTCTTGATCAAAAAAAGTTCAAACCAACGGACATTGTTGTATTTAATTTGTCCGGTCGAGGCGACAAAGATTTGAATACTTATATTGATTATTTTAAATTATAATATAAATCAAAATGAACACATTGATAAAATTATTTACCTATGGCAGTTTGCAACACGAAGACGTTCAAGAAAATCTTTTTGGTCGAATTTTACAAGGAACTCCTGAAAAATTAGTTGGATACGTTTTAAAAAGAATAAAAATCGAAGAAGAATTCGGAATTGTTCAATACCCAGTTATTGTAGAAACCAAAAATGAAGCTGATTTCATTGAGGGAATTGTTTTTGAAGTTACCGAAAAAGAATTAAATCAGGCTGATCTCTACGAAGGAGTACATTACAAACGCGAGGAAGTTCAATTACAATCCAGCCAAAAAGCTTGGGTGTATAGTGTTGCAAATTAGATTTAACTTTTAATTTTTTCCACTATAACAAAAGCAATACTTTGATAATAAAAACTAAAAATGAACAGAATAAATTTAAAATTACAAGAAAATAAAAAGATACTTTCCATCTATTTTTCGGCTGGATATCCCAATTTAAATGATACTGTTAAAATCATTCAGGATTTAGAAAAAAATGGTGTCGACATGATTGAAATCGGTTTGCCTTTTAGTGACCCATTAGCCGATGGCCCTACAATTCAGGAAAGTTCTACGCAAGCTTTATACAATGGGATGACCACACAAGTTTTGTTTGACCAATTGATAGATATTCGAAAAACAGTATCAATTCCCCTGGTTATTATGGGTTATTATAATCCAATGTTACAATTTGGTATGGAAAATTTCTGCCAGAAATGTGCTGAAATAGGTATCGATGGCTTAATTATTCCAGACCTTCCTGTTGATGTTTATGCAGATGAATATAAAGCCACTTTCGAGAAATATGGACTCAAGAATATATTTCTGATTACACCACAAACTTCAGATGCGCGTATTCATTTTATAGATAGTGTATCTGACGGATTTATTTATATGGTAAGCTCGGCAAGCGTTACTGGTTCGCAATCCGGTTTTGGAAGCATTCAAGAAGATTACTTCAAACGCATCGCCGACATGAACTTGAAAAATCCTCAAATCATCGGTTTTGGAATCAGCAATCGGGAAACATTCAATCAGGCCACACAATTCGCCAAAGGTGCTATTATAGGAAGTGCTTTTATCAAAAACTTGACCGAAAGAGGAGTTGAAAGTATTGAGGAGTTTGTTACTGGAATTCGATAAGCTCGTCCTATTTCATAAATTATCAAACCGCAAATTCACAAGTAATTGAGCTTTTAAAAGCTTAGTATAAGTTGAGAATTTGTGGTTTTTTTGCGTTATTTTTATATATTGTAAACAGATTCTGTTTAACATATAAGATACGAATCTATAAAGTAAGGAATGAAAAAAGTACATCATTTTTAGTATTTTAACATAATCAGAAAATTTATTTAAATAAAATACAAATACTTCTTACAAACTAAATCAAAATGTCACTATTTCAAATCATAATACGGATGTTTTAATCAACTCATTTTTTTGCTTTTCTTAAATTTATGATAAATCTATATTAACAAATTATAAATTTTTACTAATTATTATCTTGTACCCATAAATTTTTAGGGTGTAAAATATTTATTTAATAAAAATTAACCTTAAAGTCACATTTTTTATGGGGGTTTAAAATGATTTTATACTTTTATAAAAATTTTTAACTCAAAAAAACCAAATTATGCGAAAGATTATTTTAGGTGTGATTCTAATCACAATTATGGTATTAGCCATTTTTTCAATTTATTTATTCCCTGAATCAACCGTACTAGGTGCTCATGTAGTGGAATTAAAATTAGATACTGGAGATACAGCTTGGATGTTATGTGCTACAGGTCTTGTATTGTTAATGACTCCTGGATTGGGATTCTTTTATGGTGGAATGGTAGGCAAGAAAAATGTAATTAGTACGGTCTTGCAGAGTTTTATAGCAATGGTAATTGTTACTGTTCTATGGGTTGTAGTTGCATTCGGATTGTGTTTTGGACCATCAATAGGTGGATTCATTGGGGATCCAACTTCAAATATGTTTTTTACTGGTGTAAATGCTACTACAGCTTGGGATTTAGCTCCAACTATTCCTTTTCTTTTGTTTGCTTTATTTCAGGCAAAATTTGCCATCATTACACCAGCCTTGATAACTGGAGCCTTTGCAGAACGCGTTCGTTTCTGGGCCTATATGCTATTTATGGTTTTATTCATATTATTCGTTTACGCGCCATTGTGTCACATGACTTGGCATCCTGACGGATTATTCTTCGGATGGGGAGTGTTAGATTTTGCTGGAGGAACTGTAGTTCACATGAGTGCTGGTTGGGCTGCTCTTGCTGGTGCAATGTTCTTAGGAAAAAGAAAATCAGAAAAATCAAATCCTGCACGTATTACTTATGTATTATTAGGAACTGGTTTACTATGGTTCGGTTGGTTTGGTTTCAATGCTGGATCTGCTGTAGGAGCTGGAGGTCTTGCTGCACAAGCCTTAGGAACAACGACAGTTGCTGCTGCTGCTGCTGCAATGGGATGGGTATTTTTGGATAAAATTCTTGGACATAAACTTTCAGCAATGGGAGCTTGTATTGGAGCTGTCGTAGGATTAGTTGCTATCACGCCAGCTGCTGGTTTTGTAACAATTCCTTCTGCTTTAGCTATTGGTTTTATTGCTAGTATTGTAAGTAATCTTGTAGTGAGTAAATTCCCTAAAGGTAAAATTGATGATGCTTTAGATGTATTTGCTTGTCACGGAGTTGGTGGTATGGTTGGTATGCTTTTGACTGGTGTATTTGCTTCAAAATCAGTAAACGCAATTGTGGGTGACAATCAAGGTTTAATTTACGGAGATCCTACTTTGTTTCTAATTCAATTGAAAGCATTAGTTATTGTTTCTGTATTCGCTTTCGTTGTTTCTTATGCATTGTTCTTCATCGTAAATAAAATTACTCCTCTAAGAGTTACTGAAGAAAAAGAAGAATTAGGATTAGACATTTCTCAACACGGAGAATACCTATAAAAAAACCATTTTTTTAATTTTTGAAACACGCTAAAAATTCGTTTTTAGCGTGTTTTTTTTATACCCTAAATGCTTTTATATAGCAGTGTTACAAGTAAAACCTATCTAAGTTTCGCCGAAAACAAGTTAAATGTTCTTTTAACATCGCCAAAAAAATTTCGGGATTAACCGTGACTAGGTTATAATTCTTTGTTTGCCTATTATAAACCAACAAAAAAGCTCCCAGCCTTTTCCGACTAGAAGCTTAATAAATTTAATGTTCTTAAAATTATTTCTTAAACGCAGCAATCCCTGTTTTTAACCACTTTTCATATTCTTCTACGTCTGGCGTATATGCTATTGGAACAATTAATTTTTTTTCAGTTTTTGCATCTAACAAAACATACAATGGTCTTGAATTATTATTAAATCGTTGAATTTGAAACTCACTCCATTTTTCTCCAATTGTGTTAATTTCATTTCCGTTTTCTTCAGAAATGTACCATTCGCTTTGTGGCAACTCTCTTTTATCATCTCCATACAATGAAATTAAGACAATGTCATTTCTTAAAATACGTAATACTGTTTCATCAGACCACACATTATTTTCCATCAAACGGCAATTTACACATTGTTTCCCTGTAAAATCAATAAGTACAGGTTTATTCGCTTTTTTGGCATAAGCCAAACCTTCACTATAATTTTCATAAGAAATTAAATTATGCACACCATAAACAGCTCCTTTTGGCAAATTAATGTCATTATTTACGGCTGTTGTATTTCCAAACCCCTGCGGGCTTTCACTATATGTCAACGGTGGAGGAAATGCAGAAATAAGTTTCACAGGAGCACCCCAAAGTCCAGGAATTAAATATACTGTGAAGGCTAATACAATTAAACCAAGTATCAATCTTCCAACTGAGATATGATTTAATGGACTGTCGTGTGGAAGAGTGATTTTTCCAAATAAATATAAAGATAAAGCTCCAAAAATCGCTATCCAAATAGCAATAAATACTTCACGATTTAACCAATGTAAATCCATTCCGATATCAGCATTTGATAAAAATTTAAATGCCAATGCTAGTTCAATAAATCCAAAAACAACTTTTACAGTATTAAGCCATCCTCCTGATTTTGGAAGATTACCCAACAAGCTCGGCGTTAATGCAAAAAACATAAATGGTAATGCCAACCCAATACCAAATGCAGTCATTGCAACTGATAAAATAATTGCGCCACCATCAGAATTTAATGATGTTCCAAATACAAATCCTAATGCTGGACCTATACAGGAAAATGAAACAATAATTAATGTTAACGCCATAAAGAAAATACCTAATAAACCGCCCTTATTTGATGCGTTATCTACTTTATTTGTTAAACTAGCAGGCATTGTAATTTCAAAAGCTCCAAAAAATGAAATGGCAAATATTACAAATATTGAGAAGAAGAAAATGTTTAAATAAACATTAGTTGATATTTGAGAAAAAATATCTCTATTTACCTCTTCAAAAATATGGAACGGAATAGTAAATGCAAAACAGATAAAAATAATGCATAACCCATAAAAAACAGCGTTAAAACGTCCTTTTGCTTTGTTTTCTGATTGTTTCAAAAAGAAACTTACTGTCATCGGAATCATTGGGTAAACGCAAGGAGTAAATGTTGCACCAATACCTCCTAATAATGCCAAAATAAAAATTGTCCATAATCCTTTTTGATTTCCTGGTTTTGAAGGATTTTTTATTTCTTTTGGTTCTGAAACAACAGCTTTTTCTACTTCTTTTGGTATTGAAGAGATTTCTTCGTTATTAGTAGTATCAGTTTGAATGGGCAAAACGGCTGCTTGCGAAACTGATGAGATTACAAAACTAAATTTCTTCTCTAAATTAATACATACATCTTTGCAAACCTGATAATTTAAACCAACTTCAATAGTTTTAGTTTTAGGATTTGTAAAAGAAATCTCTTGCTGAATTTGGGCTTTGTTTACAAAAAAAGTCTCATTTACACCAAAAATATCATTGTAAGCGGTGGTAGTTTTCCCTTCTTTGGCTTTGCCGATTAAGTTGAAATTTCCTTTTTGGTTTTTGAAAATCAGTTCCAAAGGCAATGGTCCACCATCTGGTGTAAACTGGGAGTACACGTGCCATTCGTTTTCAATAACGCCGTTGAAATAGAGCACATAGTTGGTTTCCGATTTTTTTTCGATTTTTGTCGTCCATTTTACAGGATCAAGTATTTGCGCATTTCCATTGGCGAATGCCAAAAAAGTAAGAAGTGAAAAAATTATTTTCTTCATTATTTCAATTGTATTTTAAGTATATTTTTGGTTGTATTTTTTATTTTAAAACGTTCGTCTTGTCGAATACCAACAATCCAAACTATTTCATTATCAGAACACAAGAGCCAGGTCTTTTCTTTTTCGATTAAAGACAATTTTTCGTCTTTAAAAAATTTGCTAACTTTTTTTGATTTTCCATCCATTCCAAAAGGTTGAAAAATATCGCCATCTTTCCAGCGCCGCAATACTAAAGGATACCATAACTTGTCTTCATCGACAAATATACTAGTATTCGAAACGTTTGAAATGTCAGCCACTTTACAAAGCGAAAGATTTAAGGGAACATTAACGTCTTTTTGATTTTTATTTATGAAATACTCTTCATTGTCATCTTCAGAATTTAAAGGGCTGAGAATCAAAAAATCCCTGTTTTTTAACAATCGAAATTCATTCGAAAACACCTGCTTACCTGATTGAGCATCAACCAACTCGTAAATATCTTCCCAAGCAGAAAATCCAAATCCGTTGAACCAATGGTATAAATACGACTTAAAATTGGGTAGTTTTTTTAATTGATTTAAATCAAAATGAATTTCTGTCCCTTTTTCTTTTGCTACTTGCTGATAAACCAAAAAAGAAGCATCTTCAACCATTGCTTTGGAATCTTGTAAATAATTTTGAGTTTTTTGAAAAGTAGCAAGAAAATCGGGATTTAATTCCTTAAATATGGGAACTAAATTGTGTCTGATTTTATTTCGCAAGTATTTATCCGATGCATTACTACTGTCTTCACGCCATTCGATTGCGTTTTCTTTGGCATACTGTTCAATTTCTGACCTATTAAAAATCAAAAGCGGCCGCATTACTTTTCCGTTTTGTAACAGAATTCCCGTTAATCCGTCAATTCCTGTTCCTCGAACAAGATGAATAAGGAAGGTTTCTAAATTGTCGTCTGCGTGGTGCGCTGTTAGAATATAATCGTAGTTTTCAGTTTCCAAAAGCTCATAAAACCAACTGTACCGCAACTCACGAGCAGCCACTTGAGTAGAGATTTTATAATCATTGGCAAAAGCTTCGGTATCAAATTGCGTTAAAAACAGTTTAATTTCATTGGTTTCGGCATAATCTTGAATAAATCTTTGGTCGCCAAAACTTTCTAAACCCCGAAGTTGAAAATTGCAATGCGCGATCGCAATTTCAAAAGGTAATTTGTGAAATAAATCTAGCATTACCATACTATCTAAACCGCCACTGGTAGCCAAAAGAAGGTTTTTTCCAATTAAAAAAGGGAAATTTTGAGCGATATGATTTTCGAATTTCTGTTGCATATTCAAATTTAGTAAATTCATTTGAATTTAACCCAAAACTTCACGCATCGCTTTTGCTTTGAGCAAACATTCTTCGTATTCATTTTCTGGAATAGAAAGAGATGTTATAGCGCTTCCTACAGAAAAAGAAATATATTTATTTTCTTGATTGTACAAAATACTTCGGATAACAACATTAAAATCGAAATCGCCGTTTGGTGTAAAATAACCAACCGCTCCGCTATACAACCCTCGTTTGGTTTCTTCCAATTCTTCGATAATTTTGAGTACGGAAACCTTTGGAGTCCCCGTCATACTTCCCATTGGAAATGTAGTTTTAATTATTTCAACAGCAGAATATTGGCTATCTCTTTTTGAAGTGATAGTCGAAATCATTTGATGCACTTGTTCGAAAGAATAAATGCCACATAGCTCCTCGACTTTTACAGAGCCTTTTTGGGCTGTTCGAGACAAATCATTGCGAACCAAATCTGTAACCATAATGTTTTCGGCTCGTTCTTTTGGGTCAGAAGCTAATTGGTTTTTTGATTTTTCATCTTCGATTGAATCCAAAAAACGTTTAGCTGTTCCTTTTATAGGTTGCGAAATCAGTAGATCGCCTTCTTTTTTAATATAACGTTCTGGCGAAGCTGAAAGCAAAAATTGTGTATTGTTTTTAAAAAAAACTGCCTGTGGAGATTTTGAAATTTTGTTCAGTTTCAGAAATTTTTCCAGCGGATTGATAACGGCATTTTCAGCAAAAAATTCCATACAGAAATTTGCCTCGTAAATATCGCCACGGTGGATATGTTCAAGTAAATTAGACACTTTTCCGAGATAATTTTCTGTTGAAATGCGTTGTATAATATTTATTGCATGTTGGGTGTTGGGTGTTGGGTGTTGGGTTCCAGCAATAGCGATCAGGTCTTCTACGACTTCATCATCACACATATTGAGGTATTGAATTTCGAGTTGGTTTCCTTTTAGTAGAAATATTTTTTTAGGTTGAAAAAAGAATAAATCCGGAAAATCTAAACCATCAAAATTATTTGAGTTTAAGATCTCAATATCATTTTTTAAATCATACGCTAAATAGCCAAAAAGCCAATCTTTAGAAATTTGCTGGTATTGTTTCAAGTCTTCAAAAGCGTTGTGATAATCGGTTTTTATTGACGTAAACGCATCGACTGCAAGAATACAATCGTAACTGGAATACTGTTGCGGATAATCATTGCTATCCAAAAAAACGACCTCCCGGAATTGCTGTGCCCAAGTCAATATTTGTTTTTTGAATTGAATTGGATTGGCTACATGTTTTATAACTGAAGTTCTCAAAGAATTGAAATATTTTAGAAATTCAAAAATACGATAAATTTTAATGAAATTTTTCGTTACATTTATACTATAATTAACCACTAAATCCGTATATTATGAAAATCGCAATCATTATTATCCGATCTTTACTTGGACTTCTTTTCCTTTTTACCTCAATCAGCTTTTTTTTACATTTAGCCCCTGAGCCTGCTTCGAATGAAAACTTCAAAGCATTTAACGCTGGTTTAATGGTGTCTACCTATTTAATTCCTTTGGCTAAATCCTTGGAATTTCTTTGTGGATTGTCATTTGTTAGCGGCAGGTACGTAACCCTTGCTAATCTTATCATTTTACCAGTTACTTTAAATATCTTGTTAATCAATTTTTTCTTGAATCCCGAAAATATGCCTATTGCATTATTTGTATTTTTAGGAAACTTATTTTTAATTTACAGTCATTGGGGTAATTATAAAAGTTTGTTTGTTGCTAAAGGCTAACTACATGTATTAAAATCATAAACGAAAACCCGCTCAATTGAACGGGTTTCTTTTGTTATGAAAAGAAATTAATTTCTAATTATACGTGCAACGCTCTATTGTCCGTTGCAGCTAATGCGGCTTCTTTGATGGCTTCGGCAAATGTTGGATGTGCGTGACTCATTCTTGAAATATCTTCGGCAGAGGCTTTGAATTCCATTGCAGTTACGGCTTCGGCAATTAAATCGGCACAACGGGCACCAATCATATGAACGCCTAAAACTTCATCGGTTTTTGCATCGGCAAGAATTTTTACAAATCCGTCTAAATCTCCGCTGGCTCTTGCTCGTCCTAAAGCTTTGAAAGGAAAACTTCCTGATTTGAATGCTACACCAGAAGCTTTTAATTGCTCTTCGGTTTGTCCAACTGCAGCTACTTCTGGCCAAGTATAAACTACTCCAGGAATTAAATTATAATTGATGTGTGGCTTTTGTCCCGCCAAGATTTCAGCAACCATTGCTCCTTCTTCTTCGGCTTTGTGAGCCAACATTGCACCGCGAACAACGTCACCAATGGCGTAAATATTTGGAACATTCGTTTGCAAATGATCGTTTACTTCCACCATTCCTCTATCTGTAATTTTCACTCCGGCTTTATCGGCATTCAAACCCTCCGTATAAGGACGACGACCCACAGAAACTAAGGAATAATCGCCTTCAAGAGTTATGGTTTCTCCTTTCGCATTTTCGGCTTGAACCGTAACATTGTCTCCTTTTCTTTCCACTGATTTCACTTTGTGGGAAACGTAAAATTTCATTCCTTGTTTTTTCAAGACTTTTGTCAATTCTTTAGACAATGAAGCGTCCATTCCTGGAATAATTCTGTCCATGAATTCTACAACTGAAACTTGTGCTCCCAATCTTAAATACACTTGTCCTAATTCGATTCCGATAACACCACCACCAATGATAACAAGATGTTTTGGTACTTCTTTCAATTTCAATGCTTCGGTTGAAGTAATGATTCTTTCTTTATCGATCTTTATAAATGGCAACGAAGAGGGTTTAGAACCTGTTGCAATAATGATGTTTTTGGCTTCGATAGTTTCAGAAGTTCCATCGGCTTTGGTAACAGCCATGTGAGTTGCATCTACAAACGAACCCAAACCTTCTAGAACTGTGATTTTATTTTTGTCCATCAAGAATTTCACGCCACCCGAAGTTTGGTCCACAACAGCTTGTTTACGAGCAATCATTTTCTCTAAGTTCACTTTTACTTCGCCAGCAACTTCAATTCCGTGTTCTGCAAAATGGGCGATTTCACTGTACTGATGTGAGGATGCCAATAATGCTTTTGATGGAATGCAACCGACATTCAGGCAAGTTCCGCCAAGTGTTGAATATTTTTCAATAATAGCAGTTTTGAAACCTAATTGTGCGCAACGAATGGCCGAAACATATCCGCCCGGACCAGAACCTATAATGACTACGTCAAATGAACTCATAGTTTGTGTTTTTAATTTTAGTGTTGCAAAAATAAGAAATAAAATTGCAAAAATTGTATTCCATCTTACTGATAATAAAAACTAAATTCATTAAATTTGAAAGAAAATTAAACTATTATGAAAAAATTATACTTTCTTTTATCTATTATTTTTGGATTTAGTTTGAATGCACAGATAATTAATTTTTCGGATGCAAATTTTAAAGCTAGACTATTAGCAGCGAATACTGGCAATGCCATAGCAAAAGGTAGTTTTGGAAACAATATAGTTGTTGATACTAACGGAAATGGAGAAATTGAAGTTTCTGAAGCTTTAAATGTTTATGAACTTTATTTTTGGTCCGATTTTTTGAGCACAACAAATGATATAGTCAACTTAGATGGAATTCAAAGTTTTATAAATTTAAAAAAATTAAATTGTCGTGGTAATAGTATTATAAATTTAGATTTACAAGGTTTAAATAATTTAGAATATATAGAAGCAGGCAAAAATAACATCTCAAGCGTTAACTTTTCTGATTTAAGTTCGTTAAAAGAAATAAATCTCAATGATAATCAATTAACATCTATAAACATAGACAATTTAATTAGTTTAACTAAACTTTTAATTTTCAGCAACCAACTACAATCTTTAACTTTTAATAATAATTCCGCTCTTGAAACTGTATGGTGTAGTAAAAATTTAATTACTTCCCTTGATTTTAGTACTACTCCAAATTTGAAAGTTATTATGTGTAATGACAATCTTTTGACATCAATAAATTTAGGTGTCATAAATTCTATCATTGAACTTAATTGTTACAAAAATAAGCTTAGTAATCTTAATATAAGTAATTTATTAAATTTGACTTATTTTGATTTTTCATCAAATCAAATTTCAACAATAACCTTTCCCATTATAAATAATTTATTCAGCTTGAATATTAGTGATAACCCAATACCTACTATTAATTTAAATTCATTATCAAAATTAAATCGATTTTATGCTTCTAATACATTAATCACAGATTTAGATTGTTCACAAACAGCCGTCACACAACTATTTTGCAGTAATAACCCCAATATACAGACGATTAATACAAAAAACAATGTTTTTACAACTAGTGATCCAGATTTATTGAATTATGGTTTTGTTATAGAAAACAATCCTCAACTATTATCGATTTGTGTCGATGAGGGCGAACAAAATAATTTATCGTTCTATAAATACAATACTAGTGGAAATGTAATTGTATATACTGGTACTACGTGCTCTAAAATTATTGTTCCCTCTTCAATGGGTAACTTAAATTTTGAATCAAAAAACAACAGCATTGTATTTCCAAATCCAACAAATACTATTTTAAATATTAGTACTAATGATAAAATTATAGTCCAAAAAGCAATCATTTATAACACTTTAGGGCAATTACTAAAAATCATAAATACTAGTTCTACAATTGATGTCAGTGAATTAAAGGCAGGAACTTATTTTATTTCGATTGAAAGCGAGAACGGAAAATCAACACAAAAATTCATTAAATTTTAATTAGAAACATAATCAAAATTTAATAGCAATTTTGTTAAATTACGGCTTTTTTGTTGGATTTCTTGAAGTATGGAAAACTGAATAAATAATAACCTCGTTCTGAAATATTTCATAAATAATCACAAAAGGGAATTTTTTGAGTGCTAATTCTCTGTATAATGGAGGCTTTTTAATCGAAAATAACTCAGGATTGGTTTTTAAGATTTTCAAATATCCTCTAAAATATTCCAAAAATTGTTTTCCCAAACCTTTTTTCCTATTCTCATAAAATTCGATGGTTTCCTCTATTTCGGATTCTGCTAATACTGAAATAACAATCTTAAAAACCATATTTTGTATTCAAACGATGTTCCACTTCGTCCCAAGAACTGGCTGAATTTGTTCCAGAAAAGTATTCAGTTCTGGCTTCTTCGACTTTAAGATAATGCTCATCCGAAACTGCAGCAGCCGTTTCATCATTATTAATTGCATCAAAAACTCCCTCAAGAACATCGAGTTTAGTGTCGTCCTGAATAAATTTACTGAAATCTAATATGAGTTTTTTTCTTAATTCTTTGGTTTCCATTTGAATATTATTTAAACCAAATTTAAGAAATTATATTTACTATTTTTATAATTAATTTCTAAATCTCAATTACCGTTGTATTTTTCACTTCACTAATCATAAAAGTGCTATGCGTGCTTCCAATATGTTCCAATGCAGTGAGTTTATTAACCAAAAATTCTCGGTACGCTTGCATATCTTTTAATAAAATTTTAAGAATATAATCGTAATCACCACTCACGTGATGACATTCTAAAACCTCTTTAAGCTTGACCACTTCACTTTCAAATTTGGTCAGAAATTCTTTGGTATGCTGAATGAGTTTAAGATGACAAAAAACCACAAAACCTTTTTCAACTTTTGAGCGATTAACCAAAACTACGTACTTATCAATAATACCCTCTCTCTCTAATTTCTTGATGCGTTCGTAAACGGCAGTTACTGATAAATCCAGTTTTAAAGACAGGGCTGCAGTCGTTTTTTTGCAATCATTTTGCAACAGAAAAAGCAATTTTTTATCGATTGAATCTAAAGCCATTGGTATAAATTTTAAGATTTGAAAAATAAACTGATATAATTTAAATATGGTGATAAATATAGAAAATTTATTTAAATATTTAATAATAAATAGTTTTAAAATCTAAATATTTTGAATAGTATTGATTTTTAACCTTATAATATTGAACTTTGAATTTCAAATACTAAAAAACCAAAAAGATGAAATTCAATCCAGCAGATGATATTCAAGATTTACAATACTTTGGGGAGTTTGGAGGAGTAAATCCTTCTATTTCAGACAGTTCAACTTATACTTTTCTGTCAGCCAAAACGATGTTCGATACTTTTGAAGGCAATGTCGATGGTTGCTATTTGTATTCGCGTCATTCTTCTCCAAGTAATTTGTATTTAGGCCAAGCATTAGCCGCAATGGAAGGTACAGAAGCTGCTAATGTTGCCGCTTCAGGAATGGGCGCCATCACTCCTACTCTTTTACAACTTTGTGGTTCTGGAGATCATATAGTTTCGAGCCGAACTATTTATGGTGGAACCTATGCCTTTTTGAAAAATTTTGCTACAAGATTAGGCATTAAAACAACCTTCGTTGATATTACAAAAATGGATAAAGTCGAAGCAGCAATTACGGCTGATACCAAAGTTTTGTATTGTGAAACTGTAAGTAATCCATTGCTCGAAATCGCCGACATTTCTGGTTTGGCAAAAATTGCAAAGAAACAAAATATTAAACTGGTTGTCGATAATACTTTTTCTCCTTTATCGGTTTCTCCAGCAAAATTAGGTGCCGATATTGTCATTCATAGCTTGACAAAATACATCAACGGAAGTAGTGATACGCTTGGTGGCGTGACTTGTGCTTCGCAGGAATTTATTGATAGTTTGAAGAATGTGAATAATGGAGCCAGTATGCTTTTGGGACCAACAATGGATAGTTTACGTTCAGCAAGTGTGATGAAAAATCTGAGAACGCTGCACATCCGAATGAAACAACACAGTTATAATGCAATGTATCTGGCACAGCGTTTCGAGAAAGACGGTTTAAAGGTTGTCTATCCCGGTTTGAGAAGTCATTCGGGTCATCATTTATATAAAAATATGATTAATCCTGAATATGGTTTTGGTGGAATGATGACCATAGATGTTGGCACTTTGGACAAAGCCAATGAATTGATGGAGCTGATGCAAAGCCAAAAACTAGGTTACTTAGCTGTGAGTTTAGGATTTTATAAAACCTTGTTTAGCGCGCCTGGAACTTCCACATCAAGTGAAATTCCATTAGATGAACAAGTAGCAATGGGGTTGACAGATGGTTTAATCCGTTTTTCTATTGGATTGGACAATAATATAGAACGAACCTATCAAATGATGAAAGACTGTATGATTGAATTGAGAATTCTTCAGTCAGAACAAATTTATATGCTTTAATTTAGTTTATTTCAAGTTTGTTTCAATCCGTTTGAAAACCATTTTTAAACGGATTTTTGTATTTATTACAATCATAAAAGAGAAAGTTTTAAACACTATAACGTAATAGCTTACTCACTGAAAAATAAATGCAAATCCAACTCAGCTTTTATTGTAAATTTATCTGTCGAAAAATAAAAAAATAACCAACAATTTTAATAATGACAAAAAATATACTCTTTCTATTTCTCTTTTTAACTTCTTTTTTTTATTCTCAAGCACAAGTGCACACAACGTATTTGTGGCATTTACACCAACCAACCTATTGGGGCGATGTTAGTAAAATTAATCCAAATCGATATCAAACAGTCAAAGAGTCTCAGGATTTAAAGAATTCTGGAGGGAATAATGATGTGAATGGTTTAGCCCATCCAACCAATAATCTTCAAGAAATATTTGGTACAGGTGATCGAGTGGCAGCCTATCAATACGCTCCAAAAAATGCCATCAATTCCATCCGAGATTTACCTGAATCTGGAGCTCAAATCACTTATGGCGGCTCCTTGTTAGAGAATGTAAATTCATTGGCGCAAGCCAATCAATGGGGCTATTCAAATACTTGGATTCAGAACATAAAAGATGCAAAATCTTGGAAAACCTCCGGAAATTTTCCGAGAATGGAAATGGTTTCTTTTACGATGCATCATGCGCTTTCACCCTTATTAAGCGATGAATCTTTAACTAAAGAAATAAAAGCCCACCAATATTATTCAAAACAATTATTTGGATCACACGATTCCAAAGGATATTGGCCTGCAGAATGTGCTTTTTCTGAAAGAATTATCAAAACCTTGACGGAATGTGGTATTGAATGGTCTGTGATTGCGAACAGTCATTTGGCCCGAACATTAAATAATTATCCTATAAAAGCCGGTTCTGGAGGCTCTATGTGTGATTATCCAAACAAAGCCGATCGCGTTGAGACCAACGGAACGAATTGGTTTTCAGCACAAAAAGATGCTCGTGGAGGACAATTTGCTGTTCCCTATTGCTATCTTCCTTACAAGTCAAAATATATAGATCCTGAAACTGCTCAAGAATATAAAATTACAGTAGTTCCAATGGCTGATTACGAAAGTTACGAAGACGGCTATTCTGCCATTGGAACCAACTTAATCGCTCCAATTGCTGCTCAGGCTCCAACTTCTGCAAGACCACCTTTGGTTTTATTTGCACACGATGGTGATAATGCTTGGGGCGGAGGATCGTCTTATTATAATGAATCGGTAACCGGATTTTCGCACGCTGCGGCTTCTGCTGGTTATGTTCCCACAACAATTCCACAATATCTAAAAGACCACCCCGTTTCGGATTCTGATGTCGTACATGTTGAAGATGGATCATGGGTAAATGCTGATGGTGATTTTGGTCATCCACAATTTACAAATTGGATTTGGCCGTTTTATGATTCAAACTACAAATTCAATCCCACAGGTTGGACTGAGGATATGATGAACCAAGCCATCACAACCGCTGGCGAAAATCATGCTATTATGGCGGAACAATTAGAAGGTAATAATCTTCGAATGAGCGAAATTGTAAATCCAACCGCTGCAATAAGTCCAGCCGAAAAAGCTTGGCACTTCCTAATGGCAGGTTACGATAGTGGGAATGCCTATTATGGTCTAGCCGAAGATTTGGAAATAAAAACAACGCTGGCTGTGAATCGTTGTGTTCAGTTTGCAAAACCAACATTGGACGCTCATCCGGGAGTTGACAACACCAAACCTTCTGTATTTATTCCACAACGATGGCCTTATAATCCTGGAGAAAAAGGATATGGAGCACCATATGGCTACAAAGAATTCCTAAATTCTGCTGATTTTACCGTTTATACTTTTGCTTATGATGTTAGTGGTATTCTAAAATCAGAATTGAAATATCGAATTGATTCTGATGGCAAAAATAATCTTAACTCAAATCACAACGAAACTTATGCTGGCGGAAACGATGTAGGAAGTTGGGTCACTTTGCCAATGGCTGAAAGAATTTTTCCAAAGGGAAACATTACAAGCAACACGCAAGCAGATTTATATATGTTACCCACAGTTATCTCCAATCAATATTATGCTGAAATTGCTGGAATATCTGAAAAACTATTGGATTATTACGTTGAAGTTACCGATAAAAATGGAAATGTAACCAAATCGAAAATTCAGCACGTTTGGGTTGGAAAAAATTTAGATGTAGCGCCAAAAATCACTTTTTTACCATCATCAAATTATTCGGCAACTCCTATCGATGTAATCATCACCGCAACAGATTCTAATGACCCAAGCCCAAAAGTATATTACACTACCGATGGAAGCATGCCAACTATAGCATCCCCAAGTTTTGTTTCGACCAAAACGATAAACATCACGACAACGACAACTTTCAATATTTTAGCAGTTGATGCTGATGGAAACCAAAGCACAGCCACTCAAAAGTATTCTATAGGAGACATAAGCCCAATTACTGTTTATTTTAAACCTTTGGCAAATTGGGGCATTCCAAAAATCTATTATTGGTTGGCATTGCCTGCTGGAGCTGTTCCTTCGATTTCTTGGTCACAATCCATTCCGATGACAGCTGATGCCAATGGTTGGTATAAATATACTTTCACTGGTGTCACTTCAGTAAATGTAATTTTCAGAAACCAAGCCGGCAACATTCAAAGTCCAGATTTGACAGGAATTACCGCCGATAAATGGTTTGATTCAAGTTATAATAGTGTCACTTTATCCATTTCAGATAAAGAAATCATTACTAATGATTTTATACTATATCCCAATCCAACTTATGGAACCATAAAAATAAGTTCTAAAGAAAAAGTAGCTGAAGCCGGAGTTTTTGACATCAAAGGCACTTTAGTTTCATTTCAAAGTATTGGAACTAACCAGCAAATTGAATTAGGTGATTTGACACCAGGTACTTATGTTATAAAAATGATAACGGAGGATAAAAAAACAATTTCCGAAAAAATCATAAAAAAATAAATTGAATTCTTAAAAAAAGGAGGCAATCATATTTCTGTGATTGCCTCCTTTTTTATTTACAGTAGTGAGTGATATATATATAAAAAAAATACATTTTCATAAATTGGTAATCAAGAATTAAACAGTTTTTTTCTCTGAAAGCACCTTTATCAAAAGCTATTTTCTCATTATAAATTCAATTTCTTGTATATCAAATGACAAGCAGAAAAGGTTAATTCTATTGTAAATCGAATACAAAAAGGTGATCGAAGAATTAAATGAATTTTTTTTTAGAAGGATAAGAACAAGTCAACAAACGTTTGCTATAAAACAAAATAATAAAGTGGCATTTTTAAAATTGATTTGTACATTTATAAAAAATACTAGATTTATTTTTTTGAAAGATTTAAGCATAAAAAATCCATAAACTAACCCAATCCGATAAATGAAAAAAATAGTCATCCTTCTCAGTTTTATAATTACATTAGTTTCTAGTGCTCAGTCTTTTAACAACTTCCCGATAACTACTCAAAAACCTCCATTACACGGAAAACATTGGATGGCAATAACAGGCAAACCTCTTGCTGCAACCGCCGGTGCGATGATTTTTTCTAAAGGCGGTAATGCTATTGATGCCTCTTGTGCTATGCTAGCAGCTACCTGTACAATGTGGGACGTGTTGAGTTGGGGTGGAGAAACACAAGCGCTTATCTACAATCCGAAAACTAAAAAAGTGATTGCTATAAATGCTTTAGGAGTTGCTCCAACTGGTGCAACACCAAATTTTTTCAAAGACAAAGGAATGAAATATCCTCCACAATATGGAGCACTTGCTGCGGTAACTCCAGGCACAGCTGGAGGATTAATGACGATGCTTGCAGAATATGGAACGATGAGTTTAAAAGAAGTATTAGCTCCAGCAATGCAAATGGCAGAAGGATATCCTATTGAGGCTCAAACAGCAAATTCCATCGAACGTGAAAAAGAACGAATAAAATCGTGGCCCTATTCTAAAAAAGTATTTCTTACTCATTTAGGAGAAACTAGAGAAGCGCCTGTAGCTGGGGAAATTTTTGTCCAAACAGATTTACTCAAAACGTTACAAAAACTTGTTGACACCGAAACACTTGCTTTAAAAAATGGAAAATCTCGAAAGGATGCAATTTATGAAGCATACAACCGATTTTATAATGGTGATATTGCTGCTGAATATGCTCGTAGTTGTCAAGAGCAAGGCGGTTTGATAACCAAGGAAGATTTAGCACAATGGAAAGTAAAAATAGAAGAACCTTTATCAACTAATTACAAAGGCATTGAGGTTTATAAATTGCAACAATGGAGTCAAGGTCCAGTAATGTTACAAACATTAAACATTTTAGAAAACTTCGATTTGAAAAATATGGGGTACAATTCAACTCGATACATTCATACTTTATACCAATCGATGAATTTGGCTTTTGCCGATAGAGATTTTTATTACGGTGACCCTGCTTTTGGTCCAGACGAACCAATGAAAGGATTATTGTCTAAAGACTATGCAAAAGATCGTAGTAAACTAATAGACCCAAACAAAAATAATCCAAATATTGGTCCAGGAGATCCATATCCATACCAAGGGGAAATTAATCCTTTTCAAAACACGCTGAAATCTTTTGGAAATGTTGATTTTGATTTAAACAAACCTCTAATAGAGCAGTATTTTCAAGATTTTACAGCAGGAACAACTTCCATTGAGGCGGCAGACAAAGAAGGATGGGTCGTTTCGGTTACACCAAGCGGCGGTTGGGTTCCAGCTTGTATTGCCGGCACAACAGGTATTGGAATGAGCCAACGCATGCAAAGTTTTGTTCTCGATGAAAAAGAAAACCCTTTCAATGTAGTAGCACCAGGAAAACGTCCAAGAGTAACACTCACTCCAACTCTAGCTTTAAAGGATGGCAAACCATTTCTTTCTTTTGCTAAACAAGCTGGTGATGAACAAGACCAACTGCTTATTCAATTTTTCTTAAATATGGTTGACTTTAATATGACTGTTCAAGAGGCTTGTGAAGCACCAAGTTTTCTAACTAGTCAACCCTTAAAAAGAGCTATTTTTAATTTCCACAAAAATAGGAATATTATTTTCAGGATAGAAGTTGAACAAATAATTAAGCCAAAAAACAATTTGTTCCTTGATTTGGTTGAATCGGAGCTTAAAATTGTAC
>NZ_JANPFL010000101.1:0-28003 GCF_031423415.1 Flavobacterium sp.
TAAAAGACAAACGATGAACCAAATAACCAACTTCTGGAATTACTTCAAACAAAATAACTTTGTTTTTCTACTACTAAATGAAATCCCAAACGACGAACTCAAAATTCATTTTGACAAGTTAATTTCAGTTCTGCATCTTTAAAATAAAGACCTCAATCTGATTATAAAAAACAAAAATAAAAGTGCGGAACTAATCATTACGGCAAATGGGAATCCGTATTTATTCAAAGAAGTTGAACTACTGGTGCATTACGCTCCGATTATAGAAAGTTGGCAAATAATAGCCTTTTTACAACCCGAAACAAATTTAATCAGATACAAAAACTGCGCAGACAAACCATTTGAATATTACGGCATTATTCTAAAAATTAGCGAAATGTATTTCGAACTTCTAGAAATTCAAAACAAACCTTTAGAAGTAGGAATTAGAGTCCACATCAAAAATTATATAGTTTACAAAGACAACCCAAGATTAAAAGAAGCTGTATATATTCACTTGGAACACTTACTAGGAGAAAAATCATTTGCAAATGATCTCGCATTTATAGAGATTGGACAGTTAGAAACTAATCAAGTAAACTTGATTGAATTATACCAATTGAAATTCTATATTGACAAATAAATTCTTGAAAAAATATCGTTATTTTTGTAATCTAAACCGCTACAATGATAACAAGTATTGAACAAGCACTATTAAGTTGCAATCCAGATAAGTTTGCTAATATTTGTAGATTATATCTTTCGTATAAATACAATATCGTTAATTCTACAGGTTTTGTAGTTGGTAAAGAAAAATCAAAAAAAGGTACTCCAGATAATTTTATTCCTTACAAAGATTTCTACATTTTTAATGAGATTACAACAATTGACAAAAAACAGCTCGTACCTAAATTAAAAAAAGATATAGAGCATTGTTTCATACAAAAAGAAATTTCAGCTTCTAAAATTGTAAAAATAATTCTAATCTGTAATGGAGAAATAACAATTAAAATACAAGAGGAATTAAATAATTACAAAAATAGTTTTGGTACAAATACTGATTTGGAAATTATTGGGATTGATTCATTTGCTACAATAATATTTAGAGATTATCCTCAAATTTCAAAAGAATTAGGTTTTCCAATCGATACAGGTCAAATTTTAGAAATTGAAGATTTTATCGTTCAATATGAGAAATCAAAATTTGCAACGCCTTTGTCAAATAAGTTTTTCAATAGAGAGGATGATTTAAAAAAGGCAAATGAATATCTAAATAATACTGATGTTTTACTCATTTCAGGTCAAGCTGGTGTCGGAAAAACTAAATTTTCATTAGAACTAGTTAAAAAATATAAATTAAGTAATCCAGAATGTATAATAAAGTACATCAAAAATAATGGCAATCAAAGTATTTGGGACGATTTAAAAATTCAATTATTACAAAGTAATTCTTATCTAATTGTAGTTGATGATGCAAATAAGTTAAAGAGTAATTTAGAATTAATCTTGAACTTTAAAAATGAATTTAAAAACGGCAAAATAAAAATTATTCTTACAGTTAGAAATTATGTAAAGAGTGAAGTAGAAAATTTTCTAAATAAATTTTCAGAAATTGAGTTAAAAAACTTTGAGAAAATAGAATTAAATAAAATATTGCAATCTTCTAGTTTTAATATTACAAAGTATTATGCAGATAAAATTTATTCGATATCTAAAGGAAATCCTAGAATTGCAATAATGGGGGCAATAGCAGGAAAGAATAATGATATTCATAAGTTAACAAATGCTTCAATAATTCTCGAAGAGTATTTTTCTTCGGTTAGTGAAAATATAAGGGATGATGAGGATTTGTTAAAAGTTGCTGGTATATTATCATTGTTCAGAGTTATCGATATATCTAACACTTTAACTATAGATGAAATTGAAAAGTATTTTAATATTTCAAAGAATACATTAATTGAAAAACTTAAAACTTTATTTGATAATGAAATTGCTGATGAATATAAAAACACCTATAAAATTGCTGATCAAATATTAGGCGAGTATATATTCTATTTGATTTTTGTAAAAGAAAAGAAATTGAATTTCAAATTATTGATAGATATTCATTTCGATAATCATAAATTTTCATTGATGAAATTATTAACACCAATTGTAAGTAATTATGGGTTTGATGACATAAAAGTTATGATTATTGATGACATAAAAGCAAAATGGTCAGATATAAAGGATGTTGATAATGCTTTGAGGTTTCTAAAAGACTTTTGGTTTTACTTGCCATCTGAAACATTAATATATATAAACTCGTTAATAAATCCTTCTGAAGATAAAAATTACTTGAATTATAAATTTGAAGTCTATAAAAGTAATTGTACTCAATCGTATGATGATAAAATCATAGACATATTAATAAATTTTCAACAATTACACGATAAATTTGAATTTGCTTTAGAAATTTTATTGAAATATGGTTTGTCTAGTGAATTTGTATTTTCAAAATTATTAAAAGTTTACAAACAATCATTTGTTTATTCACAATACAGCTACGAAACGGATTACAATACTCAAGTAAGACTATTAGATTTTTTGTATTCTAAAATTGATATTAATAAGGCGTTTTACTCAAAAATAATATTGTTTATAGCTCCAAAATTTTTAGTTGATAGTTATAACTGTACATCAAGTGATGGTAATAAAATGTATTTCGGTCAAGTTCCAATTATTCTGACTGAAAAGCATAAAGAATTTAGAACTAAATTATGGATGTTTTGTTTTGAATGTTACAATGATTTAAACTTAAGAGAAAATGTTTATACTTTTTTTGAAAATCATAAATCATCATATTTCAACAATCAAAATAAAAAAGTTATTGAATTTGATAGAGATTTAGTAATTACTTTTTTTAATAAATATTTGTCAAGAAAATCTTTTAGAGAATCTTCCATAGTTTATGATTATTTAAGAAAATTGAAATATTCTAAAGTGACATATATTAAAACATTAGAAACAAAATTTAAAAATAAAGAATTTGATTTATGGTTATTGCTAAACGAAAGAGCCGAAGACAATAAAAAAGCTCTACTAAAAGCTACTGTAGTTTATCAATTATCAGATTATAGTAAGTTATTTAAACAAATTGATATAATCTACATTCATAAAGAAAATTACTTTAAAGGATATTCAATAATTTTAGATTCAATTTCTAGTATAGTTGCGCAACTTGCAAAAAATGATTTTGATTTATTTTTAAAAGTTTTTAAAATTCTATTCAATTATAAGTACTCCTCAAATATTTTTACACGAGATATATTTAATAGCATAAAATATGATACAAAAAAATCACTCCAATTAAAAAGTTTTATTTTAAAAAGCGAGAAAGCTTCTGGAAATATTATTGCTTTATTACTTAACATTCCTATCGAGCTTATAACTGTTAAAGATTATAAACTATTCTTCGATTTTCTGCAAAATGATTATGTAAATAATATATCTTTTTTAGAAGATATATTTAAGAAAATAGAACATTTAAATATTGATGTTGAAGAAGAATTAAGTAAGGTTTTAAATATTTTATTACAAAAAACACTTTCTAAAAACCACGTTTATATAAGTCATCGTTTTTTTGAGTTTTTAGATAATGAGTATCAGGAAGTTTTTACTAAAAACTTAAATAGTATAGAACAAATATACCTTTTTTTAGACCAGCAAGAGAGACATTTTGATTACCAATTAGATTTATTAAAATTGATTTTAGATAAAAATCCAAAATTTATTAATCAATTATTAAAATCTAATTTTGAAGATAAAACATATTTAAGCAAGAGAGATTTACTTGAGAATGATTTTTCTAAATTATGGGATTCAAACAATTATATAACTATTTTTAAAGACATAATTAAATTTACAAATAAGTTTGATGATTTTTGGACAAATAGTTCATCTGAAGTAGCAACCATTTTTAAAGGAAACGATGAAAAAGAATTAAATTTTCTTATTTCACTAATTACTTCAACTACGGATCTAAAACAATTAAGAAGAATATTTAATATAGTTGTATCAAAATTTAATGATAAACGGTTCTATTTTCTATCAATCTTATTGCAAAAAAACAATACGATAGAATTTTTCAATAGACTTGATTTATATGTTACAAGTACAACATATTCAGGCAGTCGAATTCCAAGAATTCAATATAAAATTTCTGAATTAGAAAAAGTAAAAGAGTTTATTGAAAATCTTAAAAATCTTGATTATTTGGAGCATATAAAAATATTAGAAGAAAGAATTATTTATTCTAAAATGGATATTGAGCAAGAAAGAAAAAGAGAGTTTATGAGTGAATGGAGTATTTAAAAAAAAAGAAATGGCAAAGAAAACAAGAATTCCAATTCCTCAAGTTAATAAAGTCAGAGCAATTCTTCAACAAGAAGTAAACTCTAAATGTCCATTTTGCAACAATGAAGATGTAGCATATTTTGAAATACATCATATTGATAAAAATCCATCTAATAATAATTCTGATAATTTAATTCTATTGTGTTCAATTTGTCATAAAAAAGCAGATAATAATGAAATTACATTTCAAGAGACTAACGATGTTAAATTTAAAACTAAAAGCAATAATTCTAGTGTTCAATTTATTTCTGTTACTATTGATAGTGAAAATTGTGGATGGGAGCCAATTGTAGATGTGCCAAATGCCTTTAAAATTGACAATACAAATAAATCTGCCTTTCCAATTTTGAATTTCAATTTTATAAATAACCTTGATAAAACTATTCTTTTGACTAGTGTAAAATTAATATCAAAAATATTACCTATTGGACTTTCTGGACCTGCAATTATAGATAACTTTTTAAAACCAAGTCCATTTTTTGAAATGAAAATTTCTCATAATGGAACTATTGAAAATCTAATTTTAAAAGATGAATTAATAATTTTACCGAAAATGCCAGTAAAAATTCAAATCTTATTATATAGTCAATATGAAGAACATATTTTTTCTCCAAAAGGCAAATATGTTTTGTCCTTTAATTTTAAATTTAATAATGATTTTTGGAAAGATATTCCTAATGTAGTATTGAATTGCAAAAGTGAGAATGAGAAACTACAATATATTGGTTACAACTAATATATAGTTTATTTTTGAAAAATATTATTTAAAAACAAAATGCTCAACTCAACCGAAATAAAATCAATAGTCAGCTCTGGAGAAGGATATAATGCCGAATTCAAAGAAAGAGTACCAACCAATCTAAAAAGTGTTACTGAAGAAGTATGTGCTTTTGCAAATGCTTCTGGCGGAGTTTTGTTAATTGGTGTTGATGATAAAAATACAATCAAAGGTGTTACTATTGATAATTCCAAACGTTCAGCAATACAAAACTCTATCGGGGAAATTTCGCCATCATTGCAATGTGAATTTTACATAGTTGAAGTTGAAGGTAAAAATGTAGCAGTTATAGAAGTCCCATCTGGTCAAAACAAACCTTACGTTTTATCAGGCGCAATTTATGTTAGGCAAGGTCCAAACTCTCAAAAACTAACAACTGTTGAAGAAATGAGAAACTTTTTTCAGCAAGCTGAAAAAATATATTTCGACGAAGCTTCTTGTAAAGAAATTGACATCAAAAAACACATTCCAAAAGCAAATATTGATACATTCCGTTTTGAAGCAGGATTAGTAAACAATACTTCAGACGAGCAAGTTTTTAGTAATTTGAAATTAATTAGTAGCAATGGTCATTTAAAAAATGGTGGAGTTTTATTTTTTGCCAAAGAACCGGAACACTTTTTTGAAAAAGCAGTTATTCGTTGTGTCGCTTTCGATGGTTTGGATAAAAGATACATTATTGATGATAAAATAATGGGAGGCACACTTTTTCAACAATACCAACAAAGTATGATTTGGCTTAAATCCAAACTAAATGTGCGTTATGATATTGAGGGAGAAGGCGGAAAAGCAAGGAAAGAATTATGGGAAATTCCAGAAATTGTTTTCAAAGAAGCCATCATCAATTCATTGGCTCACAGAGATTATTACGACAAAGGCGGTAGAATTACAATTGAATTATTCAATGATCGTGTTGAGGTTACTAATCCTGGCGGATTAGTAAATTCGATTGCTAAAAATGAATTTGGCAAAAAAAGTTCAAGCCGAAATCCTCTAATTTTCGGATTATTCGAGAGAATGCGTTTAGTAGAACAAATAGGTTCGGGTATTAGCAGAATGCGTGATTTAATGAAGCTAGAAGGATTAACACCCCCAGAATTCAATACCGATGGAATGTTTACTGTAACTTTTAGAAGACCAATCGAATTTGAAAGGTGGGTAGTTCGGTGGGTAGATAATCTTTCTGAAAACAGGATTGAAATTTTAAAAAATATTTATTTAAATCCTAAAATTTCCAAAAGAGAACTCGAATCTATAATCGGCTTAAACGGCTCTGCCATTGACAAAAACATAGATTTTTTAAAAGATTTAGGACTTCTAGAACGAAAAGGAAATACCAAAAGCGGGCATTGGATTATCAAGTATGAACTACCATAAGTGGGTAGATGTGGTGGGTAGTTAAAGCAATTTTCACAACCCATTATCTCATTCATCTTCACAAACCTTTCATTTAGTCCAAGTGTCCGTAAATTCTAGTCTTTGCTTGCTTCATTTCACTAATTACTTTTCCAATAGCGAGAATAACTTTTTCGATCGGTGGTAAAAAGGACATTTTACATTTCAGTTGCCACTCCTTTGCCAACGCTCCAAAAAAAATTTCTTTCACGGTTTTTGAAATAACTTTTCAGTATCAATTTGACACTTAACGCGAATAACTGTCTAAAATTAGTTTTCAAACATTAGACACTAATCTAGATATTTTGTCTAGTATTAGTTTTTTATTGTATTTAGTACCTAGCTGGACACAAAAAGATACCAAGCTTGAATTTTTATTGACCTAAAAATCAGTCTACTGATGAACTTATAATATAAAAAGCACCAAGTTGGTCTATCAGGCAAAAGGAGAAAAAACACTGGTGGATGGTATTTCTTTTTGGAGTAATGGAAATCCGGCCATTAGAATGACATTGAGGCACAATCGCTTGGATAATTTCGCCTTTACCCTGTTTCACGAATTGGGACATATTTACAAACATTTGGTAAATAACGACACCGCGGAGTTTATTGACCTGGAAAATAAAAACGAAGAAGAAGAATACAAAAACTCGACAGAAGAAAAACAAGCAGATCATTTTGCCCAAAACAGCCTGATTAATGACGAAGATTGGAATAAATTTAAAAAGAATTTGGCCCACAACAATAATGACGAAGCAATCATTGCTTTTGCCAAACAAGACAAAATCCATCCCAGTATAGTTTAGTCGGCATTTTGTTTAAAAAAGGTGGTTTACACTAAATACAAAAAAGAATTAAAAATTGATTTACTCTCTGTATGGATTAATTGTTTGAATTTTACCATTTTTATCATAGCTAATCTCCGCCAATTTAATTGATCTTAAATGAGTAACACCTTTTGAGAGGCTTGAATCGTGATAAAACAGATACCATTTATTTTCGAACTCACAAATAGAATGATGAGATGTCCAGCCAATTACCGGATTCAAAATTTTTCCTTGGTATGTGAATGGACCATAAGAATTGTCTCCGATGGCATAACAAATAAAATGAGTGTCTCCTGTAGAATACGAAAAATAATATTTGCCATTGTATTTGTGCATCCAAGAAGCTTCAAAAAAACGGCGATCAGTATCTCCTGCTATCAATCGATTACTATTTTCATCAAGAATTTCAATTTCTCGAACCTCTTCGACAAAACTTTTCATATCATTAGAAAGTTTTGCCATTTTTGGACCTAAAGCTGTTTCGTTAGCCTTTGGTTCTTGATTGTTTACATTATAAACATTATTTCTATAACTCTGCAATTGACCGCCCCATATTCCACCAAAATACATATAATAACTTCCATCTTCATCACAAAATACTGCAGGATCTATAGAATAACTTCCTTCTATAGCTTTAGGTTCAGCAATAAAAGGACCTACAGGCGAATTACTTATCGCGACTCCTATTTGAAAAATTCCATCCGCTTTTTTAGCTGGGAAATACAAAAAATATTTTCCGTCTTTGGTTGCTGCATCGGGCGCCCACATTTGTCTTTCAGCCCATGGCACATCTTTAACGTGAAGTGCTACGCCATTATCTCTAGCTTCACCATTGGGGCTGTCCATTGATATAACATGATAATCTTCCATCCCGAAATGGTCACCTAAATCGTTAAATGGAATTCCAGCTTCAATATCATGTGATGGATAAATATAAATTTTTCCGTCAAACACATGTGCAGATGGATCTGCGGTATACATATGTTTAATTAAGGGTTGTGAAATAGCTTTTTTGTTTACTTCGTCAAAATCAATATGTTCGATACTTTCTTCTGGCATTGTATCAGTTATTAATTATTTGTATTTAATCTTCTTTCTTTTAAGTCACTTTCGAGTTGCATTTCCATTTTTTTATCAATCAAAAAGAAGCATAATAGACCCGCACTGGCAATAAAAATTAGTCCAGGATAGATACTCACAGACAATTTTATTCCGTCAATGGCGGTTTCTGCTTGATTTGCAGCTTCGGCAACATACCCATATCTGGAGAGTAATGCGGCTCCCAATGCGCCACCGATACTCAATCCTACTTTAAGTCCAAAAATCATCGCCGAGAAAATTATGGCTGTGGCTCTACGGTTGTTTTTCCATTCACTATAATCTGCAACATCTGCAATCATTGCCCACAATAAAGGAATGGTAATTCCGTATAGAAAACCGTGTGCAATTTGCGTTAGGAATACAAGTTCAATAGATGTTTTAGAATAGAAATTGAATAATACCAAGCTTAGCGCTGATAAGAATAAAAAAGTGATAAAAATATTTCTCTTTCCAAATCGATCTGCTAATGGTTTAGAAAAGAGAATTCCAAAAATCATAAAAAGAATTCCTCCTGCATTAAACAAGCTAAAGGCAGAGGTAGGTACGTCTTTTGGCCATTGAAACTCGGTGAGTCCCATCCCTGTTAAACTATTGTTCAGTCCTGCAATGAAATTATTAAAACCAACATTATTCAAGAAAGTAGCCTGAGCGACAGGATCTAAATAATATTTAAAATAATAGATATACATTCCTCCTTTTAGTGAAAGTGTAATAAAAACAAAAATTGTAACTAAAAGCATTATTATCCAAGGTTTATTTTTAGATAAATCAGTTAGATCTTGTTTGATAGAAGATTCTTGTTCCTTTGCTGGTATGATTCTTTCTTTTGTAGTGAAAAAAGTTATCAAAAAACAAACCACCCCAGCAATGGCAAAAATCATCATAGTATTTTTGAATCCCACTGCTTTATCTCCGTGACCTAAAATTAAAACCAAAGGCAACAACAACGATTGTATGATAAATTGTGCAAACATCACAGCCACAAACCGATAGGAAGACAAACTGTTTCTTTGTTTCATATCTCCAGTCAATACGCCACTTAAGGCGGAATATGGTAGATTATTAGCAGAATAAATTAATATTAGTAAAAAATAAGTGACTAGCGCGTAAATTATTTTACCATTCGCACTAAAATCGGGTGTCGAGAAAGCTAATATTGCTATGATTCCAAAGGGGAGTGAGGTCCATAGAATCCAAGGCCTGAATTTCCCCCATCTGGTTCTGGTACGATCAGCAATAACACCCATGATAATATTGAAAAAGGCTCCTACAAAACCACCAAAGAAAATGATGGCACTCGCAGTACCTGCTGGTATTTTATAAACATCAGTGTAGAAAAAAGCCAAAAATGTCATTAAAGTTTGAAAAATAAGATTGGCCGCAAAGTCTCCTAAACTGTAACCTACTTTCTCTGTAATAGAAAGTTTATGGGAGGAATTATTCATAGTACGATTAATTATAAAAATTTAGAAAAATGAAACTCTTTATCAGCTCTATTGTTTTTTTAAAGCAATTACCTGATCGTATACCGCTTTAGGTTGATTGTTCCTATCAAAAAGCAAAGGGTAATTTGTTCTGTTTTTGATAGGCCAATTGTTTAACCAACTCCCACTGTCATTGACACCCCAAAAAGTAACTCGGCTAATTTTATCTTTATGTTTAATAAAAATCTTAAATATATCAACATATCGCTGAGTTAATTTATTTTGAATGTCAACCGGAAGACCATTTTTATAAGGATTCATAGCAGGGTCTTCTTCGAAATTTTTACTTAGATCAGCCCCTACCATATCATATGGATTTGGCAGAACCGAAATATCAAATTCTGTAATCATAACCTTTAATCCTAAATCAGAAAAAGCAATGATACTTTCTTCAATTTCATTAAGCGAAGGTTTGTCTAATCCCCAATGTCCTTGTATTCCAACGCCATCTATTCGAGCACCGCTTGCCTGTATTTTTTTTAATAATGAAATGGCTCCCGCTCTTTTCTTAACCTGTTCGATATTAAAATCATTATAATACAATTCCGTTCTAGGAGCTGCTTTTTCAGTAAATTTGAACGCATCAATCAAATAGTTTTCGCCTAATTTTTCAAAAAATATTGTTTTTCGATACGTTCCATCTTCATTTAGTGCTTCATTGACAACATCCCAACCCATTACTTTTCCGTTATATTTCCCAGCAACTGTTTTGATGTGATTGGAAAGAAATAATTGTAAGGAATCTTTGCTTTTTATATTTTTAACAAATGGAGCCAATTGTTCGTGCCAAACCAGAGCGTGGCCAACAATAAACATATTGTTTTTCTTTCCAAACGCCACATATTTATCGGCCATTTCAAAATTATAAGTGTCCCATTGTGGATGAATTACTTCACACTTCATAATATTCTCAGGAGTAATGGAATTAAATTGAGACACAATCAGTTGATTAACCCCGACATTTTTTTCTTCAATTTGATCATTATTCAGAGCTGCCCCAATATAAAAATCCTTTTTAAAAGCGTTTTTCAAACTTGCTTCGCCTGAACTGGAATCCATTTTGGTTTTACACCCTATAAGCAAGACGCCTACTGCTAAGGTCATTGCTATTCTTTTTCGGAATATTCGCATAGTATATTATTTTTTTAAAATTATTTTTTAATTGATTATCTTAAAAGTCGTCCCTACTAATGTTACTTTTTTGACAATTACTTTTTCTTCTTTAATTCTTGTTTCGTTGGGTTGCATTCCTCCAATTGAAAACAAAATTTCTCCTTTATTTACTTCCAATGTGTTATTTGCGTTGATTTGTGCCAATTGCTCTGGCTTGATTAGAAAAGAAACTTTTTTGGTCTCGCCTGCTTTTAAAAACGTTCTTTCAAAACCTACTAATGTTCTAATGGTATTTTGCTCATCCTTTTTAGAATTGGTCATATAAACCTGGGTGACTTCATCCCCATCAGCTTTTCCAGTATTGGTAACATCAACTGTAATTTGAATTTCTTTGTTGGTATTATTTCTTTCAGGTAAAATGAAATTCGAATATTTAAAAGTGGTATAACTCAATCCAAAACCAAACTCATATAAAGGTGCCCCTTGAAAGTACCGATAGGTTTTGCCTTTCATATTATAATCATCAAAAGCGGGAATATCAGTAATATCTTTGTAAAAAGTTAAGGGCAATCTTCCCGAAGGATTGTAATCTCCAAACAGCACATCGGCAATTGCTGTTCCTCCGGCCTGACCCGGATACCAGGCTTCTAAAATAGCTGGAATATTTTCGTTTTCCCAATTGATGGCAAGAGCACTACCGTTAAGCATTACTAAAACCATTGGTTTCCCTAATGCTCTAATTTTCTTCATCAGGTTGGTTTGCGAGGCGGGTAATTTAATATCTAAACGATCACCTCCAGAAAAACCAGCTACTTTAACTTTCATTTCTTCACCTTCTAGAAGCGGACTTAATCCCATACATAAAATAATCACATCTGCTTTTTTTGCTAATGCTATCGCTTCATGCTCGAGATTGCTTTGTGGAGATTCCCACAAGAATCGCATCACAGCGTGTTCTGAATTGTCTTGTTTATATTCCAGTTTGATTTTATATTTTTTGTTCGCTATTAATTGAACATACTCATAAACCTTTTTTGGTTCATACATATTATCACTTTCTACAAGTAATTTGTCTTCAAGATATAATTTCATACCCGAATAGGATTCGCCTCCGAGGGCATAACTTCCTGATTTTGGAACCGATAAATATCCTGTCCAGCGAACCGAATATTGATCATAACTCATTTCAGGGAAAGGAGCTTTAGTTCCCCACAAGAAATCTATTTTTTTGTCTACTTGTTTGCGGACAGGTTCTCCTTTTAATTCGGTATTTGAAAAATACTCAGCATTTAATCCTTTATTTTTTAGAGATGAATCCGCAAACAAAAAAGAATTAGGAATAGCTTCAAAAATCGGCAATCCATCAGCAAGTTTGCACCCTATAGCGTACTTCACATTGACATTTGGTAATTTGTTAATTATGCCCTGTAAAGGGGTAACAGGATGTGAAGGGAAACCATTGTAATTCCCTAAGAGAACATCAACATCATTGGCATTTGGCCCAATAACTGCAATATTTTTAAGCTTTTTGCTCAATGGTAAAATAGAGTTGTTTTTTAATAAAACCATCGATTTTCTGGCGGCTTCCAAAGCCAAAAGTTTATGTGCTTCTGAGTCAACAACTGAATAAGGAATGTTTTCATATTTAACAGCTCCTTTTGGGGCAAACAATCCCAATTTCATTCTGGCAACCAACAGTCTTTCTACTGAAACATTTAATTCAGATTCAGTGATAAGACCATCATTAACAGCTTTCACGAGAGAAGGATAGGAGTCTCCACAATTCAAATCGGTACCCGCTTTTACAGCTATTGCAGAAGCCTCTTCTCTTGTTTTGACAACTTCGTGCGCTCCTTTAGTATAAAAATCGTTTACCGCCCAACAATCAGAAACGATATAGCCTTTGAATCCCCAATCGTTTCTTAGTAAATCACTCAATTCTTTATTTCCACAGCAAGGCAATCCTTTGTAACTATTGTAGGCACACATTACGGAATACACACCAGATTCTTTTACCACTTTTTTAAATTGTGGGCTATACGTATTTATCATATCAAAAGGAGACGGGTCAACATTGAAACTATGTCGAGATGCTTCTGGCCCGCTATGGGCTACAAAGTGTTTCGCAGTAGCAATTAATTTATAATATTTAGGGTCATCACCCTGCAAACCTTTGATAAACTGAACCGCCAATTCTCCGGTTAAATAGGGATCTTCGCCATAGGTTTCCATTCCTCGACCCCATCTTGGATCTCTAAAAATATTGATATTTGGTGTCCAAAAAGTTAATCCTTGATGTATTCCTCTTTTATTTCTGTTTGCAAACTCGTGATGTTTGGCTCTTGCCTCATCTGATATTGCATGCGAAATTGTAAACATCTGCTTTCTATCCCACATAGCGCTCATTCCGATACCTTGAGGAAAAACTGTAGCAATACCCGCTCTGGCAACACCGTGTAAACATTCGTTCCACCAGTTCATTTCGGGAATTTCTAATCTGTCTATTGCTACAGAATTGTAAGTCATTTGTGAAACTTTCTCCTGCACCGTCATTTTTGACACTATATATCGAGCTCTTTCTTCAAAATTTTTAGTAAAATCTTTATGAGTAGCTACTTGTGCCGAAATATTTGACATAAATAATAACACTAAAAAAAGAAATATTTTTTTTAAAAACATTTTTGTTATATTTTTTGGGGTACGCTACTTTTAATCTAAACCTTCAAGAAAACCAGTATGTGTTTTTTTAATGTTAAAATTAGCATCAAATAATAATGGCCACTCGGGTCTATTGTATAAGCTAAGTAACCAAGAGTCGTCATCTTTTAAACCCCACATCGTGATTGCATATTTAGTAAGGGCAGGAATTGCGTTATAAACTTGCACTAGCTCTTTGTATTTTAACTTTTGAGCCAATTCTCGCTCAGGGGTCAATGTGGTAAGTATATTGCCATCATTAGAATTTGCTCTTACATCAACTTCAGAATAATGTACTTTTAAGCCCTTTTCAACTATTCTATTGGTATCAACTGTAAGTTGTGCCCTAGTTGGCGCATCATAGTTAATATGCATTTGAATTCCAACGCCGTCAATTACATTATTTGTTTTTAACACATCGACTAAAGTATATACAGCATTTTGTTTGTTTATATCATAAGAAGTATTGTAGTCATTATAAAATAACAATACATTTGGATCGGCTGCACGTGCCCAACGGAAGCATTTTGTTACATAATCAGCGCCCATGCGCTGTCTAAAAAGGGTGTTTCTCATTCCTCCACCATCATTAAAAGCCTCATTTACAACATCCCAAGCTTTTACTTTTCCTTTACAATGAGTAACAACTGCAGTGATATAATTTTGTATTTCTAATTCGAATGCGGCATCTGTGCCAGAATAATTTTTTAACCATTCTGGAATGGAACTATGCCATATTAATGCATGACCGTGAACATTAAGTTTATTAGCAGTGGCATACGCCAAAAGTTTATCCACTTCTGCCCAATTATAGGTTCCGGAACTCGTAAAGATATTTAGCATTTTCATTTCATTCTCTGCAGTGATACTACTAAATTCTCTTCTAATAGTGGTATCGTATAAACCCGTGAGATTAAATGAATTTACCGCCACTCCAACAGAAAAGGTGGTGGCTTTTTCTTTTAGGGGAGTTGTAGGTTCGGGTCCAGTACTTATAGTCTCTGCTGTGATAACATTTGAATAAGCCGAAATTTCGGTTCCTTTAGCAGCTCTTACCCTATAATAATAGTTAGTTTTTTGATTTAATCCCGAAACAACGGCAGTTAATCCTGTTACTGGCAAGGCATTATAATTTGGTAAAAAAGTTGAAAAACTAGCCGATGTTGATACATCTAATAAATATTTTTCCGCACGATACACCCTAGTCCAGTTTGCGGTAAAGCTAGAATTAGTCAAATTGATAGCCAGATTGGCAGTTGCAGTACCTAGAGGAGCAACTGTCGCTTCTTCATCTTTGGAACAACTTAAAAAAGCAAATATTCCAATACATATAAACAAGAAAACTTGTTTGAATTTAATTTTTTTCATCTTCAATATTTTTAAACCTTATTTGAATTTTATATTTTTTCGTTTTTAATATTTTTTAAAAAAGGTTGCTAACCTGATGTAGCAACCATTTAACTAATTCACATTTATTCATACTGATTAAATTAACGCAAAACTTTAAATCTAATGTTGTCCCATTGAACTTTAGATGGGTTAACGGTTCCTGCATTTTGTGCTATAGTCATTTTAACTTGGTTAATTTTAGATGGATTTACGTCTCCTTGCCCTTGGTTTGCTGGATCATAATTTGCTCCAAAATCCGATGTTTTTGCTTCGATAGTTTGCCATCCGGTAGTTGCAATTGTATATCTATAAGCCCAGTTTCCACCATCGCTGTCAACAATTAGTAAATCAATTTTTGTTCCTATTGCTCCTCCACAATTAACGTCAATGATGTAGAACGCTTTGGTTGCATCTGTTGCCGATGCATTCAATAACGCACTTCCGGCATTAGATTCGCACCCATTGTAACCATTAGCACGTGCACCAGTCCAAGTTAATTCAGCATAAATCCCTGAAATACCACCTGCAGATGGATAAGTGAGACTGTTTGCATCACCATATTTGTTCCAATTTTTATTTGGACGTAAACCTCCACCGTCAAAATCAGCTACTCTGTATAAATCAAACCCTTGATCAATATCTAAAAATCTTTTTGCGGTTCCTCCTGGAGTTGTAATTTCTACATCGCCCCCAACAATTGCATTTGCTGGTACAATAAAAGTTAAAGAAGATGAATAAACACGAGTAAAATTAACCGGTACACCTGCAAACTTGACGGAAGAGATATTAAAAAACCACATACCATTCACAGTTACCATTGTTCCGACTTTTGGAATTATAGGTTCGAATTTTTCAGAGATCACTACTTTTGGTTGTAAAATTTCGAAATCAGAAACGATAACTTCGCCGCTCGCTTTGGTGATTTTCAATTTTTGAACGCCAAATCGGCTTCCTTTTTTTTCATCAAAAAACACATTAAACATTACAGACTTGTCAGAGTTTAAAGCTGGATTGAAGACAACATTAACTAAATTGTCAAATTCAATGCTTTTAACATTGCCCAATCCGGCTCCTTCCGCTTTCACTAAATCTCCTGGATACCCCTTATCTTTATTCTCAGTAGGAGGAGAGGTTCTATTGTCTAGACTATAAAAACCGTCTACTATTGCGACCTGGCTGGATTCATTGTCATTTTCGCATGATGAGAGCACTAAGCAAACAATCAGGAATGTTAGAAAATGTCTAATATTTTTTATTTTTGTACTCATAGTTTTATATTTTTTTCTTAAAATTTAAATGGAACAGGATCTTCTCTCAGAAGTGGGTTTGCATCTAATTCAGAAGCAGGAATCGGAATTAAAAAAGAATTTGCGGTAGGTGTCACTTTCTTTGAATTGACCACTGATAAGGCAATGTTACTATATTCACCTCTTTCCTGATTGGAAATAATATTTATTGCTTCGCCTCTATCTCTTCTAACTAAATCGTACCAATAATCACCTTCTAAAACAAGTTCAATTCGTCTTTCTTTAAAAACATCATTCTTCGTAATACTTGTTTTTGCGGGTAAACCTGCTCTGGATCTCACTTGATTAAATGATGCTAAAGCAACGGTTGACGATGTTGAAGCAGACTCCGCTAATATAGCTTCTGCATGTATTAATAATATTTCTGCATAGCGTAACATCGCTGTATTTTGATTGGTTTGCTGCGGACAGGCACCAGGAAATTCAGCTACTGAACCGATAACATATTTTCTCCAACCCATTGAGCCGCCAAAACCGCTTGGACTTACTGTGTATCCACCTTTTTTGGTAACTAATTCTGGATAAAAATCCCCAGGTAGCATTATTGTAGCTTTTCTTCTTTTATCTCCCGGTTCGTAAGCGTTACGTAAATCTATACTAGGCAAAAAAGTTTTCCATCCAGAATAATCTCCTGTTATTTCTGACGTTGGGGTAAGATAGGCCTGAGCAGAATTACCATATCCATATCCTACACAACCTACCCATTGCAAGGAAAATATTGATTCTCTACTATTATTATATGTTGGATTGTTAAACTGTAATCCATAATCCGCGATAAGGGAATAATCACCGCTATTTATTACTTTTTCTGCATATATTTTTGCGTTTGAATAGTCTTTACGAGTTATATAAACTTTTGACAACATTCCATCACAGGCACTTTTTATCAATCTTCCTTTTTCAAGATTATTACTACCCGTTACAGCAGGCAAACGCTTATATGCTTCTTTGTAATCATTGATAATGAATTTATATATATCATCCACGGTATTTCTATAGGTAGGGATTTTATCAGTATATTGCTCTATTCTATTTAAAATAGGTACGGCACCAAAAGTTCTAACCAAATAAAAGTAAGCGGTGGCTCTCATAAAATAGGCTTCCCCTTTTACTCTTTCAACCACTTCTGGGGTAGTTCCTGGTCCAACATTTTTTTCTAGGTTATGTAACAGCGTATTTGATTGTGCTATAACATTAAACAATGATTGCCAGCCTTCAAAAACAAACTGATTGCTTGAATTTACTGAGAAGTTCTCAAATTGCGCTAAATCAGAATAAGCTCCTACGGAATTACCGGCATAGGTATCTAGTCCATAAATGAACTTTTCATTAAAGTAGAACCAAGGACGGCCATAGAGTCCGCTGCCAGATCCTAATATTTGTCCATCCGAAGAATAAAAATTATCTAAAACTAATTTATCCTCTGGCGGATTGTCTATAAATTCTGTTGAGCACGATACTGTAAAAAATACAGCTATCAATAGCACGAAATATTTAGTTGAATTTTTCATGTTGTTTTTTTTATTAAAAATCTAAGTTTATACCGAATGTAAATATTTTTGGGATAGGGTAACGACCGTTATCTACACCAGTTAACAGTGCATCTTGACTAAATGAACCTACAGCAGGATCTAGACCCGAATACTTTGTGATTGTAAATAAATTTTGACCTGTTATATATAGTCTTAATCTACTAAAGAATTTGGTTTTGTTAATTATCTCTTCGGGCATTGTATAACCAAAAGTTACATTCTGCAACCTAATGTAAGAGCCATCCTCAACAAAACGATCCGATACTCTACTATTTCCATTAGGATCTCCATTTACAAATCGTGGCACATTTGTATCTTCATTTACATTGTCTATAAAACGGTTATTCACGACTGCACTTTGATTTGCATATGGTCCGCCTATTCCGCCTAAACTTTCGGTCAATCTTCTAGTCCAGTTGTAAATTTTATTACCCTCTGAACCAAGAATCATAGCTGAAAAATCGAAGCTTTTGTATGTCATATTGTTGAGAACACTAAAAGTAAAATCTGGATTTGGGTTACCAATATTTGTTCTGTCGTTAGAGTCAATTTTACCGTCTCCATTAATATCTTTAAATTTAATATCGCCAATCCATACTTTACCATTGGCTCCAACTTCGTTATCTGGTTTTGGACTATTTGCAATATCTTCATCAGAAGTATAAATTCCATCCACTTTATATCCGTAAAACTGACCTAAAGGTGATCCTACTGCTGTTTTTGTCAACGTATTATTGAACTGAAAGGTTCTGAAAATTGCCGAATTATTATCTCCAAAAGAGGTTAACTTATTTTTGAATGTTGAAAATATAAATGTTGAACTCCAATTGAAATTATCATTAGAAATATTTCTTGTGGTTAGGGTCACATCCCAGCCTTTATTTTCAATATCACCAAGATTTACTACTTTGGCACCGAGACCTAAATTACCCTGTTGAGGATTGGTTCCTAAGTACGCGGGTACTGGCTCATTAAACAGAAAATCACTGGAAACCTTCTTGTAATAATCAACTTCTAATCGCACGGCATCAGAAAATAGCCCTATTTCTAACCCAAAATTTGATGCTTTGGTTGTTTCCCACCGTACTTTTGGGTTTTGAATGTTCTCTTGTGCAAATCCAGTTCCAAAAGCAGTAGGAAAACTCACAATTGACGAGCCATATCTGTAACCTCCTATATTTTGGTTTCCAACTTCACCGTAACCGGCTCTAAATTTTGCTAAGTTTATCACGTCTTTGATACCTTCGAAAAAAGTCTCATTACTTAGTACCCAACCTGCAGAGAAAGAAGGGAAGTACCCAGTTTTGTATCCTTCACCGAAATTTGACGAAGAATCTGAACGTAAGGTAGCCGTTAACAAATATTTGCCGTCAAAAGAATAATTTACACGGGTAAAATAAGAGTTTAAACTGCTCGTTCCTTTGTAATTTCCGTTCGTGGCGCTGGCGGCATCTCCAAGACCAAGAGTAGTAATATCGTTAGATAAAAAACCGGTTCTTGTCCCAACTAGACCTTCATATTTAGATTCTTGTGCTTCTTGACCTAATAAGGCAACGATATTATGTTTACCTAAAGTCTTAGAATAGGTAAAGTAATTTTGTAATGTCCAGAAAAAGTTTTGACTCTGTACCTTTACTGATGCACTGCTGGTATTTGTTGCACCAATTTGAATATCTGGATAAAAAACAGAAACATTTGATGTATTAAAATCATATCCCAAAACAGATTTAAAAGACAAACTCTTGCTGAATGAAATTTCTCCAAAAAGGCTGCCAACAATTTTATAGATGGAAACGTCATTTCCCTTATATAATGCCGTAGCTACAGGGTTAAGAGCAGCCTGATTACCAAACCCTTCTATCGGCCCACCAAATGTTCCATCAGAATATCGTACAGGTACATCCGGCCCCTGTGACACCGCCGCACTAATTACGCCATCTTCAGTGTCGTTAAATGCAATTTTTTGTTTTGTATTAGCAATTGTCATATTGTTTCCTACTTTAAACCAGTCATTAACTTTACTATCTAAATTTAAGCGTATCGAATATCTTTTAAAGCCTGTATTAATTACGATACCATCTTGTTCAAAATAATTTATTGATGTGTAATATCTGGTATTGTCTTTGCCTCCTGCTATTGTCAGTTGATGATTTGCAATTTCGGCATCTCTAAAAATTTCTTTTTGCCAATTTGTTCCTTCTCCCAATAATTCAGGATTTTGAAACTCATACGGATTTTGCTGACCCAATTCTGCACTTACACTGGCTCTATATTTTGCAAAATCTTTTAGATTTAAAACATCCAGAAATTGTGACACTTGTTGAATACCAGTATACGATTCGAATGTAATAATTGACTTTCCCTTTTTACCTTTCTTCGTTGTAATCAATACTACCCCATTAGATCCTCTGGAACCATAAATAGCAGTTGCTGAAGCGTCTTTAAGAATGTCCATTGATTCAATATCAGCAGGATTTATAGCTGATAGAGCACTAGACTTGGTTTGTCCGCTCGCTCCACCGAGAGAACTGTAATTAAAAGTATCGTTTCCATCCCCTCCATTTATTGGAACACCATCAACAACATATAATGGCTCATTACCCGATAATGAGGCAATCCCACGTATTCTTACAGAAACACCACCTCCAGGAGTTCCTGAATTTTGGGTTATTGTTACTCCTGAAACTTTACCTTGCAACGCTTGATCTAGACCAGTAAATGGTTGATCTTTTATGGATTTCGCAGTCACTGAAGAAACTGCTCCCGTTACATCTTTTTTCTTGGCAGTTCCGTAACCAATAACTACAACCTCATTTAGATTGTTCGTATTTTCAACCAGACTAACCTGCATCGCGTTTTTACTATCTGCAGTAACTTCCTTAGTCATATATCCTATAAAACTGAATACAATTTTAGAGTTGGAAGGCACTTTATCTAACCTAAAAGAACCATCAGCATTTGTGACTACGCCATTTGTTGTTCCTTTAACTAAAACATTGACCCCAGGCAGTGGTTGCCCATTAGACATTACATCACCTTTAATAGACTGCCCGTAAAATAAATTACCGCACAGAATTACAATTAGAAATAATAGCTTTTTAACTAATTTTTTTTTCATAAAAATTTTTATTTGTTTTTGTTAAATTCAGGAACAAATTTCCTTAAATCGTTAGTGTATATATATGGCAAATAAAAGCATCTCAATTTAATATTACTATTACAATATCATAATCTGAAAATGCTGCATGCATTCAATCTACGATTCAAATATATACTGTTTGCTGAAATTTTTATAGCACAATTGAAGCAAAATCTAGCAAATTTGTAGCAATACGCTCCTGAACTAAGGCATTTTTAGCAATGAAGTGTTTTGCTACTTAAAATCTATTTTCACATTATTTATTTTTGTTTTATTACGCTATAACTGCATTAAAGGAAATGCTAAAATTATAGGATTTTGATAATGTTAACCTTTAAACGACTTTACAATAGTTTGGGGTTGTAGTAAAATATCGCTGTATTTCATTTAGTTCGATTTTTGGACGGTGTGGTTAAATAACTTGTCGCTTTTAACTCTATTCAACTAATTTTTTGAGGCAAAGATTACGTAGATTAAAGCAAGAAAATCTGTAGAGGATAGATTAACGAAATATTAGATTCAGAGTATAGGCATACTATGCGGTGCTATTGAGTTTTATTTCTACTGATTTAATTAATCATCACTATCAAAATTAATGTGGGTGGGTAAATGGCCGTATCTGGTTTTGTAGCATTTAGTAAAATAAGAAGGAGAGGTAAAACCAACCTCATAACTAATTTCGTTGATATTATTATTACCCAATTCAATTAATTCTTTGGCCTTCTCTAAACGCACATTTCTAATAAACTCATTTACAGAAACTCCTGTAAGCGCTTTAACTTTTCTGTAAAGTTGGCTTCGACTAAGATACACTTTTGATGCCAATAATTCCACACTTAAATGAGATTCGCTGATGTTTTCATTAATAAAAGTCAGCGTTTTTTGAATAAATTCATTGTCGAGTGTAGTTGTTTTTGCTTTAGCGTTTTTTGTGATTCCATTATAGAACTTATTAAACATAATTTGTCGGCTGGTAATGAGCTGAGCCAAACTGGATTTTAAAATATCCATATCAAACGGCTTACTCAAATACAAATCTGCGCCGGAATCTATTCCTTCCAATTTATCTTTAATCATTGCTTTAGCTGATAACATCAATAAAGGGATATGACTGGTTTTTAAATCTTTTTTTATGTTTTTACACAGTTCTAATCCATTCATAATAGGCATAATCACATCCGTCAAAATTAAATCAGGTAGTTTTTGTAACGCTAATTCATATCCCTTTTGACCATTTTCGGCTACGAGAACTTTATAATATCTTTTTAATTCATTTTTTAAATAATTTCTCAATTCGGCATTATCTTCAACAATTAGAATCGTATGAATTATTTCATTTGTTGGTTCAACAGAATCTAAAACAGCTTCTGAAGGCTGAATTCTAGAAGCAAAATTTATTTTTTTCTCGCTTATAAATTCCTCCGGAGTAATTTCATTTTCAGTAAAAAATTCTTTTCCGAGAGGGAAAGAGATTGTAAATTTTGTACCAACTCCTAGTTCACTTTCAACCTCAATTTTTCCTCTATGCAATTCAACAAACCCTCTAACGACTTCCAGTCCAATTCCCGTACTGCCATAATACGCTTTGTTCAAATTGTTAACTTGATAAAAACGATCAAATATTTTTTTAATGTTTTTTTTGTCCAAACCCGCTCCTGTATCTTCTACTGATACTTGAAAACCAGCCAAATCCTGATCAATACTTATTACAGGGAAATTAATCATTTGCTGTTTTGCTTTGACCTTCACTTTTATCGTTCCATTATCGGCTGTAACTTTAAAAGCATTGGAAACAATATTAAAAACAATTTTTTCGAACATTTTAGGATCGAGCCAATCTAAGAATTCTTCCTCGTCAGACTTAAACAGTAAATTAATGCCACGGCTGGACGCTTCTTCATCAAAATAACTCACGATATCTTTTGTAAATCCAACAACTTCTACTTGTTGTGCTTGGAGCGATACTTTATTAAATTGAAGTTTATTAAAATCCATCAACTCGTTTATAAGTCTGGAAAGTCTATCGGAACTTTTATGAATAGTTTCGAGTTTGCTGAGTACTCCAGGGGGCAATCCCAAATTTTTATTTTTGATTAGATCCTCTAACGGATTTATTATTAAAGTCAAAGGCGTTCTAAATTCGTGGGAAATGTTTGTAAAGAATTGTAGTTTTTTGTTATTGAGTTTCTCTATTTGAACTGCTTTTTGTCTTTCAAATCGAATCGCTTGCTTTTCTATAAATCGGTTTTGAAAATATTTATTTATGAAATAAATGGATGCGGTAACCAATAAAAAATAGAATACATAAGCTAAAGTAGTTTTCCACCAAGGCGGCAAAATTTCAATTTGTAGTTCCAATGGTTTTTGATTCCAAATCCCATTTTTTTCGGCAGATTTAACTTTAAAAATATAATTTCCAGGCGCTAAACTGGTGTACGTCACAGATCTAGTATTGCCTACATAATTCCAATCATTCTCGACACCTTCTAAATAGTATGCATATTCATTTTTGGCCGGAAAAGCATAATTTACACCTATAAAATCTATAGTAAATACTGATTGATCGTGTTTAAGTGTGATTTTTTTTGTTTGTGAAATTACCTTCGTTAATGGCGAATCTTCTTCAAGAGGATTTACCGATTTATTAAAAAGCTTAAAGTCGGTTAAGTATAATGAAAGTTCTTTTTTACTTTTAACTATTTTGTTGGGGTTAAAGTAATTCAAGCCTTCGTAACTTCCAAAATACAATACGCCGTTTTCATCTTTCTGCACGGCATTGTTATTAAAATCATTGACTAACAAACCGTCATCCGTTGAATAATTGACCGTTTCTTTATTTTTTAAATCTAGTTTTGTAATTCCCGTCTTTCCGCTTAACCAAATCGAGCCATCATTGGATTCGATAATGGCGGCTATTGATTTTTCTACAGATCCTTTAAACTCGTTATGCCATTGCAACTGGGAGCTTTTTTGATTGTAACTAAATAAACCGGCGCCGTCAGTTCCAATCCAAATTTCTTTGTTTTTTGCTTCGTATAAAGAAGTAATGGTATGGGTGCTTTTGTGATCTTTCAGCTTTTTTGACATTTTATCTTTAAAAGATAGTACCGAAAAAGTAATAAGATCATTCGACTTTACTTTAAATAAGCCCGTTGTAGTTCCTACCCAAATAGCGTCATCAGAATCTACCATTACTTTTCTGATATCTGAATTTATTTCGCCATCTGTAACAAATGGTTTCGAATTGCAATAATGAAATTTGCCTTCCGCAGGATTGAAATAATGCAGTCCTTTCAAAAAAGTTCCTATCCAAATAATCCCTTTGGAATCTTCAGCAAAACTCATTATTCTATCAGAAACTAAACCGGGTGAATTATTTGTATTGAAATTAATAAATGTTTTAGAACCTTTTTTCAAAAAGTAAATCCCTTCGTTCCAGCTACCAAGCCAAATATTTTGTTTTTTGTCGATGAAGACAGTTTGAATATTATCATTGTTCAATCCCGAACGATACGAGTTATCGAGTTTATTGATGTGTTTAAAATCTTTTGTAATAGGATTATAAACATCAACACCACCGCCTTCCATACTGATCCAAAACTGACCATCAGTATCTTTGACAACACCAGTAACAGAATTAGTTTGAAGTGATTTTGGATTGCTGACTAAACTTTCGATCACATCTACCTTGCTATTCAATTTATCAAAAACACCAAGGCCTTTGTTGTAATATCCCAACCAAATGCGCTTCTCTTTATCTAAATACAATGCCCAAATAGAATTTGATTTAAGGCTTCGACTATCAAATTTACTGTTTACGTATTTTGTTTGAATAACTCCGCGATCGTTTACTAAAATCAAACCGTCGTTTTCAGTCGCGCAAAGAATGGTTTGATTATCAGTAGCAATTATTGACAAAATTCTTTTGCTTGTAATTGGATATGAAAATGCTTGCTTAGTTTTGGAATTAATAGTTAGTTTAATTAATCCTTTGTATCCGCTTCCAATCCATAAATTCTGTTGGTAATCAAAACACAATGATTCAATAGATCCTGAAAGTGATTTATTTCTTGTACCATCAACTACTTTTTTTACTTCGTTTTTTATGGGATCAAATGTTTTTAGTCCAAAACTTGTCCCCAGATAAATTCGTCCCTTCCGATCCTTGACAAGACTATTAATCAAATAATTTGTGCTGCCGGCAACATCTGATTTGATTATCGAAACTTGGCGTGACTTTATGTTCAACTTCAAGAAACCATAACTCAAAGTCCCTAAAAAAAGATCCCCATTAGTATCTTGAATAATACTTCTGACCGAAATTGCGGTTTTCTGTTCCTTTTTAATTTTTTTTTGAAGATCTATAGATTCAAACGTGTTCCGGTCACGATTGTAAAGACACAGTCCTTCGTCAGTACCAACCCAAACGCGATTGGATGTGTCCACATAAATAGCATATATCAAATTGCTACTTATTGTATTGGGAATTTTAGAGTCGTATTCATAAGCGATATAATTGACCCCGTCATATTTATATAGCCCTGATCCATTTGTTCCAATCCACATAAAACCAAAGCGATCTTGTGCAATACTGTAAATGGCTCTTTTTGAAACTCCCTCTTTGACAATACGAAACTGGTAGTTTTCAAATTTATTTTGAGAAAACAAACTATTTACAACAACAGAAAAAAGTAAAAGAATGGAGAAATATTTCTTGTGGAACATTGTAAAATTATTAATAATCAAAATTAAAATCCAAATATAAAATATTTTACGAAAACGTATTCGCAAACGGTTGAATTGTTTTTCGATATTTTACCAATTTAAATTCTAAAAACTATCCCTACAAAAAAGTAACTGATGAAAATTTGATTATTTTTTGTAAAACATATATTTAAAAAATTGAAAATTCAAAAACAATTTTATTGCTGTATATTTCATTAGGATACAAAATAGAATTTGGAAAATGATCGTTATTAGGTACGTCCGGAAAATTTTGAGGTTCAAAACAAATCGCTGGAAAAGCACCTTCTCCTAATTGATTTTTAAAATTTAATTCTGGAAATTGTTTTGGTGTATAAATCACCATTGCAGGTTCATTTGCATATACATTCATTGCAATTCCGTTTTTTGAGGAATTCAGTTTAGCTTTTAATTGCCCATTTCCCATAACAAATGTATCATCAAAACCCCTAAAATTTGGTTTGTTAATTTTTGATAATTTTGAATAATCAAATACCGTACTTTTTGAATTTAAAATACTTCCCGTTGGAATTAATTGTTCATCAACTTCTAAATGTTTAGAACTATTAATCCATAATTCGTGTTCCAAAATAGAGCCATCTCCATTCAAATTAAAATACGGATGACACGTTAAATTCACTGGAGTAGCTTCATCTGTAGTTGCTGAATAACTTACTATTAAGCAGTTATTCTCCGTAATTTCAAACAATGCTTCAACTTCCAGCTCACCAGGATAACCTTCCTCTAAATGTTGACTTGTATAGTTTAGAACAACTGCATTTGACGTTTGTGATTTCAAATTCCAAAACTTTTTGTCAAAACCTGTTCCTCCGTGCAAATGAATACCGTTGATGTTTTGTAATGGATACGTTTTTCCTTGGATTTTTAATTTTCCCATAGAAATTCGTCCTGCATAACGACCAATAGAACTCCCCAAAAACAAAGTAACATTTGTATAAGGAGGTGTTAAATAATCTTTAAGGTCGGCTAATCCTACTACCACATTGGTAAGAGAACCCTTTTTGTTGGGAACCTTTAAACTCATAATCGTCGCACCGAAATTTGAAACTTCAAGTTCCATTCCGTTGCTGTTTTTGAGTGTAAAAACAGCTAGTTTATTACTCATTTGAAAATTTTTATTCTTATTTTCTTTGTATTACTTTTTGAACCGCTTTTGCAATCGCTTCAGCATTCAATCCATATTTATCCATTAATTGAGCAGGAGTTCCGCTTTCGCCAAAGGTGTCTTTAGTAGCAATATATTCTTGCGGTGTTGGTGTATTTAAAGACAATAACCCTGCAATACTTTCACCTAAACCTCCCAAATAATTATGCTCTTCACAAGTAACAATACAACCTGTTTTTGCCACAGATTTTAAAATTGCTTCGTCATCCAAAGGTTTTATAGTGTGAATGTTAATGATTTCGGCATTAATGCCCAATTTTTCTAATTCCTCTCCAGCCAAAATCGCTTCCCAAACCAAATGCCCTGTTGCAACAATTGTTACATCGGTTCCTTCGTTGATCATTACTGCTTTTCCAACTTCAAACTTTTGATCCGCTGGAGTAAAAACCGGGATAACCGGTCTTCCAAAACGCAAATAAACTGGTCCTTCATAATCAGCAATGGCTATAGTAGCCGCTTTCGTCTGGTTGTAATCACAGGTATTGATTACGGTTATTCCAGGCAACATTTTCATTAATCCAATGTCTTCCAAAATTTGATGCGTTGCTCCATCTTCTCCCAAAGTCAAACCAGCGTGAGAAGCGCAAATTTTTACATTTTTATCAGAATAAGCAATAGATTGACGAATCTGATCGTACACTCTACCGGTAGAGAAATTAGCAAAAGTTCCTGTGAAAGGGATTTTTCCTCCAATAGTCATTCCCGCAGCAATACACATCATATTGGCTTCGGCAATTCCAACTTGGACAAAACGTTCTGGATTTTCCTCAATAAATTTTTCCATTTTAAGCGAACCGATAAGATCCGCACACAAAGCCACTACATTAGGATTGGTTCTTCCTAATTCGGCAAGACCAGCACCAAAACCGCTTCGAGTATCTTTTTCTTCTGTATAAGTGTATTTTTTCATAGTTAAATTTTGGAATTAATAATCTCCT
>NZ_JANPFL010000102.1:0-90899 GCF_031423415.1 Flavobacterium sp.
TACAATTTTAAGCTCCGATTCAACCAAATCAAGGAACAAATTGTTTTTTGGCTTAATTATTTGTTCAACTTCTATCCTGAAAATAATATTCCTATTTTTGTGGAAATTAAAAATAGCTCTTTTTAAGGGTTGACTATTTACGCATAAAGTACTTAAAACTTAAATGACTTATATGTTAAATCTTAGCTGTGTGCTAATGTTGCAAGAGAAAATGTATCGGTTAACTTAAAGCCAATTCAAGGTTTTAGTTCAAAAGAATCTCTGTCGTTAAAAAATCCTAGTTTACTTCTGGTTTCTAGTAGTTTTTCCTTGTTTAACTCTACTATGAAAACACCTTCGGTTTCTTGCGGTTCTAGCACATAATTCCCAAGAAAATCAGCGGCTTGCGAATGACCAACGTATTCGAAATTATTGTCATCAAGACCAATTCTGTTTACGCCAATGGTATAACACAAATTCTCGACCGAGCGCGCTTTGAGCAAAATATCCCAAGCATTGATGCGTGGTTTTGGCCAATTGGCAACATAAATCAACAGATCATAATCTTCAGTGTTCCTTGCAAAAACGGGAAAACGCAAATCATAGCAAATTAGCGGACAAATCTTCCAGCCTTTATACTCTACAATCAATTTTTGATTTCCAGAAGTATACACTTTGTCTTCGCCAGCCAAGGTAAATAAATGTCGTTTATCGTAAAATTGTATTTCACCCGAAGGAAAAACAAAAACCAATCTATTGTAGAAATTACCATTTTCCTTGATGACCAAACTTCCCGTGATGGCGCTGCTCTTTACTTTCGCCAATGATTGCAACCACATTATAGTTTCTCCTTGCATTGTTTCAAAAACAAGTTCTGGATTCATTGTAAAGCCCGTCGTAAACATTTCAGGCAGAACAATCAAATCTACTTTTTCATTAATAGCATTGATTTTTTCTTCGAAAAGGTTTCGGTTCGCTTTTGGGTTTTCCCAAAATAAAGAGGATTGAATAAGTGCGATTTTCATATAAAAGAAGAGTTATTTCGCAAAGATACACAAAGAACACACAGAGAAACAGAAAGTTTTTACAACAAAAAAACGCACTCAAATCAATGAATGCGTTTTTATCTATAGACACCATATAGGTTTATGTTTTTATCCTTGCAAACTAGCTGATAGATATTCTCTATTCATTTGTGCAATATAGTCAAGGGAAATTCCTTTTGGGCATTCCACTTCACAAGCTCCAGTATTGGTACAGTTACCAAAACCTTCAGCATCCATTTGAGCTACCATATTTAGAACTCGGTCAGTTGCTTCTACTCTTCCTTGTGGCAATAATGCGTACTGAGAAACTTTTGCAGCTACAAATAACATCGCCGATGAGTTTTTACAAGTAGCAACACAAGCACCACAACCAATGCAAGTTGCTGCATCAAATGCTCTGTCTGCATCTTTTTTTGGAATTGGAATGGTATTAGCATCCACTGGATTTCCAGATGTATTTATAGACACGAAACCACCTGCTTGTTGGATTCTATCAAACGAACTTCTATCTACTACAAGATCTTTTATAATTGGAAATGCTTTTGCTCTAAAAGGTTCGATATAGATCTCATCTCCGTCTTTGAACATTCGCATATGCAATTGACAAGTTGGTATTCCTCTATCTGGTCCGTGCGCTTCACCATTGATAAAAAGAGAACAACTTCCGCAAATTCCCTCACGACAATCGTGGTCAAAAGCAACCGTATCTTCGCCTTTTTGAATTAAATCTTCGTTTAGAATGTCTAACATTTCTAGAAAAGACATATCGCTTTCGATACCATCAACAAAATAGTCAACAATTTTTCCGGTAGATTTGGCATTTGGCTGACGCCATATTTTTAATTTCAGTTTCATTTTTAGAATGTATTAAGTATTATGAATTAAGTATTAAGACTTATTCAAACTTCTATTTATAACTACGAGTAGCTAATTTAATATTTTCGTAAATCAATGGTTCTTTGTGTAAAACAGCATCACTTGGTTTTCCTTTGTATTCCCAAGCAGCAACATAAGCAAAGTTTTCATCGTCACGTTGTGCTTCTCCATCTTCGGTTTGGTATTCTTCACGGAAGTGTCCTCCACAAGATTCGTTACGATGTAGTGCGTCTTTTGCAAACAATTCGCCTAATTCAAGGAAATCAGCTACTCGTCCTGCTTTTGCTAATTCTGGATTAAAACTATCTGCAGTTCCAGGTACTATAACTTCTTTATAAAATTCTTCGCGTAAAGCAGCAATTTCTTCGATAGCTTCGGTAAGTCCTTTGGCGTTTCTGGCCATACCAACGTTATTCCACATTATTTTCCCTAGTTTCTTATGAAAATAATCAACGGATTTTGTTCCTTTATTGTTTATGAATTTTTCTATTTGTTCTTTAACTTTTTTCTCAGCTTCCACAAATTCAGGCAAATCGGTAGAAATTGGTCCTGTTTTAATTTCTGGAGCCAAATAATCTCCAATGGTGTAAGGCAAGACAAAGTAACCATCGGCTAAACCTTGCATCAACGCCGAAGCTCCTAATCTATTGGCTCCGTGATCAGAAAAATTAGATTCTCCAATAGAGAAACAACCTGGAATTGTCGTTTGCAAATTATAATCAACCCAAGTTCCACCCATTGTATAATGCACCGCTGGATAAATCATCATTGGAGAAGTGTATGGATCTTCGTCGACAATTTTTTCATACATTTGAAATAAGTTTCCGTATTTACTGGCAACAACGGCTCTTCCAAGTTTTATGATCAACGCTTTATCATTGGCATCTAAACCTTTTACAAAAGCTTGTTCTTTGCCGTAACGTTGAATGGCATCTGCAAAATCCAAATAAACGGCTTCACCTGTTTTGTTAACGCCAAAACCGGCATCGCAACGCTCTTTTGCAGCTCTCGACGAAATATCACGAGGAGCAAGATTTCCAAAAGAAGGGTATCTTCTTTCTAAATAATAATCTCTTTCTGATTCAGATAAATCTGTTGGTTTTTTCTTTCCTTCACGAATTGCTTTTGCATCTTCAAGTTTTGCAGGAACCCAAATACGACCGTCATTACGCAATGATTCTGACATCAAAGTCAATTTCGATTGGTGATCTCCCGAAACAGGAATACAAGTTGGGTGAATTTGTGTGTAACAAGGATTAGCAAAATATGCTCCTTTTTTATGGATTTTCCAAGCTGCAGTCGCGTTACTTCCCATTGCATAAGTCGAAAGGAAAAACACGTTTCCGTAACCACCAGAGGCTATAACTACAGCGTGAGCAGAATGTCTTTCGATTTCTCCAGAAACTAAATCACGTGCAATAATTCCACGCGCTTTTCCGTCCACTACTACTAAATCTAACATTTCGTGACGTGCGTGCGATTTTATTTTTCCACGACCGATTTGACGATTCATTGCAGAATAAGCTCCTAATAACAATTGCTGTCCTGTTTGTCCTTTGGCATAAAATGTTCTGGCTACCAATGTCCCACCAAAAGAACGATTGTCTAATAATCCGCCATATTCTCTAGCCAATGGAACGCCTTGCATTACACATTGGTCGATAATATTAGTTGAAACTTCAGCTAAACGGTGAACGTTTGCTTCGCGAGACCGATAATCGCCTCCTTTAATAGTATCATAAAACAAACGGAAAGTAGAGTCTCCATCGCCTTGATAATTTTTTGCAGCGTTGATTCCTCCTTGTGCAGCAATCGAGTGTGCGCGACGTGGAGAATCTTGAAAGCAAAATGTTTTAACATTATACCCTAATTCTGCCAAAGTTGCAGCTGCAGAACTTCCTGCAAGTCCAGTTCCCACAACAATAATATCGATATTACGTTTGTTCGCGGGATTTACTAAATTAATATGATTTTTATAATTTATCCATTTGTCCGAAATTGGACCACTTGGAACTTTTGAGTCTAATGCCATTATAATTAACTATTAAATATGATTAAAATGATGAAATAAAGCAATAAAAATAAAACCAAAAGGAACTACAATTGCAAAAGCATATCCTAATTTATGTAATGATCTCGAATACTTATTGTTGAACCCCACCGATTGAAACGACGAATTAAAACCGTGCCACAGGTGTAACGAAAGTAAAACGAAAGCAATAGCATACAACCCTGTACGAACTGGACTTTCAAATTTATGTACTAACTCTTCATAATATCTGTTTTCATCGATAACATTTACAGCAATATATTTATAGTTCATTTCAGCAAACCAAAAATCATACATGTGCAATCCTAAAAAAGCCAAAACTACTACTCCAGAAATAATCATATTTCTTGAAGTCCAAGAAGCATTTGCTGCGCCGTTGTAATTTGCATACTTAATAGGTCTAGCACTTCTGTTTTTCAAATCTAAAACAAACCCCATTACAAAGTGAAAAACAACTCCAGCAATTAAAACTGGTTGCATTACAAATTGAATTAACGGATTGTAACCCATAAAATGAGACATCGCATTAAATGCGTCAGCGCTAAACACTGAAACCATATTAATGAAAAAGTGAAGCGATAGAAACGAAATCAAAAAAAGACCTGAAAGCGCCATTGCCACTTTTTTAGCAATTGACGACTTCAAAAACGTAGATTGAGCCATATGAAATTTGAATATAATTTATAAAATTTATGCAAAAATAAAGCAAATAGATATGAACTACAACCTTTTCGTGGTTATTTAGAACAATTCTTATTTTAATTATTCAATAAATAATCTTACCCTTTTAAGCGCACTGTTTTTTACGATATTACCATTTTTTACAATCAAAAAAATCACTAATCAAAAAATATATTTGTGTTGAAATAAAATTCCGTACTAAATATCAAAAATATTTGTATAAACTTCCATTTTTGCTTCCAAAGTTTCTACTTTTGAGTATTCAAAATTTAAAAAATGTTTTATGAAATACCATCAAATCGACCGTCAACTATTTATAAAAAATCGCACCAAATTCAAGGCTCAAATGAAACCAAATAGTATCGCGGTTTTCAATTCAAATGACATTTATCCCGTTTCTGCCGATAGTACTTTGCCTTTTGCACAGCACCGAGATATTCTATATTTGTCAGGTGTTGACCAAGAAGAAAGCTTATTGTTACTTTTTCCTGATGCTCCGTATGAAAGCCAACGCGAAATGTTGTTCCTCAAAGAAACTAGCGAACACATCGCCATTTGGGAAGGTGAAAAACTAAGCAAAGACCGCGCTTTTGAAGTTTCTGGAATCAAAACGGTGCATTGGTTGCCCGATTTCGAGAAGATTTTATTCGAAATGATGACCCATTGCGACACGATTTACATCAATACCAACGAGCATTATCGTGCTACGGTAGAAACAGAAACCCGCGAAGCACGTTTTGTGAAATGGTGGAAAGGCAACTATCCAGCGCATCAAGTGGCCAAAAGCAATCCTATTTTGCAACGTATTCGTTCTGTGAAAGAAACTGAAGAATTGGATTTAATCCAAAATGCCTGCGATATTACCGAAAAAGGGTTCAGAAGATTATTGTCTTTCGTAAAACCAAATGTAATGGAATACGAAATAGAAGCTGAATTGATTCACGAATTCATTCGCAATCGTTCCAAAGGATTTGCCTATACACCCATTATCGCTTCGGGAAATAATGCCAATGTTTTGCATTATATCGAAAACAACCAACAATGCAAAGCCGGAGATTTAATCTTACTGGACGTTGCGGCCGAATACGCCAATTATTCTAGCGATTTAACTCGAACTATTCCTGTTTCTGGTCGTTATAATGATAGACAAAAAGCAGTTTACAATGCCGTTTTGCGAGTAAAAAATGAAGCAACCAAAATGCTGACTCCAGGAACACTTTGGAAAGAATACCAATTTGAAGTGGGCAAAATAATGAGTTCCGAATTGCTTGGTTTAGGACTTATCGACAAAGCCGATGTGCAAAATGAAAACCCGGATTGGCCAGCCTACAAAAAATATTTTATGCACGGAACTTCACACCATATGGGATTGGACACCCACGATTACGGAAAACTAACCGAGCCGATGCAAGCCAATATGGTTTTCACCGTAGAACCCGGAATCTACATTCCTGCCGAAGGTTTCGGAATTCGATTAGAAGATAATGTAGTAATTCAAAAAACTGGAGAACCTTTTAACTTGATGCGAAATATTCCAATTGAAATTGAGGAAATTGAAACACTTATGAATTCTTGATGTAGAGAAAAGAGAATAGAATATAGAAAATAGACGGTTTATGAAAGTGAACCGTTTTTTATTTACCATATAAGTCACATAAGAAAAACTTAATTTATTGCAACCACTTGATTACTTTCAAAATCCATAAAAAAACAGTAACTTTTGTATGCTTTTTTAGACCAATAGTTAAATTCAAAAAAAGACACAAATGAAAGCACACGAAATAGATTTCCAAATTTTTGGAGAAGAAATGCAATATGTAGAAATCGAATTAGACCCACAAGAAATTGTCATTGCGGAAGCAGGCAGCTTTATGATGATGGACAATAATGTGCAAATGCAAACCATTTTTGGCGATGGTTCCCAACAACAAGGAGGAATCTTTGACAAACTTCTCAGCGCAGGAAAACGGGTCCTTACTGGCGAAAGCTTGTTTATGACCGCATTTATCAATCAAAATAATTACAAAAGCAAAGTTTCGTTTGCTTCGCCATATCCTGGAAAAATCCTTCCTATTGATTTGACACAATTCGAAGGGAAATTCATCTGCCAAAAAAGCTCCTTTTTATGTGCGGCCAAAGGCGTATCAGTAGGAATCGAATTTTCTAAAAAATTAGGTCGCGGTTTCTTTGGCGGAGAAGGTTTCATTATGCAGAAAATCGAAGGAGACGGAATGGCATTTGTACATTCTGGAGGAACTTTGGCGAAAAAGGAACTTAGAGATGGCGAAATTCTAAAAGTAGATACGGGTTGCCTTGTTGGATTCACCAAAGATGTCGATTATGATATTGAATTTATTGGCGGAATAAAAAATTCCATTTTTGGAGGCGAAGGTTTATTCTATGCAACGCTTCGTGGTCCCGGAACTGTTTACATTCAATCGTTGCCTTTTAGTCGTCTTGCCGATAGAATTATTGCTTCAGCACCAAGAGCAGGTGGAACTAATCGTGAGGAAGGTAGTTTACTTGGCGGATTAGGTAATTTATTGGATGGGGATAATAAATTTTAAAAACTTTAGAAGACAATCATAAACGGCTTGCAGGAATGTGAGCCGTTTTATTTTACCATATAAGTCATTTAAGTTTTTCTTATGTGACTTATATGGTTTAAAAATTTAGCCTTATTTTTGCTTCAAGTTTAAAACAATGAATCAAATCCTCTACAAAAACACGAAAATCTCCTATTCCGATACTGGAAAAGGCAATGTTGTTGTGTTGATTCACGGATTTTTGGAAAACCAAACAATGTGGCAGGAATTAGTTCCAGAATTGAGCAAAAAATATCGTGTTATCACCATCGATTTATTGGGTCACGGCGAGTCTGAATGTTTGGGTTACGTCCATACTATGGAAGAAAACGCTGAAGTAGTTCGCGCCGTTTTATCAAAATTACGATTCCGAAAAGCTATTTTTGTTGGGCATTCTATGGGTGGTTATGTGGCCTTGGCTTTCGCCGAATTGTATCCTTCAATTGTAAAAGGTTTAGTTTTATTAAATTCGACTTCCAAAGCGGACAGCGAAGAACGAAAAGCCAATCGGAATCGCGCCATTAAAGCGGTGAAGAAAGATTATGCCAATTTTATCAGACTTTCGATTGCTAATCTTTTTAGTCCAGACAATCGCGAACGATTAACTGGCGAAATCGAAAAAGTAAAACTTGAAGCCTTGAAAACTCCTTTGCAGGGAGTTGTCGCTTCACTCGAAGGAATGAAAATCCGAAAAGACCGCGAAGTTGTATTGCGCCTCGCGCCTTATCCAAAAATGCTGATTCTTGGACAAAAAGACCCCGTTTTGAACTATCACGACAATCTGAAACAGATTGAAAATGCCGCTGTTCAACTTGTTACTTTCCCCGACGGTCATATGAGCCATATAGAAAATAAAGAAGAATTGACAACCGTTTTACAGAATTTTTTCAAAAGTATTTAAATCTCTGTATATTCTTTGAGAAACCTTAGCGGTCTTTATGTTTAAACTTTCTCCTCAAAAGGTTTTGTCTCATCCAAAATTTCATTCAGCAACACAACCATTTGTTCCAAATAATTATTTAAAATTGACGAATTAATTTCGGTAGTTTCTTCTTTTCCTTCTTTAAAATTAAAAGGTAAGAATCCAGATTTTAAATTTTTGAAAGAAATAATTCCGGCTTCAATAGGTTTGCCATTGGCTTCATTTTCATACATAAAAGCATAGGCCAAAACTTGAATAATTTTGTCGTTTTTGATTTCTTCTGTTAATCCTTTCCAAGATTTCAGGGTAACGTTTGTCTTTTCAACTTTTCCCGTTTTGTAATCTATAATTCGTATAATTCCGTTACGTTCTTCAATTCGATCTACTTTTCCAGCAATTTTAATCGGAAACGGCAAACTCGGATGTTCTAAAATTCTTTTGCACCCTTTTTCCAAATGCAGTATTTTTATCGCTTCGCCGTTTTTTATACTTTCCAACTCCACTTTTAGAAAATTCGAAACATTGCGTTTGGCGACTTCAAAAGCTAATAGATTTCTTCCTTTCTTGATTTCACCTTCCTTATAAACCAATTTAAATTGTTTCAATACTTCAGCATCCAACAATTTGAAGCAACCTAAAACATCATTTTCGGATAAAAATTTCCCAATAAATGGAATATATAAAGCTTCCAAGGTTTCGTGAATAATCGTTCCCAAAGTATTCAGGGCGATGTTTTCCTCGACTTCCTCGACTTCACTAATGCGCAAAATCTTCTGGAAATAAAAATCAATCGGATTTCGGATATAACTCGTCAATGCCGAAGGAGAAAATCCTTTTTCGGCAATTTCTTGTAAACGCACCATCACCAATTCCGATTTAGAAACCATAATAGGTTGATACGCCGATTCGGGCAGAACCGCATTGTAAATTTCTTGAGTTAATGTGTGTTTTGGTTGTTTCTCCACTTCCAATTGGGTGATGAATCGGCTTTTTTCGCCAGCATCCAAACCTTCGCTTTCCGTGTTGTAAATCAGGTAAATATTCTTGGCGCGCTGCAATAAATGATAGAAATGATAGGTATAAATTGCATCTTTTTCTTTGAAGGTGGGCAAACCTAACTCCCGTTTCACATCATAAGGAATAAAGGAATTCATCGATTTTCCCGCTGGAAATTTCCCTTCATTCATCGAAGTGACAATCACGGTTTCGAAATCTAAAACGCGACTCTCTAAAACGCCCATAATTTGCAATCCGTTTAATGGTTCTCCTTCAAAAGAAACTTCGGCTAAATCAATTACTTGTTTATAAATAGCGTGCAGTGTTTCAATTTTATCAATATGCGAATGTTGAGAATAGTAATTAATCAGTTTGTTTACGGTTTTAAAAATTGCATAAACAAAGGCTTTGGTGATTTTTTCTTCTTCATTGTCGTTACTCAAATTCGATTTAATGGTTTGCAACAAATTGGAAATCGTTTCCAAAACTGCCATCGAACCACTTTCCCATTTTTGGAATAACAAAAGAAATAAATCACTCGGATTTGGATTCAAATCCATCAATTTATGATGCGTAATAAAGGTGTAATTATTTTGATTAATAACGCCAACCAAAGCGCTGGTTTTTGCAAAAGGTTCGACTAATGGATGCGTCAAAATATCCAAAACGTCTTTGTAATAGAACACATAACTTTTGGCATTTCGAGACAAAGCATTGGTGTGCATTTTGAATAATTTAGCAATCAAAATCTGCGCTGGATTGTTCTTACTCGAATAGCCCATCGTGATATTTAAAGCACCTACTGTTGAAGGCAAAGAATACAAAAGCGGAACCAACAAATTTTCCTCTCCAAGTACAACAGCAACTTTATCTAAAGTTGTATTCGGATTAGTATTGATGATATTTTCTATAATACTTCCTGCGATTTTGGCTTGACCAATTGTTTTTGGGGTACCAATAACCTGAATATTTTTCGACTGTGAAAAATCATCTACAATCCATTCGAAAGGATAGGATTTATAATGTTTCCAACTCGATTTAAAACGTCTTACGAACAATCCCGCATCGTGATAGGGATCGTTTAGAAAAGTTTGATCAACATCCCAATAAATATTAGCTTGATCAGAAGCTATTAAATGTTGGATAATTCTTTCTTCGGCAGCATTCAAAGCATTGAAACCTGCAAATACAAATTGCTTTTCTTTTATGGTGTTCGAAAAATGATTGAGACTATTAACCGCTTCCCGATAAATTAATCCTTGGTAACCAATTCCTTTATCAAGCAAATGATTGTAAAGTGATTGGTAGTAATTGGGTAATAATTTCCAGAAATCAATGTATTTCTCGAGTAACGATGTTTTGTTTTCGACTTCAACTCCCCATTTTTTAATGTCTTCAATATCTTTTAAGTACGAAAGAACGTGAAATGGATCTAATAAGTAGCGATCAATTTCGTTGAAGTCTTGTAATAATGTTTTAGCCCAATTAGCAAATAGCTCAAAGGATTGTTGATTCACTTTTTCGGTAATGGATAAATAAACTTCGTAGAATTCAAACAATAATTCAATTGGGTCTATAGCACGAACACTTGCAATATCTTGAATAAAATCCTCAATGCTAATAATCTGTGGAGAAAGAATATTGCTTGCAACTTGGTCTTTTAATGCTTCTATCAGAAATATTTTGGCGCGCTTGTTTGGCAAAACTACAGTTGTATTGGCTAGTTTTCCCGAATAGTCTTTAATTAAAACTTGTGCAATTCTATCTAAAAAAGAAGTATTTGTCATCCTATAAATATAAAAAAAGCCGTTCAATTAAGAACGGCTTTTTAAAAATATATTTATTTACAAGTAAACATCAAACTAAGTATTTATTTAGAACTTACGTGTTTTAATTCAGTTCTTCTATTTTTAGCTTTTCCAGCTTTAGTTTTGTTAGTAGCAACTGGTTTGGTTTCACCAAAGCCTGCAGTAATCAAATTATTTGAATTAACACCTTTCGCCACTAAAGCATTTTTAACAGCATTAGCTCTATCTTCAGAAAGTTTTTGATTATATGCATTAGAACCATCACTATCAGTGTGTCCTTCGACACTAAATTTAGCATTAGGATAATTTTTAATAATTGCGTTCATCTCCTCTAAACTAACAGGAGTACCTTTCTTTTTTAAAGTGGCAGTACCTGGCTCAAAGTAAACTAATTTAGAAATCGTTTTTAGATTCTCATCCACTTCTCTAGTAACTTCTGGACAACCTTTATTGCTAGCCGGACCAGCTACAGTAGGACAGTCGTCATCTTTGTCAGCTACGCCATCTTTATCAGAATCTAATACTGGACAACCACCGTTAGCTTTAGGACCAGCTACAGTTGGGCATTTGTCATCTTTGTCTGCTAAACCATCTCCATCAGTATCTGGGCAACCTTTGAAAATAGCTAAACCTGCGGTGTCAGGACAAGCATCATCTTTATCAGCAACTCCGTCTCCATCTGTGTCGGGACATCCATTTAATGCGGCCAAACCAAATTCTGTTGGACAAGCATCACTTCCGTCGATGATTCCATCTCCGTCAGTATCAGGACAACCGTTGAATTGTTTTAGACCAGCAACTTCTGGACAGGCATCATCTTTGTCATAAACGCCATCTCCATCTGTATCTTTACCTCCAAATTGAAAAGTAATACCAGCTGTATGTTGAAAATGAGAAACTTTGTTAGGAGTATATTTGTCACCAGGAGCACTACGGTCGCCAGAAAAAATTGAATTGATTTTGTATGAGCTTGCTAAAGCCAAACCAACATTTTCAGTAAACCAAAAAGTTAGTCCGGCACCAGGGTTAAGACTTGCGAAATTATTGTCTCCTAACCAATTATACCCTCCTCCTAAACTTAAAGAAGGCTCAATTACTTTAGACTTAACCAAGGACATAAAGCTGTATTTAGCGCTAACATCTACAGCATAGTACATTAAATTTCCTGGATTAACAACAATGTGACCTGTAGAATTATGATTTGGATTACGAGGATCATAAACAACAAATTTGCTAATTTTATTTACTGACCCTTGAATTCCAACTGAGAAATTGTTTCCAATCGACTTTGCAACACTAATATAAGATACTGAAGGAAGAATATTCCAGTATTCACTTACATTGAATGGCTGCGATATGTGTTCGTCAAATACATTTTTTCCACCAGCAGCACTAGCTTTAGTGTCAACTGCGTTTATTCCAAATGAAATTGCCCAAGGATTGTCGCTGTTTTGTGCTCGTAAGCCAACAGCCATCAGCATCATTACAGCAAATAAAAGTTTGTCAAGATGTTTCATAATTTACTTTATTAATTGTTACTATTATTTTTTGAGTTTAAAAAAAATCTAATGAGATAAGTTATGCATGTCACCCTGACTTTCCGAAAGAATACTATTCAATCATCATTTACATATTCAAACCTCAATTTGAATCTTATTTAATGCAAAAGTAATACATTTTATTAACTAAAAAAAGTGTAGTCTTAGATTTGCAATAAAAATGTTATAAAAACCAAAAATTATAACTTATTCTGTTATAATAACAAGATAGCTATGTGTAAATAACAAAGTTTAATTTGCTCACTAGAAATAAAAAAGCCGTTCAATTAAGAACGGCTTTTCAAAAATATATTTATTTAAAAGTAAATTACAATTTACCTTCGTATATAGAACCTACGTGTCTAACTTCAGTTCTTCTGTTTTGAGCTTTACCTGCTTTAGTTTTGTTTGAACCTATTGGTTTAGATTCTCCAAATCCAACAGCAGTAAGGTTGCCAGGTTTAATTCCTTTTTCGATTAAGACATTTCTAACTGCGTTAGCTCTGTCCTCTGAAAGTTTTTGATTCAATACATCAGAACCGTCGCTATCTGTATGCCCTTCGATGCTAAATTTAGCATTTGGATAATTAGTAAGGATTTCTTTCATTGCATCTAAACTTGCTATAGTTGCAGCATCTCCAACTTTAAAAGTAGATTTACCTGAATTAAAGAATACTGATCTAGCTTGGATTTTAAGTTTTTCAATCACTTCAGGAGTTACCTCAGGACAACCTCTATTGCTAGCTGGACCAGCTACAGTAGGACAATCATCTTGCAAATCTGGAACACCATCTTTGTCAGCATCCAATATTGGACAACCACCATTAGATTTAGGACCAGCAACAGTAGGACATTTGTCATCTTTATCAGCTAAGCCATCTCCATCAGTATCGGGACAACCTTGGAAAGCTGCTAGACCTGAGGAATCAGGACAAGCATCATCTTTATCCGCAATTCCATCTCCATCTTTATCAGGACATCCGTTTAATGCAGCTAAACCAAATTCTGTTGGACAAGCATCACTTCCGTCGATGATTCCATCTCCGTCAGTATCAGGACAACCGTTAAATTGTTTTAGACCAGCAATTTCTGGACAAGCATCATCTTTATCGTAAATTCCATCTCCATCAGTATCTTTCCCTCCAAATTGGAATGTAATACCAACTGAATGTTGAAAATGAGAAGGTGCATCAGGCATAAATCTATCACCAGTCGCATTACGAGTATCCGTAATAAGTTCACTTATCTTGTAAGTGCTTTCTAAAGCTAAACCAATGTTTTCAGTAAACCACAAAGTTACACCAGCTCCTGGATTTATACTTCCGTAGCTAGTTTTCCCCAAAAAATTCCATCCACCACCTAAACGTACGGATGGGTCGATTACTTTTGATTTAATCATTGACATAAAGCTATACTTTACATTAGCGTCAACACTATAATACATTAAATCGCCGGGATTTGTTACTACATAACCCGAAGAGTTGCTATTCGCATTGCTACGATCATATACAACAAATTTATCTATTTTATTAATAGACCCTCGAAGTCCAATAGAAAAATTTTTACCAACTGATTTATCTACGCCAAGATACGATATAGAAGGAAGGATATTCCAATATTCACTTACATTTAATAATTGTGAGAAGTGAGAGTCAAATTGGTTTTTTCCGCCACCTGCACTTGCTCGAGTGTCAACTGCGTTTACACCAAATGAAATTGCCCAAGGATTGTTACTATTTTGTGCTTGTAAGCTAACAGCCAACAGCATCATTACAGTAAATAAAAGTTTGTTAAGATGTTTCATACTAAGATAGTTTAGTTACAGTTAAGTTAATTGTAATGCAAAAGTAATAAGTAATTTTTTAACTACAAAATAAAAGGCAATAAAAAGTAATAAAAAAAAACAATTAGACCACATTTAGACTTATTCCAACTTCAATAAAAGCTTGTATTGCTTTGTCTAGGTGCTCTTTTGTGTGAGAAGCTGATAATTGTACTCTAATTCTTGCTTTGTTTTTGGGAACTACTGGAAAAAAGAAGCCAATGACATAAATTCCTTTCTTTAAAAGTTCATTTGCCATAATCTGAGCCAATTTTGCATCATATAGCATTACGGGAACAATGGCAGAATCACCATCAATAATATCAAAGCCAACTTTCTTCATTTCTGCTTTGAAATAATTAGTATTCCATTCCAGTTGATCTCTAAGCATCGTGTCTTTTTCTAATAATTCAAAAACTTTGATGGAAGCTCCAATAATTGCAGGTGCCAATGAATTCGAAAACAAATAAGGTCTGGAACGTTGACGCAACAATTCAATTATTTCTTTTTTGGCAGTAGTGTAACCTCCCATTGCACCACCAAGTGCTTTACCTAATGTTCCTGTAATTATGTCCACTCGTCCCATTACGCCTTTGGCTTCAATCGTTCCTTTTCCAGTTGCACCTATAAATCCTGCAGCATGACATTCGTCAACCATAACCATAGCATCATATTTATCAGCCAAATCACAAATTTTATTCAATGGCGCAACAACACCATCCATAGAAAAAACACCATCGGTAACAATCAATTTGAAACGGGCTCCGGCTTCATTGGCTTTTATTAATTGTTGTTCCAAGTCTTCCATATTGCTATTTTCATAGCGATAACGCGCCGCTTTGCACAAACGAACACCGTCAATAATAGAAGCGTGATTCAAACTATCCGAAATTATAGCATCATTTTCATCTAACAAAGGCTCGAAAACCCCTCCATTGGCATCAAAAGCCGCCGCATATAAAATGGTGTCTTCAGTTCCATAGAATTCCGAAATCTTTTTTTCCAAAGTTTTGTGAATATCCTGAGTCCCACAAATGAAACGAACCGATGACATTCCAAACCCGTGCGAATCCATTGCATCTTTAGCTGCTTGAGTTACTTCGGGATGCGAAGAAAGTCCAAGATAATTATTGGAACAAAAATTTAGAACTGTTATCCCATTAACTAAGATTTCAGCTCCTTGCGGTGAAGTGATGATTCGTTCTATTTTGAAAATTCCGTTGTCTTCAATAGTTTGAAGCTCATTTTGCAGATATTCTTGTATTTTTCCGTACATATTTTTTTCTTACATTTAAGGATATAGGTTTTCTACAAATTTACCACATTGATTTCTTGTCCTATATATATAAGCGATTTTTTTACAACTTTATAACCCATCAACTCAATCGCATTTTGATAATTCTCCAATTGTAATTGATATTTAGGATTGTGAGTTCCTGTTTTATAATCCAACAAAAAAACTTCCTTATTCTTGTTCAAAACCATTCGGTCAGGTTTGATAGTTTTTCCCAATTTTTGAATAATTGCTTGCTCGTTTAGCACTTCATTCCCTTCGGCAAAATAGTTTGAAAGTTCTGTATGATTGACAATTTCTTGAATCGTTTTGTAAACTAAATCCTTTTGATTGAAGTTAATTAATCCGCTTTCAAAAGCTTTTGTTATGGCTAAATCAACATCCGTTTTAGTTTTCACAAAAGCCAAAATTTCGTGAACTACATTTCCATATTCTATAGCTTCTTGCTGGTGCGTTCCCCACATTAAGGCTTCTCGCTGGGCAATTTTGATGCTTTTTGGATTCATAATTTCAGAAATTAGAGGAATCGTTTTCAATGTATCGACGTGTTTTTTCTCGTCTGACAGTTTGGTGGGGTTTCCAAATTCATATTCAAATTTTTCTTCTTCAAATTGCCCTTTTTTAATTAAATAATTAACAAAAAAAGCGGACATATTATTCATTTTCACAACAGCTTTAGAATCCAAATTCATATTCGAAATCACATACAATTGTTCTTCGGCTCTAGTCAAAGCCACGTATAAAATATTAATATTATCTAATAATTCTTCCTGTGATTTTTGACTATAAACAGCTTTTGCCGTTTCTCCAAAACCTTCTACCGCCTTGCTATTATCTATTAAAACTTTCGGCAGTCCAAAATCTCCTACTTCTGTGTCAATCCATAATTTATTTTTTGGACTGCGACTATAATCTTCATCGGCAAACGGCATAATCACAACCGGGAATTCCAATCCTTTTGAGGTATGAATGGTCATTATTCGAACTGCATTGTTTCCTTCAGGCGAAGGAATGCTGAATTTCTCTGAATTTTTGTCCCAAAAATTCAAAAAGTCTGATATTCCAGCTTGATTACGAATATCTCTTTCAAGAACGATATCCATAAAATACTGAACGTAAGCATTGCTTCTTTTGGGATTAAGAAATTTAGAAACAATATGTTCCACTGCTTCATACAAAGATTTTTTTCTGATGTTTTGAAAAGATAGGCTAACATCAAAACTCTCAAGCCAGTTCTCGAAATCCATTTCATTTACATTAGCCATTCCTTGTGCTATAAAATCGTGCGTGGGCAATTTATTGTGAATAGGCAATTTGTCTTGGCTGTTTTGTGCTAAATAATGCAAGAAATAGGCTTTTGATTCTTTATCCGAACTGTTTTTTAAGTACTTTAGTAAATCGATAATAAATCGAACTTCGGTGGCATTTTTAATCATCAAGGTTTCTGAAGACAAAAGCGGAATTCCTTGCTCCGTCAAATAATTTGCAACGGCAATTCCGTGACTGCGTTTTCGGGTCAAAATAACAATATCTTTGAGTTCAAAACCTTGCTTTTGTGCTTTTTGAATAGTGTTTAAAGTCGCCACTAAATACAATTCGGCTTTATCTAGTGCTTCTTCGTCTTCTGCGTTTTCCACTTTTGGAATGAAAGAAATATTTACATAACCGCCTGTTTTGTCATTACTTTTTTGATGACTGTGATTTTCGTATAAATCTTTGTAATCTTCGTGCTCAAATTCGTTGGACAACAACTGAAAAAACTCGTTATTGAATTCGATTATTTGGGAATACGAACGGTAATTTTTATCTAAATGTTCTAAAACTTTTTCGGGATTATTAAAAGGATTAAGGTTTTTACTTAATTTGATAAATTGCTCGGCTTTTCCGCCACGCCAGCGGTAAATAGATTGTTTTGGGTCACCCACAATCATCAAAGTTCCTTTTTCGCCATCAATTTCGCTGGAAGTTGCATTGTCAATAAGCGGAATCAGATTTTGCCATTGCATTTCGGAAGTATCTTGAAATTCATCGATAAAAAAATGACGGTAACGCTCGCCGAGTCGTTCATAAATAAAAGGAGCCGGCTGGTTTTGAATTTCACGGTGAATAATGGCATTAAATTCAGAAATAGAAAGCACATTTTGTTCTTCCTGAATTTTAGTCAATTCATTACTAACAGTATTTAGCAACGATAATGGCGTTATATTTTTCAGGAAGGCTTTATAAAAATCTCGCTTTTCGAAATTTTTGTAAATTTTGCCAAGAATTTGCAATAATTCCGGGATTATATTCTCTATTAAAGCACCGTCTTTAGCGGTTTTATTGATTTTTATATCATCAATTTCGTGGTAGGTTTTGTTTTTTGGATTGAATTTCCCCTCTTGAATGCTTTGCAAATGTTTAGGAAAATAGGATCCTGAAAAGGATTTGGTGTCAATTCCGTTTTTTTCAATTAACAATAAAGCACTTTCAGCAATTGCTGTGTTTTCGTCTTCCAAAACCTTACAGACTTCCGCAAGTTTGTTTTTTATTTCGACAAATTCGGTGATGGTTTTGTCTTGAAAATGAGTGATTTCATTTCGGTTGTTTTCATTGAGCACCAAACGACCCGTTTCTAAGATTTCGCGTGAAATATCCCAAGATTTATCGTCATCGGTTTTTTCCATTGTGAAATCGATGAGCAATTTGGTCAAAGTTTCGTCCTCGCCAGCTTGCGCAATTATAGCGTCAACAGCTTCAACTAGTAAATTTTCAGTATCCAAAGTCACTTCAAAAGTCATTGGTAAACCCAAATCGTGAGCAAAAGCACGAATCACTTTGTGCGTAAATTTATCGATGGTAGAAATATCAAAAGCGGCATAATTGTGAATGATATGCTTGATGATTTGCTGCGATTTGGTTTTGATTTGGATGATTGAAAGTTCGGTTTCTATTGCCAAATGGTGTATTAAATCCTGTGCTTTTTGGCTGGGTTCGTCTTTGGCAAATTCAGATAAATTGCCGACAATTCTGCTTTTCATTTCGTGAACCGCTTTGTTGGTAAACGTAATGGCGAGAATGTTGCGATAGGCATCATTTTTTGGCGCAACGAGAATAATTTTTAGGTACTCTTTGACAAGCGCATAAGTTTTTCCAGAACCTGCCGATGCGTCGTATATGGAGAATGAAGGTCTTTGCATTTTAATAAGAATGATTTTTTACTTAACTATTTAACGGATTAAAATCCGTTGCTACAATATGTCCCGTTCCTTCGGAACTTTTAACAAACCTGCTATTTTCTAATTATTTCTTATTTCAAAAACATATTTTCCAGACTCAACCAGTAAACGCAATTTCCCTGATTCCTTTGACAATATTTTAACATCATCATTCACTCTAATTTTCTTACCGGATTCAAATACAATTTGATTATCTAAAACCGGCAAAATTATAGCTGCGTTTGTATTTACAGGAATTTCAATTTCCATTTGCAAATTTTTATCAGCGTCGTGATTCCAAGATACAACAACTTTACCGTAAGGTGAATTGAATTCTGTCTTTTGTTCATTAATTATGTCCGTTAATTGAGGGACAATAAGCAAGTGCTTAAAAGCTACCGATTTTTCCGTTTGACGGATACCAGCTAGCCCAGTATAAAACCATCCACCTCCCGAAGTAAAACAAGAGTGAATATTAGACCAATAACCATTCCATTGCTCCCAAGCTGTATTTGCCCCTTGCGAAATCATATAACCCCAGCCCGGATATGTTTTTTGTTTCATCATTAAATAAACAAGATCTGAGCGCCCAATGTTGGTAAGGTACTGCAACATAAAATAGGTGCCTAACATACCTGTATTCAAATGCCCATTATCCGTTATTTTTATTGTATTTTCTAGATTTGCCATAACACGATCTATTTCATCTTTTACCGGTACATTCATCAGCAAAGGAAAAGAAAGATAGGCTTGTTCTCCATTGGCATAAATTCCTTTTTCTTTATTATAATATGTTTCGTGAATTTTATTTTGTAACATTTCAGATTGCCTCTTATACTTTTTACTATCATTAGGTTTGCCAAGTACGTTGGCACATTCTGCCAGAATATTGTATAAGTATATTTTGTAGCAATTGTTAAATACTTCTTTTTCGAATTTACCCACCTTGTCGTTCGAATCCATTCCCTTCCCTGGCGGTACCCAATCTCCAATAAAGCCCCACTTCTCATCGCCATAATGAATTAGAATTCCATCTTTGCTTTTTGTCTCCAAAAAATCGACGTAATGCACCATTGAAGTATAAGAGTCGCTCAAAAGTTTTATATCTCCGTAGTACTTATATATTTTCCACGGCAGTACAACTCCTGTGCCTCCCCAGCCAGGTCCGCCACCTGCACCATAAGGAGATGGAGCGGTATTGGGTATTTCACCATCGTCTTTTTGTGCAGCCTTCCAATTGAGCGACCATTTTTTGTAAAAATTAGCGAGATCAAAACTATAGATACCCGTTTCTACTGCCACCTGTCCGTCTCCATAACCCAGCCGCTCACGGTGTGGACAATCTACATAATAGCCGCCAATATCCAAGCACCGAAAAGTGAATCGATTTAATTCATAAATAGCATTTAAATCTTCGTCAGAACTCGAAAATTTTCCGGCTTCGGTAAGATTCGATTCTATCATATAGCCTTTAATGTCTTGAACTTTTGGCTCATATTTTAACCCTTGGATAATAACATAACGAAAAGCGTGGAAATTAAATTTCGGACAAAAAGTTCCACTTTCTGCTTTAGATGATATATAAGCGTCCCTTTGATTAATATAATTATTCCCAAAATCCCATTTATATTTTGATATTTTGCCAGGTTTCTTATTGCAAAAATCAGAATAAATAAAGTCTATCGTATCTCCTTCTTTTTTGTTTTTTATTTCCATTTTCATCCAGCCTGTAAAATTTTTTCCAAAATCAACCAGCCAGACATCTTCATCTATTTGAGAAATATTTTTGACTAAAATTGTATCAGAAATAACATTTGGCCTGCAGATTTGAGATTTTGTAATAGCTTTTGGGTTAGCAATTTGGATTACATTTTTCTGGGTTTTATTGCTGTTAAAATCAGTCATTATAATTCTATAATCTATTATTTCTCCACCCATATTATTCCAACGCCATTTGCCAATTTGACTGATGTTGCTATTGCTTGTGGTCCAAGTGGTGTCGGACACTATTACTGTTGAACTTTGTTTGCTTGATAAATGTGCCTGAAGCCGAAAAACGGGTGAATGATGAGTAACACTCGGCAATCCTTTTGAGTACCAGCCACGACCAGTCCACAAATTAATAGTGTTTTCTCCAATTTTAAGGTAATCCCTAATGTCATATGTAATATAGTAATTCTCCGATTGAAAATCACTGACAGCTGGCGACAGAACGTCCTTACCAACTTTCTTTCCATTTATGTACAACTCGAAATAGCCCTGACAATTTACAAATACGTTTGCAAAATCGGCAACCTTGTCTACGTTGAATTTCTTTTCAAAAACAGGAGAATAAAAGGAATCAGGGGAGCTTATCCATTTTGCTTTCCAGTCACTTTCACTAAATAAGCCCATCGAAAAGTGACTTTCCTTCGACCAAGAACTTCTTTTGCCATCATTGTCCCAAATTCGGACTTTCCAGTTATAATTATGTACTGTTTTCAGAGGTTTCCCAGCATATTTTATTTGAATAGTGTTGTCTGACCTAACCTTGCCACTATTCCAGCAAGTGTCAGTGGTGTTTTCAACCCAAACTACAATTTGATATGCTTTTTGATACTTTTTCCGAGCAGCGGATTTTAGTTTCCAAGAGAAATTTGGTTGCACATCGTCAATGCCAATTGGATTAATTTCGTTGTTTAATAATGTTTCATCTATAGAAATAGTTGAAATCTGTTGCGAATAGCTAGAACTAATGCTAACTAGGGTTAATATTGACCCGATAATGAATACTTTTACAACATTTATAATTTTCACGGACTTATTATTTTTAGAGCTAATACATTTTTTTAAATTCATTTTCAGCAATTTTACCGTATCCTTAAACAAGAAAACTGCCCACGATTTTGGATTTCATTTCGTGAACCGCTTTATTGGTAAAAGTAATGGCGAGAATGTTGCGATAGGCATCATTTTTATTAGCAACGAGAATGATTTTTAGGTATTCTTTGACAAGTGCATAAGTCTTTCCGGAACCTGCCGATGCGTCGTATATGGAGAATGAGGGTCTTTGCATTTAGATTTTTGATTAATCAGGATTAAAAGTAGTACAAAGATTTCTAACTTTCTATTGTTTTTATAATCTTAATCATTGAAGCCAATAAAATCCACAAAAAAACCTTTGGCTAAAACCAAAGGCAATTCAAACTTAAGAAACAAAAAATATCGTTTTTACTTTTCGTAAATTTCAATAGTCTTCAAAAGTGCTGCTGAATATTTAAAAATATCGTCTAAAGATTCTATTTCATTTTTTGTTTCTTTTTTGTTTTCATCGAATAATCCAATGAATTTTTTTCCTCCATTTAAGTATAATCGGCAAACCACTTTTCGATTATTATCATCTAGAAAAATTGCAAAATAAGATTGTGCATCTCGATAAGTAACTCTTGGTGCTGGAATTTTTTGTCTTAAAATAGTTTTCACAATCAAAAATCCTTCCAATTCTTCTTCGGTTGTGTTTACTTTACTAATATCTTCCAGATTTTGTTCTGCTGAAATTTCATTTGAATTTTCGAGCTTATTTTTCTCGTCCTCTTTGGACAAAGCATTTTTCAATCTTTCGGTAATTAAATCACTTATATATTGCTGAATAGATTTTTTGGTCAACTCGGTGAATTGTTCCAAAACCCTTGCAGTTACAACGCTCGGATAAACTTGTTTAGCAAAATACTTTACAAATTCAGGAGTTGGTTCTGTAAGTTCTTTGTTTAGCAAATGTTTGAGTTCATTCATAAATTTCATTTCACTTGCAGTATTAACAATGCTTTCTGCATCGAAATTGGCTTTATGAAATTTCTTTAATTCCTCAATTTGGTTATCTTTTATATCGGTAATATTAAATTCTAAAAATGGTTTTTCGTCCATTTTATTAGGCATCACTAAATCGGAATAAAATCGATAAACGATTCCGTTGGTCAACAATCCGAACTTTGCTTTTGAAACATGAAAATATCTCAAAAGCTGTCCATCGTGAATATTTAAATTTTCTCGCCAATCTTTACATTCAACCAAAATCGTTGGATTTCCATCTTTAAAAATGGCGTAATCAATTTTCTCTCCTTTTTTAATTCCAATGTCGGCAATAAATTCAGGAACAACTTCCAATGGATTAAAAACATCGTAACCTAAGCTTTGCAAAAAAGGCATTACAAATGCATTCTTGGTAGCTTCTTCGGTTTGAATGTTGTCTTTGTGCTTTGTTCGGTCAGCAATTAATTTAAGTTGGTCTTTCAAATCCATAATTATACTTTTTAGTTGTTTGTTAATTGATTCGTCCCTATTTCTAATCTTTACTCAAATTTATCAAGTTGAAAGCCTATCCCTTTACGGTTTTCCACATTTGGGCAAAATAATTTATAGTTATCATTTGCGATAACCACATTAAGCAAATATATAACAAATTTTGACTTGTCGTAAATGATAATTAAAGTTTGAAAGAATCAATACAAATACAAGTTGGCAAACGAATTCAGAAGATCCGAAAAGAGAAAAATATATCTCAACAGGATTTGGCTGCCAAATGTAATTTTGAGAAAAGTAATATGTCCAGATTAGAAGCTGGCAGAGCAAATGCAACACTTTCAACCCTAGAGATAGTGTCAAAAGCATTGGAAATAAATACAATTGAATTATTCAAGTTTACCGATTAGATGTTTTTGAAAATTAAACCTATAAGATTTTAAAAAACTAATAGGTGGGGTGTCAAATTTGAACGGTCAAATTTTTAAAGCTTCGTTCTTTTTTTAATTAGCAGATATTGTAATTCATGGACAAAAAACAAAAAATGAACCGAGCCTACGGCTCTCTCTTCAATGATTGACGATGTAAACCGGACTAAAGTCCGGCCTTACAAAATATTCCGAGCCCAAGGCTCTGTTACACTTTGTGAAAGTTCCATAGGAACGGGACATATTGTAGCAACGGATTTTAATCCGTTGGATAATGAGCGATAAATTCAATTTCATCCAATAAAAAAGTACGAACAATTTTTTACGAATCTATTCAGATTTGACACCCAACCTTATAGGTTTGTTTTAAATGACAAATTTTTTATATCCCGAATACCCTAGCCCAGATAGCAGTGGAAATCCTCCCGATTTTTCTTCGGGAGATTGCAACGAATAGCTGGAAATAGCTCCTAAAAACCCCACTATCAATTAATTTAATAAAACTATAACTAAATAGAATTTCCTTTTCAAAGTTAATTGTTTAATTTTGAATAAAATATTTTTAAATCATTTAAACAACAATAGTATGGCTTTTGAATTACCACAATTACCTTATGCGTATGACGCATTAGAACCTCATATTGATGCTCGTACGATGGAAATCCATCACACAAAACATCATAATGCTTATACTACTAATTTGAATGCTGCGATTGCAGGAACGGAATTAGAAGGTAAAAGCATTGAAGAAATTTTAGAAAATCTTGATTTGAAAAATGGCGCTGTTCGTAACAACGGCGGTGGTTTTTTTAATCACAATTTATTCTGGACAGTGATGTCACCAAACGGCGGCGGTTTGCCAGCAGGTGAATTAGCTGCTGCTATCGATAGCGATTTAGGTTCTTTTGATGCTTTTAAAGCGGCTTTCGCCAAAGCGGGAGCAACCCAATTTGGTTCAGGATGGGCTTGGTTGTGTGTGAAAGACGGTAAATTAGAAGTTTGCGGAACGCCAAATCAAGACAACACTTTGATGCCCGGTGTAGGTTGTGGTGGAACTCCAATTTTAGGAATGGATGTTTGGGAACACGCTTACTATTTGAACTATCAAAACAGAAGACCTGATTATATCGAAGCTTTCTTCAATGTAATTAACTGGGATGAAGTGGCTAGAAGATATGCTGCGGCAAAATAGTCTTTTTTAAGAAAATAGACGTTTAGACGATAGACGAATAGACTGAAAAGTTTGTTCGTCTATTTTTTGTTTACAAATACCGTTCTATTAGGGAATGTGTTTAATGTTCGTGATGATGAAATGCTTTTTTGTTGAAAACGATCAAAATCCCAACACCTGTAGAAATTGCAGTATCGGCAATGTTGAAAATCGCATTGAAAAATTTAAAGTGTTGTCCACCAATCAGGGGTATCCATTCAGGCCAATTTCCTTCGAATAATGGAAAGTACAACATATCAACCACTTTTCCGTGAAACCACGTTCCATAAGGCTTATCTGTAAATAAAGTGGCTAAATGACCGTAACTGTCATCGAAAATTACGCCGTAAAAAACAGAGTCAATAATATTGCCAAAAGCTCCTGCCAGAATGAGAGAAATTGCGACAATCAAATAATTTGAACTGTGTTTTCTTTCGACAGAATCCCATAACCAATAGCCAATTCCTGTAACGGCAACCAGACGAAAAACAGTAAGAAACAATTTTCCGTAAGTACCTGGAATTACTGTTCCCCATGCCATTCCTTCGTTTTCTATCAATAGGATTTTGAACCAACCGGTAACATCAATTTGCCCGATTTCACCGTAAATAAAATTGGTTTTGATGTAAATTTTAGAAAGTTGATCAACTAGTAATATGATAAAAACGATCAGGTAAGCTTTTCGTAAAGACATTTTGTGAATTTTAATGGCGCAAAAATAGGTAAATTCTAAAAAGTAAAATCCAAATCAAGAAGAAATTCCAAATTTAAAAACCCAAATTCCAAAAGCTAGGATTGGGATTTGGGTTTTCGACATTGGAATTTGTAATAATTATCGTTGCATGTTTTTTGCTTCGATACTCATTGTTGCGTGGGGAACAATCAATAATCGTTCTTTGCTGATTAGTTTTCCTGTTACTTTACAAGTTCCGTAGGTTTTGTTTTCTACACGGAAAAGCGCGTTTTTCAGGTCGCGAATGAACTTCTCTTGACGGATGGCCAACTGTGAATTCGCTTCTTTTGACATGGTTTCACTTCCTTCTTCAAATGCTTTGAATGTAGGCGAAGTGTCATCTGTTCCGTTATTCAAATCGTTCATATAAGCACTTTTTATTAAGTCTAAATCGGCTTGTGCTTTGTGTATTTTTTTTATAATAAGCTCTTTAAACTCCGCTAAATCAGCGTCTGAGTATCTTGCAATTTCATCTAGCATATTCAAATTATTTTGTAATTGATATTTTTGTTTTTATCTCGTCAAATTCTATTTCTATACCGTTGTCTATATTTTCTTCAAAAATCAAAATCTCTGTTAATGTTTCTGATTTAATATAGGTTTCATTTGCTTTTACAGCATTTTCCAATTGCTTCGCCTGTTCGCTTTGGATCGGGTCTGGATTTTTTTGCAAATATACTTTAATTTTATCTGTAACCTCAAATCCTGAATCTTTTCTTAAGTTCTGAATTCTATTGACCAATTCTCTGGCAATTCCTTCCTGTTTTAATTCCTCAGAAATAGTGATGTCCAGTGCAACCGTTATCCCGTTTGAGTTAGCAACCAGCCAACCCTCAATATCTTGAGAAAAAATCTCCACATCTTGTAGGGATAAAATTACACTATTTCCTGAAATAACAATGCTTATACTACCTTCCTTGTCCAATTGGTTAATTTGAGCTGACGAAAAACTTTGTATCTCTTTGGCAATCAAACCCATATCTTTTCCAAAACGTGGTCCAAGAGCCTTGAAATTAGGTTTAATTTGCTTTACCAAAATCCCCGAAGCATCGTCTAAAAGCACAATTTCTTTGACGTTAACTTCGGCTTTTATGAGGTCAGAAACCGCCTCAATTTCAGCTCTAAATCGCTCGTCAAGCACCGGAATCATTACCTTTTGCAAGGGTTGACGCACCTTAATCATTTCCTTTTTTCGAAGGGATAAAACGAGTGATGAAACCGTCTGTGCTTTCTGCATTTTGCTCTCTAACGATTTATCAACAAAGTTTTCAACGTATTTTGGAAATTCCGCCAAATGTACAGAGTCAAATTTTTCGTCCCCAAGCGTCGGGATTGTAGCCAAAGTTAAATCTCGGTAAAGCTTGTCCATAAAGAACGGAGCGATTGGCGCACCGAGTTTGCTTATGGTCAATAAACAGGTGTATAAAGTTTGATAAGCTGCTATTTTATCTTGTGCATATTCGCCTTTCCAGAAACGACGACGACACAAACGAACGTACCAGTTACTCAAGTTTTCACTCACAAATTCTGAAATCGCGCGAGCTGCTTTCGTAGGTTCATAATCCGCATACGCTTCATCAACCACTTTAATTAGAGTGTTTAATTCTGATATTATCCATTGGTCAATTTCTGGCCTTTCGTTAATTGGAATTTCATTCTCAGCATAAGTGAAATTGTCAATATTGGCGTACAATGCAAAGAAAGAATACGTGTTGTACAAGGTTCCAAAGAATTTTCGTCGAACCTCAGCAATTCCTTCCAAGTCGAATTTTAAATTGTCCCAAGGATTTGCATTCGAAATCATATACCAACGTGTGGCATCAGGACCATATTCATTTAATGTTTCGAATGGATCGGCTGCATTTCCTAGACGTTTGGACATTTTTTGTCCATTTTTGTCCAAAACCAAACCATTAGAAACCACATTTTTATACGCAACTTTATCAAAAACCAAAGTGGCTATAGCGTGCAAAGTATAAAACCAACCACGGGTTTGATCGACGCCTTCGGCAATAAAATCAGCAGGAAAATCTTTGTTACCATCAATTTTATCTTTGTTTTCAAAAGGATAATGCCATTGTGCATAAGGCATTGAACCCGAATCAAACCAAACGTCAATCAAATCGGATTCGCGTTTCATAGGTTTTCCAGAAGCAGAAACCAAGGTGATTTCATCGACTACATTTTTGTGTAAATCAACCAAATCATAATTGGCTTCGTCCATATTTCCAATTTCAAAACCTTTGAAAGGATTTGCTGCCTGGAAACCTGCCGCAATAGATTTTTCGATTTCGTTGTATAATTCTTCAACAGAACCAACTAGAATTTCTTCTCCCGAATCGTCGGGGCCAGCTTCAGTTCTCCAAATTGGCAACGGAATTCCCCAAAAACGAGAACGTGACAAGTTCCAGTCGTTGGCATTTTTAAGCCAATTCCCGAAACGACCTTCGCCTGTTGACTTTGGTTTCCAATTGATAGTTCCGTTCAGGTCGAACATTCTATCTCGAACTTTGGTGATTTCAATAAACCAAGAATCCAGCGGATAATATAAAATTGGCGTGTCAGTTCTCCAACAATGTGGGTAACTGTGCACGTATTTCTCTACTTTGAACGCTTTATTTTCTTCTTTTAACTGGATTGCAATTTCCACATCCATCGAGCGTTCTGGAACATCACCTTCGGTGTAATATTCGTTTTTTACGTATTTCCCTGAATAACTTCCTAAACCATCGATGAACTTTCCTTGCAAATTTACCAATGGAACCGGGTTTCCGTTTTCGTCTAAAACTAACATTGGCGGAACTTCTGGAATTGCTTCCTTGGCCACTTTTGCATCATCGGCACCAAATGTTGGGGCGGTGTGTACGATTCCTGTTCCGTCTTCGGTGGTAACAAAATCTCCTAAAATTACTCGGAAAGCATTTTCTGGATTTTGATACGGCAAAGTGAATTTCATTAATTGCTCGTAGCGAATTCCAACTAGATCAGCGCCTTTGCATTCTGTCAAGATTTGATAAGGAATTTTTCCCGCCTTGCCGGCAGGCAGGATGTCGCCTTCTTTGAAGTTTTCAAAATCAGAAGCTTCGGTACTTGCAAAAAATCCTTTCGAAAATTGTTTTCCAACTAAATTTTTTGCTAATATCACATTCGATGGACGGAACGTATATTGGTTGAAAGTTTGGACTAAAACATAATCTATTTTTGGCCCAACAGTCAAAGCAGTGTTTGAAGGTAAGGTCCAGGGCGTTGTCGTCCAAGCCAAAATATGAATATCTCCTAAACCTTGAAGAAAACTCGGTAAAGTTTCGTTTAATGATTTGAATTGAGCAACTATTGTGGTATCAGTTACATCACGGTAACTTCCTGGTTGATTCACTTCGTGCGAAGATAGTCCAGTTCCTGCTTTTGGCGAATACGGCTGAATGGTGTAGCCTTTGTAAATCAAATCCTTTTTGTAGATTTGTTTTAAAATCCACCAAACGGTTTCCATATACTTGGATTTGTAGGTGATATATGGATTTTCCATATCGACCCAATATCCCATTTTTTCGGTTAAATCGTTCCACACATCGGTGTAACGCATCACGGTTTTTTTGCAAGCTTCGTTGTATTCTTCTATAGAAATAGTTTTTCCAATATCTTCTTTGATAATACCTAATGCTGCTTCGGTGCCTAATTCTACGGGTAATCCGTGCGTATCCCAACCTGCTTTACGCTTTACTTGGAATCCTTTTTGAGTTTTATATCGGCAAAAAATATCTTTAATCGCGCGAGCCATCACGTGATGGATTCCTGGTAATCCGTTTGCTGAAGGTGGTCCTTCAAAAAATACGAATGGTGGGTTGCCTTCGCGAGTGGTCACACTTTTCTCGAATATGTTTTCTTTTTTCCAAAAATCAAGTACTTCCGACGCCACTGTTGGCAAGTTAAGTCCTTTGTATTCAGTAAATTTTATGCTCATTTTATCCTTTTCTTAAATCGTGGTGCGAAAGTAATAAATAGTTATGAATTATGAGTTATGAGTTATGATTTTTGATTGTTGATTAACGACTCTTGATTTCAGATTTGGTTGGAGTTGGTTTTTGACTTTTGAAATTGATTTTTGAAATTGCTATTGTCATTGATTTTTTTGCGTGAGGGATTGGAACGGCATCCTTTTGTGGAGTGGTAACAGAACAAAAGATATAGTGTAAAGCCCGACCCGAAGTTTTTACGGCGGGTCACGATCAATACTTAAGAAAAAATCTCTTTCAATACGTCCAAAGATTTTGGTTTTCGGAAACCATCGAGATGGAAAGCGTAATAATCAATCAGGATTTTTAAAACGATTTGCCTTTCGATTACGTGAAAGATTTTCTGGTCGTTGTCGAATTTTAAAATAATGAGTTTTTTGAAGAGATTGGTTTCGTGTTCCGTTAATGAATTTATCCCGTGAAATGGTGTAAAAACACCTTCATTGGTGTCGAAAAAAGGAAATTCTATTTCTGAAATATCGGGATAAAAACCAAGATATTTCGTTGTTTCGAGCATTAAAATTAGATGAAAATTAGCCGTCTCGTCGTGAGTGTCGAGCCAAAACAAGGCAGTTTCCAAAAAAGCAAATAGGTGTTCGTTTTTTTCTTCTTCGTGAATGGAATGGTGTAGGATTTCAGAAATAAACATCACAATTGTACTCTTGAAAATATCCGAATGTATGGTTTGAAAAGGTATTGCAATTTTGATTTCCTTGAAGTTTTCTAAAGTCCCTTTGTTTTTATGAACCGCTTCGATTTCGAGAATAGTCAGCGGCTGAAAATAGGCGATTTTCTGGTTGGATTTTCGCGAAGAAAAAGCATCCCGAACAAAATAGGTTTTCAAACCGTGTGATTCAGTAAAGCATTTTACAATCAAGCTTTTATCTTGGTATTTGAGGGAAGAAATGACGATAGCTTTGGTTTTGACTTGCATAGGTCTTGGGTCTTGGGTCTTGGGTGTAGGTTTTGAATTTTCTAAAACCCAAGACCTAGAACCCAGAACCTATCTAATTATCATTACTTTTTTTACTTTAGTTTCTATACCATCTTGAGCTGAAATAAAAATCATATAAACACCCGAAGCGACTTTGTATTTGCCAAAAGCGGTGGTATTCCATTCTATTGTTCCTCCTTCAGAAGTGGTTTCGTAAACTAAATTCCCTTCGATATCGGTGATTTTAATAGTTGCTTTGTTTAATAATCCTGATATTTTTACTGTTCCTTCGTATTCTGGCCGCACTGGATTTGGATAAACAAATACATTGTTTAAATCTTCGTTGGCACCTGTTGCAATTCCTTTGAAAGAAACTAACCCCTTGTTAGTAGCAATAAAAACCTCGCCTGTAATACTGTTTATCTCAATGTCATTAATGATGTTGCTAGGCAATGGCGAATTGGTTTCTGTAAAATGATACTTGGTTTCCTGACCGTTCGGAGAAACCAAAAATACACCCGAATCAGCTGTGCCAATCCATTTATTATTAGCGCCATCGACTACAATATCTGTAATAAATTGTTCATACATTAATTCTTGTGCTAAGCCATCTTCGAGTATAATGATTGGTTTTGTAGTCATTTGTTCTTCAGACAAATAATTGTTGACGTTAGATAAAACCCTTAATCCCTTTGTGGTTCCAATCCAGAGTTGGTTGTTGTTGTCTATGGATGCAACTCTTACATCTGGTGTTGGCAAATTTCCTGTATCTGTCCCCATTGTGATTTTTTTGAAAACATTATTTTTTTCGTTAAACCCAATCAATCCGCTTTCATTGGTTGTGATCCATTTTGTGCTATTTTTATCAATAGTCAACCTACTAAAATTGCTTTTGTTGATATCATCTATAATTTTATCCATAGCATAACTTTTCCACTGTCCACCAGGACTCAAAGATTTTAAGCCGTTTTTTACCAAACTATTAGTAACCCAAAGATTTCCAGACTTGTCAAATGCAGCACCATTTATCCTCACACTAATATAATTTGGAAGAAATGTTAATGTTTCTAATCCACTGTTAGTGTCATCATATAAAGTCACAGGTTTGTCATCTACAATTTTTAATAAGCCATAGAAAAAAGAACTAGCATAAACCTCATTTTCATTTGTTGGATTTACAGTAACTCTAACGAGACATCTTGCCCCTAAAACTTCAGAATCTGGAATATTCAACCATCCTGTTTCGCTATATTTACTTAACCCATAACGCTCTACTGGATTGGGAACGTAAAATAAATCATAATCACCATAAACTGCCCAAAGCGAAGTAGAAGTTATTTGAAGTGCAAAAATATTATTCCGACTTGGCCCTGATGGCATTGTGTTTTCAAAATTAGATGAAGCTGAAATTGTAGTTGTATAAATTCCGTTTTCTTTCGTTCCGATATAAATTTTATCTTCAATGCTGGTGGCGCAAGTAAAATTTATCAAAGTATCAATAATTTGACTGCTATTTATTTGGCGAACAAGAATCATTTGTTTGTTGTAAATAGAAACACTTTTTGGTGTAGTAATTAATAAATAATTTCCTGAAGTCCTCATGTCGACAGCAGGTTGCACAAGTTGTATAAAACCTGCAAAAACGTTTGACACAACATCGTATTTATGGATTAATCCACCACTATTAATTGCAAAAAGTTCTTTGTCAAAAGTTTCTATACTTAACCAACTACCTTTAGCAATTTGTGTCCATTGGTTGAAATCAATTAGATTTTTATTCGCAACGTCTGCTTTTCTAATACCATCTGTTGTTGATGCGTAGATAGAACCATTAAATACGGCTGTTTGAGAAACGCTTATTTCTGCTCCATTGTTGCCAATAAAATAAGTATCTCCAAAAAGATTGGTTGTTAAGTTGAATTGTACAATTCCAAAATCACAAGAAACATATACAATCCCATTATATTCCATAAAATGATTAATTCTTTTTATGTTCGCAGGAAGTTGTTTGTTGATTATGTCAACTACATTAAGCATACTTCCATCGGCTTCGTTAATCACTGTCATTAAGCCATTTTCGTAGCCTACAAGAGTTTTATTAGATGTTGGACTGTAATATAAAGACGCTATAATCTGCCCTGAAAGTCCATCGATGGTGGTTGTGGTTTTAATTTCATTTGTGTTGCTATTTTTTGAAAACAAAGCGTTTTCGGAGGCGCCAAAAATGCTCACTGTCGATTGAGACACATCTCTAATATCGTTATAAGAGAAATAACCTTGCCATAACATACTGTTTTGTGCGAAACCCATTTGCAAAAAGAGAAGAAATACAAGATATAGAAACCCGTTTTTAATCATTTGAATACATATTTCATTGACAAATATAATACAAACGAAAGTAAATGGATTTTGTTACACAAAAAAACCTTCATTTCTAAACTATAATTCAGATTAGAAATGAAGGTCGTATTAAATTTATAAAAGTTCTAAACGACTCCTTGAGCTAGCATAGCATCGGCAACTTTTACAAATCCAGCAATGTTGGCTCCTTTTACGTAATCAACATAGCCCGTTTGATCTGTGCCATATTTCACACACGAGGCATGAATTGCCAACATAATTCCTTTTAATTTTTCGTCAACTTCTTCGGCCGACCAACTTAATCTTAAAGAATTTTGAGACATTTCGAGTCCTGAAGTGGCAACTCCACCAGCATTTGATGCTTTTCCTGGCGCAAATAATATTTTGGCTTTTTGGAAAACATGCACTGCTTCTGGTGTCGTTGGCATATTTGCTCCTTCTGAAATACAAATACAACCATTGGCAACAAGCATCTTGGCTTCTTCTTCGTTTAATTCATTTTGTGTAGCACAAGGCAATGCAATATCGCATTTCACTTCCCAAGGACGTTTTCCTGCCACATATTTAGCATTAGGATATTTATTTAAATAGTCACTAATTCTTCCTCTTAACTCGTTTTTTATTTCCATTATGTAGGCTAATTTAGCCTTGTCAATCCCTTCGGCGTCATAAACATACCCCGCAGAATCTGACATTGTGACCACTTTACCTCCTAATTGAGTTGCTTTTTCTACAGCGTATTGAGCTACGTTCCCAGAACCAGAAACAACAACTGTTTTACCTGAAAAACTATCTCCTTTTGTTAGCAACATACTGTTGGCAAAATACACATTACCATATCCTGTTGCTTCCGGGCGAACTAAAGACCCTCCAAATGAAATTCCCTTTCCGGTTAAAACTCCTGTAAATTCATTTCTAAGTCTTTTGTATTGACCGAACATATATCCTACTTCTCTTCCCCCAACACCAATGTCTCCAGCTGGAACATCGGTATTTGAACCAATGTGTTTGGATAATTCCGTCATAAAAGCTTGGCAAAAACGCATCACTTCGTTATCTGACTTGCCTTTTGGGTCGAAATCTGCCCCACCTTTTCCACCGCCCATTGGCAAAGTCGTTAAACTGTTTTTGAAAGTTTGCTCAAAAGCAAGAAACTTTAAAATACTTAAATTTACGGAAGGATGAAATCGAATACCTCCTTTATAAGGACCAATTGCTGAATTCATCTGGATTCGATACCCTCTATTTACCTGAGTTTCGCCTTTGTCATCAATCCAAACTACTCTAAAAATAATAATTCGATCGGACTCGACCATCCTTTCCAAAAGCATTTTGTTTTGATATTTTTTATTTTCTTCAATAAATGGGATAACGGTTTCAGCAACTTCCATAACGGCTTGCATAAATTCGGGTTCGTTTGGATTTTTTTTTGCAACCAATTCGATAAATGAATCAATACTTTGTGACATAATTTTTAAATTAATAACGCTTTAAGAAAACGTTTTCGTTAGTAATGACAAATATACATTTTATGCGACTATTTTCGTCTCAATTTGAGTTTTCTTAACACCAGAAAGTTGTTTTTATTGATGTTGGAATGATTTTATTTAAAATCAAAACTATTGCTAAAAAAATACAAAAAATCGTATGTTTTGTTTAAATAATAAATAGAATGTCAAACGTTTTATTATATTTACATTTATAATATAAAAAGTAATTTATGTTTTTATATATTTGTCAAAAAGTAATTTTTAGAATGATACCAAAATGTATTGCGTTTTTCTCCTTAGTGATTCTTTTAAGCGTTTCTAATATAGCTCAGGCTCAATTTGGGTTTTCACACGAAATCGGAGCTATTGTAGGACCAGTTGCCTTTCAGTCTGACTATGGCGAAAGACACGATTTATCAACAAACACTGGTAATTCAGGATTTGGAATTGGAATAGTTCACTACATGAATTTCTCCTACACCGCTGACTGTAATTGTTATTCTCCCGAAACTTATTTTAATGACCATTTTAAAATAAGAAGTGAATTGTCATACAATAAAACCAAACTAAATCATTTTGGACAGTGGGTTGAAGGCAAGCCTTCAGAAGGTAAAGAAAAATTAAAAGCGATGAACGGGAGTAGTGCCGTAACCAATATTGGTATGCAGTTAGAATTTTTTCCTTTAAGTATTCGTGACTTTACAGAAACTATTGAAAGCTGGGGACCATTTGTTAGTCTTGGAGCTCAATATAGTTTTTATAATACAAAAGCGCAGTCTGCTTTGGGACCGCTTGGAACACCTTTGACAACTTTTCCTAAATACTTAACTCCAACGGACGACCGCCCTTACGGGTTTTCTTCGGAATCCAGTTCAGTTTTTTCAGTAGTTACAAGTTTAGGAACCCGTTACAAACTTGCTCCTTTATCCGATTTAATGGTCGATTTGAGATTGCAGTATTATTTTTCTGACTGGGTTGATGGTTTAAAACCCAATCCAGATCTTTATAAAGAAAATAAAGCCAATGACTGGTTGGTTTGGTTTAATGTAGGATATATTTATTACTTACCTTAAGCAAAACTAAAAATCCCAACGCTGAAATTGTAAGCACTGGGATTTTTTTAGGATGAAGAATTGCTTAAAGAAACTTTTTTAAACTCATTATAATTCCAATATGAAGTCCTTCGTGAAAATTATTAAAGACCATCGCATCTTCAACGTTTCTTAAAACAAAACCTGTAGAAGTTGGATATTCTTGAAAGTTTTTCAAAATTCGATTGTCATAATCCTCTTTGGTCTTTTCGATAGTAGTAAACAACAAAGACTTAATTTCATCGACTTCGGTCTGAGTAACCTTGTGTTCTGGCCTAGTCCCTTTTTTGTATTTTTCTATCATTTCATCCGAAACAATCATCTGCAATCCCGACAATTTGTAAACCAATAATTGTTGTGTCACCACAACGTGAGCAATATTCCAAATCAAATTATTGCTAAAACTTTCTGGGATTTTGTTGAGTTGTTCTAATGAATGGTTTTCTAGAATTTTCGAAACCAAATTTCTACTTGTTTCTGAAATGGTAAATAGTTGATCCATGTTTATTTAAATTTTCGATAAAAATAATCATTTTCCGTTGTAAATGATTTTTCTTTGCAAAAAGAAATTGCACTTATTATTATGAACAAAATATACTATCTCGCGTCCTGCGATACTTGTCGAAAAATCATCAAATCTTTGCCACAAAACCATAATTTGACATTTCACGATATCAAACAAAACCCAATTACAACAGAAGAATTGGAAGAAATGTATCTACTTTCCGGCAGCTACGAAGCTCTTTTTAGCAAAAAAGCACAACTTTACAAATCAATGGATTTAAAGAATAAATCCTTGACGGAAGCCGATTTTAAAAAACACATTTTGGAACATTATACGTTTTTGAGTCGTCCCGTTTTTATTATTGACGGCAAAATTTACATTGGTAATACCCAGCAAAACATGCTACAAGTGATGAAAGCACTATCGAATGTCTAAAAGAACCCTTGCGCTAATTGCCGCAACAATTGTTTCCATCATTTACGGCCTGACTTTCACCATTGCGAAAGACGTGATGCCAAAATATGTTGATGCATACGGGTTTATAATAATGCGCGTCGGTGGAGCCACAATTTTATTTTGGTTGTCTTGGCTTTTCAGCAGAAATTCGGCTGCAATTCGGGAAGAGCAAATTGACCGTGCCGATTATCCCAGAATAATTTGGGCAGCCTTTTTTGGTGTGGCTTTAAATATGCTTTCTTTTTTCAAAGGATTGAGTTTAACTTCGCCAATTTCAGCGTCGGTGCTTATGGTTTCAACGCCCATAATTGTTCTTGTTCTTTCGGCTATAATTCTCAAAGAACGAATGCAAAAACGAATGGTTTTTGGGATTATTTTGGGATTAATTGGCACTGCTTTTTTGATACTTTATGGAAAATCATCGGCAAACGCCAGTAATCCAAATTTGGGTAATTTTCTGGTTTTCATTAATGCAACCTCCTACGGACTATACTTGGTAATGGTCAAAAAATTGATGCAAAAATACAACCCTTTCAACTTTGCAAAATGGATATATTTGATTGGTTTTATTATGGTTTTGCCTTTTGGTTGGGGAGAATTTGAAGCTATTAATTGGGCTTTAATGCCACCGGAAATGTATTGGAAAATAGGTTTTGTGATCGTTTTTTCAACCTTCGGAACTTATATGCTGAATTTACTTTCGATGCGAGAATTGAAACCCACTACTGTCGCAGTTTTTGTTTATTTACAACCGTTTTTCGCCACGATTTTTGCCATTAGTTTAGGAAAAGATGACCTTACTTTGGTAAAAATTGTTTCAGCAATTTTGATATTTACGGGCGTATATTTGGTAACGCAGAGGCCCCCTAACCCCCAAAGGGGGAATAAATAATGTACAGCTATTCCCCCTTTGGGGTTAGGGGGCTTTTTTTCTTATCTTTGAATTCTTTTAGAAAATGATATGATACAATCAATGACTGGATTCGGCAAAGCAAGCTTGCAATTGCCAACCAAAAAAATTACAGTAGAAGTAAAATCCTTAAACAGTAAAGGTTTAGATTTAAGCGTGCGAATGCCATCGTCTTATCGCGAAATGGAACTGGGTTTACGCAACCAAATCGCCTTGAAACTCGAAAGAGGAAAAATAGATTTTTCGGTTTTTATCGAAAGTACTGCCGAGCAAACTTCCACGAAAGTAAATGTTCCGATTGTGAAAGCCTATATCAGTCAATTACGCGAAGTAAATCCTGATGCCGATGAAACTGAATTAATGAAAATGGCCATCAGAATGCCAGACACAATGAAAACGGAACGGGAAGAAATAGATGAAAATGATTGGTCTGAAATTCGAAAAGTTATTGAAGAATCGTTGCAAAATATTTTGAATTTCCGCAAAGACGAAGGCGAATCTTTAGAAAAGGAATTTCAACTGAGAATTGGCAACATTCGGCAATATATGAACGACGCTTTGGCGCTTGATCCAGAGCGTGTTCAGGCGATAAAAGACCGTTTACAAACTGCGATTTCAGAGTTGAAAGTCAATGTCGATGAAAACCGTTTTGAACAAGAATTGATTTATTACCTTGAAAAATTAGACATCACCGAAGAAAAAGTGCGTTTGACCAATCACCTGGATTATTTCTTGGAAACCATCAATGGAAAAGAAGCTAATGGTCGAAAACTAGGTTTCATTACTCAAGAAATGGGACGCGAAATCAACACAATGGGTTCCAAATCGAATCACGCGCAAATGCAAAAATTAGTCGTGATGATGAAGGACGAATTGGAAAAAATTAAGGAACAGGTTTTGAATGTGTTGTAAATTCAACAGCAAATCACACTAATTATAACAAATTGATTAGTGTAAATTCTTGTAATTCGTGGTTAAAAAAAGATACTGAAATAAATTCAGCATAAAATGAAAAAAGGAAAATTAATAGTGTTTTCGGCACCATCAGGTTCAGGGAAAACCACTATCGTTAGGCATTTATTAAAGCAAGGAGACTTGAACTTAGAGTTTTCGATTTCTGCGGCAACACGGCCAGCTCGCGGTGAAGAAGTAAATGGAAAAGATTATTATTTTATATCACTTTCCGAATTCAAAACTCACATCAAAAACGAAGATTTTGTAGAATGGGAAGAAGTGTATCGAGATAATTTTTACGGCACTTTAAAGAGTGAAGTCGAACGTATTTGGGCGCTAGGAAAAAATGTTATTTTCGACATTGATGTTGCCGGAGGTTTGCGCATCAAACATAAATTCCCAGAAGAAACTTTGGCCGTTTTCGTAAAACCTCCAAGTGTGGACGAACTCAAAAGAAGACTCAAAGAACGCTCGACCGAAAGTGACGAGAAAATCAATATGCGCATTGCAAAAGCCCACGTAGAATTGGCGACAGCTCCGCAATTTGATAAAATTATCAAGAATTATGATTTAAATACCGCCAAAGAAGATGCGTATCAATTGGTAAAAGAATTTGTGAATAATTCAATCTAAGAAAAGCAAAAAGATCTAAAAAAGCAAAAGAATATTTTTTAGATTTTTTACTATTTTAGATTTTTTAGATTTAAAAAATATGAAAATAGGTTTGTATTTCGGAACATTCAACCCCATTCATATTGGGCACATGATTATTGCCAATCACCTAGCTGAATATTCTGGATTAGACCAAATTTGGATGGTTGTAACCCCTCACAATCCGCTAAAAAACAAGCAAACTTTGCTAGACGATTATCAAAGACTACAATTGGTTTTCTTGGCAACCGAAGAGTATCCAAAAATCAAGCCCTCGGATATTGAGTTTAAATTATCACAGCCCAATTATACTGTGAATACTTTGGCTCATTTACAAGACAAATATCCGGAACACGAATTTTCATTGATTATGGGCGAAGACAATCTAAAGTCTTTTCATAAATGGAAAAATTATGAGATTATATTAGAAAACCATGATGTTTATGTGTATCCACGCATTTCATTGGAAACAGACACAAACCAAAATTTAGCCTTTCAAAACCACCCGAAAATTCATAATATTGCTGCTCCAATTGTAGAAATATCATCGACCTTTATTCGAGAAAACATCAAAAAAAATAAAAATGTTCGGCCGCTTTTACCTGAAAAGGTCTGGGAATATATTGACCACAATAATTTATACAAGAAGTAATAAAATTTGAGAAATCAAAGTAGTAATACCGATTAGCAATTAAAAAAAGTCCAATTCATTGTACTCCATATATTGTTTATCGGAATTAACCATTATAAAATTGGTATAATTTCCTAACTTTATTCCAATAAAAAAGGTGAAATTTCTTTCACCTTTTTTGCCCCAAATCTACCATAAACTTAACCTACTAAAATTATGGTAAATCAAATATATATTCATTTACTATTTTAAACAATTTTTTTAGATGAAATACTAAAATACCCGATTAAATACTAAAACACCAACATATTAATACGCTCTGGCATCTTTTCCCTCATAAAAATTCATAAACGCCTTGTTTACAACCCGATTCCCTCCAGGTGTTGGATAATCTCCGGTAAAGTACCAATCGCCTAAATTCTTAGGGCACGCGATATGTAAATTCTCAACCGTTTGGAAAATAATTTTAACTTCGGCATTAATTTCTGGCGAACTTAAAAGTTCTGCGATTTTATTAGAAATTTCTTGTGGTTGGAATGGCGCATAGATTTCGGTGACAAAATTTACGACTTCGGAATCTTGAAGGAATTCTTGTTGCTTACATTTGGCATATACTTCATCAACGATATGATATAAGTTTTTGTCTTTCAAAAGTTCTAAAGCGGCTCTAAAAGCAACTAGTCCTTCTAATTTAGCCATATCAATTCCATAACAATCAGGATACCGAATTTGTGGTGCCGATGAAACGACAACGATACTTTTGGGTTTCAAACGATCCATCATTTTGATGATACTCATTTTTAACGTAGTTCCTCGAACAATACTATCGTCTATAATTACCAAATTATCGGTTGGTTTTATCACACCATAAGTTACATCATAAACGTGAGCAACTAAATCATCACGACTACTGTCTTCAGTAATAAAAGTTCTCAATTTAGCATCTTTGATAGCTACTTTTTCGGTACGAATCTTTACAGCTAGTATTTCTTCGAGTTTTTCTCGGGTTAATTTTTTTCTATTTTCAAGAATATAGTTGTTTTTCCTTTGATTCAGGAAATCCTGAGCGGCTTCAATCATTCCGTAGAAAGAAGTTTCGGCAGTATTTGGAATATAGGAGAAAACGGTGTTGTCTGTATCATCATCAATAGCTTCGAGAACTGCAGGAAGTATTAATTTTCCTAATTTCTTTCGTTCCTGATAAATTTCGGCATCACTTCCTCTCGAGAAATATATTCTCTCGAAAGAACACGCTTTTTTTATAGTAGGTGTAAGAATTTCTTCTTGGGTTACTTTTCCGTTTTTCTTGATGATTAATGCGTTTCCCGGCTGAAGTTCCTGTACTCTATCGAAATCTATATTGAAAACCGTTTGAATCACAGGTCTTTCAGAAGCAACTACTACAATTTCGTCATCTTCATAAAAATAAGCCGGACGAATTCCTGCTGGATCTCGAAAAACAAAGGCGTCGCCGTGACCTAAAAGTCCTGCCATAGCGTAACCCCCATCTAAATTTTTAGAAGCTCTTTTTAAAATTCTAGCAATGTCTAATTTTTCGGCGATTACTGGCGATGCCTCTCTTTTGTTCAAACCGTTATTTTTGCATTCTTGATACAAATCAGTAACGGCATTGTCTAAAAAATGACCTATTTTTTCCATAACTGTCACCGTATCCCTCATTTCTTTTGGATGCTGTCCTAAATCGATAAGGTTTTGAAAAAGTTCGGTTACATTGGTCATATTGAAATTTCCTGCCAAGATTAGATTTCGGTGCATCCAGTTATTTTGACGTAAAAAGGGATGAACATTTTCAATACTATTTTTCCCGAAAGTTCCGTAGCGAACATGACCTAAGAACAATTCACCTATGTAAGGAATATTCTTTTTTTGCAAGGCTACATCATCTGCATATTCAGGATGCGATGCCAATTCGTCATTAACCCTTTCATTTATTTGAGCAAAAACATCTTGAATAGGCTGTGCGGCATTCGAACGGACTCTACTAATATAACGTTCTCCTGGTTCTACATCGAGTTTGATACTGGCAAAACCTGCACCATCTTGACCTCGATTGTGCTGCTTTTCCATCAAGAGATACATTTTTTGTATTCCATAAAAAGCCGTTCCGTATTTTTCTTTGTAGAATTCCAACGGTTTTTTTAATCTTAAAAGGGCAATGCCACATTCGTGTTTAATTGCGTCGCTCATTGTGTTGTTGTAATTTAGTTGTGTTGTTGTAATTACCGAAAATTCGTAAATTAATTTTGATTTGTTTCGAAATAAAATTTGCGAATTTGGGTTTTCAAAATAAAAAAAGCCCCGAAATATCGAGGCAAGTTTTTATATTTCTATATCAAATTGAGTTAAGGATTTGAATTGTTGCAATCTAGCAATCACTTCATCTTTTTCTAAATGCACCATCCTTTCCGTTCCAAATTTCTCTACACAAAAGGAAGCCAAATTAGATCCATAGATTATGGCGCTTTTCATATTTTCGAAAGATGCGTTTTCGCTTTGTGTAATATATCCTGCAAATCCTCCTGCAAATGTGTCTCCAGCTCCTGTTGGGTCAAAAACTTCTTCTAATGGCAAAGCAGGTGCAAAGAAAATTTTATGATCGTGAAACAACAAAGCGCCGTGTTCTCCTTTTTTAATCACTACATATTTTGGCCCCATTGAGTGGATTTTTGCGGCTGCTTTTACTAATGAATATTCTCCTGATAATTGTCTGGCTTCTTCATCGTTAATGGTAATAACGTCTATGCGTTTTATCACATTCAATAATTCTGGTAAAGCACAATCCATCCAAAAATTCATAGTGTCCAGCACTACTAATTTAGGTTTCACATCCATTTGGTCTAGAACGCTACTTTGTACTAGTGGATGCAAGTTTCCTAACATCACGACATCGGCATTTTTGAAATTCTTTGGTACTTTTGGTTGAAAATCAGCCAATACATTCAACTCAGTTGCCAATGTATCTCTGGTATTCAAATCGTTGTGATACAAACCACTCCAAAAGAAGGTTTTTCCACCTTTGACCACTTCAATACCTGAAATATCTATGTTTTTATTAGTCAATAAATCTAAATATTCTTGTGGAAAATCATCGCCAACTACAGAAACAATAGCAGATTGAAGATTAAAATTAGAAGCCGAAAGTCCGATATAAGTTCCAGCGCCACCTAATATTTTATCTGTTTTGCCAAAAGGCGTTTCAATAGCGTCGAAAGCAACGGTTCCAACAATAAGTAATTTGTTCATATTGTAAAATTCGAATTAAGCGGCAAAGATACATTTTTAGTTTAGAAGTTTAAAATGGTTTTAAGGGTTTAAAAGTTTTCATAAAAAAGAAATTTTTGGTTGCACCGAAATACATAGAGTATATGAACTTGTCTTGTATACTTAACTTAGTGACATTGGCATAGAGCTAGACTTTGCATTTATTTTTGGTTGCGGTATTAGTTGGTAGTGCGTTTGGGATTGACTAATACCAATTGATTCATTTAAGTACTCAAAAAGCTTGTTTTGGATGTGGTTTTTATGATAACTCAAAATTAGAAATGCTTGTAAATACTGGCTTGGACGCTGAAATATGCTAATGGAGGACGAAATATGCAAACGGACGCTGTTATTTTTGAAATGGACGGTGTAAATGATGAAACGGACGTTGTTTTTTTTGAAAAGGACTCTGAAATATGCCAATGGACACTGCTTTTTTTGAAAAGTACCTTACTAATTATCAAAGGGATTTTGTTAATGACCATTCCCACACTATCGGTTTACAGCGAAAGTTCGAGAGTGGTTTAATTATTTTTGTTGATTGAGAAAAAGACAGTTTCAGTGGGCTTATGCGCTTGTTCGATAGCCAATAGTATTCTTTTTGTATAGCCGAAACGAGGGTAAATGTGAATTTCGTTCAAATTCTTTTCTAATAATAGCGGTGTAACTATAATTTTATCCTAGTAAAAATTTGTTGAAATAATTATTTAAACGTCACGCCTTAGCGTTAAGTGCAATTAGTTTTGTCCTAAATTTAAAAACGATTATTATTGGAAATGCTACAAAAGCTTTTGATTATTTATGAATTTATACCGATTGCTTTTGATAGAAGTATTTCTTTATTGAATAAACTCTGACATTCTATAGAAGTATCTCAGCCACTTTCGGTTGCTGATATTTTTAACTTTGAAATTAGCAATAATTATGAACCTAAATTGCGAAAATCGGTGGGTTTTGGGAATTAATATTTAATCGAAATTCTGATAAAAAATATTTAACTTTAACAAAAAAATAAACAATGAATAGTATGTATTATAACAGAAAAATTTGCAACTCTTTATCAAATTTAATTGAAGATAAAGGTGAATTAAGGTGGCTATTTGATTTTGTCAAAAACCATAATGAATTAGATTTTTTAATAGTTAAAAATAAATCAAAAGAATGCATATCAATTTATCGAGGGCTTACAAAAATTATATCTATCTCACAAAAAAATAATACAACTATTTTTATAGATTCAACCAATACATATAAAAAATTAGTACCAAGCCTTTATGGCTTTAAAAACATTAATGAGAACTTCCAAAATGAAATCGTAAATTTAATTACTCAAATTGATAGCAATATTAATTTTAACAGATATTATAAAAACAAGAAAGAAGGATATTTTCAGAATGAATTATCAAGAAAATTTGGTATTCGTGGAAATACTGATACAGATTTTGTAATTATTGATAAAGAAGCCGTGATTGGACATTCTAGCACAATAGAAAAGAATAATCTATTTAAAAACATTAAAAAAAAATATAAATGCTTGCAAAGAGATATATCAATCCTCGACGCTAAGCGTTACGGAAAGGATTTAGAAAAAAAAACAATTGGGGACGAACTTGATTTTTTAGCATTAGATAAAGATGGTAATATCTTATTAATTGAATATAAGCACGGTAGTGGCAACACTAAAGGCATATACCTCGGCCCTCTGCAAATAGGAATGTACTACGATATTTTCACAAATTTTCCAAAAATTGAATTAGAAACGGCGGTTTTTGAAATGTTAGAGCAAAAACAAAAAATAGGTTTAATAAATCCGAAATGGAAAAAACCAAATTCAATTAAAGAAATAATTCCTGTTTTAATTGTTTCAGAATTCAATTACAAAAGTTCAGCGAAGACAAAATTTGATGAAATTTTGCAATTTTCAAGGAAGCAACTTGGTGCAAGTTTTTTAAATAATCTTCAAACATTTAATTATACCGTTAAAAACGGCTTATCAAATTGGTAATTTATGAACCTAACCATCCACAGAGGAACTAATGAAATCGGTGGTTCTTGCATTGAAGTTCAATCCGGAAACAGTCGAATATTGCTTGATTTTGGTATGCCTTTACTAAATGCTAGTGGCAAGCCTTTCAACTTTAGAGAATACGAGAATTTATCGGTAAACGAACTCATTAGTAAAAGTATTTTGCCGGATGTTAAAGAAGCCTATTCTGAAAACTCAAAAATAGATGGTTTGATTATTTCACATTCTCACGCCGATCATTACGGATTAATGCACTACTTGGATAAGGATATTCCTGTTTGGATTGGGAAAGCTACTCACGAAATTTTGAAATTGAATAATATCTTTCTGAGTCAGGAAAACAATATTGAAAATCCTAATTATTTTGAAAGATGGAGACAATTTCAAATCGGTGATTTTACGATTACTCCCTATTGGAACGACCATTCTGCTTTTGATGCGTATTCTTTTTTAATTGAAGCAAACGGTAAAAAACTATTCTATTCCGGAGATTTCAGGTCGCACGGACGCAAGAAAGAAGTGTATAAGAATTTTATTGAAAACCCTCCAAAAGATGTTGATTGTTTGATAATGGAAGGTACTACAATTGGTAGAAATACAATAAAATCAAAAACAGAAGAGGACATAGAAAATGATTTTTTTGAATGTTTCAAAAACTCAACTTCCATAAATTATGTGTTTACTTCAACACAAAATATTGATAGATTGGTTTCGATTTATAAAGCCTGTCTGAAAGCAGGAAAAACTTTTGTAGTAGATGTTTACGGAGCACAACTTTTAGAAAAACTTTCCGAATTTGCAAAACTTCCTTCGCTATTAAAAGGCTATCCAAATATGGGCGTTTACTTTTATTGGAAGCTAACAACAAAATTGATGCATTACGGATTTGAAAAGATGGCTTATAAATACATTCCCAAGAAAATTAAGAAAGACGATATTATAAGCAATCCTTCGGATTATGTTCTTTTGGTCAGGACATCAATGATTTGGGATTTAAAAAGAATGAATGTTAAGGATGGAAATCTTATTTATTCGATGTGGTCAGGATACAAAGACCAATCTAAAACCAAAGAATTTATTGATTTTTTTGAAGGGAATAATTGTACTGTAATTGATATGCACACCAGCGGACACGCTGACGTAGAAACATTAAGAGAATATGCTAACGCCATAAATCCTAAATTAATAATTCCGATACACACCAACAATAAGCAAGACTATAAAAGTATTTTCGACCAACCTATTTTAGAACTTGACGATAATCAAATCTATACTATCTAATTAAAAACATCTTAAAAACAACAGCTATGATAAGAAATATTTACTGCCAAGACGCAAGTTTAGCCGCAATGTTTGCAAAACAAAAGAAAAACGGCACTTGGGATATTTTTAGAATATCAGAAATATTTGGAATGGGTTCAGCCGATTACAAAATAAAAGTTTTTGATTTTGAAATCTCTAATTTGGTTATACTAAATAGTACTATTGGAATATCTTACGTATGTGTAAAAAAAGACCAAAATTGGTGCCTATTAGAAATTAAAGCCAATGGTACGATTGAATGTGAATGGAAAATGATTTCGGAATTTACATTTCCTACCGTTGATAAAATGCTGTCTGATTATAAGATTAATCAACTTGATTTTAATTCTTAAATTCATCAATCAAAATAAATTATGTCCAAAAAACAATTTCTAAAACGATATTCACTCATCATCAACAAACTGCGAAAAAGTGCCAGTTCTTTTGAAGAAATTCAAAAGTATTTGGAAGAACAATCCATCAATGACGAGGAGAATTATGCGATTTCCATTCGTACGTTTCAAAGAGAAATTAAAGAAATTGCTACAACTCATAACATCGAAATAAAATATTTTCGATCTGAAAATGTGTATAAAATTATTGATGATTGCAACGATGAAAGAAACGAGCGTTTGATGGAAAGTTTAGAGATTATTGAAGCGCTAAAAATTTCGAGTACTTTATCGAATCGCCTTATTTTTGAAAAGAGAAAAACATCGGAAACCAATATTTTGAGTTATCTGATGGAAGCAATTAAAAACAGAAACGAAATACATTTTTCATACATAAATTATTGGTCAGAGGAATCCGCTGATTCTAAAAGAAAAGTGCAGCCTTTAGGCTTGAAAGAAGCAAAAAATCGTTGGTATTTGATTGCTAAAGATTTAAAAGACAATCGTACTAAAACATTCGGTTTGGATAGAATTTCAAATTTGGAAATCAAAAACATAACATTCGAGTATCCTGTAAACTTTAATCCAGAAGATATGTTTAGTCATAGTTTCGGTATTATGAGTGAAGACAATAAAAAACCTCAAAAAATAATTTTGTCTTTTTCGAAAAAACAAGAAAATTATATCAAATCTTTAGCTTTGCACCATTCGCAAAAGGAATTAATAAACAATGAAAAGGAATATCGGATTGAATTATTTCTGCAACCAACCTACGATTTTGTGATGGAATTAATGTCAATCGGCGCGGAAGTAAAAGTATTGGAACCCGAAAGTCTAAAAAAGGAAATGATTGAAAAACTGGAAGCGACATTAAAAAGATATAAGTAATATCCGTCTTTTTAAAGTTCATTGTAAAAGTTTTACCAAGTCCATAATTTCAATGCAAACAGTCAAAATCAATCTTCACGGGGAAAGTTGGACTCTTAAAAAGGTTGAGTGTAGCGAAGAGGATTTGAATGCCTGTATGAAAGTGGCGTCTAAAATGAAACTTCCCTTGGTAAAGGCTCTATTAGATCCTTTTTTTTATTATTACCTCAAAAGACCTTCTTTTCCATCGGTGGAGCATTTACCCGGCATAAAAATTAGTGGTTTATTAGATAATCCTAAAAATCAAATTGAAATTTTATTGGATGGGAAGAAAATCAGTAAACTCCACATCAAAGATTTAAACCAAGAACAATTGCTTTTTCCGCTATACAATGTTCATAAAACTGAAATTACAGAAAAATACAGTCCCGGAATTTATGTTGAACAAAAAGCGATTGGATTTATTGCCAGCTATGAAATAAAAGTGGATGATTTTACTATTGATGATTTACAATTCCATTTAGTGCAATTCAATGACAAACAATTATTGCAAAAACCTACCTATCAAAATAAAAATTTCCTTTTCAGAAAGAAGGAAACCTTGCTGATTTACCAAAATAGTTTTGAAGTTTTGTAGCGATAAATGAGAGATTATTGATACATTTTTACTCCATTGAATTACATAAAAACACTCGAATTGACGTTAAGTTTACAACAAATATCACTCAATTTTTCTGAACCTCGAAGGTTTTCTTTTTCCGCTCAAAACACCTAAAATTGTGATCGTGTTTCCTTTAAGTTTGAAAACAATTTGCCAAGTTTTATAAAGTGCTTCTCTGTAAATTTTAGATTTGGTTGGGATATTTTCGCATTCGGCATAAATAGTTGGATTCGTAATGATTTTATTCATTGTGGCATTTATGCCGATGGATACTTTAATGGCATTTAATGGTTGCTTTTGTTTTATGGCAATATAATCAAGGATTTTCCTTAAATCAGTGAAATATTTGTCTTTAACAATTAAATTATAAGCTTCTTGATTCTCTGAATTTCTAATTCCCATTTTTCATTGAAAGTTTCTAATGACATTGTTGGCGATTTTTCGGCTTCGTCAATCCATTGCAAAAATTCTTCTTGAGTCATTTCTTGCTCGTCGTTGTCATTTTCGAAATCAATAAAAACTTTTAAGGGTTTGCCAACAAGGTTATTTGGAATCTCAAAAGATAGATTCACAATGTTGTTTTTTGGGGTTACAGTTTGCTCTATCATAATATGGAATTTAAACAAATTTACAAATTAAATCATCGGTACAACAACTTCTCATCTTCTTTCTCATAAAAAACATATCCGGAAAGCTCGTTTTGACTAGAGGCAAAAACCGCCAATTCATCGCAACGTTCGTTTTGAGGGTTACTTTCTTCCAAAATCAGCGGGGATTTCACCCCATGCTTTAGTTTCCCATTTTATTATCTTGTTTTCAAAGCTGTTTTCTTTTAACCATTTATCAGCTCTTCTCAACAATTCAAAAGAATCTTTGTTTAGTTCTGACTCCTTATGATTAGTTGCGTGGCGCTTACTTTTAATCCATCCTACAGCTATTTTACTATCTGAATATATAGGTCTTTTATCTCCATTTGATTTCATTAAAGCAAGGGCATGAACTAAAGCTAAATATTCTCCTATATTATTTGTGGAATCTAAAAATGGACCTTTTCGGAATATAATTTTACCTGTAAAAAAGTCTACACCCTGATATTCCATTGGTCCAGGAACACCTTGACAAGCAGCATCAACAGTCATAGAGTTCTTAATTGGCTTACCTATCAATTTTAATTCTTCTTCAGATAAAGAGGAAAAGAATGTGTCCTTTCCCCAATAATTTTCGGGGCCTTCTGCAAAAGCTTCCGTCGCTTTCTTATAAGTTGGAAAACCTTTGTATTTAGCTTTTGAATAACCATTTATTTGAAGTTGGCATTCTTTCCAAGTTTCATAAATACCAGGGTTAAATCCATTCCAAACAACAAAAATTTTTTTCCCCTTTTTGCTCATATAAAATTTTATTTCTTATTTAAAATATCTTCAACTACACTAGGAAAATATTTTTGTTCCAATTCGTGGATTTTTTCGGCTACGACTTCTGGTGTGTCGGTAATTAATACCGTCACCTTTTTTTGAAAAATAATACTTCCTTCGTCATAATTTTCATTGACGTAATGAATAGAGATTCCCGTTTCTTTTTCCTTGTTTTCTACAACAGATTTATGTACGTTCATTCCATACATGCCTTTTCCGCCGTATTTTGGTAATAATGCTGGATGTATATTTATTATAGAATTGGAGTAGGATTCGACGATTGATTCAGGGAATTTTAATAAAAATCCGGCGAGAACTATCAAATCCGGCTGAATTGCATTTAATTTTTGTAAGACATTACCTGAATATAATTCTTCTTTAGAGAAAATTTCAGTCGGAATTTGAAAGTTCTTGGCCCTTTCAATCACTTTTGCATTTGGGTTATTGGTAAACACAGAAACGACACTTGCTGTAGTTGTATTTTTAAAGTATTTTATAATGTTTTCAGCATTAGTACCCGATCCGGAAGCGAAAATTACTATTTTCTTCATATCTAAAGTGATTTCAAGGATACAAAAAAAAGAATAAATATTGATAATAAATAACATTATGAAGTGTTTGTGAAATTTATTTTATAAATTAGCTGTCACATTTATTAACTAAATAGTTGTTTTAAAATAAAGTTTTTTATTTTTGCCAACAAATTAAATTTTAAAATTAAAGATTATGTCAGACATTGCATCAAGAGTAAAAGCGATTATCGTAGACAAATTAGGCGTTGACGAAAACGAAGTTGTAACAGAAGCTAGCTTCACTAATGATTTAGGAGCTGATTCATTAGACACAGTAGAACTTATCATGGAATTCGAAAAAGAATTTGACATTCAAATTCCAGACGACCAAGCTGAAAACATTGCTACCGTAGGTCAAGCGATTTCTTATATCGAAGAAGCTAAGAAATAATAAAAAACACCCAAATTTTAATAAATTTCAATTAACAAAAAACAAATTTCAAATATTGAAATTTGGAATTTTAAAATTTGGAATTTCTAGAAATTGGGTGTTATTATTTTAAAACTAAATTTCGATTGAATTTCAATCAAAACAATATTTAAAATAAAACTACCCATGTCTCTTTTGTACTAATATTACAGAGAAGAAAGCGTGGGTTTTATTTGTTGAAAATAGATAAAAACCGTAAGTTATGGTATTGAAAAGAGTTGTAGTTACTGGCCTAGGCGCGCTAACTCCTATAGGGAATAATATACAAGAGTATTGGAATGGCCTTATTAATGGCGTTAGTGGAGCCGCAACAATAACTCATTATGATGCTTCAAAGCACAAAACCCAATTTGCTTGCGAAGTAAAAAACTTCAATGTTGAAGATTTTATAGACCGAAAAGAAGCTCGAAAGATGGATCGATATGCGCAATATGCTATCGTTACTGCTGAAGAAGCTGTAAAAGATGCTGGTTTCGATCTTGAAAAATTAGACAAAGACAGAGTAGGTGTTATATGGGGTTCAGGAATTGGTGGATTGGAAACTTTTCAAAATGAAATGCTTGATTTTGCCAAAGGAGACGGAACTCCCCGATTCAATCCCTTCTTCATACCCAAAATGATTGCCGATATCGCTGGCGGTCATATTTCTATAAAATACGGATTCAGAGGTCCGAATTTCACAACTGTTTCGGCTTGCGCTTCCTCTACAAATGCTATTATTGACGCATTCAATTACATTCGATTAGGTCAGGCAGATGCAATGATAACTGGCGGTTCAGAAGCCGCAGTAACCATCGCTGGAATGGGAGGATTTAATGCCATGCACGCTTTATCAACCAGAAATGACGATCCCAAAACAGCTTCCAGACCAATGGACAAAGATCGCGATGGTTTTGTTCTTGGAGAAGGAGCAGGAACTTTAATTCTTGAAGAATACGAACACGCCGTTGCTCGTGGCGCTAAAATATATTGCGAAATTGGCGGAGGAGGAATGTCTGCCGATGCGTATCATATTACAGCTCCACATCCTGAAGGGTTGGGCGCAAAAAATGTAATGTTAAATTGTTTGAGAGATGCTGGTTTAACTCCTACAGATGTTGATGGTGTAAATATGCATGGAACATCAACCCCGCTGGGAGATATGGCCGAATCTAAAGCTATTTTGCACGTTTTTGGAGAACACGCTTATACCATGAATTTGAATTCTACAAAATCAATGACAGGTCATTTACTTGGAGCGGCTGGCGTAATAGAGACGATTTCTTCTATCCTTTCCATAAAACACGGAATTGTTCCACCTACCATAAATCATTTTACCGATGACGAAAGTATTGATTCTAAATTGAACTTTACTTTTAATGTAGCCCAAAAAAGGGATGTAAAAGTCTTAATGAGCAATACTTTTGGTTTTGGAGGTCACAATGCTTGCGTTCTAGTAAAAAAATTAGACATCTAATTCTTAGAATGAAACTTATTAGAAAAATATTTTCCAAATCCCGTTCTCCTGAAGACGGGATTTTTTTTGATTCTATAAGCGAAATTCTAGGATTTGTACCCATTAATTTGGAGTATTTTAAAAAAGCATTCACACATCGTTCCTCTAATAAACAAGATGAAGCAGGAAATGCTTTTAGTTACGAACGATTAGAATTTCTTGGAGACGCCATGTTAAGTTCTGTAATTGCCGCTCACTTATTCAATAAAGTACCTGCTGGCGATGAAGGCTATTTAACGAAAATGCGTTCGAAAATTGTGAGTAGAGAACACTTAAACGAACTAGGGAAAGACTTAAATCTTGTTCGCTTTATAGACAGTAAAGTTCCTGTGCACCATTTTGGAGAAAATATTCACGGTAATATTTTTGAATCTTTGGTTGGTGCCATTTATTTGGATCGAGGATATGAATATTGCGAAAAGTTTATTCAAAAAAGTGTTGTTACTCCTTATGTAGATATTGCAAGATTAGAAGGCAAAGTAATTAGTTATAAAAGCTTGTTAATTGAATGGTGTCAGAAAGAAAAAAAACAATTTCACTATGATATTTTTGACGATAACGGAATTGATGGACAACGTTTTTTTGGTGTAAAATTAAGCATAGATGATAAAGTTATTGCAAAAGCTAGAGCTACTTCAAAAAAGAAAGCAGAGGAAAAAGCATCGCAAAGAGCTTATTTTGCGTTTCAAAAAAAAATTGATGCCAAATAGCCGAAATTTCTTTAATTTATAACGTTTTCGCTTTTGAATTACAAAATACTTGCTTTTTTTGAAGACAATGCTGCAATAGAAATACTATATTTACACCTTATTTTTTCAATCAAATGGCTGTTCATAAATTACATTTTGATGATTTTGATGAAATTAATTATCAACTAGTTGCTATACATACTTCATTAGAAGATTATAGATTAGCCTATTTTATTAATCAAAAACTGACGATAAATTTAAGTAGTAACAAGAATGAAATTCATATCAATATCAAAGAGGGAGAGACAAAATTCTCAAGATTTTATTATTATGAAAAGGAAAAGGAGATTTCTTGGAATTTGATTCAAAACAAAAATGAAGTAATTCAAAACAAAAAGGATAACAATCAAAATCTATTTTCAAATTTGAATATGGAAGTGTCAACAAAAGTGTTTTTACTTCCTGAGTTTAAAAAAGTAGATTATTTTTTAAAAATAGATAACACGGAAGAAGTAATGGATAGTGCAGCAATTCAGCTTCTATTAAATACAATTGAAAACATATCGACAGCTTATTCAGTTGATACACTTAAAATAAAATCAAAAAATAATTTAATTTTTTAATATCAATGTCAACAAACAAAAAAACAAAAATTGTAGCCACTCTTGGACCTGCATGTAGTACAAGAGAAATCATTAAGGATATGATTGACGCAGGTGTAAACGTGTTTAGAATTAATTTTTCGCATGCTGATTATAGTGATGTAAAGGAAAGGATTGCACTAATTAGAGGGCTTAACGAAGAGTTTGGCTACACCACAGCAATTTTAGGAGATTTACAAGGGCCAAAGCTTCGCGTAGGAATTATGGAAGAAGGTGTGGTTGTAAATGATGGCGATTTAATTACGTTTACAACTGCCGAAGATATTATTGGAACTGCTAAAAAAGTATTCATGAAGTACCAAAATTTTCCAAATGATGTGAATCCTGGAGAACGTATTTTACTTGATGATGGTAAACTTATTTTTGAAATTATTGAAACCGACAAAAAAACGGAAGTAATAGCCAAAGTAATTCAAGGCGGAGAACTGAAATCTAAAAAAGGGGTAAATCTACCAAACACAAAAATATCACTTCCTGCATTAACTGAAAAAGATATAGCCGATGCCATATTTGCTATTGAACAAAAAGTAGATTGGATTGCGCTATCCTTTGTAAAAACACCTCGAGATCTTCAGGACTTACAAGAATTGATTGCAAAATATTCTGATGAAAAAATTCCTATTATTGCTAAAATAGAAATGCCCGAAGCGCTTGTCAATATCGATAAAATCGTTGCTTATTGTGATGCATTGATGGTAGCTCGTGGTGATTTAGGCGTTGAACTTCCAGCACAAGAAGTGCCATTGGTACAAAAGCAATTAATCCTCAGAGCCAAAACCGCTCGTATTCCTGTCATTGTGGCTACCCAAATGATGGAAACTATGATTAACAGCTTGACACCAACTCGTGCCGAAGTGAATGATGTAGCTAACTCCGTTATGGATGGAGCTGACGCAGTTATGCTCTCAGGAGAAACAGCAACAGGTCTTTATCCTGTTCAGGTAATCGAAAAAATGACCCAAATTATCGAAGCCGTTGAAGATTCTCCACTTATCAAAGTACCACAAAATACGCCACAAGTAAGAACCAACCGTTTTATTACTAAAACAATCTGTCATCACGCAGCACTTACCGCTAATATTATTGAGGCAAAAGCCATTTGTACCTTGACAAATAGTGGTTATACTGCTTTCCAAATTTCGGCTTGGAGACCATCAGCTCATATTCTAGTTTTTACGTCTAATAAACGAATCCTAACACAACTCAATTTGTTGTGGGGTGTAAAATCTTTCTTTTATGACAAAATGAAAAGTACGGACGATACAATTGCAGATGTAAACGAAATAGCAAGAGAAAAAGGCTATGTAAATAAAGGCGAATATCTTATCAATTTAGCCGCAATGCCTTTAAAAGATAAAGGAATGGTTAATACATTGAGAGTTTCTGAAATTTTATAATTCCAAAAATTCACATTCAAACAAATCCGCCTGTTTTAGCAATAAAGAAGGCGGATTATTTTTTGATTGAATTTATTTTTTAAGTTACCTTTGATAAAAATTAAACTAAAATAGTATGGCATTCGAATCGAAAAATCCGTTTTTAAATAATAAATCATTTTCAGCGACATCAGCATCATCTGATAGCAAAGTGCATAACGCTACACTTATTGATTACAATCAAGATATGACTTTGGCTGGAACAATCAATAAAACATTAATCCTGTTTTTATTGCTTACCGCATCCGCAATAGTAGTTTGGTGGATGGCTTTTAACGGGATGAACCCAATGTTACCTACTATTGGTGGTGCGATTATAGGATTAATTTTAGTTGTAATTGCCGCATTTAAACCTCAGTATTCGCCAGTTTTAGCTCCTGGTTATGCCTTATTTGAAGGTTTGTTTATTGGTGGAGTTTCAGCTATTTTTGAAGCTAGATATCCAGGAATTGTGATACAAGCCGTAGGTGCTACTTTCGTCACTTTTGCAGCATGTTTGGGATTGTACAAATTCAAAATTGTAAAAGTTACCGAACAATTCAAATCGGTTGTTGTGGCTGGAACACTTGCTATCGCTACTTATTATTTGATTTCGTGGTTGTTTTCAATGTTTACTAGCTTTGTCCCTATTCATTACGGCAACTCGATGATGAGTATAGGCATTAGCGTTTTTGTTATTGTCGTTGCAGCATTGAATTTGTTTTTAGACTTTGACCGTATGGAAAACGGAGTAGAACAAAAAATGCCAAAATTTATGGAATGGTTTGCCGCAATGGGCTTAATTATCACTTTGGTGTGGTTGTATATTGAGTTCTTAAGATTACTTTCTAAACTGAATCGAAAATAAAAATTATTTTTTTCAAAATATAGAACCATCTGCCAACGCGGATGGTTTTTTTGTTAAAAATCAAATTTCAACTGCACTACAACTGTCTTTTTTTCTTCGGTATTCAAATTACTTAAGGATATTCCAAGCAATCGAACGGAATCTTTCATTCTTTCTTGATATAAAAGCTCTTTGACCGCTTCCAAAATCAATCCTTTATCAGAGATAAAATACGGCAAAGTTTTACTTCGAGTTTGTTGGGTAAAATCACTGTATTTAATTTTAAGTGTAACTGTTTTTCCCGCAATTCGATGTTTTTTTAATCTATTTTCTAATGAGTTGGCAATGTTTTCCAACTGTTCTATCATAAAAATTTCGGAGGATAAATTCACATCAAAAGTGTGTTCCGCAGCAACAGATTTTGTAATCCGATCTGATTTCACCTCACTATTATGAATGCCTCGCACGACATAATAGTAAAAACTTCCAGATTTCCCGAAATTTTTTTTAAGGAATTCCAACGATTTGCTTTTTAATTCTAAGCCTGTGAAAATGCCCAATTGATACATTTTTTCGGTGGTCACTTTTCCAACACCGTAGAATTTTCGGATGGGCAATACCTCTAAAAAAGAAATAACCTCATCAGGATTAACGGTTTTTTGCCCGTTGGGTTTGTTGTAATCACTAGCAATTTTGGCCACAAATTTATTGACTGAAATCCCAGCGGAAGCTGTCAAACCTACTTCATTAAGAATGCGTAATCGTATTTCTTGTGCCAACAAAGTGGCGCTTGGATTTCCTTTTTTGTTTATTGTAACGTCAAGATAGGCTTCGTCAAGTGACAGTGGCTCGACCAAATCGGTGTATTCGTAAAATATTTTTTGAATTTTATTAGATATTTCCTTGTAGCGTTCAAATCTTGGTCGAACAAAAATTAAATCGGGACAATTTTTTTTGGCCAAAACTCCACTAATTGCACTCCGGACTCCAAATTTTCGAGCTTCATAACTTGCTGCTGCAACAACTCCCCGATTTTCGGCACCACCAACCGCAATGGGTTTTCCGCGCAATTCGGGATTGTCCATTTGCTCTACCGAAGCAAAAAAAGCATCCATATCGATGTGTATGATTTTTCTATTTGGAAATGTTTCTGGCATAAAGCAAATTTATAAATTTATTACACAGAGATTCACAAAGAGACAACAGAGATTCGCAGAGAATTTGTAAATTTGAAATGGATTAAATTAATAAATGAAAACTGGCGGAAGCTTCAAAAGATTGCTTCGTGCCTTGCAATGACAAAATGTTAGAAATAGAAAGAAAATTTCTCGTCACCTCGAATGCCTTCAAAACTGAGGCATTTACTCAAAATCGCATTTCGCAGGGTTATTTGAGCTCTGTTCCCGAAAGGACGGTTCGTGTTCGAATAAAAGGAAATAAGGGATTCTTGACTATAAAAGGAGCCTCTAATGAGTCGGGCTTATCTCGTTTTGAATGGGAGAAAGAAATTCCTGTTGATGAAGCTAACGTGTTATTGAAATTATGTGAAAAAGGGGTAATCGACAAAACCAGATTTGAGGTAAAAATGGGGAATCACATTTTTGAAATTGACGAATTTTATGGCGAAAATGAAGGCTTAATTATGGCCGAAATTGAATTGAAATCTGAAACCGAAACTTTCGAAAAACCAAACTGGCTTGGTGCAGAAGTGACCAATGATAATCGGTATTATAATTCGTATTTGAGCCAGAATCCTTATAAACAATGGTGATGCTTATTTTTGAAGTACTTCCATAGTTACTGTCATATTTCCAGACGATTTATTTCCAGTAATTTCCATAAAAGCTCGCCTCGAAAGATCAATCTCTCTTGATCTCACGAATGGACCTCTATCATTAACTTCTACAATTACTGATTTCCCATTAGATTCATTGGTGACTTTTACAATAGTTCCAAAAGGTAGTTTTTTATGTGCTGCAGAAAATTTATTTTTATCATATTTTTTTCCGCTTGCCGTTTTATGATTGTGGAATTTATCGGCATAATAGGAAGCGTGAGCTGATTTTTTATAGAGTTTAAACTTTCCTGCTCCAATAAACAAACTGTCTACTATAACTTCTTGTTGATCAAATAAAGGTTTTGTTTTTTTGACAGTATCTATTGCCAGCAATTTTTCTGTTTTTGCAATGGCAGATTTGTTTTTATTTAAGCTGTCCTTATACTTGGTGGCCGCTTTTTTTTCTTTAGTTGAAGTTTGTCCGATTGCTAGTCCAAGAAAAGTAATGCATATAAAAAGCGTTAGCGCTTTTTTACCCCAGTTTATAAAATTACTTTTTTGATGTTTTTGACTTTTCAATTGAATACTAAACTTTAGTTAAACTTCATTTAACAAATACGATGCTTAGGTAAAAAAAGTCCTTTTCAGGACTTTTTATGTTTTTTAAAACCACAAATTCCAGGGAATTTTACTTAAAATAAGTACTAATCCCAAGCCATAATAAATGGAGAATGTTTTGAATTTGGATTCGCTGGTTGTTAGCTTTTTATGTTTCACCCAACCAACCGTTATTAAGATAATTGCTATAATATTCGTTACTGGATGCTCTAACGAGGTTAATCTTAGCGCAGCATCTTTCATTTGTCCTAAAGAGGCAAGTCCTAATGGAGAAATAAACCACACGATAAAACCAATTACTAACTGTGTGTGAATAAGTGATAATGTAATGATTGCTATTTTACGGTCTAGAGGAGAGAATTCTTTTTTAGAAAATAATCCAATTGCAGCGTTAACGACAGCAATTATTAGTGCCAAAAGGGCCAAATAGGCAAAGCCAGAATGCGCTTTTTGAATGATTTCGTACATAAATTTATTTTTTGTTTTAACAAATATAAATAAAAAAAGCATAAAAAAACGGCATTCATTTTTAAAGCGATGCCGTTTTTGAAATTATTAAGGTTTTCTTTTAGAAATTGTAACGTATACTAAAGTTCCAAGTTCTTCCAAAACCGAAGAATACTTGCTTAATAAAATTACCCTTTAAAAAACTATAATTCTATTTACTCTTCAAAAAATGATTCAATAAAAATGTTGTAGAACTATCGTGAGTATTTACGCTTTTCGAGTTGATTTCATCTAAAATAGAATTGGCCAATTGTTTTCCAAGTTCCACTCCCCATTGGTCATAACTAAAAATATTCCAAATAATTCCTTGTACAAAAATTTTGTGTTCGTATAACGCAACCAAAGAACCCAAAGCTTTAGGGGTCAATTTTTGTATTAAAATAGTGTTTGTAGGTTTGTTTCCGGTGAATACTTTAAAAGGCAAAAGGAATTTTGCTTTTTCTTCAGACAGTCCTAGTTTGACGAACTCAGCTTGTACTTTTTCTGCTGATTTTCCTTGCATTAAAGCCTCAGTTTGTGCAAAAAAGTTGGACATCAGTTTGTCGTGATGATCTTCATTGCCGTAAAGTGGCTTTACAAATCCAATAAAATCTGTTGGAATCAGTTTCGTTCCCTGATGTATTAATTGAAAAAATGCATGTTGCGAATTGGTTCCTGGTTCTCCCCAAATAATTGTTCCCGTTTGATAACTTACAGGTTTTCCGTCCCGATCTACACTTTTTCCGTTGCTTTCCATAAATCCTTGTTGCAAATAGGGCGCTAATTTTTGCAAATATTGACTGTACGGAATTAATGCTTCGCTTTCCGAACCAAAAAAGTTGTTGTACCAAATGCTTAACAAAGCCAAAACAACTGGGATGTTTTTATCAAAATCCTCGGTTTTGAAATGTTCGTCCATTTCGTTGGCGCCATTCAATAATTCATTGTAATTTTCAAAACCAACGGCTAAACTTATCGAAAGACCGACGGCGCTCCAAAGCGAAAATCGTCCGCCAACCCAGTCCCACATTGGAAAAATAGTATCAGGATTAATTCCGAATTCAGTTACTCTTTGTATATTGGTGGAAACAGCTACAAAATGTTTAGCAACATCTTCTTGCGAAGCTGATTTCAAAAACCATTCTCTTATGGTTTCTGAATTAGTCAATGTTTCTTGAGTGGTAAATGTTTTAGAAACGATTACAAAAAGCGTCGTTTCAGGATTTAATAGTTTTATGATTTCATTTACGTGGTCTCCATCAACATTAGAAACAAAATGAACGTTCAAATGATTTTTATAATATTGCAAAGCTTCGACAACCATAGCTGGACCAAGGTCTGAACCACCAATTCCGATGTTGACAACATCCGTAAATAGTTTTCCTGTAAATCCTTTTCGGTCGCCGTTTACAATTTCATTGGTGAAACTTTCTATTTTACTTTTCACTTCATAAACTTCTGGAATTACATTCTCTCCATCAACTTTAATAGCAGCTGTTTCTTTGGCACGCAAAGCGGTATGCAAAACCGCACGGTTTTCGGTTTGATTAATGATATCTCCATCAAAATATTTCGCAATTGAATCTTTCAATTGTACTTCGTTTGCCAATTCAAGCAATAAATTTACTGTTTCCTGATTGATGATATTCTTTGAATAATCCATCAAAAAATCATTCCATTGTATATGAAATTGTGATGTTCTTGCGTGGTCTTTTTCAAAGAGCGTTGCCATAGAAACCTTTTGCATTTCCTGAAAATGTTCCTGTAGTTTTTGCCAAGCTAATGTTGTAGTTGGGTTTGTGTTATGTAATGCCATAATTACTAATTATTTTAGAAAGTGCAAATTTACATTTTTAGTTTGTAACCAAACCAAGCTTTTCATCTTTTAGTGAAAGCTTTTAAAATTTTAGATTACAAATTCGCAACACTATCCAATTCCCATTTTAAGGGTTCTATTTGTTTTTTAAATCGGGGTAGATTTTTTGATTCCATAAGTTGTGAGTTGGGTAATTTCAATCTTAAAGCATCAACTTGTACTCCGTTTTTCCAAAACCGATAACAAACGTGTGGTCCAGTGGCTAAACCTGTGCTTCCAACCCTGCCAATAACACTTCCTTGAGCTACTCTTTGACCTCTTCGAACCAAAATTCTAGACATATGTAAATATTGTGTCGAATACGTTCTGTCATGTTTTACTTTAACAAAATTCCCGTTTCCGGCTGTATAACCCGTTTGCTCTATAATTCCTGATGCTGTAGTCATAATAGGAGTTCCGGTTGGCGCAGCATAATCGGTTCCTTTGTGGGCTTTCCAAATCATTTGCACGGGATGAAACCTACTCCTAGAGAAACGTGAAGTAATATTGGCATATTTTAGAGGTGATTTCAAGAAAAAATTCTTGAGTGCTTTTCCGTTTTCGTCATAATAATCTATTTTGCCAGAATTTTCATTTTGAGCAAAAGGGAAGGCATAGATCATTTTGCCTTTGTATTCAAAAAAAGCCGCGCTCAAACTATCCACTCCATCGTATATGGTGTCATCAATGTATCTTTCCGTGAAAATAACGCCAAACTGATCCCCTTTTTTCAACTTGAAAAAATCAATAGACCAAGCATAGACTTTGATTAATTTATTAGCCAAGGCCGGATCTACTTTTTGCCTTTGCAATTCTTCTGAAAAGGAACCGTTTAATTCTCCGGCGATAGTTCTTTTTTTGATGCGAGTAGGTCGTGTCACTTTCGAAACACTAACGGAATCTCTAAAATCTATAATATAATAACTCGCTCTGTCAGGTTGATAAATCGCATATTGCGGTTTTTTGTACCGGTCTTTTGAACGTAAAAATGTATATGCTTTTCCAATTCTAATGGTTCTCACATCAAAACTGTCTTTCACTTTTTCAATGATATCAAATACTTGTTTATCGCCAAGATTTTGATTTTCTATAAGGCTCCCAAAAGTGTCTCCTTTTTTTATGGTGTCACGAAGCACATTGAAATCGTTGAAATCAAAGCCAAATTGTTCTACCTTTTGCTTGGAAACTTGATCGAGAGTGATAGGCTCGGACTCCTTTTGTTTACAAGAGAATATTGAAAACAAAACAATAATAAAAAGAAATATTTTTTTCAAATTAACTACATTATTCTACTATTTTTCAAGCCATTATTTAATAATCAAGTACAACTTAGACCTTAAAATCAATCGTGCTTTTTGCTTTTAACTTTAAATGGGTATTTCAATTCTTTGTAACTGTCTAAATCTGCTTTTATGGAACCCACTAGAAGATTTGCTTTCACTCTAATTGGTAATCTATTATAATCATCTGATATCCAAATGGTTAAGCTTTCTTCTTCTTTGAAAACACGTCCGGTTTGAACTAACGGCTTAAAAATCATCGTTGAGACGTATCCAAATTTAGTTCTAATATCTTCACGACCTATAAACTTTAACCTAAATTTGGTAGTTTTATCGTCAAAAAACATATCAATAGCTATAGATTCTCCCGGTTTCATTTTGTCAATATTAGGATAATTACGCAAATAATAAAAAGACGACAAAATGTCCTGTGTGTTTTTAGGAATAGTAAATGTCTTTTCAGTTTCGTGTTTGTAATCCTTAACTAAAACTTTGTTTTCAGCGAGATTAAAAAAACCTTCCTGATTTTTGGTATAACCGCCTTCGTCAATTTTTCTAACATATTGATAGGGGATTCCCGTATCTTTATCTATGTAACTTTCGTAATTGTCATTGACTTTAAAAAAAAATCGAGACATTCCAGTGGTATACCCTTTACCAATAATATGATAAACACTTTTTTTATTTAGCATGACCTCTTGTATTTCTAAAGTGGCGTATCCAGCATTTAAAAATCCATAATTTATCTTGAATATAAATCGTTCACCTACACCATATGCGGATTCTCTTTGAGGTACAAATCCAACTGTAGCACTAAATATAAATAATAGAATTATTTTTTTCATTTTTTATTTAACTATTGATTTACTGCCAATGCAAATTTTGTTCCAAATGTATCAAAACAAAAAAACTCAGTCAAATTAATGACTGAGAATTGATACTATTAACTAACCAAAAAAAATATAAACTATGAAATTTATATAAAAAACAGAAGAAAACCAACCCTTCCGATTTTTCAAGTGCAAAGGTACAATTGGTTTTAGTAAAAACGCAATAAAAATAAAGTTTAACATATTGTTTGCAAAGACACAAACTGAATTTAATCAAATTTTTTACACCCTTTAAAAAAAAATTGATTTTACTACATTATTTTTAATTTCTTTTTTTAAAATTTTCGGCTTAAAACCAAAATCCGATACTAAACCAAGTATATCCTTGATTTATTTCGGGCGACCAAGAGTATTTTACTTCAACAGGACCGATTATTGTTTCTAATCCATATCCTAAAGCATATCCTGAATATTTAGGTATTGCTATCCAATCTAAAGAATCAAAAAGATTGTTTTGAATATTGGCGTAATTGGCCGAAAAATTTAAATGGTTTTTTTTAAAAATTTCATAATCAATGCCTATTGAAGATTTTAAATAACTATCGCCAGCAACACTCAGAAAATCATATCCATAGAAAGGTCTGAAATTATTAACCGGTATAAAACCGAAACCACCCAAAACAAAGTCAAAATAAGGCACACTTTTATCTCCAATTGAGAAACCTGCTTCGCTTTGAAATTTGAAAGTAGTTTTTCTGAAAATTTTCGTGGCTACTCCAAGATCGACTTTTACGATGGAAAATGGATTGAATTTTTTAGAATAATTTGAAGATAGTAGATAATTGTGAAGATCACTAGAAAAATAATATCCCTTTGTTGGAAAGTATTGATTATCGAAAGAATCAAATTTCATATAAGCAAAAACACTTCCATAATTACTCTTATCAATTGCAGAATTTGCTATAGAAACCGATTCTGAATTTATTTTTAAATATTTATGCTCTACACCTAGACCTATTAAAAATTTTTGTGCAAATATGGATTGAAAATAAAACTGGTTGGTAAGATCCATAAAATTAATACTTACAGTATTCATGAATGGATCAATAGATAAGCCAGTATATTCTTTTGTACTGTTTTTATTAAATTGATTCAATTGGGATTTAAATCCAACGCTCAAATTGTACCCATTATCAATATAATAATCCAGGTTATATCTTATATTATCGCCAATAATCAAATCGAACGAGGCTACATCGTTTTTAAAAAGTGTATTTTTATTGGTTATATTAGCCAAAACCCCACTTTTATATAATCCGTCAAAATGCAATCCTAATTTTAAATACGTTTTTACCGGATTTTCAATCAAGTTCAAAACCAAGTCATCACCTATTCCATTGGACTCTAAGGAATAAATTACTGTTCCAAAATTATGAGTGGCATCAATATTATTAATTCCTGTTTCTAAATCTTGATATCTAATTTTAGACCCCGATTTAAACTTCAATTTCCCTGCTATATATGCCTTTGAATAATGAACTAAATTGTTACAAACAATATTCATAATATGCAAGCTATCCGATGGTATTTTTAATTTTGGCTTTTGATATGGGTTTGATTTATCGGCCAATTTGTTTAAGTCTTCATAAACTGTAAAGGCAGCTTCTTCGCCTCGTAGGATAATTTCTTTGGCCTTTTCAAAAGATACTGCTCCAATATTTTTGATGTCGGGTTTAATGTAAATATCTGTGTTTTTAGCATTGCCGTTCATTTTTTCAATCATCTGAAGATTAGTGATTTGAAACAAAATTTTAGTAGCGTCTTGAAGCTGGTTTTTGTCTCGTAATCCACTTTGAACATCTACACCAATGATTATATCGGCACCCAATTTTCGAATTTCTTCAATGGGATAATTATTGATAACACCACCGTCAACCAACAATTTTCCATCGAGTATTACCGGTGAAAATACAGAAGGTAATGCTGAACTTGCTATTAATGATTGTGCCAAAACACCTTTATCCAAAACCACTTGTTTTCCTACTTCAATGTCGGTGGCTATGCACAAAAACGGAATTGGAAATTGATTAAAATCCCGCACGTGCCTAACGTGCAGCGTAAGTCGATTAAAAAAATTATAATTAAACATTCCTTTTGAAAGTGATTGTGGAACGCCTATTTTGAAATTATTAAAAGGAAGTACTAAAGCATACAGCTCATCATTTCTTTTTTCATAAAAACTTTTAGAGGAACGCGGAACATAATCAATTAATAAATTATCAAAATTAGTTACAGATACTATTGAGTCTAGTTGTGCCGCATTATAACCGGAAGCATATAGCCCGCCAACTACTGCTCCCATACTAGTACCACCAATGTAATCTATTTTAATTCCTGCCTGTTCCAAAACTTTTAACACCCCAACGTGAGCAAACCCTTTTGCTCCACCACCACTCAAAACCAATCCAATCTTTGGCCTTTTAATAGTGTCTTGCGAAAAAGACGCCTGATAAGTAACTAAAAGAAAAACAAATACGGCAATTTTTCTCATTGTGATTTGCTAATTGGTTTTGTAAAAGTCGGTAATTTTTTTGGCTTTCGATATACCTATAACGTCAGAAATTTCTTTTTCGGTGGCTAATTTCAATCTTTTAACACTTTTGAAGTGTTGAATTAACGCCAGCATGGTTTTTTCGCCAATTCCCGGAATGCTTTCTATGGAAGAATTAAGTGCCGATTTACTTCTTTTGTCCCGATGATGCGTGATCCCAAAACGATGTGCTTCGTTTCGCAGCTGTTGAATAACTTTCAATGTTTCGGACTTTTTATCCAAATACAATGGAATGGAATCGCCGGGATAAAACAATTCTTCCAATCGTTTGGCTATGCCAATAATAGTGATTTTACCACGCAGGCCTAATTCATCAATACTCTTTAAAGCTGAAGACAATTGTCCTTTTCCGCCATCGATGATAATGAGTTGCGGCAAAGGTTCTTTTTCGTCCAATAATCGTTTGTATCTTCTGTAAACCACTTCGGTCATCGAAGCAAAATCATCTGGGCCTTCAACCGTTTTTATATTGAAATGACGATAGTCTTTTTTGCTGGGTTTTCCATCTTTAAAAACTACGCAAGCCGCAACAGGATTGGTTCCTTGAATATTCGAATTGTCAAAACATTCTATGTGGCGTGGCTCTACTGGCAATCTTAAGTCCTTTTGCATTTGCGCCATAATTCGGTTAGCATGGCGATCTGGGTCTACAATTTGCAATTGTTTCAATTGTTCAATTCGGTAAAACTTGGCATTGCGAATGGATAAATCCAGTATTTGTTTTTTGTCGCCCAATTGAGGAACGGTAACTTTGATATTTTCGCCCACTTCAACCGCAAACGGAACAATTATTTCTTTAGATAATAACTGAAAACGTTCACGAAGTTCGATAATCGCTAATTCTAATAATTCTTCGTCAGTTTCGTCCAATTTCTTTTTGATTTCCATGGTGTGCGAACGAATAATTGAACCGTGGGAAATTTGCAAAAAGTTGACAAAAGCAGCACTTTCGTCCGAAACTATCGAAAACACGTCGATATTGGTAATTTTTGGATTCACGATGGTAGATCGCGATTGGTAATTTTCAAGAATTTCGATTTTATCCTTTATTTTCTGGGCTTCTTCAAAATGCATTTTCCTTGCCAAATCAGTCATCAGTTTCTTGAAATCCTTCATTGATTCCTTGAAATTTCCTTTCAAAATTTCGCGAATCGCATCGACTTGTTTTTGATAATTTTCCAAAGATTCAAAACCTTCACAAGGTCCTTTGCAATTGCCAATGTGATATTCTAAACAGACCTTGAATTTTCCGTTTTCGATATTCGATTTACTCAAATCATAATTGCAAGTTCGCAACGGATACAACTCTTTTATCAATTCCAAAATAGTGCTCACCGTCTTGAAACTCGTATACGGTCCAAAATACTCTGAGCCGTCTTTAATCAACCTTCTAGTCGAAAATATTCGGGAGAAAGGTTCTTTTTTGATGCAAATCCAAGGATAACTTTTATCATCACGCAACAAAACATTGTAGCGTGGCATAAGCGTTTTTATGAGGTTGTTTTCCAATAAAAGCGCATCCGTTTCTGTGGGAACGACGATGTGTTTTATGGAGACAATCTTCTTAACCAAGACATTGGTTTTGGCTGTATCGTGAACTTTATTGAAGTAAGAAGCAACTCTTTTTTTAAGATTTTTGGCTTTGCCAACGTATAAAATTTTCCCATCCTTATCATAGTATTGATAAACGCCGGGACCATCAGGCAATGTTTGAATTTGAAGTTCGAGAGTTGGGTTGTCCATATAACAAAGTTAACCTGAAAAAAATGAAGTTCCAAATTCAGAAAATTATAACATCCATAAAGATTATTAGATTTATCTTTGTATAAAATGCTTTCATTATGGTTTACTGGAAAAAACTCTCGCAAGAAGAACGAAAAAATAGAATTCAAAAAGCATTAGATGAAAATGTGAATTTCTCCAACGATGCTTCCTTAGGTTATCCCGCTTCAAAACTGGATGGAAAAGTTTTTTATGATGACGCGCCATTTTTGAAAGATGCACCAACATTGCAGACTTATGTAGCAAATCCTAATCACATTGGTTGTCACACTTTAGGTACTTCCGAAAAAGCTTTTAAGGGAACTCAGGAAATAGAACGCGAAGTTTTAAATGTTATAGCGGTTGATATTTTCAAAGCAGAACCAGACTCAATTGACGGCTATATTTCGCCTGGCGGAACTGAAGCTAATATTCAAGCTTTATGGATGTATCGCAATTTTTTTATGCATCAAAAAGGTGCGAAATTAGATGAAATTGCTATTATTGCTTCCGAAGACACGCATTATTCTACACCAAAAGCAGCCAATGTTTTAATGTTGGATTGGATAAAAATTCCCGTTTCTTTCAAAAATAGAGAAATCGATAAAATAGCTTTGGAAAATGAAATCAGCAAAGCCAAAGAAAACGGGAAAAAATACTTTATCGCTGTGGCTAATATGGGAACGACAATGTTTGGTTCTGTAGATAATCCCGATGATTATACTTCAATTTTAGAAAAACACAATGCCGAGTACAAACTTCATATTGATGGAGCTTACGGCGGTTTTGTTTATCCGTTTAGCAACCAGAAATCGACCATTAATTTCAGTAATCCAAAAATAAGTTCCATCACTATTGATGCGCATAAAATGCTACAATCGCCTTATGGAACTGGCGTTTTTATCTGTAGAAAAGGATTAATTGAAAATGTTTTGACCAAAGAAGCCGAATATGTCGAAGGCATGGATTTAACCCTTTGCGGAAGCCGTTCTGGTGCGAATGCTGTGGCGGTTTGGATGATTTTGTTTACCTATGGTCCTTTTGGCTGGTTCGAGAAAGTGAGTGTTTTGCAAATGCGAACCCAGTTTTTATGCCACGAATTAGACGAATTGAACATCCAATATTTTAGAGAGCCATTTATGAATATTGTGACAATTCATTCGCAATATATTCCAGAGGAAATCGCCGAAAAATTTGATTTAGTGCCTCAACAACATCATCAAGGCAACAAATGGTATAAAATTGTACTGATGGATCATGTAGAAGTGCAACATTTGACTTCGTTTATCAACGAATTGAAAGCAACTATCCATGTTTAAAAAGGAATTAAGGGAAAAATATAAAACCTTGCGAAACCAACTTTCCGAAGAAGATTTGGCGGAAATGAGTTTGGCTATTGCCAATAAAGTACTTGCACTTCCCGTTTGGGAGAAAACCTACTTTCATATATTTTTGCCCATAACCGAGAATAAAGAAGTCAATACTGAGTTTATTTTGCATTTGCTTTTCGGAAAAGACAAAGAAATCATTATTTCAAAAAGTAATTTTGACACTAGAGAAATGAAACATTTTCTTTTGACAGATAATACCAAAATCAAGAAAAACGAATACAATATTCCAGAACCAGTTGATGGGATAGAAGTTCCAACTAATAAAATTGACGTGGTATTTGTTCCTCTCTTAGCATATGATAAAACAGGACATCGAGCAGGCTATGGCAAAGGATTTTATGATAAATTTCTAATGGAATGCAAACCCGATACGATCAAAATCGGACTTTCCTTCTTTGAAGCTGAAGAAAAAATTCAAGATGTTTTTGAAAGTGATGTAAAACTAGATTATTGCATAACACCTAATGAAGTTTATGAGTTTTAAATTGCTAATTTACCCAATAAAAAGGCGCTCTCAAACTACCTTTAAGAACGCCTTCTCCAAAATACTAAAACAAAACTAACTAATTCGTCTCTCCATTTAAAAATAATCAATTTTTAAATTATTATAACGTACAGAAAATAAACATATTGTGTAGAAATGAAAAATATTTTAAATTTTTTTAATGAAGTTTTAAAATTTTTTCTGTGGTTCAATTTTGCTTTATAAGTCAATTTTTAAGTACTTTTGATAAAATCTAATAAAATAATGGCCGAAAATTTAAAATTTGCCGTAATTGGCGGAGGAAGTTGGGCAACCGCAATTGCAAAAATGTTATGTGTAAACCTGAAAGAAATTGCTTGGTATATGCGAAATGAAGACGCAATCGAACACATAAAAATTCATCATCATAATCCAAATTACCTGAGTTCTGTAGAATTTGACATAAAAAAATTAAAACTTACAAGTGACATTAATGAAGCAGTAGCTTATGCTGATTATATCATTTTTGCTATTCCATCAGCTTTTTTAAATGGAGAACTTGAAAAAATAACCGAAAGTTTGGAAGGCAAAGTCATCTTCTCAGCCATCAAGGGAATTGTCCCTGAAACAAGCTTAATTGTTGGAGAACATTTTAATATTACGTACAACATTCCATTCGAAAATATTGGTGTAATTACTGGTCCTTGTCACGCCGAAGAAGTCGCTTTAGAACGTTTATCCTACCTAACCATCGCTTGTGGTGATGCAAAAAAAGCCAAAATAGTAGCCAAAAATTTATCTGGAAACTACATCAAAACCAAAATTTCGGATGACATTATTGGTACAGAATATGCGGCAATGCTTAAGAATATTTATGCTATTGCTGCGGGAATGGCTCACGGTTTAGGTTATGGCGACAATTTTCAATCGGTATTGATGAGCAACGGTATTCGAGAAATGAAAAAATTCATCAGAAAAGTACACAAAATGAAGCGAAACATCAATGACTCGGCCTATTTGGGGGATTTATTGGTAACGGGGTATTCTATTTTCTCCAGAAACAGGATGTTTGGAAATATGATTGGAAAAGGCTATACCGTAAAATCAGCTATGATGGAAATGAGTATGGTTGCCGAAGGTTATTATGCTGCGAAAAGTGCTTATAACCTCAACTTAGGTTATGGTGCCAACACTCCAATAATTGATGCCGTTTACAGCATTTTATATGAAGGAAAATCTGCAAAAGCGGTGTTTAAAAAATTAACTGAAAAATTAGATTAATATGAGCGAAAGGTGGAAATTTCAACTTAAAAACGGTTTGATTTGGGGATTAATCATGTCATTTCTTATGTATGCTGTAGACACAATTGATATGTCTTTTAGAGATGCTTTTTTAACTAGAAAAAATTTATTTCGAATTTTATTTTTTGTGATAACCGGTATATTTTTGGTAGGTTATTTTAGTTGGAAGAAAAAAATTAAAAGTGAAAAAACTCCTGACTTACCTCACAATAACACCATCCACAAATAAAAGTGGCACTTCCTCGACATAATCTGGAGTGATAGAATTGGCTCTGAAAATATATTTTCGGTCGTATAAGGTATTGCCAATAAAGAAAGTAACCATAAACTCGTTGTTAAGTGCCAAAACACTTTTTTCGACCATTTCTACTTTTACAAAAGTAACAGCTGGCACTTCTATAAAAGCGTGACGCAAAAGAGATGTTTTCTTCATCTCGCCATCAATGGTTCCAAAAGCTTTAGAAACAACCATAACACTATCCAATTGAAAATCGCTGTCGTTTACTAAATAGATGTACCAAACTTTTTCCATAAAGTCGTCGCTCCATTCTTGGACTGCGGCAAGGAAAACGTTTTCTACTTCGGGGATGATGATGTCGGATTTCATAATGATTGATGATTTCAGATTAACGAATGTTGATTTTTGATGTATTAAATCTGGAATCTAAAATCGTTAATCAACATTCTTAAATCTAAATACTAGCTTTGAATTGCTCTAAGAATCGAACGTCATTTTCGTAAAACATTCGGATGTCGCCAATTTGATACAACAACATCGCGATTCTTTCGATTCCCATTCCAAAGGCAAAACCGGTGTATTCTTCTGGATTAATGTTGCAATTTTTCAAAACATTTGGGTCCACCATTCCGCAACCACCAATTTCTAACCAACCGGTTCCTTTGGTAATTCTATAATCGGTTTCGGTTTTTAAACCCCAATAAATATCAATTTCGGCGCTTGGTTCTGTGAACGGAAAATAAGATGGACGAAGACGAATTTTCGATTTTCCAAACATTTCTTTAGTGAAATACAAAAGCGTTTGCTTTAAATCAGTAAAAGATACATCCTTGTCAATATATAATCCTTCGACTTGGTGAAAAATACAATGCGAACGCGATGAAACGGCTTCGTTACGGAAAACTCTTCCCGGAGAAATGGTACGAATCGGCGGTTTGTTGTTTTCCATATAACGCACCTGTACGGATGAGGTGTGTGTACGCAACAAAATATCTGGATTAGTTTGAATGAAAAACGTGTCTTGCATATCACGCGCTGGATGGTATTCCGGCAGGTTTAATGCGGTGAAATTATGCCAATCATCTTCGATTTCTGGTCCTTCGGAAACATTGAATCCTACGTTGGAGAAGATGTCGATAATTTGGTTTTTTACCAATGATATTGGATGACGAGAACCAATAGTTACTGGTTCTGGAGAACGAGTCAAGTCACCATAAAATCCTTTGTTTTCTTCTTTACGTTCTAAAGATTCTTGAATTAATTTTACTTTTTCTTCAGCAGAAGATTTTAACAAATTGATAACTTGCCCAAATTCCTTTTTTTGATCGTTGGGCACGTTTTTAAATTCGGCGAAAAGTTCTTTTAAAAGGCCTTTGCTTCCCAGAAATTTGATTCTAAACGTTTCTAAATCTGCTGCGTTTTGAGTTGAAAAAGCTTGTGCTTCGCCAATATATTCTTTAATCTTGTCTATCATTTTCATCCAATAATTGAGTGTGCAAAATTAAGAAATTTGTTTGAGGTTTAAAGTTTAAAGTTTAAAGTTTCCACGATAAATCTGAAATCTGCAATCGTTACTCTACAATCATCAATCAATTAATTCCTTTTCGATAAAATAATTGACAATCGCTTCTTTCATTAAAACAGATTGTTCTCCAGCTTTTAGTGCCGGCAATTCCTCTTTAACTTTGTAATGCGGCCAACCTTCTTCATCGAAAAATTCGAATTCATAAAAACCATAAGGTTCTAATAATCGGCAAATGGCGATGTGCATTAGGTTGAGTTTTTCGTCTTTTTCGAAGGTGTTATGCACTTTTCCGAGTTCTTGAACTCCAATTAAATAAATTATGGCATCCAAATCAAGGTCTTCGCCTTGCGAAAATTGATTGGAAAGTAAGTTGACAAGCTGTTCCCAGCGTTCTTTTAGTTGCGTATCTCTTGACATTTCGATTTTAGATTGCAGATTTTAGATTTTAGATTGCAGATTTTAGATTGCAGATTTTTTTAATCGGAAATCTAAAATCATAACTCTAAAATTATTCGTGCAAATATAAGAAGTTGAAAATGGAATATTCTTTATCTTTGTTCTTTATTCTTTATTCTTTATTCTTTATTCTTTACGTTTATGTTATGAGTTTATTAGATATTATTTTGGGTATTATTCTTGTTATTGGTTTATTTAAAGGGATAAAAAACGGACTTTTTGTTGAGTTAGCTTCACTAATTTCATTGATTTTAGGAATTTATATCGCCATTAAGTTTTCGTATTTAGCAAAAATAATGTTATCGGGATTTGTGCATTGGAACCCAAAGACCATTCAAATCACGGCTTTTTTAATCACTTTTCTTGTTGTGGTTGTTGCTATTTCACTTTTGGCAAAATTTCTTACCAGCATTGCCAATTTTGCGCAATTAGGTGTTATAAATAAACTAGGTGGTGGCTTTTTTAGACTTTTGAAAACAATATTAATTTTGAGTATTTTTTTGAACCTTTTCGAAAAAATAAATTTTAATAATACGTTTGCCAAAAAAGAGACTTTAGACAAATCGTTGTTTTATCGTCCTATTCAAAAAACGGCCGGATTTATTTATCCTTCAATTGAAAAATGGTATGATGATTTGAAAAAAAAGTAATCAGCGGTCAGCGTTGTAGTGGTCAGTATTTGCGAGAACCGAACACTAAAAACTGAATACCTGTCTGCCGACAGGCAGGCTGAACTCTACTCTTTCACTTCCCTAATTGCCGTTTTCTGAATCCAACCCTCGGTTCCATCTGTCAATTGAATTTTTTTCCAACTGTCCAATGTTTCCAAAACAAAAACTTTAGTTCCTTCGTGAAGGGTAAACACGGTATTACTGGCGTTTTGTGGTTCGCTTTTTACCAAAACCATTTCAGCAAAAACAATTGCTGGTCTTTCTCTTTCATAATGATTTTTCTCGGTAATTGCTGATGAAACTGATAGCAGCATCAGAAAAAGTATTACAAACATTCCAAAGAAAAACATCCTTTTTGAGAAAGTAAACCTAGAAAAATAGTACCCTGAAAAACATAGTAAAAACAGTATCGAAAAACCAACCGAAATCCAAGCCCAAGTATTGTAATCAAAAATAGATGTGAAGTTGTGTACCATTTTTGAAAAACCCACTTGAGGAATCACTTTTATCTCATCGATTTGCAGTTTTTGGGCAAATTTAAGGTTGTTTGTAATTTCAGCATCATTTGGATTGAGCACTAAAGCTTTTTCGTAATTGTAAATGGCTGGAGCTACTTTATTCAATTTGTAATAGCAATTTCCTAAATTGAAATACAATTCCGCTGAATGTTGTTTCGCATTCAAAACACTTTCGTATGCTGAAATTGCTAGTTCGTATTTTCCTTTTTGGTACAGGCTATTTCCTTTTTCAAAGCTACTTTGAGCAAAGAAAAATTGGGTTGTTAGCAGTAATATAAAAATTATCTTTTTCATTATGTATGTTTTTTGGACATAGATGGAATTGATTCGATAAATCAAAAACACGGATTTTACGGATTTTATTTGAAATCTGTTTTCATCTGCGTTGTATGCATCCGTTTTATCTTCGTACTCATTTTTAAGTGATCTGTTTTTCTAAATCCGAAATTATTTCCACCGCTTTGTCAAAATCCTGCTGAATCGCGGTGCTTGATGATTGTGCAAAACGAGCCAATTCACAGTTTTCCGTCAAGTTGACAAAATCGATTACAGTTTGAGCATTTGCATTTCTTGATGTTAAAAGCTGTTGAATATTGCTTTTACTCATATCCGAGGTTTCAATGTGAAGCTTGGCTTTCAAGAAATTGTGCATCGCTTTTTCTAAAGCCACATAAAATGGCTCTTTGTTGTTGATTTGTTTTTTGGCTTCTGACAAATATTTTTTAGCCAATTTGTTGTTCATTTTTATTCGGTTTCCAAATACATCGCTATCAATGGCTTCTTTTTTCTTTTTGAATAATACAATCAATGGCAACATTAAAAATGGCAAAAGCAATAATCCATAAAATGTTTTTGACCCTAAAAAATCCTCCTCTTTCATTGAAATAAACTCGGTTTTCAACTTAATATATTTGAATTGTTCGCTACTCGAAACTATATTTTTAGAAGTTCCCGGCGATGTTGCTGCTACTTGATCATTGGCCGAAGGTCCATCAAGAACATTTATCATTATTTCTGGTGAGGTAATCGTTTTGTATTTTCCAGAACTTAAATCAAAGTACGAAAACTGCATTGGTTTTATTGGATAATTCCCTTTGAATTGCGGAATAACCGTATAATTATCGGAGATTTTTCCAGACATTCCTGATAAACTAGTGTTCACTTTCTCGTCGTGAACAGGATCGTACATTTCGAGTGAATTTGGAACAACAGGTTTTGGCAAATTGAACAATTTCATATTTCCGCTTCCAGAAACATTTACCAATAAATCTAAGCTTTCACCGTTTTTTAAATTCGTTTTCGAAGGCGTTACTCTAAAATCAAATTTACCTACAGCTCCTGAAAAATCTGCTGGTTTGCCAGCTTCTGGAAGTGCTTTTACGGCAATTGTCTTGGCTCCGGCCGAAACTCTTTTGTTGTCATTAGTCACGACAACACGTCCAAACATATCTCGACGATTGGTTGGCAATTGGACATCAATATCTAATGATAAAGGTTCGATAACTAATTTGCCCGATTTTTGCGGATACAAAACGGTTTTTCGAAGTACTACAAAACGGTATTTCTCGCCTTTAAACATTCCTTCTTCGCCCACTAGTTGTTTGATGTCAATATTTTGACTCCAAAAATCATTGTATTTCGGTTTGTCTAATTCTCTCCAATTTGTAATTCCAATATTGTAACTGAAATACAGTTTGTAGACTACGGTAATTGGTTCGTTGATGTACGGATTTGTTTTAGAAATATCGGCAACCAAATACAAGTTATCATCGGCAGAAACTTGAGGTGCGTCATCTGGGTTTCTTGCTTCTTGCACTGCGTTAGTGACCGTAATTTTTATTGGAGATGTTTTATAAATTTGACCGTTATATTCAATAGTAGCTTGTCTGATAATCAGAATCCCTTTTTGATTAGGCAAAAGATAATAAGAATATATTTTTTCAAAAGAACTTTTTCCGTTTATCCACGACTGACTTACTTGCTGGCTTGGTCCTGCAATAACTCTAAATCCCTCAAATGACGGTTGTGTGAAGTTGTCTCCGTCCATATTCATTACGAAATCTATGCGAAGTCTTTCGTTAAGTCCAAGCGAAGTTTTACTCACTTTGGCTTCAAATTGTACTTGAGCCAAAAGTGAATTGCATACTATTAAAACTATCGCTATTATGAATTTTTTCATTTTATTTCCTCACCCCAACCCTCTCCGAAGGAGAGGGAGTTGAAACTGGGTACATTTTATTTTGTTATTATTTTTAAATTCTAAAAATGGAATTATTCAATTTTTTTAATATCATTGAATTACCAATCTTTTTCGGTTTGAACTGGTTTTCCTTTAACTTTTTGGGCATTCACCTTGTCTTGAATTTTCTTCTCTTCGTTATTTACGGCATCCAAAAGATTTTCAGTTCTTTGTTTAGAAATTCCGCCTGGCTTTGGTTTTGGTTTTCCCTCGTCCTTTGGTTTTTCATCTTTTTTATCCTTATCTCCCTTGTTATCTTTTTTGTCTTTGTCTTTATCTCCGTCCTTTTTATCGTCTTTTTTATCTTTATCTCCGTCTTTCTTGTCGTCCTTTTTGTTTTTGTCCTTGTCTTTATTTTTGTCTTTATTCTTATCGTCCTTTGGTGGATTTTCTTTTAGCATCTTTTTGGCCAAAGCATAATTATAACGAGTTTCTTCATCAGATGGTTTGTTTCGCAACGCATTTTTATAGGCTTCAACGGCGTTCGAATAATCCTTTTCTTTCATAAAAACATTCCCCAAGTTGTGAAACACTTTATGACGTTGCACTCTTGACTTTGTGTTTGTTAATGCGGTGTTATAAGCAAATTTGGCTTCTGCAGCTTGGTTTTGTTTGTAAATGGCATTCCCTAAATTGAAAGGAGCAACAGTTCTTTTTGGAAATTTGGAATGCGAAATCCGGTAATTTGCCTCAGCATCAACAAATTTCTTTTCAGCATATTCATCGTTCGCTTTTGGCAAAGTTTTGTCTTGCTCTTGCGCCGAAACTGCAAAAGAAAGTGTTAGGAAAATATATAAAATATAATTTTTCATTATTCTTTTTCGTTAAATAAATTCAACTTTTGAACCCATTTTGTCTTTCTTTCTAAAAGGAAAACATCTAGAAACAACAGTACAAATGCAAAACCCAAAAACCACTGAAATTGGGCTTGAAAATTAGCCATTTGGGTCGATTCGAATTCTGTTTTTTGAATATTGTCCAACGCATTTTTCACATAATCCAAAACTGCTTTTGTATTGTTCCCGTCGACATATCCCCCTTTTGTAGCTTTGGCAATGGTGGTTAGTCCTTCTTTATTTAATTTTGTGATAACTACTTCATTGTTATTATCTCTTTTAAAACTTTCGACGACGCCATTGATTCTGAGCGGAATTGTGCTTCCTTTTTCGGTTCCAACACCAATGGTGATGATTTTCATTCCCAGTTTGTTTGCCTCTTCCGCTGCATCTTCTGCTCCTTCTGAATGATCTTCGCCATCCGAAATTAGTATTAATAATTTACTGGTTTTGCTTTTTTCATCGAAAAAAGTAGCCGACATCTTTATGGCTTCGTCAAGCGAGGTTCCATTTGAAGAAACGATGTCGGTATTCATACTTTGAAGAAACATTTTGGCAACGCCATAATCAGTTGTAATTGGCAAAACGGGAAAGGCGCTTCCTGCATAAGCTACGATTCCTATTCTATCACTGCCCAATTGATTGATGATTTGCGAAACAATTTGTTTGCTTTTTTCCAATCGGCTTGGCGCCACATCTTCAGCGAGCATACTTTTGGAAACATCCATTGCAAATACAATGTCAATTCCTTCTCGTTTTACAGTTTCCATTTTAGTGCCAATCTTTGGATTTACCAATCCTAAAATTAATCCTACCAATGCCAAAAGCATTACAATTAGTTTCAAAATAGGTTTGAAAACAGATTTTTCGGGACTTAATTTTTTAACCATATCTAAATCACCAAATTCGCGCTGTTTTTTTCTTTTCCAATATTGATTGTATAAAAAAAGCAGCACAAAAAATGGCACTATAAAAAGAAGGTATAAATATTTTGATTCGTCTAATTCCATTATCATTTAACCACGAAGGTCACTAAGTTTTTTCACTATGTTCACAAAGTTAATTGTAAACTGTATTTATAATGTTCCGTTTATTACTCTTTTAACACCGTTTTTTAATAAACTAACATTGAAATTAATTAACAATCCTAATTTACAATTTGATAATCTTAAGTAGGTTAGCAATTGTGCCAGATGAACATCTTTCAAGACTTCAACTGATTTAATTTCAACTATAAATTTATCTTCTACAATAATATCTATTCTATATCCTGCGTCAAGTTTAACTTCTTCGTAAACCAAAGGCAATTGTTTTTGTTTTTCTACTTTTAAATTATACTTCTTTAATTCATAAAACATACACTCTTCATAGGCGCTTTCTAATAATCCTAGGCCCAAAGTTTGATGAACTTTTAAAGCACTTTCAAAAACAATTTTTGATATATCATTCTCGCTCATATTTTTATATCGTTTACTTTGTGCTCTTTGTGGATTCCTTGTGCCCTTTGTGTTTAAAACTAAATAAAACTTCTGTAAACCGTGTTTCGCAATCCTAATTCTAACAAAATTAAAAATCCTGCCAACCAAACAAAAGGCCTGTATTTTTCGTCATAATCATAGAATCTTAATTCTTTGATTTCGGTGGTTTCCAGTTTATTGATGGAGGCATAAATTTCGGCCAATTTACTGTTGCTCGTTGCTCTAAAATACTTTCCTTCCGTTTTTCTGGCTATATTTCTCATTAACTGTTCGTCAATTTCCACTTTCATCATTTGGAATAAAATTTGTCCGTTTGGCGAAAGTGCATAAGGTGATTCTGCCATTCCGTTAGTTCCAACTCCAATAGTATATACTTTTATTCCGTATTGTTTGGCAATATCAGCGGCAGTTTCAGGCTCTATGAAACCCGCGTTATTTACACCATCGGTCAACAAAATAATAACTTTGCTTTTGGCTTTGCTGTCCTTTAATCGATTCACAGCAGTCGCCAATCCCATTCCAATTCCTGTTCCATCTTGTAAAACTTGGTCATATTTTATGCTATTTATGGCATCTAAAACCACGGCTTTATCGCTTGTTACTGGCGTTTTTGTATAAGCTTCAGAGGCATAAACCACGAGGCCGATTCGGTCATTTGGTCTTTGTTCAACGAAATCGGCAGCCACATCCTTAAGTGCTTCCATTCGGTTTGGTTTCAAATCTTTGGCAAGCATACTTCCCGAAACGTCCATTGCCAAAACAATATCAATTCCTCTGGTTGTTTTGGTTTGATTGCTAACATCAACCGTTCTTGGTCTTGCCATAGCAATGATCAAGGAACATAAAGCCAATATTCGCAAAACATACAAAAGCGGTTTTAGTTTTGTTGCTAAAGTACTCGACCCTTTGAATCCTTGCGTCGAGCTCATCTTCAATGTTGCCGATTGTTCATTTCTTTTCCAATACATCCAAGCAACGGCCATCGGAATCAAAAGAAACAGCCAAAAAAACTCTGGGTTTAAAAAAGTTACTTTTCCCATTATTGTTTTGTGTTTTGAAGTTCAACTGAGTTTAAAATTCGTTCTGATATTTCATTGGCGTATTTGTCACCTTCTTCGTGAACGATTATAATTTGCTGCAATCCGCCATCTTGACTGAAAATTAAAACTTCATAATATAATTTTGTGCTGCTTTGACTATTGCTGTTAATTTGCGCAAATGTTCCGAAGCCTTTCAGGCCTTTGATTCCTTCTTTTGTTTCAAAATCTTCTTTTTTCACAATCATATTTTGAGCACCTTGAGCTTCCATAGATTGCAAAGCTCCATCCAATGATTTATCCAAATCGATTTGTGTTTGCTGCTTAAAATGTAAGGTAGAAACCATAACATAAAAGTTATCAATCAGGCTTCCATAAGCAAACGACTGCATTTCTTTAATCAAAGCCATTCCATTTTTTGGTAATGATTTTGTCAAATCCACTCGTTTAAGCACTTTCGGTGTTTCAATTCTTACTATTGGATTTCCGTATTCGCTTTTTATCCAATCGCCTTCCAATAATTCTTTTGTTTGGCTGCCCAATATGTTGTCTTTAACATAATCAAAGCCTTTGGTCGTAACCAAGAAAATCAATATTCCAAAAACAAGTCCCACGATAACACCAGCAGCGGTCATAATGCGAGCTTTTTTCTTTTTTTGCAATTCTCGCTTCAATTGTTCTTGACGTTGCATTTCGTTAAGCAACATTTCATCATTGTTTTCGATTACAACTGGAATGGATTTATCCAAGGTTATAATAGATCTTTCTATCTTTTTGCGGTCTTCGGTGATTTCAAAATCTAACGGTTTTGACTTGGCAAATTTCACTAAATCAGCTTGTTTGAGAACCATAAACAAATTGTCGATGGTTTCTTGCGACAGCTTCATTTTCTTTTTCTGAGAAGCGATTTTAAGACTTTCAATCAATTCCGAAGTCGTACTTTCCATTGCTGGAATTTCGATGGCTTCTTCAATATAATTTCTAACAATATCGGTCAATTCACTGTAATATGCTTTGACTTCGCCGTGTTGCCAAAGTTCTTTTTTTTCCAAATTGTTCAGCAAACTAGTCGCTTTTTCGATTGGGGTTTTATAAATTTCTTTTTCTATTTGCTTCTTTTGACGAATTTTTAAATACCAATAAATAAATGCTCCACTTCCTACTAGTAGTAATAAAACCAAAATATATTTCCACCAGTTGCCCATTCCTTCATTGGCTGGAACAATATCCTTGATGTCATACATTTTTTGTTTCAAGGTATCCACTTGAACATTGGCAACCTCAACTTTAAGCGAATCTGATAAAAAAGCTTTGTTATTAATTAAAATTTTTATGCTCGGAATCGTGTATTTCCCGGAATCGAATTGGGTCAAGCCGTATTTTTTGATTAATTCGTAACGGTCATTTTTCCGAATCGTGTCAATTGGATACGACTGAATTACTTCGAGCGCACCTAAGCTTTTTGCGTTCGGGAAAACTACTTTCGACAAAGTATCGACATTGGTTTTCAACGTAAGCTTGAATTCGGCTCCAATTTTATTTTTGGTAGTATCAATACTGGTTGTCACTTGCTTTTGTTGTGCAAAAACAGCAGTGGAAAACAGAAAGTATAATAGTAATTTTTTCATTTTTGATTTGGCAAACTTTTGATTTTTGACTGAAGATTAACGATTCTTGATTTCAGATCTATGTAGAAATTATCGAATCTTTCTTATTTTAAAATCATTTCATATTTGCTTTAGCCGTTTTAATACTTGATACAAAAATTGAAATTAACTCGTTGGCTTCGTTTTTTGGAAGCGCCAATCCGTTCAAATCGGTTGTTAGATTTGCTTTTTCAATAATTTTTAAACAAACAAAACTTTCTCTTAATTCTTTCAAACATATTCCCATCTTATGAACAAAATCTCTGCTGCTTTCGGCGCTTTGGGCTTCCCCATAGTTTAATGCTGGAGACGTTCCTGAACGAATAATTTGGCCTGCTAAATGATTCCCAGCATAATTGTTTTTAAAACTATTTGCTGTGATTATAATCATTGCTGCAAAATCTATCAATCTATTTTCAAGTTCTTGTTTGTTCATTTTTATTGTTTTTTTTTCACTAAATCAAAAATTACCTTTTCCTATCTAGCCAAATCTGAAATCAAAAATCGTTAATCTTCAATCTGAAATCTTTATCTCGATTTAAAATAGCCCAATAATTTAGTTACATAACTTTCGTCAACCCTTGTATTTACTACGCCAGCTCCAGACTTACTGAAAGTTTCCTTGAAATATTTTACTTTTTCGTTATAGTATTTTTCATAATTGAGTCGCACTGATTTCGAACCTGTATTTATTAATTGTGTTTCGCCAGTTTCAGCATCAAGCATCGAAACCATTCCTAAATTTGGCATTTTCTCTTCGCGAATATCATATACTCGGATTCCTGTAATATCGTGTTTCTTAGAAGCTATTTTCAACGTATGCTCGTAATCTTCAGAAATGAAATCCGAAATTACAAAGACGATGGCTTTCTTTTTCTGAGTACTTGACAAGAATTTTAAGGCTTGAGCAATATCTGTTTTGTGGCTTTTAGGTTCGAATTCGATTAATTCACGAATGATTCTCAAAACGTGTGAACGTCCTTTTTTTGGCGGAATATATAATTCGATTTGGTCTGAAAACAAAATTAAGCCAATTTTATCATTGTTTTGCGTTGCCGAAAACGCCATTGTTGCTGCAATTTCGGTAACGATATCTTTTTTGAATTGGTTTTTGGAACCAAAACTTTCTGAACCCGAAATATCCACCATCAACATCATTGTCAATTCGCGTTCTTCCTCGAAAACTTTCACGTGTGCTTCGTTGTAACGAGCTGTAACGTTCCAGTCAATCGCACGAATATCATCGCCATATTGATACGGACGCACTTCGCTAAAAGTCATTCCACGACCTTTGAACGAGGTGTGGTATTCCCCCGAAAAGATATGATCGCTCAATCTTCGGGTTTTGATTTCTATTTTTCGTACTTTTTTTAAGAGGTCTTTTGTTTCCATTATAGAGAGTGTTCAGTGTTCAGATTTTAGTATTCAGTACTTGACTGACCACTTATAAACTGACCACTGCTAACTGATTTAAGGTACTTCAATCTCGTTTACGATTTTGTTAATGATGTCAACTGAAGTAATATTTTCAGCTTCTGCCTCATACGTAATTCCAATTCTGTGACGCAATACATCGTGAACCACGGCGCGAACGTCTTCTGGAATTACATAGCCACGACGTTTGATAAAAGCATAACATTTTGCAGCATTCGCCAAATTAATACTTCCACGTGGCGAAGCTCCGAAACTAATTAGTGGTTTCAAATCAGCCAATTTGTACTTTTCAGGATAACGAGTGGCGAAAATAATATCTAGGATGTATTTTTCAATTTTCTCATCCATATAAACTTCGCGAACGGCTTCTTGCGCACGCAAAATTTGTGCTACAGAAACTACCGGATTTACTTTTTCGTAACTTCCTTTTAGGTTTTGACGCACGACCATTCTCTCATCTTCCATTTTAGGATAATCAATCACGGTTTTCAACATAAAACGGTCAACTTGCGCTTCTGGCAAAGGATAAGTTCCTTCTTGTTCTATCGGGTTTTGTGTTGCTAAAACCAAAAAAGGTTTATCCAATTTGAAAGTGGTATCGCCAATAGTCACTTGTTTTTCCTGCATTGCTTCTAACAATGCCGATTGTACTTTGGCCGGCGCACGGTTGATCTCATCTGCAAGAACGAAATTAGCGAAAATGGGTCCTTTTTTTATAGAAAATTCATTGGATTTAATATTGTAAATCATAGTTCCCACCACATCGGCCGGTAATAAATCAGGAGTAAACTGGATTCTACTAAACGATCCTTGAACGGCTTGCGCCAAAGTGTTTATCGCTAATGTTTTTGCCAATCCAGGAACCCCTTCAAGTAAAATATGTCCTTGCCCCAAAAGTCCAATTAATAATCGCTCAATCATATGTTTTTGACCTACGATTACTTTATTCATTTCCATGGTAAGTAAATCGATGAAGGCACTTTCTCTTTCTATTTTTTCATTGATGGCCCTGATGTCCAAAGTACTTGTGTTTTCTTCCATTTTAGTATTTTATTTGCTGTAAACTGTGTTCATTTTTTTTGATGGTGCAAATTGAATTTTTTTTTAGAAGTAAGATGTTAATAAATGGTTAAAACTTCTCACAAACACTGAATTTTAAGGATGTTTTGTGATAGTATTTTCATAATTTTAAACTTTTAAAAAAAAACACATCCGAATTAAGAATTCACTACTAATTTTATACAATTGAAACCAATGACACAAACACCTTTTTCCAAAATTATAGCTGGTACAATGACTTGGGGAATTTGGGGCAAGAAGCTGGACAAAAATCAGATAACTGATTTAATGAATTCCTGCATTGAAATCGGAATTACCACATTTGATCATGCCGATATTTATGGCGGTTATACCACTGAAGCTGATTTTGGAAACGCTTTTGGCGAAAGCCAGATTAAAAGAAAAGACATTCAACTGATTTCAAAATGCGGCATTCAATTACCGACAGCCAACAGAAATACTAAAATCCATCACTACAATTATTCGAAATCGCACATCATTTGGTCCGCCGAAAACTCTTTAAAAAATTTAAAAACAGATTATCTGGATTTGTTTTTGTTGCACAGGCCAAGCCCTTTGATGCAAGCTGATGAGATTGCCGAAGCGATTGAAAAACTTAAAACTGATGGAAAAATCCTCGATGTTGGCGTTTCTAATTTTACTCCGAGCCAAACCGATTTAATCCAGACAAAAACGAAAATTAATTACAACCAAATCGAGTTTTCGGTTACGCATTTAGAACCAATGCTCGACGGAAGTTTAGATTATATGCAACTTAACAAAATTCGACCTATGTGCTGGTCACCAATGGGAAGTGTTTTCAAAAAAGCCGACGATAAATCGATCCGAATCAAGAAATTGGCAGACCAACTTTCGCTAAAATACAATGTCGAAATAGACGTTTTGCTTCTTGCCTGGATTTTGAAACATCCTGCGGGAATTTTACCGGTTTTTGGCACCGCCGATAAATCTAGAATCACTAATTTGATGAAAGCTATAGAAGTTCAATTGGAATTAGAAGATTGGTTTTCCTTTTGGACTGCAAGTACTGGAAATCCAATTCCATAAAAAATATTTGAAAAATAATAATGCTAATTACGATTAAAAAAACAATAAAATATGAGTAAAATAGCCCTAGTTACAGGAGCAACAAGCGGCATTGGAAGAGCAACAGCAAGAATATTGGCTCAAAATAAGTATAAAATTATCCTTTGCGGACGAAGAGAAGATAGATTGAAATCTCTCGAAAAAGAACTTTCGGAATTTACAGAAATTTATACTTTGTCCTTTGACGTTCGGGATAAAAAAGCGGTTTTTGAAAGCATTATTTCTTTGCCTTCTGCTTTTTCAAAAATTGATGTTTTGATTAATAATGCTGGAAATGCTCACGGACTAAGTAGTATACAAGAGGGCAATTTAGACGATTGGGATGCTATGATCGACATCAATGTAAAAGGTCTTTTGTATGTTTCGAAAGCTATAATTCCAAAAATGATAGAACAAAAATCGGGTCATATTATCAACATTGGTTCCGTTGCCGGCAAAGAAGTGTATCCGAACGGAAATGTGTATTGCGCATCAAAATTTGCCGTTGATGCCTTGAATAAAAGTATGCGAATGGACTTGAATCCTTACGGAATTCGGGTTGGTGCTATTCATCCAGGAATGGTAGAAACCGAGTTTAGCGAAGTACGTTTCAAAGGTGACAAGGACAAAGCTGCCAATACTTACAAAGGTCTAAAACCCTTAACACCAGAAGATATTGCCGATATTATCCATTTTGTAGTTTCGAGACCTTATCATGTCAATATTGCCGATTTGATTGTGTTTCCAACCGCTCAAGCCTCGGCAACCATTGTAAATCGGACTTAAATTTTTTAAAGTTTTAGAAGCAATACATAAAATCGTTAACTTTGAAGTAAATTCTATAAAAATGGAAATCGCAACACAAAAAAAAGAAATTATAGATTGGATTTTATCCATTGAAGACCAAACAGTTTTAGATGAAATTGAAACCCTTAAAAAACAAACTAGTTTTGATTTTGATGAAGAATTTAAAAAAGGGCTCACTGTTGAAGAATTTAGAAAACGAACAACTGAGTTTATAAAATCTCTTCCGTGGAAAAAGTAATTATTGTTTACAAGACCGAAGTAGAAAATTACCTAAATGAGCTTATTTTTAATTTGTTTAAAGAAAAATATTTTAGTTATGTAGAAAATTCTATATTGTACAAAGATAAAATAATCGATTTCATAGAAAGTGATATTGCTACTTTCCCTTCCAAAAATACTCCTGCAGCACTAAAAAATTTTGGTTCAAAATACATTTTCTATAAATCGAATCAACGAACAACTTGGTATGTTTTTTTTGAAAATAAAAACAACAATTATCTTATTACCAACATTATAAACAGCCATTGTGAAGAAATTAAGTGGCTTTGAATGCAATCACAAGAGCAAATTGTAACATTGCTCTTTTTTTATTTTTAAAAAATGATTAACAAACGGCTGCTTATCAAAAACCTATTAGCTCACAATGATGAGAGTAGTTTTTATGACAAAAAACGCCAGTTGAATTTACATTCGCGTGAGGGAAAAGCCAAGTTTTTGAAACACATTTGCGCTTTATCCAACTCGAATCCTGCCAATAATTCCTATATCGTTGTGGGTGTCGAAGATCAGGATAACGAGATTGTAGGCGATGATTTTTTTGATGACAGTCGGATTCAGAATTTGGTGAATGCCTATCTTGAAAATCCACCTAAAATTCAATACGAGAATGTGCCTTTCCCTAATTTACCTAAAGATAAAGTGGTAGGATTAGTTACCATAAAAGCCAAAAGCAAAACCTCACATTTCAAAAAAGGCATTTATACGATTCCAGCCAATAGCGTTTTTATTCGTCGGGGCAGTAATACCGTTCCTGTTGAAGAGGAAGTCGAAAAAAATTATCAAAACACCGAAACCGTCATTAGAATTGAAAATAATTCCAGAAATAGCATTGGTTACACGCTAGATGGCGTAATTGATTTTATGAATTTTCGGCACAAAGATATGGCGCCAAAATACAAAGTCTTCAAGGAATTATTTGTCATTTGCTGGGCTGGCGTGCCTAAAAAACACCGAGACACCACCTTTCTTTCTAGAGTTGACATTGAACTCATTAATGAGCAAATCAAGCTGTTTTACTCTGCTCAGGATGTGGTGACGATTACTTTTGACGACGATTCTTTTACGATTATAGAATATGTTCCTTTGGGTTTGAATGACAAAACAAGTTTTTATCCTTTGGAAAAACAAACCCTTCATTTTCATGATAATGGCTATTATAAAATTGACCGAGAATTCCTTTTTCAACCGCCAGAATTCAATCGAAAAATGTTGTTTCATATTTATAATTCGAATATTTCTTTGTTGAACAAACTTCAAAAAGGACTTTCGTTAACTGAGCGAGAACAGAAAGATTTAGAAAATTTACCCTCGACATTTATGATTTGTTACCTCAACGGATTTGAAGATGCTAAGCAGAAATTGATTGATGCCAAATTGCTTTTGAAACCTTTCACTTCGGTATATTTGTCGTTTAAAGAAGCGTTACGAATCCTGAGGAAGATGAAGTATGATGTGCAGTAAAGAGTTTAGATTTAAATGGCAGAAAATCCTTTTGATAGTTTATTCTAATTTATATTTATATTTGAAAAACAATAAAGCGCAACAAACCTTCGCCAATCTTCCCTAATATGGGTAGATATGCTCAGTTTTTAGATTAAAAAATGAGTATATAAATGAGTTGGCGGTAATTTTACAACTCTTATCTAAAAATGGAACAAAACATACACTTCAATCGAACTAAAATCTCTTTAAGAATTTTATATGGATTTGCCTTAATAGCAATTGGTTTTTGGTTACTATATGGAGATACGCAAGCTCTTGATAGATTTCCAAAATTAGCAGATCCAAATTTGAAAAAATTTATGGGTTATCTTATTATCGGACTTATGAGCGTTGGAATTGTTTTTTTAATCAAATGTTTAGTCACAAATAAGGTTGGATTCGAAATTGACAATGATGGGATTTTGGATAGAACATCAATATTTTCAAAAGGGAAAATATTTTGGCGCGATATTGAAAATGTTGAAAAAACTACTATGAATTTTTTTATAGAAATTCCAGCGCTCAAAATTTCCTTGAAAAACTCAACTAAACCCAAATTATTTTCGGCAGGTCTTTTAGATATTTCTTTAGATGATTTAATTAAAAAAGTTACAGAAAAATTCGAAGAAACTACCGCCAACAGCTACCACAACGGATTTGGGCAATAGGCTTAATGGAAAGTTGGTTTTGTATTTGGGAGATTTGGCAAATCCGAAGAATGGCTTTAATTTAGTCCCAAACCCGCTGCAGTACCAGAACGTTAAGAATTTTAAGAAATATGAAGTATGATCAGATGTAAAATTCAATCAAAACCAATTAGACAATAAACAAAACAAAATGAGAACATTAGTCATAGGCGACATTCACGGTGGTTTGCGGGCGCTGCACCAAATTATGGAAAGAGCCAAAGTTACCCCAAAAGATACCTTAATTTTTCTAGGTGATTATGTGGATGGCTGGAGCCAATCTCCCCAAGTGATTGATTATTTGATCGAATTGAAAACCACGCACAATTGCATTTTCATCCTTGGCAACCACGATGAATTACTATTAGATTGGCTTACTAAGACAAAGGATAATCCTTTATGGTACAAGCACGGCGGTGAATCGACTGTTTTGGCTTATGCTAATGTAAGTAATGAGACTATTCAAAAACACATTGAATTCATTCAGTCATTAGAAAATTACTATCTCGATGAACAAAATCGGTTGTTCATTCATGCTGGTTTTACGAATATGAATGGTGTGGATTATGAATATTTTCCGAGACTATTTTATTGGGATAGAACGCTCTGGGAAACCGCATTGGCATTGGATAAAAAGATGAAAAAAACTGATCTTTTGTACCCAAAACGATTGACTTTGTATAATGAAATTTACATTGGTCACACGCCAGTTTCTCGAATTGAGAAAACCACTCCGGTACAAATGGCCAACGTATGGAATGTGGATACCGGAGCAGCATTCAGAGGGCCACTAACAATAATGGATGTGGACAGCAAAGAATTCTGGCAAAGCGAACCTTTGCCAACTTTATACCCAAGTGAAAAAGGAAGAAATTAAAATACTATATTTGCAAAAAAAACATCACTATGAAAAAGATTTTTACAATCGTATTATTAGGTGCACTCTTTATGGTTAATGCACAAGCTTTTAAAGGTAAAGGAGATGCAAAACTCGGTATCGGGGCGACCGTTCAAAATGGAGGAACGGGAATTATGGCTTCTACTGATTTTGGATTAGGCGAAAACATTTCTATTGGAGTTCTTGCTTCTTATTTGTTGGGCGGAAGCCAAATTCAAGACGTTTCTAGTGATTATCGTTTTGATGTTAAAGCAAGAATTAATGCTAATTTAGGAAGTGTATTGAACGTTTCTCCAAAATTTGATTTGTACCCTGGTTTGAATTTAGGTTTGAAAAACTTTGGCGGACATCTTGGTGCAAGGTATTTCTTCACTACGGGATTTGGAGTTTTTACTGAATTTTCTGTTCCATTTGCAAAGTATGATTCAGAGGCTATTTCGAAATACAACAATGGCTCCTCGTTTAATATTGGAGCTTCGTTCAATTTAGATTAGTCAAGTTTACGACAAATAAAAAAGCGGCTTGACGAAAATCAAGCCGCTTTTTTTATGAAACTTTAGTTTTTACAAATAATATTAAATTAAAGACTAGCTTTAAAAAAAATTCGTTTTAACACTCCATTTTTTTCTATTCCTTGCACTATTAAATTAAACTGTTTATTTGTTTTATGAAAAACATTACAGTGAATTAATTTGATATGTCCAAGGTACAATTCGTGCTTAAAAACTTTTACAGCTTTTTTATCATATAAATTAGTTGGCTCTAATTCATATCTTAAAACATCTCCAATAGAAACTTTATCGGAGGAGATTTGAGACTCTGACAAATTAGTTATCTCGGTTACAAAAGATAAATTATCAACAGGGTTAAATTGAGCTAAAAACTCAAAATTATCGGTTGGCAACAAACCTTGGGTAAAAGCTAACATATAAAATTTATCTTCTTTCTTACTTAAATCTATATTCCAAAAATCATAAAACTCCTGTAAATCTGGTCTTTCACTGCGCATTAATCTTTGACCAAAAATTTCAATTACATTTTCTGTATAAATTTTATTTGTATCTGGAAAACCTTCAAAATGAACAAACCCTGAGGCCTTGGCTTCTTCAACACCTTCCTGATTGTATTGAAAGCGGATTCCTTCCGAGGCACTTTTCTTAATAGTACCAACAGAAATTCTTCTACTGCCTTTACCTGGTCTCCAGATAAGGTGTATATTTCCTATTGCTTTCATAAATATTGGATTAATTTTTCAATACGCAAAGTTACCAATTTAAACATCAATTGTTTTCTTGTTTCCGATAATTTAAAGTTAATTAAATTTGTTGGAACATTTATATCGATGTTTTCAATTATCTCTTTTATTGATTTAGAGTTGTATTTTTCTTTAACTCTTGCTACGTGTTTTCTCGTTTCAATTGGATAGTTTATCAACAGTAATTCTACAAGTTCGAAATGTTTTCTCTTTTTTAGATGTCCTTCCCAATGAATCTCTGATTCTCCTTTTCTTATGTATGATTCAATCATTTGAGAATCGTTAATTGCCTTTTCAACCCAACTATCCTCACGTTCTCTTCCTAAACAACAACCACTATCATATATTGGTGCAAAAGAAGAACTAATAATATTTGTTAAAACATCTGTTACTTCATTATTAATCGCTTTGAGTAATAATTCGGCTTTAAATATTCTTTTTAATTCATTGTTGTCCGATAAAAACTTGAAAAGCTACTATTTATAAGCATTTCAACTGTTTTGCTTGTTTTTTAGTGTTCTTTGTAGAACTCAATATTTGAAATTTAGAAAAATATTTTTTCAAATATTGAAGTTTTAAGAGTGCCTTTTTTTTATGCTGAACTCAAAATTTCATCTGCTGAATTCTTGTCAAACAATCCAAATTGCACATAATAATTCTTATCTATTTCCCATTGCTTTTCTGAACTTTCAAGAAATTTTACTATATGAATATAATTGAATAAATGAATTCTACAAAAGCTAACCAAATTTGAGAAAGACCATTTTTTCTTTAGCGTTTTTCTGATTACCTCTATCAATAAATTGGCAATTAATGCACAATATATCTGAATCTTTATTGCGTTCTCATTATCTCCTAAAAAATATTTCAAAGGAAAATTTTGTTTTAATTGTTTAAAAACTAACTCTATTTGCCAACGTATTTTATAAAGTGCTGCAACGGTATCTGCTCTAAAATCAAATAAATTAGTAATAAATTCAAATACTCTTTTATTTTCTCTGTCATAAAATCTTATTTTTCTCAATTTTAGTTTAGAAACTAAGTTATTTTCTTTGACTTCTACTTCTATAATTGTGTCTAATAAGACACCGCTGTGTATTGTATCTGAAATACTATTTTCTTCATTTATTTCAAATTTTGCATTGTCTTTTAGTCTTGTTACAAATCCTGTTTCATTATCAGTAAAAAGTTTAAAAGCCTTATAATCATTATATCCCTTATCAAACACATATATTGTATTACTGTCTAATTTGAGCTTCTTTAAAAATTGTTGGTCATTAGTTGCTCCAGAAGAAAACCAAACCATTTCTGGAACCTTTTCATCTGCATTTAGCACCGAATGGGCTTTAATTCCGCCTTTACTTTTACCGCTTAAAGATTTTCTCCCTGTGCATTTTAATATCT
>NZ_JANPFL010000103.1:0-2532 GCF_031423415.1 Flavobacterium sp.
AAAATTTGGTTCGGAACCCGAGCTGGTGGAGTAAGTATTTACGACGGAAAAAGATTTGTTTATATCTCTGAATCCGAAGGACTTTATTATAACACAGTTAGCAATATTATCTTTATAGATGATAAATCTGGCAGTATGTGGATGGGGACAAATGGCGGTGGCATCAACCGTGTTCCTATCAATTCTTTTTTGCGATATAATAAAAATAGAGGGCTAGCCGATAATTTTACTTGGAGTGCTTTACAAGACCCTAAAGGCAATTTATGGTTTGGGTCAAATAGAGGAATTAATAGGTATGATGGTAAAAGCTTTAGTTATTTTCTAAATCCTTCTCTTAACTTTGGCTCTTACAAAGACAAATCAAACAATCTATGGTTTGGTTCTTCAGAGGGTGTAATTAAATATGATGGTACGTCATCGCTCCGTTTTACTCCTGCCGAAGGGATTGTAGGCAATAGTGTATGGTCGATCTTAGAAGACAGTAGAGGAGATAAGTGGTTTGGGGGCGACAGGGGACTTACCCGGTATCAACCTAATGCAGACGGCAAATCGGGCACTTTTTTTCATTATACCGAAACTGAAGGATATGTTCCCACCACCACAAATGCTATCCTAGAAGATAAATCAGGGAACTTATGGTTTAGGCATCAACGGGGAATTACTAAGTACATACCTTCCGCAGATGGGCAATCGGGCAGCTTTATTCATTTTACTGCAGCCGAAGGACTAGGAGATCTTGGAAACACTAGTACAATTTTAGAAGATAAGAATGGTGCCATTTGGTTTACCTTACAAAACGGTAATGGACTTATTAAGTATCAACCATCAAAAAAGGGTCATTCAGGAATTTTTACTCAATTCACCACAGATCAAGGTTTGGCTAGTAATAGTGTTTTATCGGTTTACGAAGACAAGCAAGGTATTCTTTGGATAGGAACAAATGGTGGATTAAGCAAATACGATGGCAAAACATTTCAAAATTTTACCAAAGCTGACGGTTTATCAAGCAATCAGTTACGGCAAACATTTGAAGATACGTCTGGAAACCTATGGATCGCCACACTAGGCGGAGGTGTCAACAAACTAGATAAAAATGTAAACAAAGTCTCTCAACAACCATCAATTGTTGGCTTGCGACAACTGTATATTAATGAAATTGTACCTGATTTTCGCAATCCTGCAGACAGCACCGCTCAAAATATAAAATTTGATGGGGTTCAGGCTTTTGAGAATTATCCCATTAACCCAAGAATACCATTTGGTCAAAATCACCTGAGCTTTCAATACGTTGCGATTGATTTAGCAACTACTAATAAAATCAAATACAGTTACCGATTGCTAGGTTTGGATGAAAAATGGAGTGTTCCTTTAACAAGAACTATAGCAGATTACCGCAACCTACCCGATGGAAAATTTATTTTCCAGGTTAGAGCTTTTGGCGAAAGCGGAGATTGGAGCAAATCTTTTGATTATGCGTTTACCATTTTGCCACCTTGGTGGAAAACCTGGTGGGCTTATCTGGGTTACTTTTTTGGATTTACAGGAACCATGATTGGATTTGCTTATTGGCGCGCACAATCATTAAGGGATAAAAATAAATTATTGGAAGAAAAAGTGTCGCATAGAACCAATCAGCTTACCAAATCTATCGAGGATTTAAAAGCCACTCAATCCCAATTAATCCAATCTGAGAAAATGGCTTCGCTCGGTGAACTTACCGCTGGAATTGCACATGAAATTCAAAATCCGTTGAACTTTGTGAATAATTTCTCTGAAGTCAGTAGTGAACTTTTGGATGAAATGGATGAGGAATTAAACAAAGGCGATATTGAAGAAGCCAAAGCTATTTCAGCCGACATCAAACAAAATCTAGAAAAAATAAACCATCACGGCAAACGTGCCGACGCGATTGTAAAAGGCATGTTGCAACATTCTCGCACTACTTCAGCAGTAAAAGAACCAACCGACATCAACAAACTAGCCGATGAATATTTGCGTCTCGCCTATCACGGGTTGCGAGCTAAAGACAAATCATTCAACGCCACATTGAAAACAGAGTTTGAAGAAACCATTGGCAAAATTGAAATCATTCCTCAAGATATAGGAAGAGTAATTTTGAATTTGATTACCAATGCGTTTTATGCGACTAATGAAAAACAACATTCAGGAATTGAAAATTACGAACCAACAGTAACTGTTAGCACTAAAAAAGTTGGTGATAAAGTTGAAATATCAGTAAAAGACAATGGTAACGGAATTCCACAAAGCGCAATCGATAAAATCTTTCAACCATTCTTTACCACAAAACCAACAGGGCAAGGAACTGGTTTAGGATTGAGTTTAAGTTACGATATTGTGAAAGCGCATGGTGGAGAATTAAAAGTAGAAACAAAAGAAGGAGAAGGCTCAACATTTATTATTCAAATACCAATTAACTAAAAAATGAAAACATTTTTAAAAATTTGCCTGCTGCTACTACCCTTTTTTGCAAGTGGACAAGATGTAGCTATTTTGGATACTACACTCAACAAC
>NZ_JANPFL010000104.1:0-1291 GCF_031423415.1 Flavobacterium sp.
CTTTCGCAAATTCTCGAGTAATGGTTTGACTTCAGTCTCGGATTGAATTGGAAAACCATAACCAAAAAATTTACTATTTTTTTCTTTAAATAAAATTGCTTCGGTAGCTAATTCGAAAGTTTTGTAGGTATCCAAGTTTTAAAATTCTGTTTATAATAAAACAATTAATTTTTATGGCTGTAGTCTAGTTAATATATGATTTTTATTCTAGCCACAGATTTCACAGATTATCACAGATTTTTTTAAAATCGAATATTAAAAATCTTTTAAATCTGTGGCAGAAAGTTTTTATTTGAATATACTTTTTAGACCAGAGCCATTTTTATCTAATTTTTTGTTTATTAACGTTTTTGGCAACTTACAACCTTAAAATAAAAAAATATAGTATTTTTTTTTAAAATTAACACAATATTAGTAATTATCTTGCGTTATCATTAAAAAAACAGCTACTTGCTTATGTAACATCGATACTTAACCCTTAAATTATTTTAATTATGTCAAACCTAAGTATCTTCGACAAAAAATGGCTAGATGTTGTATTCGATGGAAAAAACAAAGAATACGGAGCCTACCAACTGCGCCAAGAAAACCAAAAAACATCTTTGAGAGCTTTTGCTTATGGAACAATGATTGTTTTGTCTTGTATTGGAATTTTTACTTTATCGAGCTTTTTTTCTGCTGATAAATTAACGATTAAAGATGATGAATTTGTAATTCCGTTAATCCTAACAGACATTCGTCCAGTTATTAAAGAAATTGTAATTCCAGAACCAATTATAGAAAAAACAAAAGCTGAAAGAGTTTTTTCTGATGCGGTTGAACTTAAAAGTCCAATTGTAGTAACTGCGAATACTATCACAGAAACAATTGTTGAAAATATAGACAACGGAAAAACATCTAATAATGTTGAATCTGGAACGACAAATAGTTCATTAAAAAATCCAACAAACGGAAATACTAATGAAGTTGTTGCAGTAATAAAAGTTCCGAACAACGACATTAATGATTCAAAAAAACTTGATAAACAACCAACTTTTCCTGGTGGATTAGACAAATTTCGAAATTTTGTAGGCATCAATTTCGAAAAACCAGAATTAGATGAAGAAAAAATATTAACAGTTTTAGTTTCGTTTGTTGTCGAAAAGGACGGCTCGTTAAGCAACATAAAAGCACAAAACGACCCAGGTTATGGTATTGGTCAAGAAGCAATTAGAGTGCTAAAATCATTAAGAACCAAATGGGAACCTGGAATGATAGATGGTGAAAAAGTGAGAACTTTATTCAATTTACC
>NZ_JANPFL010000105.1:0-1316 GCF_031423415.1 Flavobacterium sp.
TGGGCTCGAACCAAGGACCCTCTGATTAACAGTCAGATGCTCTAACCAACTGAGCTAAGAAGGAAAGTGTGTTTCACTTTTAAAGCGGTGCAAAGATATGATTATTTCTTGTTATTGCAAACAAATTATAATTTATTTTTAAAATATTTTATTTATCCATTATCAAATGCCAAATATCGTTACCGAAAACCAATGCCATTAACGACAAAAGTATCACAACGCCAATGGTTTGTGCAATTTCTAGTGTTTTTTCGGTTGGTGCTTTCCTTGTGATTACTTCTATCAAAATAAACATTGCGTGACCGCCATCTAGTCCTGGAATTGGCAAAATATTCAAAAATGCCAACCAAATCGAAAACATTGCTGTAAAATTCCAGAAAAATGTCCAATCCCAAGTTGGTTTAAAAATTTTGAACATTCTAAGCGGTCCACTAACTTGTTTGTAGCCTTCTGTTTTGGTATTAAAAATAAGTTTGAATTGTTTAATTTGTCCAGTTAATGTTGCAATTGTTTTTGTAAAGCCAGCTGGAATAGCTTCTACAAACGACAAATTTTTGGTTACAATGGCACTTTTTAATAATTCCATACTTGGATAAAAACCAATCTTTCCGTCTTTATCAGCCTTAGTTTTTAAGGTTAATTCTTGACCATTTCTTATTATATTTATTGCAATTGAATCTTTTTTAGATTTGCTTAAAGCAGTTCCAAATTGGTCAAAAAATTGAGTTTTTGTTCCGTTTAATCCAACAATTTTATCTCCTTTAATTAATCCCGCCAACATTGCTGGCGATTTTGGCATAATTGAATCTACAACGGTTTCTACTCTTGGCGCCAAGAAACCTTGTCCTTTGCTTTTTATTACGTCACGTTTTCCTTCGTCGTTAAGGTCGAATGTGATTTCTTTTCCTTCACGATTTACGGTTACATTATCGCCAAATAAAATTTCTAATGGCAATTGATCAAATTTCGATTGCACTTTTCCATCTACTTTCAAGATTTTGTCTCCTGATTTTAAACCTACAAGATTTCCTGTAGAATCGACAGCAATTCCGTTTGTAAATTTTGTGTTATCGACATAATTATCGCCATTATTAAACAGCAACATTGTGTAAATAAACCAAGCCAAAAAGAAGTTTACAATAACGCCTCCGCAAATGATTATCAATCGTTGGTAGGGCGGTTTGCTTCGGTATTCCCAAGGTTGCGGTTCTTGTTTTAGTTGCTCTTTGTCCATACTTTCGTCGATCATTCCAGCAATTTTTACGTATCCGCCCATAGGCAACCAACCTATTCCGTATTCGGTTTCGCCAATTTTG
>NZ_JANPFL010000106.1:0-38834 GCF_031423415.1 Flavobacterium sp.
ATAATATAAAAACTGAAAAATTATGGAAGAATTATTATGTAAAAAGTCCTATTATTGTAAACCAATAACAGGACTAAAAATGAGTTGTAAATCTATTTTAGGATTAAGTATAAATATGTAAACTTATTTTAGGACGAGACATATAGGGAACGAAGCAACCCTAGCGTGCAAAACATTTTCTATATATAGGGTAAGAAGCGACACTAGTATTCAAAACATTTTTTATATATAGGGAACGAAGTGAAACTAGTATGCGAAATTATTTTATTTCGGCAAGAAATTATTTAGGATTCGATTATGAAATAGAAGTTATTGTATTAGTTTTGTTTTAAAGGTTTATTGGAGTGGGCGCGGATTGCAAATCCGCGCTATCGGGGTTTCTTATTTTAGTTTGGCAAGAAATTAATTAGGATTAGATTATGAAATAGAAGTAATTGTATTAGTTTTGTTTTAGTGGATTATTACAGTGGGCACTGAATGTATAACCGCCTATTCTTAAAAAGACCAAGTGCTAAATTAAAATCAAATAAAAACAATTGCTATTACCTTGATGTTGGTGAAGGTTTTAAAGCTTTAATGGGTGTTGACTTAAACTTTAAGTTTGGAATTAAGAAAGGTGATTAAAATAAAGATTTTATTATATGGGGATATTTTAATTTTAGATTGTGACGATAACTTATTAATCAGAATTAAAAGAACTTTTAAATGGAACAGTAAAATATCTTTAGCTTTTTACAAGAATGACATTTTAATACTTGAAACTAGTCACTATAGTTTTTTGCCATTTGTCGTAGAGAACATTAATTATCAAAAGCTTGAAAAAAAAATCAGCTTTAAAAATATACAAGGTAAGGAAGTTTTGCTTTTTGGCACTACTGAAATTAGTATTAAACATAAATTTGATTACTTGATTTATAAAGAATTATGTAATATTTTAATAGATGGTAAAGTTATTGGTAATGTAAAAATTGAAAGTTTACTTTCAACAAAGAATATAACTCTAACTGTAATTTTCAAAGAAAAAATAGATTATCATATTCAAGAATTATGTCTTATCAATCTAGCCATAAAATACTCTGATATTGATGGTAATTAATTACAATAAGAAGAAAAAAAAATGAAGCTAATACATATTTAATTATTGTTACCTGATCGGATATGAAGTAAATATCGCGTGTCGGATAGCAGCACACAGCGAGAAGCCTCCAAGAAGTTCAGAAAGTTTCCCGCTCAGAGCGAGAAGCAAAATAGAACCTCAGAAACCTTGCCGCAGAGAGCGAGAAGCCTCCAAGAAGTCCTGAAACCTTCCCGCACACAGCGAGAGGCCTCCAAGAAGTTCTTGGCGATAGTAAGAAATTGTAAATTGTATATAAAATGTAGAAACCAAAATTGCGCCAAGACGGAGTAACCAAATTGCGCCAAGACGAAGTAGCTTCTTTTACATCAAGATTTAAAAACCCAATACTACTTTAAACAATTTCATTAATAATACCACATATAGTGCAAAGACTAATAAAATTTCAAATGCAGAATAGCGGCGTATAATAAAAACTTTTCTTTTCCTTATCGCCAAATTTGGCGGTATAGTAAAAACTTTTTTTTGCCTTATCTCCAAACTTGGCGGTATAGTAAAAACTTTTCTTTGCCTTATCGCCAAACTTGACGGTATAGTAAAAACATTTATTTGTCTTATCGCCAAACTTCACCAAATCTTCCTTAAAAACAAAACGTTATTAAAAGCCGGGTGCGCAATGCTGTACTAAAAAAATCTTTACACACTTTTTTAATACAGCATCGCATGCCATCCAAAAAGTTACAGATATATACCTCGCCAAGAACGAATCCTTTATACTAGTATGAGGGTAAATAGACCAAAAAAGCCATTCTAAGTATAGCATTCACAAGAAAATAGGTAAAAACCATAAAATAATTTGGCTTTACCTAAAAAGTAATTATTTTTTTTATTAATATTGGTCAATGATTTAAAATAGAAATTTAAAAACCAATCATTACAACAAAATTGAATTAATTTTCACCTAATGAAGAAGAGTAATCGCACAGAATTAAATTGGGAACAAACAGAAAAACTTGTTGTATTCGCCCTTGAAGAACGAAATCCTTTTGAAATCATCAAAAAAGAATTTGGCTTAGCCGAAAAAGAGGTTCTTGAAATCATGAAAAAAAAGATGCCTGCCGAGAAATTCGAAATGTGGAAAAAGAAAGCGCTTGCCAGTAAACCAAAACCAAAACCTGCCAAAATAGATGATTTTGACGAAGATTTGGATGGTAAATATTACATAAAAAACAAACTCGATTAAAACTTGAAACTCCTACTCCAAGGGAGTTTTTTTTATCCAATATAGTATTCTCCATAAATCTACAGCAACTGTAACAATTCTATACTAATTCTGTCTAATACCCAAACTTAAAATCCAAATAAATGAAAAAAATAATTTTCGCATTCGCATTTGCTACCGTTTTAGTTAGCTGTAAAACGGCCAGTTCATCAACTGCCTCTTCTATTAAAGAAGAAGTTCAGGTCAACATCAATCTTAACAACATCAGCGACGACAAGGTTTTAGTAACAGTACTACCTCCTAAAATCAAAACCGATGAAATTACGTTTAGCATTCCGAAAACGGTACCGGGTACTTATTCAGAAGATAATTACGGAAAGCATATTGATGATTTAAAGGCTTTTGACAAAAAAGGAAACGCATTGACCGTTAAAAAAACTGACGAAAATTCGTGGTCTATTGCTAATGCTAAAAGTTTGAATAAAATCACTTATTTAGTCAACGATACCTATGATACCGAAAAAGGCGAAGGTTTTGGTGGTGGTGATATTTTCTCGCCATCGGGCTCTAATATCGATGCTGGCAAAAACATAATGCTAAACACGCATTGCTTTGTGGGTTATTTTACAAATTTTATGGCAACCCCATACAAGGTAAACATTTCGCATCCAGCAGCACTTTGGGGTGCAACCTCAATGACCGATCAAGATCCAGCGACCACGAATGATGTTTTTGTAACCAACCGTTATGCAGAATTAGTGGAATTTCCAATTATGTACTCAAAACCAAATTACACTTCTTTCAGCGTTGACAATATGGAAATTCAAATTGCGGTTTATTCTCCTAACGGAAAAATAACAGCAGATGCTATTACTCCTGACATGAAAAAAGTAATGACCGCTCAAAAACATTTTTTGGGTGCTATAAATACCACCAAAAAATACACTATTTTGCTGTATTTGTCTACCATGAAAAACGATGCTCAAGGATTTGGAGCTTTAGAACATCCAACCGCTACAACTGTTGTTTTTCCTGAAATGATGCCCAGTGATGCTTTAGCGCAACAGTTGAAAGATGTCGTTTCTCACGAGTTTTTCCATATTGTAACGCCGTTGACGATTCATTCGCAAGAAATTCAAAATTTTGATTACAATGCACCAAAAATGTCCGAACATTTATGGATGTATGAAGGCGTAACCGAATATTTTGCCAATCTTTTTCAAATCAATCAAGGATTAATTGACGAAGAGGAATTTTATACTCGAATGGCAGAAAAAGTTGAAAACGCCAGCAAAATGAATGACACGATGCCATTTACAACAATGAGCAAAAATGTACTTGTTGAACCGTATAAAACACAATATTTGAATGTGTATGAAAAAGGAGCCTTGATAGGAATGTGTTTGGATATTATTATAAGAGAAAACAGCAATGGTAAAAGAGGAATTCTAGACTTAATGCAAAAATTATCTAATGAATATGGCGTTTCTAAAGCATTTAATGACGAGGAACTTTTTGCAAAAATAACCGAATTGACCTATCCAGCAGTTGGAGAATTCTTGAAAACTTATGTTTCAGGCCCAACACCAATACCTTATGATATGTTTTTGGCGAAAGTTGGCGTAACAAAATCGACAAAAAAAGCAGCAGCGAATGTTTTCTTGAAAGGTCAAGTTCCTTACATTACTGTAAATCAAGCAACCAAAGAAATTATAATTATTCCAAATATTGAATTGAACGATTTCTATACCAGTCTTGGACTTAAAGGATCTGATATTTTGGTGTCAATCAACGATAAAAATTACAGTTTAGAAAATATTTATGATATGATTTCAGACAGCGAGAAGTGGAAAGAAAACGACTCAATTTCTGTTAAGATCAAGCGTGAAGGCAAAGAACAAATTATAAAAGGAAAAGTAAAACTTCCTTATGAAGAAAAAGATAGTTTCATTGCTACCGATGCAACAAAAACAGCATTAAAAGAGGCTTGGTTAAAAGGATAAAAAGCACTGTAATTTGTAAAAAAACCAATCTTAAACGATTGGTTTTTTTATAAAATTACATGAATTTAATAACTACAATTTGGAACAATTTGCTTTATTTTGCAAAAAAAATCTAACAATGACAAAATCTATCGTCAGCTTCTTTGCCGTTTTACTTTTAGTGTCGTGTAACAAAGAAGTATCAAAGACTAACCTGCATCTTACAGGAAATATCAAAGGATTAAAAAAAGGAACTCTATACATTCAGCGAGTAGTCGATACAAGCCTCGTTGCTTTGGACTCGATAAAAATTGATGGGGATTCAAAATTTGACACCAATTTAGATTTAAAATCACCCGAGATGCTTTATTTATTTTTAGACCGAGGAGTAACCAATTCAATGGACAATAATATTTTGTTTTTTGCCGAACCAGGAACCATAAATATTGAAACCAATCTCGATTCGTATATTGCAAGTGCAAAAGTTAGCGGTTCTAAAAATCACGAAAAATATGAAGAATACCAAAAAATAAATGCGCGTTTTAGAGATGAAAACTTGGATATGATTCAACAAAAATTCAATGCCCTAAAAAATAGCAATGCGAAAGCAGCAGATAGTTTAGCCGCGAGACAAGACAACAATACGAGACGCAAATACCTTTTTGCCACAAATTTCGCCCTCAACAATAGAGATTTTGAAGTGTCTCCCTACATTGCTTTATCCCAAATCTACGATATCAATATCAAATATTTAGACACCATCCAAAAATCGATGTCTCCAAAAGTAGCGCAGTCACTTTACGGAAAGGAGTTGACGAAATATGTTGCAAAAATTAAAAAGCAACAGTAATACAATTTTAAAATAATAAGATAAGCTTGGAAGTGATTTCAACTTATCCAATTTTATTTTTAAGGCTGTACCAACCGCCACCATTGTACACTTGAGTATAACCATTCGATGCAAGAATACTTTTGGCCGAAGCACTTCGCATTCCTGAAGCACAACAGGTAATAATAGGTTGGTCTTTGTCTTTTAGTTTTCCCAAGTTGTTTTTTAACGCGTCAACCGAAATATTAATAGAACCCTGAATATGTCCACTGGCAAATTCCGATTTAGAACGAACATCTAAAATTATGGCGCCGTTTTTCACCAATTCTGCGTAGTTGACGCTAGGTCCAAATCCGAATAATTTTTTTAATGTGTTGATCATTTTTATTAATTGCTTAAAGATTTAAAATAATTTACGTTGAGCCAAGATCCGCCATTATAACATTCGACACCATATTTTGATAGGTAATTATGGGCTTCACCACTTCTCCCACCTGATGCGCAGCACAAAATTAGTGGTGCTTTCAGTGCTTTTAATTCTTCCATTCTTACTGGGATTTCATTCAACGGAATGTTGATAGAACCAGCCACATTGCCACCTATAAATTCTCCATAAGTTCGAACATCTACAATTGTTCCTTGGTTTGCTGCAATTAATTTTTCCATTTCCATTTTTCAATTATTTTACACGTTATAAAGTGTTATCTGAATTATTATGGAGCGAAATTAATGCAAGGAATGTGCTTGGAGCGTAACTTTGGTTACACAAGTCGAGATTTGTTTGAAAAATAGATTTTATTATTTTCGAACATTGTTGTCCGATAAAAAATATGTTTGATGTTATAAGCTTCTTTAATTCACGGATTAAGATTATAATTTTAAAACAACTCCTTGATTTTGTATCTTATTAATTTTCTTAGTGAATCTTTTTTTTCTTTGTGAAACTTCGTGTAAAAACCAACAAAATTGTTACACGAAGTTTCACAAAGAAGCACAAAACCCATATTGCTAATTTTTATCGGACAATAGTGATTTTCGAATGATGGACAGAATCACTAATGGAGGTTTGAAATATTGGTTGTCGTTTGGTGCAAGGAGTTGAATTTTTTTGACCACATCTATTCCTTTGATAACTTTTCCGAAAGCGGCAAAACCTTGTCCGTCTTTATTTCTTTTACCACCAAAATCCAACGAAGGTTGGTCATTGATACAAATAAAAAAACTACATGTCGCCGAATCTGGAGTGTCTCTCGCCATAGAAATCGCTCCGTTTTTGTGAAGCACGCCTGTATTTGCTGTTCTTTCGAGTGGAATCGCGGCGAAAACTTTTGTCGAATCGACTTCGCCACCTTGAATGACTTCAATTTTTACGGAATCCTTTTGTTGATTGTTTAAAGTTACTGAACGAAAAAAAGTCGTGTTGTCATACAAATGGGCATCAACATATTTCAAAAAATTGGCAACCGTAATCGGTGCTTTTTTAGGATATAATGCTACACTGATATCGCCTAATGATGTTTTAATTATGCATGTTTCTCTCTTCTGTGCTGTAAGATTAATGATAGCAAAAAGTAAAACTAGTAAAGTCAGGAAGATTTTTTTCATCGTTTGGTACGCTTTTATATACTTTGTCCGAAAGTCAGCAGGTTGTTGTCTGGATCAAGAACAGAAAATTCCTTTTGTCCCCAAGGTTTTATTTCTAGTTGCCCGTTGGGATGAATGCTTGTTTTATTGTCCAATAAAGTTTGATAAAAGGTATCAATAGCATCTATTCTAATGTAAACTTGGCCATAGTTTTCTTTTGAATCCAATGTTTTGAACTCAAAAAAATGAATTTGAATTCCATCTTTTTGCATCATTAAATAGCCGTCAAAGTCAGCACTTCCAAATTCTTGAAAACCTAACTTGTTACTATAAAAGATCCTTGTTGCCTTTTTGTCGCGCATCGGTAACTTTGGATGAATGGCTGTGAGCATATTTGATGGGATAATTTATTGAAGAATTGGAATGGACAGGGATTGAAAATCCGCTATTGGGTTCTTGTTTGTTTCCACGAGCTACTTGCTGGAGCCAGTAGCGAGCTAAGAACATAATAGTCCTAGCTTTTAGTAGTAGTTATTTTATTTCATAAAACTAATTTTTTATGAATTTACGTTTATAAATTCCCTTCTCTGTTTGAATAATTATAAAATAATTTCCGGTATTTAAGGGTGTGACATCCAAAGCCGTAATTTTTTCTGCTTCATTGATATTGATTACTAATTGTCCTATGCTATTATAAACTTTTATAGATTCTTTTTTTGCGGATTTATTTTCTATATAAAGAGTATTTGTTGTTGGGTTTGGGTATACTATAAAATTATTGTCTAACGTGTTTGTTACATTGTTTAATAATACAAGACTACTAGCAACTTGATTTAAAATAAAAGTATTATCGTTTGGAGTTTCATCAATTGAAACTGTATTTATTGATGAAGTAAAAGCAAATAAATCACCATCATTTACAGGTGGCAAATCAGTGTCTGAGTTAAAATGTAAAATAACTTGTATTTCTCTTGATTCAAATGGTTTTAGGTTGCTGAAATTCCAAACTAATGTATTCACAGATTGACCAGATGCGCTTGGGTTTGAATAAACATAATCAGTTACTGCATCATCAAAAGAGAAATTGATGGTTCCAGATTGTGTATTGGTGCCTTTGTTTTTGTATATGATTTTATAAGTATTATTTGAACCAGGCATTGCAGTATAATCCCAATTCATTTGAGATAAATTAATGTCTAAATCGGGGTGAGAACCATTTGGCGTAACACAGAAATTTTGAGAATACGGACTTGCTTGTGTTGGGAAAGTTATATCTACAGAAGTTGGAAAAATAGTAAAATAAGTTGGATTGTCTAAAACAGGTTGCATTGTGTATGTTCCGTCTGGAACTGTATAAGTATAATTTCCAGTGCTATTTCCAAATACATTTCCAGTATTTGTTCCATTTGACATAGACAATTTTAAATTTGGAAATGCAATATCCAATACATCGCAACCATCACTAGTTTCGTCATATTTGATAGACCCATTTGCAGTATAGAAATTTCCACCCGGAACAAAAGAACAGTATGAATTGGTATAACAATTTGAATATCCATATTCTGTAATCTTTTCTTGAACTTGTGTCAATTGAAAATCATCTGCACAAACATATTCAAGATTGGGATTATTTGAGAAATCTAAATATATAGGTGCTTCAATGGAGTTGTTTATAATATATAAAGTATTCAAACGGTTTGACGCACAATTTAATTTACCTAATTGCGTCAAGTTGCTCGTGTCTAATGTGCTCAGCATATTATTGTTGCAAAATAGGTCACTTAAATTAGGTAGATTGTTTACGGATAATGTTGTTAATAAGTTGTTTTCACATCTTATTACTAATAATTTTGGTAAGTTTGATAGCAATAACGAAGTAATTTGATTGTTAAGACAAGAAAAGTTAGTTAGAACAGTCAAGTTTGAAACATTTAAACTGGTCAATCTATTATTATATGCGTCAAAGCCCACTAATTTAGGAAAAGTAGACAAGTCTAGCTTTGAAATGGTATTATTTGCACAGTTTAAATGAGTTAGATTTGTAAAATATTCTAAACCACCTAAATCTGAAATACCGCAATTATATAAAACTAAATCATTAACCAATAATGCCTCACTAACTTGAATTTCATTGTCATTATTTGAGTCAATTTTAAAAGAACCGCCTTGTTGATATGCAATTCCGTTGCCAATTTCAGCCTTAAGTAATCTTGCTTTAAGATTTTTATCAGGAAAGTTAATTGTTTGTGCCTTTGCGTTTGAAATCATACAAACTGTGCAAAAGAAATAAAGCAAATTTTTCATAATTGAGGATGTAATAGTTGTTTTGTTATATTTAGTGTTTATGCGAAACTATTGATAACAAAGTTTTTGGAGCTTTGCGAAAGCAGTTTTGCTGTTGAAAAACTGCCTGTTCGAGGAATTCCCTAAGAGCTCTCCAGAGGAAAGCTCTTAGAACTTTAGAAAGAAAGTCGAAAAAATTTCGTACTAACTCTATGTTATATTGAGCTTCTAGCTCTTGCCTATTCCAATCTTTTTAGGCAATATCGATTTACATTTCAATGGATATTTTTACTTTTCCATCAAATCCTTTTACAACAATGTCGTGAAGGGTTTTTAGCATTAAGTTACTTCCGTTGTTTTCAATTTTTGAAATATATTCCCGTTTTTTGTCCACAAGTTCCCCGAGTTCTGTTTGTGTTAAATGTTTTTCTTCACGAGCTTTTTTTAGCATTAAACCAATTTTAAAACCCCCAAAATCTCGTTCTAATTCATCACGTCTTTCAGTTCCTTTACTTCCGTAAACATCGTCTTTAATTGCTGTCCAACTTTTAGTTTCCATTTTCTTTTAATTTATCGTTAAAATACATTTCGATTAAACTCAATGCTTTTTCAATTTCGTTTTGTTCACTTTGAGATTAGTAGTACACACGGATTGCAAATCTGCACTATCCGGTCTTATTGATAATTGTAAATCATTGCCGTCGGTTTGCAAATTCGCTATCGAATTGTTGTTATTCTTCGTTTGTCGGTATATGTTTTTCTTTGCAATAACTTTCAACTTCTGTATCGTTTGCAAAGTAGCCATCACAAAATTCGTCAAGTTCTTTTTCGGCTCCTGAAACATATTTTTCACTTGCGGTCATTAGTTTTTCCGTTTGTTCAATAAATTTCTCAAACTCTTTATTCATTTTGCAAAGTTTGTCAATTGTTTTGAAGTCTAAATCCCTAAAAACCGATGGATAGAGTATTTTGCTTTGGTATGGATTTGCATTTAGTTCTATAATTCCAATTCCAAAAGATTGATTAAGTCTTGCCATTTCCTCATTTAAACTGTCGCTAAATTCCAAAGCTACTAAATAGCCATAATTTGCCCAACTTGAATTTGAAACCGCTTGAAAAAATGCTTTTTTTAGTTCGCTGTCACTATTAATTTCTCTTTTTAGTTCGTATGAACTCAATTTGAAAGTGTCAACTCTATTAATTGATTTTAGAAAGTTTTGGCTTACTTTAGATTGAAGATTTAAAAATTTAATTCCAACCATATCTGGGTGTGTCCAAATTTGGTTGTTGTCTTTGCCGTTAGATTGTTCGTGAAAGATTGTCTTTGAATACGTGTCTGTGTTTTTTAAATAACTACTTAAAATTTTATGTAAATCTCTTTCTTCGTATACTTTACTTTTATCTGCTTTCTTAGGTTTATCAGTCTGAATTTCAACATCTCCACTCAAAATTTCAATACTTATATTTTGTTCATTTTTAGTCAAATAATAGGAGTAACTTCTTCCATCGCTTTTTATTCTTTTAACTCTTGTGTCGTTTTTCTGAATAAAATCAGTCAAAACGCCAGAAACTGATAGAAATGGAGTTTTTGAATTTCCAAAATCAAAGTATTTATTTTTTTCAATATGGTTATAAATGTCCATATATATTGAAGGCTTATTCAATTCCCCTAAACTTTTTAAAATCGCTTCTTTTAATGTCATTTTATAATTTTCATTTTTTTTGTTGTGTCATTTTGTAATCGGCTGGAACTGTAAAATATACTCACATACTAAGGTTACAGTATATCTTATTGTCAGGTTTAAATAATTTATTTCAAACAACACAAAAAAACGAATTACTATTTTTTGTGTTGTAGGTTTACTATTAAAACATAGTTAAGCCTTCTCCTTCACAAATCCGTCAATCACTTTTTGATAATAATCATATGTAGTTTTTGCGATAGATTCCCAACTAAAAATTTTCAAGACGCGATCTCTTCCGGCTTTTCCCATTTGGGTAGCCAAGGCTTCGTCTTCTAACAAAACATTAATTTTGGTTGCAAAAGCTTTTTGGAAAGCTTCTGGATTTGCTGGATTAAAATCGGTTCTGGAAACGCTTTCAAGCGGTATTAAATAACCCGATTCTCCTTCGACAATGATTTCTGGGATTCCACCTACGTGGCTTCCCACAACGGGCGTTTCGCAGGCCATCGCTTCGAGATTGATGATGCCAAAAGGTTCGTATAAAGATGGACAAGCAAAAACGCGGGCGTGACTGTACAACACTTTTATTTTTTCGCGTGGTAGCATTTCCGAGATGAGGATAACTCCGCCTCTTTCCTTTTTCAAATCGGCTATCAAAGCTTCGGTTTCTTCGGCGATTTCTTTGGTGTCGGGAGCTCCGGCGCAAAGTACGATTTGGCAATTTTTATTGAAATATTTAGCGGCAGAAATCAATTGCGAAATCCCTTTTTGTCGTGTAATGCGTCCTACAAATAACACAAAAGGAATGTTAGGATTTATTCCTAATTCCAAAAGTAAATTGTTATCAAAGGTTGGTTGGTAGAATTCGGGATCGATTCCGTTGTGAATTACTGTGACCTTTTCGGGATTAACGCCATAGGCTTCGATGACATCTTCTTTCATTTGTTCGCTCACTGCAATGATTCCGTCTGCAGTATTGTAAGCGCTGTTTTCGATCCAACGCGAAAGGAAATAGCCGTTGCCAAGTTGTTCCACCTTCCAAGGACGATGCGTTTCTAAACTATGTGTGGTCAAAATCAATGGTGATTGCAACAATTCGCGCGTCAAAATTCCGGCGAGATGCGTGTACCATGTATGACAATGAATAACATCAGCCTCAGGTGTGGCTTGCGATAGTTCGACATTTCGACTCATATTGTGAAACATTTTGATGTGCGGATTGGCATCGTCAACCATTTTAGTAAGGGAAGAAGTAATCCCACGAACGTGCATCGAATCAGTATCTACGTTTTGATTGCCAAAACAGCGCACTTCGACCTGACCTAATTTGGCTAATTCTTGGCTTAAAAAATCGATGTGAACACCGGCGCCACCGTAAATATTGGGTGGGAATTCATTGGTAAAAAGAGCTATTTTCATTCTGATGAAATTTTATATTGTGAAAGTAAATTATTTATTTTGCTTTTCAAATATAATAAATATACTCTAACTCATTGGTTGTAACTATTAGAATTTTAGAAAAATAAAAAAATGAAACTCATAGAAACATAGAAAAAAGAACGAGATAGACCAATTCTTGGTTTTAGCATAGCTATGTTTGGCTATTGCAAAATGAAATGCCTTGAAAAATTCAATAAAAGCTATGTTTCTCCTATGTGTTTAAAAAAATGTAAATTGAATTTCTCCGAGATATTTGATGTTTTTGTTGCTACGAATAAATGGGGGATTAATTTATAAACTAAAGGCAATAAAAAAACCGAAAATTTCTTTCCGGTTTTTAAGTCAATTTATTTTTTCAATCGGTCTTTAAAAATCTTTTCGAATTTCTCAATTTTGGGTTGAATTACCATTTCGCAATAGGGTTGGCTTTTATTATTTTGGTAATAATTCTGATGGTAGTCCTCAGCTTTATAAAATTGTGTTAATGGTTCCAAGGTAGTAACAATTGGATTGCTATATACTTTTTCGGAATTTAATTTGTCAATAATAGATTGGCCTTCTTTTTTCTGTTGCTCGTTGGCATAAAAAATCACAGAACGGTATTGCGTTCCCACATCGCCACCTTGACGGTTTAAGGTTGTTGGGTCATGAACAGTAAAGAAAACCTTGAAAATCTCATCAATATTGGTAATCGTTTTGTCATAAGTAATTTGAACCACTTCGGCATGACCCGTATTTCCTGTGCAAACTTCTTTGTAAGTTGGATTGGCATTTTTTCCACCTGCGAATCCAGAAACTACTGATTGCACTCCTTTTAAATTTTCATAAACGGCTTCCACACACCAGTAGCAACCGCCACCAAGAGTAATGGTTTCCAGATTGCTTTTGTTTGTATTTGCTGTGATTACTTGGTCTGGAACAAAATCCAAAGCGATAGAATTCATACAATATCTTTTGCCTGTTGGCGCAGGTCCATCGTCAAAAAGATGGCCTAAATGTCCGTCACATCGTCCACATAATGCTTCGATTCTTTTCATTCCATACGAATTGTCATCTTTGTACACCACACTATTTTTGTTTTCTTGTTCAAAAAAACTAGGCCAACCGCAACTGCTGGCAAATTTCTGATCGGATTTGAATAATTTATTGCCGCAAGCGGCGCAATAATAGGTGCCTTTAGCGTCTGAATCCCAAAGTTTTCCAGTGAAAGCCCTTTCGGTGTCGGCGTTTCTGGAAACGGCATATAAATCTGGAGAAAGCACTTTTTTCCATTCCGCATCAGTGACAATGAGTTTTGTGGTGTCGGTATTCGAATAATAGGGATTTCCGGGTTTGCTGATTGAATTTTCCATGTTTGAAGAATTTTGAATACTATTTTTGTTGTTTACAGTTTGTCCGCAGGCTTGAAGCATAAATAAAGGAATCAAGAAGAGCAGTTTTCGAAGTTGAAATTTTGTTTTCATAATTTTACTAATTTACTTTTTTTTATTTTTCAAAAGTAGTATTGACTTCCAAATTAAATTGTCGCTTAGTTTACAAATCAATTAGTAATTAGGGAAAATTTAACGTTATAAATCTATGACTAAATCAAATAAAATCAGTCCGATTTGCTACTAAATTTAATTTTATAAAATTAATCTTTTCAGATATTAAACGCGCGTTAAACTTTTCACAAACTTTCTACAAGGCAATAATCCATTTCTTTTTTCGTATTTTTGGCAAGCTAAAAAAAAATATGGAAGAAGAAAACGTAATATTGGTAAACCAAAATGACGAGCAAATAGGTTTGATGCCCAAAATGGAAGCGCACGAAAAAGCCGTTTTGCATCGTGCCTTTTCTGTATTTGTATTAAATGATAAAAATGAAATTATGTTGCAACAAAGAGCGCATCAAAAATATCATTCTCCGTTGTTGTGGACCAATACGTGTTGCAGTCATCAGCGCGAAGGCGAAACCAACATTCAAGCCGGAAGTCGTAGATTGTTTGAAGAAATGGGTTTCGAAACGGGGTTGAAAGAATTGTTTCATTTTATTTACAAAGCACCATTCGATAACGGATTGACCGAACACGAACTCGATCACGTCATGATTGGATATTATAATGACGAGCCAAAAATTAATCCAGACGAAGTAGAAAGTTGGAAATGGATGAGCATCGAGGATGTGGCCAAAGACATTCAGTTGCAACCCAAAATTTACACGGTTTGGTTCAAAATAATATTCGATGAGTTTTATCATTTTTTAGAAGAGCATAAAATTTAAGATTGCAGATTTCAGATTTCAGATTTCTGTTTGAATTTAAACTCTTAAACCTTTAAACTTTACTTCTAACCCCTAACTTCTAACCTCTAACTTGAAATGAAAGTAACTATATCTCGAAAAGCCCACTTTAACGCAGCACATCGATTGTATCGAAAAGATTGGACTTTCGCGCAAAATGATGCCGTTTTTGGCAAATGCAACAATCCCAATTTTCACGGACACAACTACGATCTGATTGTCAGTGTTACAGGAAAAATAGATCCAGAAACAGGCTATGTGATGGACGTTAAAATATTAAGTGATTTAATCAAAGAGGAAGTTGAAAATCCTTTTGACCATAAAAACCTGAATTTGGATGTTCCCGAATTTGAAAATCTAAATCCAACAGCCGAAAATATTGTGGTTGTAATTTGGAACAAATTAAGAAAAAGGATAAAACCCGAAATGGAATTAGAAGTGGTTCTATATGAAACACCGAGGAACTTTGTAACTTATAAAGGAGAATAATGGCATTAGCACTAGGAGATAAAATTCCCGATTTTATTGCAAAAGACAGTACTGGAAATGATTTTAATAGTTCGTCTGTCATTGGGAAAAAGCCAGTTGTATTCTATTTTTATCCAAAAGATAATACGCCAGGTTGTACTGCACAAGCATGTAGTTTTCGAGATCAATATGAAGATTTCAAAGATTTAGGAGCCGAAGTAATCGGTATCAGCAGCGATAGTGTGCAATCACACGAAAAATTTGCCAAGAGATACAAGTTACCATTTCTTTTGCTTTCGGACAATGATAAAAAACTTAGAAAATTATTTGGTGTAAAGACTAATTTATTTGGGTTACTTCCAGGAAGAGTAACTTATGTAGCAGACAAAAACGGGGTTATCCATTTGATTTTTGATAGTTTAGTGGCCACTAATCATATCCCTAGAGCACTGAAAATTATTAAAAAAATGGAATTATAAAATAAAAATAGAATCATATATTAATGCAAAAATTATTTTATTTTGCAGTTTATATCAATTAGATAAAAAATATAAAAATGAAACGCCTAAGACAATTACCGTTGCCATGATAGGAATATGATTATAGGCGTTCCATCTTCCAATAAAAAACACATATTATATTCAGATGAAATTATATCCTTTACAATTTGAGCCCATTCTGAAAGAAAGAATTTGGGGCGGCGAAAAATTAAAAACGCTTTTAAACAAACCCATTACTTCCAAAATTACTGGCGAAAGCTGGGAACTCTCCACTGTTGAAGGTGATGTTAGTGTGGTTGCCAATGGCAATTTAGCCGGAAAATCGCTGAATGATTTGATTGATTTAAATCCAGATGCGCTTTTAGGGACTGAAGTTTATAAAAGATTTGGAAAACAATTCCCCTTGCTTTTCAAATACTTGGATGCTCGTGAAGATTTATCTATACAGGTTCATCCTAATGATGAATTGGCTAAGAAGCGTCATAATTCTTTCGGAAAAACCGAAATGTGGTACGTTATGCAAGCGGATGAAGCTTCCAAATTAATTGTTGGTTTCAAAGAAGATTCAAATGCTACGGAATATGTAGAAAATCTAAAAAACAAAACCTTACTTTCGATTCTAGACAATGTAAATGTGGAAGTTGGAGATGTTTTTTTTCTTGAAACAGGAACCGTTCATGCCATTGGCGCTGGAATGGTAATTGCAGAAATTCAGCAAACTTCGGATATTACCTATCGCTTATATGACTTTGACAGAGTGGATGCGGCAGGAAATGAAAGAGAATTGCACGTTGATTTGGCATTGGATGCTATCAATTACAAAAAAATTGATACTTATAAAAAATACAATAAAGAGTTGAATCAATCCAATTCTATGGTTAACTGTCCTTATTTTACAACTAATTTTCTACCATTGGACGGAGAAATTGAAGTAAACAAAACCGGAAATTCATTTACAGTTTATATGTGTGTTAAAGGTGATTTTGAATTGGAATATGAAGGAGCAAAATTTACATATATAAAAGGTGATACTATTTTAATTCCTGCGGCTCTGAAGACTTATGTTATCCGCGGAAAAGCGTCAATTCTAGAAATTTATATTTCATAAATGTAAATTTCTATTTTTTAAAGGTCATTTATGGTATGCTTCGCCAGTTCGTCCCGATAATTATCGGTACTCGGGTCGCCTTCTTACTAAATGGTGTTTATCTCACAAGGTATTATTTTCATCGGAGTTCGATGATTTTCCAATTGTTTGCAACAAACTTGTTCTTAGTGGCGATTTCATAGCTACTTATACAAAGTTTATGTGTACTTTTGCAATCGCAAATTAAAATTAAAAATAAAATGGCAAACGTTAAAAATTTAAAAAAGGACATCAACTACGTTTTAGGAGATATTATTGAAGCAGTTTACTTGTTTGAAATTTCTACTACAGGAAAACCAACAACAGAAACAAATGCTTTAATCGACGAAGCAATCGCTGCTTTTGATACTTTGATTACAAAAGTAAATGCTAAGAATGTTGAAAACAAAAAAGCCCATTTCAAACAAATCAATGTTGAATTGGAACAAACTGCTAATCATTTGATTGCTAAAATCAACGATTTACAATAAAAAAAATCAATAAAAAGTTCTGTTTTTTTTGGAAAATTAAAAATCAAACCTATATTTGTATCCGCAATGAGTCGCCAGCGTAGCTCAGTTGGCTAGAGCAGCTGATTTGTAATCAGCAGGTCGTGGGTTCGAGTCCCTCCGCCGGCTCAATCAGAAACCGTCCCGAAATATCGGGGCGGTTTTTTTATTTTGAAAAATATTGGGACGAGTCCCGAAATTTCGGGATATCCCAAGCGAAGCAATTCGGGAAGTCCCTCCGCCGGCTCTTTAGTAAAACCATCTAACTTTTGTTAAGTGGTTTTTTTTGAAAAAATATTTAGATAGTTTTGTATTATAAATTTTATTAAATTTGGAGTCTGACAAAAACAGCAAACACTATGGAAGTATATCCTGAAATTGAAGAATTTGAATTGCAGTTGAATGAATCCGCTAAAGGGTTTCTAAAAGAAGCCGCAAAATGGGCTTATTTTTTATCCATTCTTGGTTATATAGGAATTGGATTTATCGTGGTGGCAGCAATTTTTGCAGGAGCAATTTTTACGACAATTGGTCACATGATGCCTTTAGAGCAAATGGGGATGTTTAGTTCTGCATTGGGAATTATTATGACTGTGGTTTATTTGCTATTAGCTGCGCTTTATTTCTTTCCGATATATTATTTGAATAGGTTCGCCTCTAATTTGAAGACTGCTTTAAAAGACAATAATTCGGAAACACTTGCCAATTCATTTGAATATTTAAAATCACATTACAAATTCATTGGAATTTTTGCTTTGATTATTTTGTGTTTTTATGCTTTCATCATTGTTTTTATAAGCATTGCTGCTATAGCTAATGGTTTGAGATAATTATTTATAAATATCTGTTTGATTTAAATATAGAAAACCCTTCTTGTTCTGTGAAGAAAAAGACGGGTTTTAAATTAAAATTAGAATTTAATTTACTGCACCAGACTATTTTTTTGTAAAACTATTAAAAAGCAGAAATCTATTAATTTATCAACACTATCACGTTTTCGCTGTAATAATATAAACTAATTTTGTTAAATCAATACTCAAATATCTAACTTTGACATTCTAATATCAATTGTTTCTTTAAAACCAAATATTTACTTATCCCAATACACTATGAAAATGAAATTATTTTTTAAGTACAAACTGATTTTGCTGTTGTTTATTTGCAATTCTTTAACTTCAAATCTACATGCACAATCTTCTGCCAACATCAATGATGTAATGATGCAAGCATTTGGTTGGGATGTTTTCAATCAACCTTCGGTTGCTGCAGAAGGAGGATTATATAATTATTTAAACAATCGTGCAAGTGGATATGCGGTCGCTGGTATAAATGTTCTGTGGTTACCACCGCCAAGTAAGTCAACTGGTGGAACAGGGTATATTCCGACTGAGTTGTTTAACTTTAGTTCAACATCTTATGGAACAGAAACCCAATTAAGGACTTTGTTGACCACCTTAAACACCAGTTCACCAAAAATTCATCCTATGGCCGATATTGTGGTAAACCACAGAGGAGGATCTACCAACTGGACGGATTTTACAAATCCAACTTGGGATTGCAAATCTATTACAAGTACTGACGAGGCAAATTTCGTAACAATTAATGGCGTTAAACCTTGCGGAACAGCTGATACAGGTGAGGATTTTAATGGCGCAAGAGATTTGGATCATACAGATTTGCAAGTACGAAATGGCGTAAAGGAATATTTAACACGCCTGAAAGGCTTAGGTTTTGATAGTTGGAGATGGGATGTAGCCAAAGGATTTTCGGCAAGTTATTTTGGTGAGTATTTAACCGCTTCATCACCCTATTCATCTGTAGGAGAATATTGGGATGGAAATACTAACTTACTAAAGTCTTGGATCGATGGAACTGGCGGAAAATCGGCAGTTTTTGATTTTACCCTTTACTATAATAGCTTGCAACCTGCATTTAATAATGGTAATTATAGTTCGTTGAATGGAAATCCAGGCTTAGCAGGTCAGTTTGGTTATGCAGATAAAGCGGTAACTTTTGTTGACAATCACGATACTTTCGTCAAATCAGGGAGTTTTGTTAACAATAATAACATCATGAAAGCCTATGCTTATATTTTAACTCATCCAGGTGTTCCTTGTATTTTCTTCCCACATTATTATGGAGGGACTTATAAAAAAGATGGTGTTACTGTAACCTATTCTTCGAATGAAATGGCCATAAATAAATTAATGGGCATAAGAAAGGCTAATAATTTAAATGCCTATAGCAAAGTAGTGATTTTAAATTCGAGCACTTTTTATTCTGCCATTATTGACGGCAAGGTAGCCGTTAAAATTGGTCCAGGGTTGTGGAATCCAGGAGCAGAATGGATTTTAAATGCTTCAGGAACTGATTATGCAGTTTGGTCAAAATCTGCTTTTAATCCTGCACCCGTAGTTTCCTTAGCGCCTGTTGGAGCTACCTTTATTGTGGGTTCTCCTGTAGAAGTAACAATCACAGCGACAGATGATAAATTAGGTTCGATTATTTATTATACAACAGATGGTTCAACTCCAACTGCTGCATCGTTAGTTTATTCAGCTCCTCTAAGTATTGCTAGCACAACAACTATAAAAGCAATTGCTATCGATTCTGACGGTTTGTCATCAGGTGTAGCTAGCCAATCCTATACTTTTTTAGCATTAGGTAATCTAACTGTGAAATTTAAACCACCTGTAAGTTGGGGTAATACAATCTATGTGTATCATTGGAATGCTTTGCCACTAGCCAATTTAGCAAATGCATCTTGGCCTGGAAAAACAATGACAGGTCCAGATGAAAATGGATATTTTTCTTATACGTTTAACAACATTGCTTCTACCAACGTAATTTTCACAAAAGGTGCATCAGGACCACAAACTGTAGATATTACTGGTGTAACCGCAAATACTTGCTATATTCCAACGGGTACAAATGTAAAACTAGATGTTCTTGAAACAGATTGTGCTACTTTAAGAATCGATGAAAACAGCTTGAATTTAATGCAAGTAAAACTGTATCCCAATCCAGTTAAAAACGTTTTTAAAATGAATGTGGAAGCAACGTCGTTACATATTTATGACATATCGGGTAAAATGATACGACAATTTAAAGGTTCCTTCGATAAGTTTTCAAATTTTGATGTAAGAGATTTTAGCAATGGAATATATTTTGTAAAGATAAAGTCCACTGATGGGATAGAACATTCGGTAAAATTTTTAAAAGAATAATGTATTAATATCGGTAGTCATTTACTACAGTAAAATTTTCGATTATTAAAAGGTAAAATACCCATCTGATTTTTTTTAGAATTAGATGGGTATTTTTGATTTTTATGAAAAATTTAAACAAGGCCATAAAATTTGTTTCGAGAACTTGATTTAAAAGTATATCCAAGTATAGAAAAGCCGTGATTTATTCTCCCAAACAATCCAAACAAAAAGTCCTAAATAGATCATACAAATCACAAACTTCATAAAACTGCCAGCTAGAAATCCTAGAAAAGAACCAGCTGCAGCCTTAAAAGCTCGGTCGTGGTCTTTATAATCATAAACAAGTTCTCCAATAAAAGCGCCGACAAAAGGACCAATAATAAATCCAAAAGGGATAGGTGCACAAATTCCCACAATCAAACCGATATTTGTTCCCCAAATGCCATAACTACTACCGCCAAATTTCTTGGTTCCTTGGGCTGGAATTACATAATCTAAGACCGAAACAATTATGGTAATAAGCAAACTAATTCCTAGAATCCAATAATTTGCTGGAACTGCATTTGTAAAATATAGCAGTACTAACCCAAACCAACTTAAACTTGGGCCAGGCAAAACAGGCATAAAACTTCCAAAAATGCCAATAATAATAAAAGCAAATCCAATCGTTAGAATTAGTGCATCCATAAATTAAATTTTTGTAAATTTGAAAACGGTAATTAAAACATAATTGAAACTAGGTATGAAAAAAATAATTCTACTATGTATTGTCTTATTTTCCATCAATGCAACTTTTTCTCAAGAAAAAAAGACAAATAGTGCCGATGATGTATTGAAAGACTCCATCTTCAATGCGAATAAAACAAAAGTATTGAATTATTCCTTGAAAGATTTTGAAAAATTATTTTTTGAATTTAACGAAAAAAAATTTGATCAAAATAGTATCCTAACGAGGAAAGAATTTTACACTTATACTGTAAAAATCGCTATTTTTTCTGAACGATTAGGTGCATTATATCCAAAAGAAAAAGAGGTTGCAGCCGAAAACAAAAAGAAATGGCTTTCCGAAAGTTATGACGATTATTTGAATTCGAAGCAGACTCAAAATAAATAATTGTATTTTTATAAAATATTAGATCAATTCAAAAATAGAACCTTGAAGCATTTTTACATTTTATTCCTATTTATATTTTTAAGTTCCTGTCAGTACTTCGAAAAACAAGTGCCTTCAGAAAAGGAATTGTTGCAAAAACAACTCAAAGCCATCAATTGGAAAGTAGTCGACGAGTTTCCATCTATTGCGGATTGCGAGAAAATCGATAATAAAACACAACGTCAACGATGCTTTTTTGAGTTCATGACTCAGTTAATTCAAGAAAAATTGAGCGTTGACACACTTTCGATTCTCTATCCAGAACTTGATACAATAGAGGTAAAAGTAACTATTTTCCCAAATGCCAAGATGCAATTCGAACCCCAATTTCCCAAAGATTCAGTCGCTTATGACACCATAAAAATCGATAGCATCCTTAAAGCTCGTTTGGTTGATTTTCCAAAAGTGAACCCAGCCATCAAACGCGGAATTCCAGTAAAAACACAATTTATTTTACCTGTTATTCTTAAAGTGGAGTAGTTTTTTTCTGGAGCTATTTCCAGCTGTTTACTATATCTTTTGCGGCGAACACCGCCACAAAAGGATGCCGTTTCCATCTGGGCTAGGACTCTAGTGCAAAACAATGAGTATTATTCTGAAAATCTCTAAAATCTCCTCCCCTTCCATTCATATTGTCCAAACAAGGAATACAAAGCCACACTTACGCTGAAAATGGGATACAATAAACTACTGATTACATAAAAATGAGTTTTACTTTTCAAGAAATCATTTGTTCTATGAATCAGAAAAAAATCAACGATTAACTTCGCCGACAGTAATGAAACCATCACATAAAAATTCCCGTCCCAAAACAATAAATAATAAATAATACACAAAAAACCGATATTCCCACCCAATACAATCAATCCCAATCCTTTTCCAAAACTGCTTTGATACGAACCCGTTTTTGAAGCCCAGCGAACTCTTTGGTAAAACAAAGATTTCCAATCATTCAAAGGTTTTGTAATTACTATGGTATTTTCAGATTTTAAATAATGAACTTTTTCTGGAAATCTTGCAATCGCTTTTTGCAACAAAAAAACATCATCACCACTAGCAATGGTGTTATTCCCTTCGAAACCGTTTAGTTCTTGAAAAAATGATTTGGTGTAAGCAAAGTTGGCTCCATTGCACAGAAAACCATTTTTCAAACCAAAGCTACTAATAGTGGCACCTTGTAAACTAGCCAAATCCAATTGCTGAAAATGATGCAAAAAAGAATCTTCACAATTATAAGTTACCGCACCGGAAATCATCGAAACATCGTAAAGTTGAATGTAATTATCCAATGCAGACAACCAATTTTTATTGACTACACAATCCGCGTCAGTTGTGATAATCCAATCGTTATTTGCGCTTAGAATTGCAGTTGAAATTGCATCTTTTTTGGGTGAATTTGAAACCCGAATGTTGTCAATTAACGAAATCTGAAATTTAAAATCGTTAATCTTAAATCTGAAATCTGAAGCATCATCCACCAGAATGACTTCAAACAAATCATTCGGATAATTCAAGTTCGAAAAACTGTCTAAAAGGATTGGCAGATTTTCAGCTTCATTCCGAAAAGGAACAACAATCGAGAATTTTGTTTTTGGCTTTAGCCCTAAATAATCAAAGGAATTGACCTTTGTAAAACCATAAATAAGAGCCCCTATTGCCAGGAAATAAATCGTTATGATTATACATAAAATAAAAATCATTGGGTTATTTTAGTTTTGAAATTCATCACATAATAACTGCCAATTATTACTGGCAAAACTACATTCAAAAACCACATTAATGAGCTTATAAAAATCACGATCCATTCATTAACATCAAGTAGTCCAAAGAAATAAATGGATAAACTTCCTTTTAAAGCAAAATCTAAAAACTGAAAACTAGGCACAATCGAAGCTAAGAAATAAACAGTTGTAATAGTTGCCATTAAAGTTATGTATGACAAATCTACATCAAATGCCAGGAACAAAAAATAATATTGATGCGAAAAAACCAAATAACGGCAAAACCCTAAAATCAGGTTCCTGCGGTGAATACTCTTCGGAATTTCATCGATTTTCAGCAGCAAATCTTCAATAGAATATCCTTTAATTTTGATGTTCTTTGAAAAATAGGAAAACAGCAAAAATGCAATTGTAGCGACTATTATTCCAAAACTCCAAAGCCAATATCCTAACAGCAACATTCCAAGAATACCAAATAAACCAGTAGCAACAATTTGGATTCCATTGCAAATTAAATTCAGAAAAATAATTTTTCTAGTCTCCTTTTTCTGAAAATACAATGCTTTTCCTGCATATTCGCCAACGCCAACCGGAGTAAAAACGCCCAAAGTTAATGCCGCAAGAACTTGTTTTGTAGCTTCACTTATGGAAATGGGTTTTACAACTTGAGCTAAATTCTGCCATTTCAAAATTTCAAAAAACCGATTCAAAACACTCAACAACAAGATAAAACTGATTCCAGCCACTGATTGGTTTTTTTGGAACAGAACAATGAATTTCTCCCAATCCAGTTTGTCGTTATTCGCCAATTGGCTGTAAATAAAATAAAATGCACCGCCAACAATCAAAAGTTTGATAAGAAGTACAAGGAATTGTTTAGCTTTGTGAGGAATTAAAATCATTAGCCCCCTAGCCCCCGAAGGGGGAATTAAAAGTGTTACTATTTAATCCGTAAAATAACAAATAAACTTCGTGACTTAGTGTCTTTGTGGCAAAATAATTATGGCAAACGAACGTATCATATTAGGAATTGACCCAGGAACAACCATAATGGGTTTCGGAATTATAAAAGTAGTCGGAAAGAATATGCATTTTATTCAACTCAATGAATTGCAATTATCTAAATACGACAACCATTATCAAAAGCTGAAAATCATTTTCGAACGCACCATTGAGTTAATCGACACCCACAATCCCGATGAAATTGCGATTGAAGCACCGTTTTTTGGTAAAAATGTTCAATCAATGCTGAAATTAGGAAGAGCGCAAGGCGTGGCAATGGCAGCGGGACTTTCGAGAGATATTCCCATCACGGAATATGAACCTAAGAAAATAAAAATGGCCATCACGGGCAACGGAAATGCCAGCAAAGAACAAGTTGCCAAGATGCTTCAACAATTATTAGGCTTAAAAGAATTGCCCAAAAATCTCGATTCTACCGATGGTTTGGCAGCTGCAGTTTGTCATTTTTTTAATTCAGGAAAAGTGGTTGGCGCAAAAAGTTATACCGGTTGGGATGCTTTTGTGAAGCAGAATAGCCCCCTTACCCCCAAAGGGGGAAACAGTTTGTCCATAAATGTTCCTAAAAAGAACAAGTAATTATGGATTCTTCAAAATACATTTCCAGTTTTATCTCCTCCCCTTCGGGGAGGTCGGGTGGGGCAATCTATATTCACATACCATTCTGCAAGCAGGCTTGTCATTATTGCGACTTCCATTTTTCTACCTCAATGAAGAAAAAAGATGAGATGGTTTTGGCTTTGTCCAAAGAAATTCAAATGCGTGGAAGGGAGTTTGAAAATGAAGTTGTTGAGACGATATATTTCGGCGGTGGAACGCCTAGCAGATTGACCATTGCAGATTTGAGATTGCAGATTGATTCGATTTATAAAAATTATAGAGTGGCTCAAAATCCTGAAATCACGCTTGAAGCTAATCCAGATGATTTGTCGGAGGACTATTTAATTGAACTTTCAAAAATAGGAATCAATCGTCTCTCCATCGGGATTCAATCTTTTTTTGAAGATGATTTAACGATGATGAATCGTGCGCACAGTTCGACGGAAGCCAGAAAATGTTTGGAAATCGCCACAAAATATTTCGATAATATTTCCCTTGATTTGATTTACGGAATTCCGGCAATGAGCAATGAAAGGTGGAAGCAAAATATCGAAACCGCTTTGTCTTTTGGCATTCCTCACATTTCAAGTTATGCCTTGACAGTGGAGCCTAAAACGGCTTTAAGCAAACTCATACAAACCGGAAAAATTGCCAAACCAAATGATGATTTAGCGCAAGAACATTTTCAAATTTTGGTTGAAACCCTCGAAGAAAATAGATTCATTCACTATGAATTGTCGAATTTCGGGAAAGAGAATTATTTTTCGAAGAACAATTCGGCTTATTGGTTGGGAAAAAAGTACCTTGGAATTGGTCCTTCGGCACACAGTTACGACGGAATTTCACGCAGTTGGAATTTTTCGAATAATACTATTTATTTGAAAGCTTTGGACGAAAATAAATTGCCCAGCGAAACTGAAATCTTGTCAAAAACGGACCGTTATAACGAATATATTATGACAGGTTTGCGAACCATTTGGGGCGTTTCTTTGGATAGAATTGCGGATGAATTCGGGAATGAATATCTAGAATATTTGCAAACTCAAGCAAAAAAATACCTTGTAGACAACTTACTTTTTATTGAAGGCACTGTTTTAAAAGCAACCAAAAAAGGAAAATTTTTGACTGACGGGATTGCTTCAGATTTATTTTACTTAAATTTGGAAGACTAACCACAAAGGATACTAAGTAGGCTCAAAGTTCACTACCCTTTGTGTGCTTCGTGTCTTCTTTGTGAACTTAGTGTTTAAAATAAAAAATATGATTAGCGTTTCAACAGATAAAACGAAACTTAATGTTCCTTTCATTCAAGATTTTTTGAAGGATATTTATTGGGCAGCCGGCAGAACTATTGACGAAGTGCAAATCACGATTGACAGTTCCGTTTGTTTCGGAATTTATTTGAATGAGGTGCAAATTGGTTTTGCAAGAGTGATTACGGATTATGTAGTTTTCGCCTATTTAATGGATGTTTTTATTGCTGAGGAACATCGCGGAAAAGGGTATTCTTCTATTTTAATTGATGCAATGATGAACGAACATGTTCTGAAGGAGGTTAAAATTTGGCGATTGGCCACATCCGATGCTCATTTTTTATATGAGAAATTTGGTTTTAAGGCCTTGGCACACCCAGAAAAAATGATGGAAAAAATAATATTATGAAAACAGTTATTAAATTCGAAGAATTTGGTTTATTCCTCTTTGGAATTTATCTTTTTGACCAGTTAGATTATGATTGGTGGTGGCTTTTGGTTCTTATTCTTGCGCCTGATCTATCTATGATTGGATATGTTTTGGGAAACAAATCTGGAGCATTTCTATATAATTTATTTCATCATCGAGCGATTGCTTTAGCCCTATATTTGGTAGGAATTTATAGCTCCAATACTTTAATTCAACTCACTGGAATTATCTTGTTTGCCCATTCCTCGATGGATAGAATGATGGGGTATGGATTGAAATATGAAACAGGTTTTAAGTTTACGCATCTTGGGGACATAGGAAAAAAGGGATAATATGAATCTAGAAAACTTTTACGAATATTGCTTGTCCAAAAGAAGCGTAACCGAGCATTTCCCGTTCGATCAGGATACTTTGGTTTTTAAAGTGGGCGGAAAAATGTTTGCTTTATCTTCGTTAATCCAATGGGAAAAAGGAACGCCTTCGGTCAATTTAAAATGCAATTCAGAAAAAGCAGTAGAACTTCGCGCTGAATATGACGCTATAAATCCAGGTTATCATATGAGTAAAATGCATTGGAATACTGTAAATTTTAATAGTGATGTCAATGACAAAATGATGTTTGAATTAATCAATCATTCCTATGATCTGGTATTTAATAGTTTGCCTAAAAAAATCCAAAATGAAATTCTTGAGTTGAGGTAAAAAATTTACACAACAGGCGAAGCAATTAGAAAATTAGGTATTACTTTTGCAAAACATTTCAGAACATTTCAAATAAAACACTATGATTGATAATCTTAAAAAATTCCTGAACGAAGAACAAGACCCAAAAGCCATCGAGAAAATCACTTCAAAACTGAATGATTTATTGATGAAAAACGAAGAAATAGGATATATTGCCGTTCAGAAAAAACCTGCTATTACCGTTTTTCCTGACAGCATCGTAGTGACTAACAAACGAATTATCATTTGTCAGCCGAAAAATATGGGTCTTTCAATGAATTTTACTGATTTTACTTGGGATGAAGTGGAAGGAACTTTTATGAAGGAAAATATTTTGGGTTCCGAATTTTCCTTTTCGACCAAAACACAGATACAAGTTTCTATTGATTACATTCCAAAAATTCAAGCCCGTAAGATTTCTACTTATGCCAAAGAGCAATTGGATCTTTTGAAAAATCCTGTAGTAGCCGAGGAATCAAATATTCAAGTTCCAGAATTTATTAAGGAAGAAATCGAAGAAGTGGAAACGGAAGAGGTCATGAATTATGCTGAAATAATGCCAGCAGTTTCTAATTTTGCTGAACCAATTGTAGAAAATTCAGGAACTATAGCTGAGAAATTGTCAAACGATTTAAGCCAAGACGAACTTTTTGCAAAGCTTCAAAACTATAAAAAACTCCTCGATAACGGATTAATTTTACAAGGAGAATATGACGCTTTCAAAAAGGAAATTCTTAGTTTGATGTAAATAAAATTAGTTTCATTTTAAAATAGTGAACCCAACAAATTTCTGATTTGTTGGGTTTTGTTTTTATAAGGTTCTCTTCTGTTTCTCGACAAAATTATGGGATTGTAGCTCCAATAATTCGGTGGCTTTTTGACGTTGAAGCTTATATAGTTCTTTGTCCTGAGCAATGTCTTCATAGACTTTGTCGTGCATTGATGCGCTGGTTTTTACTAACAAATTTCTTTGGTACTTGTCTTGTGCCAAAGTCGCTTGCAATGCCGTTTCTATATCTTCTAGTTTATAATCGTATTCGCCTTTTGCAGATAATAATTTGGCGATAATTGGTGAAGTTTCGATTGCCAAAAACAGTAACATTATAAACAAGGAAGGAATCAAAGGCAATTTATCTAAAGCATTAATTCTAGCCATTAACCCATCAAAACTATTAATTATAGGCTGCGTTTCGGTTACTTTTTTGTCTAAATCGGTTTGTAGCGTAGTTGCTTCTTTGTCGTTGATGGCAATTTTTGCCAAGTTGGTTTTTCTGAGAGAATCCAATTCTGTTGAAGCCAAATTATGCTTGGCAATTTTCTCTTTGAAAACTGGTCCTTTTCCTAATTTCATTGTACCTTTTGTACCTTCGGCTTCGGCAATATAAGTTTCGTACAAGGAATTTACCTCTTTTTCTTTCTTGGTAATTTCTGCTTTCAGCTTGTCGGTTTCGGCTTTATTTTTGTCTAAATCTGATTTGAAATAATTGGCCACTTCCTTTTTGTTATTCAAAGCCATTGCATTTTTTTCTTTCAATAAAACGGTATTAATTTCCTTTTCGAAAATTTTAATTTCCAAAGGTTTCGAAATCACGATAGCAATGATTATCGCCAAAATAATTCGCGGACTTGCTTGCAAGAATTCGCTTTTAAAATTTTCTCTTTTGCGAATGGTGGAAACAATAAATCGGTCTAAATTGAAAATGAGCAATCCCCAGACAATGCCAAATCCCATAGCAATAAAAGGATTGTCAAAAACCGTGAACAGCGCATAAGAACTGGCAATAAAAGCCATAACAGCGGTAAAGAAAACCGTGGCTCCAATACCAACGTATTTGGTTTGTTCGCCTTCGGAACAACCCTCGAGCAGATTTTTGTCGGCTCCAGAACAAATGATGAAAATTTTTTTTAACATTTTGATTTTGATTTGCTGCGCCTGCTTGCAGACACTTGATTGATTGATAATGATTAGTAAAGTTACAACGTCGATTGTTACATTTTGTTGTTTAAATTTCTCCTATCTAAAACAAAAAAGAGTCACGTTTTGGCGTGACTCTTTGTTCAACCGATACTACATATTTATGTTTCAATCAGTGAAAATAATTATGCTTTTTTCTTTAGATAATTAACTAATAAAACTCCCCAAGCCAATATTAATAGCAATCCACCAATTGGTGTTACGAAACCAATTACTTTAAAGTCAAATGAAGTTAGGTTATTTGTGGCCAATAAATAAATAGACCCTGAAAAGAAAAGAACTCCGAAAACGACCAAGTAATAAATAACTTTTTTGGCTTTTTGCGAAAGCGCAGTAGCCAATCCAATGAATAATAAAAACAAGGCGTGATACATTTGGTATTTCACTCCAGTTTCGAAAGTGGAGAGCTCTTCGATGGATAACACTTTTTTTAATGCGTGTGCGCCAAATGCACCTAAAATAATGGCTAACATACCAAAAATTGCTCCTGTAGAAATTATTTTTTTGTCCATTTCGTGATTTTTAATTCTACAAAAGTATCTGTTTCCTTTCAAAGGCAACTCATTTTAACAACACTTTTTTGTTTACTAGATTTAAAATATTTTGATTTTAAATTACACATCACTTGTTATGAATATAACAATTACTTATATTTGTGTTAAATAAATATCAATATGAGAACAGTCCTAATCATTGGAGCCGGAAGATCAGCTTCTTCGTTAATTCAATATTTATTAAACAAGTCGGTTGAAGAAAACTTGCATCTTATTATTGGCGATTTGTCAGTAGCATCTGCTCAAAGCAAAACCAATAATCATCCTAATGCAACCGCACTTTCATTAGATATTTTTGATCAAAATCAAAGAAAAGCAGCCATTCAAAAAGCCGATATTGTGATTTCGATGCTGCCAGCGCAGCTTCATATTGAGGTTGCCAGAGATTGTATCGGATACAAAAAAAATATGGTTACAGCTTCGTATATCAGCGATGCGATGCAGGAATTGGATGTTTTGGCCAAGGAAAATAACTTGATTTTCATGAATGAAATTGGTCTTGATCCTGGAATCGATCATATGAGTGCAATGAAAGTAATCAATGAAATCAAAGCTAAAGGAGGGAAAATGCTTTTGTTCGAATCCTTTTGTGGTGGATTAGTTGCTCCAGAATCCGATACTAATTTGTGGAATTATAAATTCACTTGGGCACCTCGAAATGTAGTTTTGGCAGGACAAGGCGGTGCGGCAAAATTTCTCCAAGAAGGAACATACAAATACATTCCTTATTGTAATGTATTCCGTAGAACTGAATTTTTAGAAGTGGAAGGTTATGGTAAATTTGAAGCTTATTCGAACCGTGATTCCCTAAAATATCTTGATGTTTACGGATTGAATGATGTGCTTACTTTATATCGAGGAACCATTCGCCGGGTGGGTTTTTCTAAAGCTTGGAATATGTTCGTTCAACTCGGGATGACCGATGACAGCTACATTATGGAAGATTCCGAAACGATGAGTTACCGTCAATTCGTGAATTCTTTTTTACCTTATCATCCAACGGATTCAGTCGAAATCAAGATGCGTTTGATTTTAAAAATCGATCAAGACGATATAATGTGGGACAAATTATTGGAGTTGGATTTGTTCAATCCCAACAAAATAGTAGGTTTGAAAGAGGCCACACCAGCACAAATACTTGAAAAAATCCTAGCAGATAGTTGGACTTTACGACCCAAGGACAAAGATATGATTGTAATGTATCATAAATTTGGCTATGAATTAAACGGGGAAAAACTTCAAATTGATTCCAAAATGGTTTGTGTTGGCGAAGACCAAACCTATACCGGAATGGCAAAAACAGTTGGTTTGCCCGTTGCAATGGCAACCTTATTAATTTTAAACGGTAAGATTAAAAATCCCGGAGTACAACTTCCTATCCGGAAAGAAGTATATTTGCCGATTTTAAAAGAATTAGAAGAATATGGAGTTGTTTTCAATGAGCAAATTGTGCATTATTTGGGGTATGATACTTAAATAATTAACCGCAAATTCACAAATTAGAAATAGAAAGCTTTTCTTTATAATTTGCGAATTTGCGTTTTTTTTCTTTGTGACTTTGCGTCTTTGTGGCAAAACTTATTTAGACATTTCCACAAAATATTTATAAAACAACGGAATAGTCTCAATTCCTTTCAAGTAATTGAAAATACCGAAATGCTCATTTGGTGAGTGAATTGCGTCACTGTCCAAACCAAATCCCATTAATATCGTTTTACTTTTAAGTTCTTTTTCGAACAAAGCAACGATTGGAATACTACCGCCTGAACGTACTGGAATGGCTGGAACTCCAAAAGTTTCGGTATAGGCTTTATTAGCGGCCTTGTATCCAATGCTGTCCGTTGGCGTCACATAACCTTGTCCGCCATGATGCGGTTTTACTTTTACTTTCACTCCTGCTGGTGCAATACTGATAAAATGTTTGGTAAACAATTCGGTGATTTCCTCCCAATCTTGATTTGGAACCAATCGCATCGAAATTTTGGCGAAAGCCTGACTTGCAATAACCGTTTTGGCTCCTTCGCCTGTATATCCGCCCCAAATTCCGTTGACGTCAAGTGTTGGTCTGATGGAATTTCTTTCATTGGTTACATATCCTTTTTCGCCATAAACATCATTCAAGTCTAATGCTTTTTTGTAGTTTTCTAAATTGAATGGTGCTTTTGCCATTTCGGCTCTTTCTTCCAATGACAACTCTTCTACTTTATCATAAAAACCAGGAATGGTTATGTGATTATTTTCGTCGTGAAGTGAGGCAATCATTTTTGCCAAAACGTTAATAGGATTAGCAACAGCTCCGCCATACAAACCAGAATGCAAATCACGATTTGGGCCTGTAACTTCGACCTCTACATAACTTAAACCTCGCAATCCAGTTGTAATAGAAGGTTGTTGATTAGAAATCATTCCTGTATCCGAAATTAAAATCACGTCACACTTTAGTTTTTCTTGGTTGCGTTCTACAAACCAACTCAAACTTTTAGAACCAATTTCTTCTTCGCCTTCAATCATAAATTTCACATTGCAAGGCAAAGTATTGGATTGAATCATATATTCCAATGCTTTTACGTGCATATACATTTGGCCTTTGTCGTCGCAAGAACCGCGGGCAAAAATGGCGCCATCGGGATGAATTTCGGTTTTTTTGATAACAGGTTCGAATGCTGGAGAAGTCCACAATTCGATAGGATCGGCGGGTTGCACGTCGTAATGCCCGTAAACCAAAACCGTGGGTAATTCTTTATTTATAGTTTTTTCGCCATATACAATTGGGTTTCCAGGCGTGTCACAAATCTCAACAAAATCGCAACCTGCATTTTCTAAACTTGCTTTTACGGCATTGGCAGTTGTGATAATATCTTGATGATAAGCGGGATCAGCACTTACGGAAGGGATTTTTAATAGTTCGATTAATTCGTTGATAAAACGATCTTTGTGCTGTTGAACATATAATTTTATGGTTTCCATAATTTGAATTTATTTATAGTTTCAAAAGTACAAAAAAGAGACTAAATATTTTTGAATAAATTCCTTTGAAAGTAAGAAGTTATGCTTATATTTGCACTCACAAACGCTAGTTCAATGAACACCTCTTTACAATAAGAGTATAGTGAATTAATTTCGCGGATATGGTGAAATTGGTAGACATGCCAGACTTAGGATCTGGTGCCGCAAGGCGTGTAGGTTCGAGTCCTATTATCCGCACTTTTGCAAATTATAAAACCCTTAAAATCAACGTTTTAAGGGTTTTTTGTTTTTAATTTTGCCGAAATTTTGCCGTAAATATTTAGCTTTATTTATATTTTGTCAAAATAAAAGCTACTGTAAAATAAAAAAAACGAGTCATTTGATTACCACAGGCTACAATTGCCGTAGGTTCAAATTACTCGTTTAAAAAAGCAATCCCCACAGAATGTCAAAGTTGCTCTGACGTTTAGGGGACTTGCCATGATGCAAATGTATAAATATTATTTTGTTCTCAAAGCAACTGGTAACATCAATAAAAATGGATTAATCAAATTGTAATTCAAATTCTCATATTCAGTACCCATATTGATATTTGTGTAATATTTTTTTAGGTTTTTTTGGTACATTTTTTCCGATTGAATATTCCAAGCATTATCCCCCAGCTTTTTAGCCAAAAACCACTTTTCTAACAATCTTGAAATTCTCCCGTTACCATCTGCAAAAGGGTGTATTTGAGCAAATAACAAATGAATATAGGAGGCATAATAAAAAACTTCACTAATTGTTAAATCTCTTTCAACTAAAATATTTATATCTTCAATTAGGGTTGCAATTTCTTGTTTTACGATGTCGGGGTTTGCTCCAGTATAAATTTTGACTCCATTACCAAAAATATAAACTTGTTTATCTCTTATTGTACCAATATATAATTTATTTTCAATTAAGTTTTTTGAAGCAATTTTATGCGCTTTCAGTACGTTTTGCAAAGTGATTTTGTTGCTTTTTGCAAAAAGATAAGCGTCTTTTAAATCTCCAATTTCAACATAGGATTTGTTTTTTTTATCCATTCCTGAATGAAGAATTTTCAAGTATGAATCCAAGTCCATATTATTACCCTCAATCATTGACGAATATACGGCACTACTCTCAATAGCATAACCAAAACTGATTTCGTTTCTCTTTATTTTATTGAAGTGCTTTAATATGGTAATGGGTTGTTTTTTTTGATAGTCATCAAAATACAACGGCTTTAATAATTTTAATCGTTTCATAATTCAAATATAATAAAAAGTTAGATTGAAATTCAATTGAATGCGAACAACATTATGTACACAAAATTACATTTACAATACATTTGATTTGTAGCTGTTGATAATCAAAAATTAAATTTTCAACACCCGAAAACACCGTAAATACATTGAAAACACATTATGTATACATAATGTGTACATAATGTATACATAATGTATTACATAATGTACACAGAATGTAATACATATTTTACACCGTTCAAAAACATTATTAATTACTTTTTAGTTTCAAATTCTTGTAAATATCTGCCAAATCTGTACCTATTGGAAAGTTAGTGTTTTCGATTAATTCACTTACTGCAATTTTAAAACCTTGTTTGTTTAATTCATTCGCTTTTTTACTCCAGTATTCAAATTCGCCTTTATCAGGAAAGGCAATAATTTCAAAATCGATTATAGGGTTAAGATAGTCAAATTTGAAACCACTTTTTGAGCCGGTCGCCAACCAAATGTAATCCGGTAAAAAAATACTCATTTCTACTGCTGTTTTCTCACTTTCCACGATGGCAATAGTTTTATTTTGGTTTTTACTGATTAGGTGCAAACCAAATAAGCATTGTTTCAAATTAAAATCTTTAAGTTTTAATACAGAATGTGTCCAATTCATCAAAGGTGATCCCTTGGAAGTTTTGGAACGTTTGCCTGTGATTCGATTATACTGCATTATTTTACCAGCTCTTACATTCTCAAAATGGTCAATTTGCCAAAAAACAACTGCACCGTTATAGTGTTTTGATGTTCCTATAAGGTAGTTTTTAATTGCAGCTCTAACTTCATTTTCTGTAAAAATAGTTTTCAAAAAATCAATAAAGTTGTTTTGACTTTGTGCTAAAAATGATTTCTCGACTAATTCTAAACTATGAAACGATGGAGCAACTTCGGGCAGAACAGGAACTATTATGGTTGTGTTTACAAATTCTATGTTTTCGGGATTGAAAATTTTACCTTCACAACCCAAATAAGGAATATTATTATTTTTCAAAAACCATTCAGCGATATAGAAACCACTTTCTACACGTTCTAAAATAGTACTTTTTGGAACTACAAAAACGGACGAATTGAAATTAATTTCTAAGGCTTTTTCTGAAATATTTTTTACTGCTGTATAATTTATCAAATATGTTTTTATTCCTGTGGGAGGAGCTTTGTGATACCCACAATTTGTGTCACGGTCACATCGTCCAAAATCATCGGGTAAATAATTATTTGTTTCAATATCGATGTATTTTACAAACGTTTTTTTATGACACTCTGGACACGGAAATTTTTTACTGCTTTTGTCAAATGTGTATCTGAAATTCATTGATTTAAGAATTTTTTTGTTTGAAAAAGTGCTTAAATTTTTCTTTTTTAAAACTTTTTAATAAGTTTTTCAAATTCTACCTACTCTACCTACTCCAATCCTTATTAGGTTCAGTAAATACGTGGACTAACGGCAGTTAGTAAATTGAAATCTACCTACTCTGTACCTACTCTACCTACTCTTTAATTCCCTATTATTTTAAATTCAAAACGGAGTAGGTAGAGTAGGTAGGGAGTAGGTAAAAAAAAATCTACCTACTCCTGTCTTAACCCTTATATTTACTAACATTTTTTAACTATTGGAGTAGGTAGAGTAAGTAGGTTTAGGAAAAAGATATTTTATAATCATTCGACAGTATATTTTTTTGCAATTAAATAGCATTTTGAACCATTTTTTAACTTTGATAAATCATATTTTAAAGAGGTTAAAGCCTTACCAACATTCACAGGGAAAAGTTTAATTGTAGTCAATCCGTTAATATAATTTAAAATGTCGGTAGCTGTCATTTTTTCGCCTTTATTTTCGTTTGTAGGTTTCTCAAAATATTTCATAATCATTTCCTTTTCGGGTGTAACTATCTGAAATTTTTCGTTTCTTTTTTCATTGATGATAATATCTTCTTTGGTAAATGTTTCATCAAAATTTTTGTCTTTTGACAAATGATATGCCTGGGCCCACAATTTATTTACATCAAACTCTTTTTTGTAATTCCAGTTTATTCTGTCCAGGACAAAACACAACCACCGAACGGAACCAGTTTCATCACTTAAAAAAGTGCTGTTATTGGTAGAGCCTATAAAACTGCAAATCCTTTGAATTACGGTAGCTTTTTTGTCATAAGGTAAACGAACATTTATTTTTGGAGTACTGAACAAAGATTTTAAGCCGTTGACATCTTGTTTTGATAAATTGGCGAGTTCGTCCAAATTGATAAAAATATTTTTTGCAAGTGCAATTTTCGCATCCTTTTCTTCTTTTGGCAAATCCATTTTTATAAAATTTTGTAATGCTTCAGGACAAAGGAAATTTATCCAGCTCGTTTTTCCAGCGTTTTGACTTTTGCCATCATCGGATAATACAAAGGCTTGTTTGTTGAAGTAATCATCAATCAAAGCACATTTCACAACCCGAACGCACCATTTTTTGAAATGATACTCAAATTGCTCTTTGTCTTCGTCCTGTGCTAATATGATGTATTGAGAATATTGGGTAATGTAGTCCGTTTGTTTATCCCAAACTGGAAGCTCTTTGAAGTAATTTACAATAGGATTGTATTTTGGCACAAACTCACTTTTCAAAATAGCAATTAATGAATTTAAAGGAACTTTTATTTTTGTTTTTTGCAATTCTATCCAAAGACTATTCTCATTGCTAATTTCCCATTTATTAACGTTTTTTGCCGACATTTCAATATCTAAAGAAATGGTATTGAAACGTAAATCATAGTTTTTGGTTAAATAGTCTTCGACGATGTGGAAAATTGTCGGATTCTCCTCTTTTTTGTTCTCGTCTTCGGTTTCTTTGCTCAAGTCCTTTGCCGATTTTTTTAATGGCAGTTCCTCTAATTCCTTTTTGATTGAATTAGAAAAATCCTCTAAATTTTCGATTGCAATTTTTTGAGGTTCTTTTTTGGTTTCGTCTTGTAAAACTTCCTCTAAAATTATATCTTTGCTTGATGAATGGGGATTCATAACATAAAATTTTATAAACCGTTGCAAATTTTTTGCAACGGTTTTTTTGTTAAACAATGGTTTTTGTGATTAGTTTGATTTTGTGAAATTTTCAACTACATTTTTTGAGTTGTAGTTTTCGCTTTATTTTGAAAATTTTATTGACATATTGCTGGATGTAGGCAATATGATAAACCGCATCCGAACGAATGTCTTTGTCATTGGCAAGTTCGCTCAACAAAAAGCTATTCATAACCTCTTCAAAGTATAGATTTGTTTTTTTTCTTTCTGATTGCAGAAAAATAGAATAGGTTTCGATTGGAATTACATAATCGGAATATGCTATATTTTTGCTGTCCATCTCCTCTAAATGATTAGATAATTGCAGAAAAAACGCAAACGTATCAAAACGTTTTTGTTGTAAGGTGTTTTCGATAGGTTCGTTACCAACCCAACCGAGTAAAACGTTTTGAATACTTGGTTTTGCACCGTTTTTGTACGAAAAAATTTCTAGTAGTTCTTTTGTAGCAACATTACATTTTTGTTGCAGTTGTTCCTGTGCAGTTCCAGTACCTTGTACTTCCTTGCTGATTTTCGAGTTTTGCATATAAAATTTGATTAAATAAAAATTTAAAAAAAGGGTAATCACCGCAAAACTCTTTATTAAAAAATAAACGCTTGTCGGACTTGCACCGATTTGTTACCCCAAGAAGTTGATTTGGAAATGAAAATGAAAATTTCATAGCGTTTAAAAAAGTATTAATAAAAAAGTTTTGCAAGACAAATGTATCAATTAATTTGAATTAAAATGAATTAAGACTAAAATTTATTCATTTGTTGCAATGCCAGTAAGATTTCAGATTTTTTGTAGCGTACTTTATTCCCGATGCGATAAGCAGGAATAATGCCTTTTTTTGTCCAAGACCAAAGCGAAACAAGGGACACCGAAAGTAATTGAGCTGTTTCTTGCCTTGTCAGTAAAGTGTCTGGAGTATTGACTTGCATTTTTTTTGCTAAGCCATCAATAAGTAATTCAACACGATTAATGATTTTGTTTTCAAAGTCATTAGCGTTGGTGTTTTCGAGTTGTAAAATTTGCTTTGTCATTGGTTTTTGGTTTAATGATGAGCAAATTTAATCGGGATGAATGTTTGGGCGTACGCCTATTAATTCGCCTACTTTATTTCATTTAATATTTTTTTTACTTTTTCCGATAGTTTATGTGAAGTATATCTTAATCCGTCTTCCTTTTTATTTGGGTCTAAAACCCTTATATTCCCGCTGATTCTTCTATTTAATGACTTGTCATTTGGGTCTTTTTGTTGAATTATGCTAATAATTTGTGCTATTTTAGAATCAGATAGACTTTTCAAACTATCTAATTTAAAAAAACCTATTTCGTTTAACATTGCTATCGCAGTAGGTAATTTTAATTTTTCAATTTCAATATTTATATTGTTGATGTCTTCAACTTCTTCAGAAGACGATTCAATAATTGGATTTAATTTATTGTTTAGGTTTTTTTCTGCTGTAAGTTCGTTTATTTTATTTTCACAAATATTAATCGTTTCTGTCATTTTGAAATATTTAAGCCATTCATTATAAATTTCTCTTGGTATGTCTGGTGTCTGTAAATCATTAGTAAGGTACTTTATAACCATCTCTTCATTGTGCAATATAATTTCAAATATGTAATCTTTCCAATTGTCAAAGCCGTTAAAATCTCTCTTTCCAATATATACGTAATATTCAGGTTCGTTTTGAATACTTAAATATAATTCTTTTCGCTTTTCCTTCAAGTATTCTATCTTCTCATCAATTGTGTATCTTGCATCAATATTGGCTTCAATAACATTTATTTCCCAGTATTCAAGATTGTTTAATTCTTCAATTAAAAATAGTAGGGTGTTATATATTTCTTGCTGAACAGTATTACTGATTCTGTATTCTACTGATTGTAAA
>NZ_JANPFL010000107.1:0-1150 GCF_031423415.1 Flavobacterium sp.
GGAAAATGTTGCAATCTGCTGTACACAAAATGATTCCATCTTTCTCGATAATTGGATTAAGTTCAAATATTCAAGAAACCGCAAAACGCATTCAAGAATATGCATTTACAATCGAGATTACTGGCGAAATACAAAACATGGTACTTGAACTTGAACAAGTATGCACTCAAGCCTGCAAAGAACTCGAAATAGAATTAAAAAATTTAAAACTAGAAAACCTTGAAAAACGAAAATAAAATAAAATTGTTCCTTGTCGATGACGATGCTGTTTTCTTGAAATCTCTTGAAATAGAATTCTTGCACCACGGCGATTTCGAAATCGAAACTTTTGCAACTGGCGAATTGTGTGTCAAAGACTTGAACAAAAATCCAGATGTAATAATACTTGATTTTCATTTAGACGGAATTGACAAAACAGCAATGAACGGAATTGAAACTTTAGATAAAATCAAAGATTTCAATACCAATACTCCGGTAATAATGTTATCGTCACAAGACAAAATTGACGTTGCAGTAAGCTGCATGCACCACAAAGCATTCGATTATGTTGTGAAATCTGAAACCGCTTTTTTAAGACTTCAAAAAACCATAAATACCATATTTAAATACCAAAAAATGGAAAAAGAATTGAATTGGTATATGGACAGAATGTAAGTTTAGATGTAAGATTTTAAATTTAGATGTAATAAATAAAAAGGTTATTTTATTGAAAATTGTAGGTTTTAGAAGTGATAGGTTTATTAAATAAATACTTAGGTTTTGTCATTCCGACGTTAGAGGAATCTCATAACGTGAGCAAGTACTAGGATTTCTTCTTATCCGAAAGAACAAAACCACATTAAAATTCAAATTGCCATAGAAATAATTAAATCCCCAAAAAAATGTATGAATTAATTTATCGTTCGGTTGCCAAAGATGACCTCAACGCAGACGACATTGAAAAAATTTTAGAAACTGCCCGAAATTTCAATTTTCAAAACGAAATTACTGGCTGTCTATTGTTTCATAACAACGAGTTCATACAAATTCTAGAAGGCGAAAAACACAAATTATTAGAACTTTACGATAGCATAAAAAAAGACAAACGCCACCGCAACGTAATGCTTTTGGCAGAAGCCGAAAAACAAGATCGAGTTTTTCCGAATTGGTC
>NZ_JANPFL010000108.1:0-1315 GCF_031423415.1 Flavobacterium sp.
TATTTTTTTAAAGGCCAATTTAATTGCATCAATATAAGAAATTGGGTGAATTTCTAGCATTTTTTGTAATCGATTGTCGGCACAAATTACTTCCATTTTCATAGAATCGACAAGGTTTGATGCTAATTTGAAACTTGTCGAAGTTACAAAATACAACCAATAAGAAGAAAGTTTTGGCGTGAATATCGGAATTGTAAATATAGAAAGTTTGATGCCACGAGTTTTGGCATACAATTGCATCATTTGTTTGTAGGTAATGATGTTTGGCCCACCAATATCAAACGATTGGTTGTAACAATCTTCTCGATTAATAACGCCAGTTAAATAGTGAATAACATCACGAATTGCAATGGGTTGCGATTTGGTCAAAACCCATTTAGGAGTTATCATAATTGGTAATTTTTCGCATAAATCTCGAATAATTTCGAATGACGAACTGCCTGAACCAACTATAATTCCTGCTCGCAAAACGGTTGTGTTGTAATTTCCTTTTAACAGAATTTGCTCGACATTGCTGCGAGATTGCATGTGTTTGGATAAATTTGGATCATTGACAATTCCAGATAAATAAATGACTTGATTGACTTTCATTTTATCCATATAGATATTTAAATTATTGGCTGCCAATGATTCCATAATGTCAAAATTCTTGGTAGAACTTGTCATTGAATGAATCAAAAAATAGGCTATATCTATGTCTTTCGGATAGTTTTGTAATGTTGGATCTTTCAAGAAATCGACTTCCCAAATAGTGACTCTGGCTAATGTTTGCTTGTCTAAACCTAATCGCAAAGCATCACGAACACAACAAACTATTTCGTGACCTTGTTCGAGTAATTCGGGCAAAAGTCGTCTTCCGACATATCCGTTGGCGCCTGTGAGGAGGATTTTCATATCAGATAATTTTAATATTTGACACAGATTTCACAGATTTTCACAGATTTTAATTCTAGAAAATTTATTAAATCTAAATTTTAATAAAATTACTAAAAATTAATGAGAATTTTAGATTGAAACATTTTTTTTTAACCTTTAGGAAATGGACAGCGAGATTGGCTTCAGATTGCCACGTTTTCTCGCAATGACAATCTAAATTCCTCGAACAATGCTTAAAACCGAACTGATAATGTATTGAACACCAATGGCTATGGTCAAAAAACCAACAATTCTAGAAATGGCAACAATTCCAGAAGAACCTAGAATTTTTGCCAAATAATGCGCACTTCGAAGTATTAAATAAATGGCTAAAGAAACTGCCAAAATGGAAAAACTCGAGGCAATTAACTCATAACTTGTATGATGTTCTTGATAATAG
>NZ_JANPFL010000109.1:0-1482 GCF_031423415.1 Flavobacterium sp.
GTAAACGAACTTTTTGCAGATTTAGAATATTTTTTAAGCCACAATAAATCACCAAATTATAATTTTGTTTACGATCAAATTGTGAGTTTCGGAGAACTTATTTCGACTACAATTTTATCGCATTTTATGAATTTTATGAACATCGAAACCAACTGGATCGATGTACGTTTGTTCATAAAAACCGATTCGACTTATCGCGATGCCGAAGTCGATTGGGAAATTACTCAAAAAAACATTTCGAAAAATGTCAAGCGTAAAATCTTGAATATTACTCAAGGTTTTGTTGGATCTGACGAAAACGGATTTACAACAACTCTAGGTCGTGAAGGTTCGGATTATACAGCTGCAATTTTTGCTTATTGCTTGAATGCAGAAAGTGTAACCATTTGGAAAGATGTTCCTGGCGTTATGAATGCCGACCCGAGATCGTTTGAAAATGCAGTTTTACTAAACCAAATATCTTATCTCGAAGCAATAGAAATGGCGTTTTATGGTGCAAGTGTCATTCACCCAAAAACTTTACAACCTTTACAGAAAAAAGAAATTCCACTTTATGTAAAATCGTTTTTAAATCCGACTTTGGCTGGCACAAGTGTTTCGAAAGGCAAAAATCTCGAACCACAAATGCCTTGTTTTATCTTGAAGAAAAACCAATTATTGATTTCATTATCGTCAATAGATTTTTCGTTTATAATGGAAGAAAACATTAGCGAAATATTTGCATTGTTGCACAAATTTAAAATAAAAGTCAGCTTAATTCAGAATTCTGCCATTAGTTTTTCGGTTTGTGTTGAAGATAAATTTGGCAATTTTCAGGATTTAAAAGCTATACTTTCCAAGAAATTTAAAGTTGCATATAATGAAAATGTTTCTTTATATACCATTCGCCATTTTGACGAAAAAGCAGCCAAAATTGTCGAAACCGATAAAGTTGTTTTACTCAAACAAATAAGCCGCGAAACTATGCAAGTTGTGGTTAGCGAGAACTAGAAATTTTATTTAAAATTCTATATTAATGTGTTTTAGAGCGTAATAAAAAATATTTTACTTTTTTATAAATTTTTCACGCAACCATTTTACTTTTTTGAATCTACGAAATATAAAATATCAATTAAATGATAAATACTTAATTTTGAATTTATTGAATACCGTTTTATATTTACTAAAATTATGATACAAAAAATATAAAATAATTTGAGTCTAGAATTACTCATACATGGTTGTTCCAAAGGAAATACCAAGTCGCAAGAAGAATTATACCATTTGTTTTCGGGTAAATTTTTTGGCGTGTGCTTGAAGTATTCCCGCAACTATGCCGAAGCGCAAGATAATTTGCAAGACGGTTTTATTATCATATTCGAAAAAATAAATCAATATAATTTTTCAGGATCATTTGAAGGTTGGGCCAAACGAATTATGGTCAATAATGTCTTGAAACAATACAAAAAATTGCCATTTCTAGAACTAGTAAACGATGTTACC
>NZ_JANPFL010000110.1:0-1941 GCF_031423415.1 Flavobacterium sp.
AAGCTGACTACTTGTAGTTGGTGACGGGAAATTCCTTGGATGTGTTGCATCACTAAATTTACAAAAACTTTATTTTTCTTACAAGTATTTTAGTATATTTGTTGATAGGATTGTGAATGTTTTTTCACAGTCTGACGTTGGTGGCTAGTATCTCCGAAAATACAGCCAAAATAAAAATTAAACAAAAAACAAAAAATTTATGACAACGGAAATCGCAAAACAAAAACAATGGTTTGACAACAAAATTTTACTTATTGTCCTTTTCTTTATTCTTCCTCCATTAGGTATTTATGGAATGATTAAGCACAAAACTGATAGTTGGAAAAAAATACTTTACATCGTTCCATCTGCTATATTTACACTTTTAGTAATAATTGGAATTGTTGGAGCTGTTTTTATTGACAATTATAAACAAGGTGTAGATTATTACAACAAAAAAGAATACATAAAAGCTTATGAAAGTTTGTCAAGAGTTTCTCAAGATGACAAAAACTATTCTGATGCAATTTCTAAAATAAACGAAATAAAGCCAATAGTTGATAGTTTAAAAATAGTTGAAGAAAACGAAAAAATTGCAAAAGAAAATGCTGAAAAAGCTGAAAATGAAATAAAAAACAGCGAAAAAACAGCGAAAGAAAACAAAGAAAAAATCAGGGACAACCCAAGTTTAGCATTTCCAAAAACTCAACAAGATTTTTTAAGCGTTTTACAATCAACCGAAAATGAGTATAAAGAGCAACCAAACGAACTAAAAAAATCTGCTGTAAAAACTAAACGTGGAAATTTAATAAAAAATGCTTTAGGTAATACTCGGAATTTTGTTGAATGGATTGGAATTGTTAGAAATATGGAAACGACTAGCAAAGGTAAAGCAATATTTGAAGTTGAACTTGAAGGAACTGGTGTTACAATTATGACAATGAATAATGAATTCTCGGATTTGTTTGGAAACACATTAATTGACCAAAAAAATCCTTTGTACAATATTATTGCAGAATTAAAAAAAGGAGATAAAGTTAGAGTAAGTGGCGAGTTTGTTGAATCTCCAGAAAATGATTACGTTTATGAATTAAGTATGACAGAATCTGGAAGTATGAAAAACCCAGACTTTATTGTGAAATTTAATAAAGTGATTAAACAATAAATTTGTATTTTTGTAAAAAAAAATTAAATAATGAAGTATCAAAGATATGAATATCAGACCGAAGACGAACTTCATTATTTTGAATTTACAAGTATTGGTCCGAAAGGAGAGATTAAAAAAATAGTAGAATATACAAAAGTAAGTGTTGATAATATTTACAATCTTGGGTTTGGCGATTATGATAAAGAAGGAAACAGAATTGACGACAAGATTGTAACAAACAATGGAGATAGTCAAAAAGTTCTTGCAACGGTAGTTTCGACTGTATATGCTTTTACTGGCAAATATCCCGAATGCTGGGTGTTTGCAACGGGAAGTACAGAAGTTAGAACTAGATTATATAGAATGGGAATTACGAATAATTTAACCGAGTTGCAAGTAGATTTTTTTGTTTACGGTATGAAAATGGACGAAAGTCTTGAAGAATTTATAATTGGAGAAGATTATTTAGGATTTTTAGTAACTAGAAAAAATAAAAACATAAAATTATGAAAATAAGTGATTTAAATGAAGCAAAAGTTCCAATAGTAAAAATTGATAAATCTTTGGAAAGATTTAGAGGAAAAGTTTTATTTCCTGAAAAATTGGAGTTAGCTAACAAATTATTAGCAAATATAAAATTACCGAAAATTACTGCATAAATATTATACCAGCCACCAACAGCTAGAGTTTCGTTGCGTGCGCAGCACGAACAATGAAACTCCTGTTGAACGGAACCGGAGTACCTGCCGTTAACACTATGGAGTTATCGTAAAGTTTTGAAAGAGAATTACAAGAGGCAAGTGAGCCTCTTTTTT
>NZ_JANPFL010000111.1:0-15675 GCF_031423415.1 Flavobacterium sp.
TACAATTTTAAGCTCCGATTCAACCAAATCAAGGAACAAATTGTTTTTTGGCTTAATTATTTGTTCAACTTCTATCCTGAAAATAATATTCCTATTTTTGTGGAAATTAAAAATAGCTCTTTTTAAGGGTTGACTAAATAGGGCACCCTGAACTATGAGGTTTAATTTTTTTAAATACAAAAAACGCTAACTTTAAGTTAGCGTTTTCTTTTTCGATTTTCGATATAATTGGCAACGGCTTCTTTGGTCGTAAACCAATTTCTACCTTCTTTACAAGCGTCAATTTTGCCTGTTCTAGCCAATAAACTAACGTATTCTTGACCATAAGGACTACTTGGTTCACTAACAATATCTGAAATTTTTTGAAAATCAGTAGCGCTATCAGGCATCGCATTCAAATAAATGTTTAAGCTGCGTTCCAAGGCTTGGCACATCAAAAGCATCAGTTTTTGATAATTGCCATTATTGGCTTGATTGAGTGCTTGGTAGTATTTTTTCCTGTCATTTTTGAGAATAATTGCGGGTGGAAAACCGCAACGCATCAACAGTAAATTCATCGCTAATCGAACCGTTCTACCATTGCCATCAAAGAAAGGATGAATCCAAACGAGTTTGTGATGGAAAACCGCAGCCAATTCAATATCGTTCAATTCTAAAGGATTAGTGTTGATAAAATCAATCAATTCATACAGTAAATCCGACACTTTATTGGCGTTTGGCGTAACAAAATTAGCTCCCGAAATGCGAACACCACCATTTCTTAATCGTCCTGCAAAATCCTCTTCGATGGAACGTAAAACCAGGCTATGCAAAGACATAATGTCAATACTTCGCAATACATAATTATCGTTAATTATCGATAACAAATAATCAATTGCTTTATTGTGATTGTATGTTTCAAAATGTTCTCTAAGAGATTTGCCTTTTATGGTAATTCCTTCCTGAAGCACCATTTGGGTTTCTCTTAAACTCAAAGTATTCCCTTCGATACTATTCGAATTATAGGTCCATTCTATAGATAAACTTTCTCTGATTTTATTCAAAGCGATGTTAGGCAATGGTCTGCTTGCTAGCAAATCTTGCTTTTTTTGGTACAATCTCTCAAAGGTAGATTGAAACTCTGTTCTATATCCTATATCTATTTTCAACATAACTCCACAAAGGTACAATAAATATCGGATATATAAAATTTAATTATTATCCGATATTAAATTTCATTCAATAATGATATTCATCCTTGTGAGTTTGTATTAAATTAGTACAAAATATCTTCAAATACTTCTTCATAACCTCTTTTAAATATTTCTAAAACGGATACCCAATTGCAATATTCAATATCAAATTTTCTTTTCTCCAAGAACCATTTCCAAAGTCTATGTCATCCAAAACCCATCTTTGTCCTTCAGGCAAATAAGGCTTTCTTATTGGAAAAGCCAAATCGGTTCTTAAGATTAAAAAGGAAAAGTCGAAACGCAATCCAGCACCAGCACCAACTGCAATTTGTTTTATAAAATCTTTCGAGATTTCAGCTCTAGCTTTGTCGGGATCGGCATTTAAAAGCCAAATATTTCCAGCATCTACAAATAAAGCACCTTTCATTAAACCATAAATTTTTGCTCGGTATTCGGTATTGAATTCTAATTTTAAATCAGCAGATTGTTCCGGCAAAAAAGAGTTGGAAGTAAGAGGCGCTTGATAACTTCCGGGTCCGAGTGATCTTGCCCTGAAGGCACGAATACTGTTGGTTCCGCCCACGACAAATTGCTTGGTTGTAGGCAATGTACTTGAGTTTCCATAGGCAAATCCGGCACCAACAATAATTCTGCTGGCCAATTCGCTTTCTTTCCCCAATTTTAAATAATGCCTGAAATCTGCTTTTACTTTTACATATTGGCTAAATGGCACATCGAATATTTTTATGGTGTCGCCTTGTTTGATATTGGCTCCCGTAACTAAACCCGTAACATTTCCAGCCAAATCTACTTCTCCATTAAAGTAAAAGTTGTTTTTTCTGCGTTTCAGCATTGTATTAGTGAAGGTATACGAATAAGTTGGTCCAAAAATCAATTGTTTTTCGATTACTTTTCCTAAAGAAGGATCGTCCAAAATATCTTGCTGATATTCGGCAGTTACATTGTTCGGACTTACATATGTGACATCAACAATGTTCAATTGATGTTCTTTTCGGATATTGTCCTTCCAGATATAGCCAAAAGATGTTTTAAAGGAATTTAAAGCATAAAGCAGGGTTCTGTTTTGATATTCATATCGTACCGTTGCTTTGGTTTTGGGAACGAATTCGCTGGAACCTTCCATCTTGAACGGGGTAATAAATCGAGGCCAAGTCAGACTGGTTTCTGTTCCCAGTTTAAAAATATTTTGTCCTTTATTTTCCCCTGAAAGCTGAAAATCAGCTCCACCAAATACGGAAACCGTCAGCAATTCTGCGCCTCGAAATACGTTTCGATTATTCCAGTTGGCATTAATTTCAGAACCTGTAAATCCTGCTGAATTGGTTTTTCCCAAAACTTCAACACGAATAAACTTTTTAGGCAAAAGCGTTAGATAATAATAGGCGTCCAAAGTATTTTTTATGCTATCAGAAACCTTGAGTTCATTTTTCACAAAGCTAAATGTTCCCAGATTTACAAAACGGTTTAAAGAGAGATTGTGATTTTTTCGATTATAAAAATCTCCTTTTTTAAAATACAAAGCGCGGTCAAAAACTCTGGGTTTAAAAGTATTTGCGGTATCAATAATAGTAAAGTCTTTATATTGAACCATATCCTCTTTTTTATAAGTAATACTGTCTTTTAAAAGCGAAAAATTAGGATACACTGTAATCTTGTTTATTTTGTAGGCAATTGTTGCTTTATCAGGCGTTTCGTCTTTAATTTTTAATTTGATATTAACCTCATAATTGCCTTTGGTACTATCTACTTGAGCCAAAATATAGTCGGGATTAAAATAATAATATCCTTTTTCTTTGAGCCGAGCATCAATGCGTTCTCTTTCGAGTTTTATAATTTCCAAATCATACGGATTGCCTTCTTTTAGTAAAGTTCGGCGACTCGTTCTGGCAATCGATTTTCCCAAATCAGTCGAATCTACAGGAAATTGTACCGATTTAATTTTGTATTGTCTTTTGGGCCAAACTGTGTATTCGGCCGTTGCTCTTTTGTTTTTGGCTGTCGAATCAGCACTGACACGGGTTTTAAAATAGCCTCTATTTTCTGTAAAATTCCTCAAAACCGCCACATTATAATCTAAATCTACTTTGCTGAAAAGTACTGGTGCTTCACCCACTTTGGTTCTCAACCAATGTCGGATTCCTTTGGTTTTTTTTGGTTGTCCAGCCAAATTATAAATCAATAATTTAGGGCGCAATCCAAATATTTTTTTATTGGGTTTTGGTCTTAACAAAGCTTCCAATTCCTTCTCCAATTCTTTTCTATCATTCTTTTTGATAACGGAATCTTTTACAGTTACAGAACTGCCAGTATATAACAAATCGCCTTCTGGTAAATATCTAGTGTTGCTGCATCCAAAAGCAAAAAACAAGGATAGACCTATAAAATATTTTATATATCTTGTTTTCATAATGATTCCTTTTTTGCTTGTTTTTCTTTGAGCTTTGCTTTATCCTTGCGGATTTTTTCTTGCGCTATCATAGCTTTATCTTCATCACTTCGATGATACAATTCCCGGAATTTGTTATAACTCATAGTAAGAATAAAGGCAAGTCCAGTCTCTACAACCTGTCCGGCAATGGCTACCTGATATTCGTTTTTTCGATAGGCACGAATCCTATAGCGGCCGTCTTTCGTAAGTTGATAATCCAGTGCAACATCGCCTGCAATATTTGAAACATCTTCGTTGGCTCGTTCTTGTCCTTCCACACCAAAATTACTTCCTACCGTTACTTTTATTCGATCATCAAATAGTTTTTTAGAAACACCAACATTCAAATCAGTTCTATTCTGCATCGTTCCAGAAGTGTAATCTTCTGTCGATTCTAAATCAAATTCCAATTGGATTCCAGAAATTAAATCTCCAGCAAGATCATTCAATTGTTGCGAAAGAATTTTGCTTACACTTTGTCTGGCCAAGGATTCGGCATTAGTTCCACCGCTTTCACTCGCAAAAGGATTTTCGCCAATAAAACGATTCAATAATAAAAGGGCAAAAACTTGTTTGTTTAATTCAGCCGGTTCTTGTCGCAGCTGTTCCAACTTGGTTTGTGAAGCCGAAACAATATCTGACGAAACTCCATAATTTCCATCAGGAAGAATAATGTCAAAGGTGATTTCGGGTTTCATTAATTCGCCATCCATTTTTAAAATAGCTTGAAACGGAATTTTCTGTTTGTAGGTATTTTTAACGGTGGGACTTACTGTTCCTAACTGATTTCCAAGTAAATCGATTGGTGCAGCATTCACTTTATATATTGCTTTAATGTTTAAAGTTGCCATTGTGGGTTCACCATTCCATACAATATGACTGCCTTTTTGAATTTCAAATTTTCTTCGAATCATATTAAAATTCATTTCGTAAGCACCACCCGAAAATTCATATTTACCAGTTAAAGTTGTTTTCCCTGAAGGATCTATACCTCCAGTAAGTTGGGCTTCTCCTTTAAGATTCAGGTAATCGCCATTTCCTTTGTCAATTACCAAAGTAAGTTCGGCTTCTTTCTCGATTGTAATGGCAACACTTACATCCATACCTATTAACTCCGACTGATTGAGTTTTTTCTCCATCGAAGCCGTTTGTTTCAGATACAAATTATCTTCATTCACAAACTCAACAATTCCTTCTCTGTCAGCGATAGATGGATCGGATTGTGGTATAACAATTGAAAATTTGGTATCCTTTTTTATCTTGATATTTCCACCAACAACCGGATTGTCGACAGTTCCTTTGATGTTCAATTTTGTGTCAAGAATTAAATCTCCATAAAACAAATCATTGTCAACCTCTTTCGAATGAATCGCCCTAAAATCATTGGCAACAACGGTTAAACCAAAATTATAATTTCTGAAATCGGCGGAATGAATTGTGCCGTTTACGGTCAATTCGTTGTCGTTTTCATCGTATAAATTGAAGTTGTCAAAAGCGATTTCTTCATTCTGAAACTTGATTGTTTCATTGGGAACTTTAAAAAAGGAGTTGAGTTTTGTACTTCTGAAACCAGTATCATTAAATTTTAATTCACCATTTAATTTTGGCGCATCGGTGTTGCCTGTAATTTTAAAAGTACCTGATAAATTCCCCGTTCCATCCGCAATATGACCCATACTAAAACCTTGTATGCTTCTGATATTTAACTTTTTAAAGTCTAAAGTAAGGTCGAAACTGCTGTCGTTAATTTTATAAGTTCCAATGAGTGTAACATCATTGCCTTCTCCGCTGAGCGTAACATTTGCTGCCAGCAAATTATTGGTTTTATTGTTTATTTTTAGGACAATATCACCAACGGGCTCCCCTTTAAAAGCAAATTTGTCAATTTTCAAATCAGAGGTAAAAGTTGGTTTTGTCATCACGTTTTCCACCAAAGCGGAACCGTTTATCGAACCTTGCATCAATAATTTGTCTTTTTTGATAATATTCAGAATGGTCTCTATTTTGAAATTTACAAAATCAATTTGCAGAGGTGCATTGTCCTGATTGCCTTGTGACTGAATTTTAAGTTCGTTTCCCGAATTATCCAAATAAAATTTATTGACGTAAAGTCTTTTATCACCAAATTCAATTTTATTTTCCGCATTGATATTCCACTTGTCGTAATTGAGAACAAAATTAGCGGCATCAATTTTAAGTATATTTTTAGCCTTGTCACGAAGCAATTCACCAGCAATAAAATATTGTTGCTTCTTACTCGCATCTTTTACTTCCAATGCATAGGTCAACATATTGTTTTCGATTTTCCCAGACAAACTGGTAAACGGAATTTTAATTTCTCCACTTTCAATTGTTGCAACCGAAACCTCATATTCCAAAGCTTTTCCTTTGGCTTCAATATTTATTTTTCCATCGACAATGGTGTTATTATTATACACAATTCTCGGAATCGTTCCTTTTACTTCCAATGAATCGGCAACATTATTGTATTTTCCAGTGATGTTAATCGGTTCTAAACCTGTTAGTTTTGGGAAAATTTTAAAAAGGATGGGATCATTATCAACAGACAATTTAAAAGTCAATCGTTGTTCATTTTGTGCTACATTGGTTTTTGGTTTACCCAAATCAATGTATTTTGACAGTGATTTTTTTACGGCTGCTGCCAAAGTCGTCAGTTTATATTTTCCGTCCATTTCAGCTTTCAGAAATTGGGAACTTATCTTGATGTTGTTTTTTTTATTGTCTGCAAAAGCTACAATTTTGATCGAATCTAACACAATAACTTCGGCTTCCTGCAAAATCTGGACGTTCGAAAGGAAAACTTCTCCGTTTAAAAAATCTGGGTTACTATTGGTAATATCGGCATCGATGTTTCCACGCAATTTCATCGGACCAGCGTGAAGATTGAGTTTTTGGAGATCTGCAATATCCAAGTTTAATTTTAATTGCACCGCAGGGTATTTGTCTTTTGCATTTCCGTTGGCAACCAAATCAAACTTCAAATTTGGGTCGCTCATATTCGATTTTACGGCAAATAATCCGTTTTTGATATTTCCTTTTAAGGCTAAATCACTATACGTATATTTATTGTAAACTGCTTTTTGGACAATTCCGTCTAGTTCGGCTTGCGCTGTTTTTGGGTCTAAACCTTTGCCTTTTATTTTCGCTTTGAGCGTAACTTTTCCCAAAGAATCATTTTTTATAAAGCGGCCTAAATCAAAATCGAGCAGGGAAACGTTCGCATTGTATTTTTCTTGATTTTTAATGCGCTGGTCATACAAACCATCCACTTTGGCATTCCCCAAACTACTGTTTAAGGCTAAATTAGTTTTGAAATTCTGAACCGAACCTTTAAATTTTCCTTTTACACTAAACTGCGACGGCAATTGAATAGTATTGGGAATTGTTTCTGCAGGCACAAAAGAAATCACATCTTTGGAAGTGCTTGATAATTTCTTTATGTCCAAATCATAGTATGCTTTTTGTGCATCGGGCCAACCTATAATTCTACCAGAAGCGGAAATTCTGGTGTTTCCAATACCACTCATTTCAAGTAATGGAATTTTCAGGTCTTTTAATTTTCCGTTCAAACGCGCATTCAAATACACAATCGCATTTGGGTTACTTTTAAACGGATTGTCTTTTTGCAAATAAGGAACAAAAAGTAAAATATCTTTGAATCCTACTTTTGACTGAATCAAATTCAGGTTCAAGCCAAGGTTTTCGGGATTCTTTTTTAAAGACGCAATGGATGGATAACTAATTTTAATGCTGTTTTGTAGCAATGTTTGCGCTGTTTTCAAATACAAATGATTCAAATGCGCCTTTTTTGGACCATAAAAGAAATCCGTTTTTAAGGCCTGAATCTGCAAGCCACTTTTTTCAATTCCCACAAGTGATTTTATATTTCCAGTAGTAGTGTCATTTCTATAATACAGTTTTTCTGCTTTAAGATTTAATTTATCCAAATCAAGATGACTGTAATCAATTCCTTTTGGGATAGGTTTAGATTGCATATCGTCATATTTGAAAGCTATATTTCGCAAATTGACAGTATTCAATTTCACTTTCCATCCCGTTTGAGCTATGGAAGTCGAATCTAGATTGGGCGTAATAAGTTGTTTGTCACTTGCGCCCAATTGCAAATTTCCTTTCAAGTTTTTCAATTCGAAAGTATTGAAATCCAGCAATTGTTTGTTTAAATCAATTTCGTTGACGGATAATTCCAAATTGCCCAAATAGATGCCCGAACCCAATTTGGAATCCTTGTTATCGTATGAAATATCAATTTTAGACAAACTGATTTTACCTAGTTTTAACTTGAAATCATTTCTTTTTGAAATCGTATCTAAGGTATTCACTGATACTTCTGCAATTTTTTCGACTACATCCTGATTCAATACTAATTTCAAACCGTTTAAATCGATATTTGGAATGTCAAAATCCATTTTATCCAAATCAAACTTCTTGAATTTAGTATCAAAGTTGGTTACTTTTAAACGAATATCATTTCTGGAATAATCATCCTTGAAATTAAAATTGACATTTTGGAGATTTACATTTTCGACCGATATTTTAAAAGGTTTGCTATTTGGATCAGGTACTTTTGGTTCAAATGCCTTGATAATATAATCGAAATTATAGACGCCATCCTTGTTTTTGTATATGTTGGCGGTGGCATTTTGTAGGGAAACCGAATTAATTTGAAGTTCGCTGCTCAGAAGTTTGATTAAATCAATATCAGCTTCCAGTCGTTTGCCTATTAATAAGGTGTCTTTTTTTTGATCTTCAAAATAAAATCCTTCCAAAACAATTTCTTTTGGAAAATTAACGTCGATCCGGTCTAGAGAAACCTTGGTCTTTATTTTATTTTGCAAATAGGAAATAGCCTTGTTTTTGGCGTAATTTTGAACGGAAGGAATCTGGATTAAAATGGTAATAAACAGTAAAAGTGCAACTATTGAAACGACACACCAAACCAGCACTTGCAGTGTTTTTTTTAGAAAATGAAGTAATTTTGTATTCATACGCGAATAAACCACCTTTAGACTCTATTCAGTATTAATAGAATCCGAGGTTTTATAACCTACAAAATTGAAAAAAAAGAAGGTTAATATATTACATAATTACACTTATTTATTGTAAAATTTTTGTTTTAACTTTTTGTATTATATGACTTAATTGACCTTTTAGCTGACCTAGAAATACACCAAGTTTCTTTAATATTTGATACTTTTGAATTCTAAAGATATTTAAAATATGATCAAGAAATTCTCCATCGCTTTTTTGTTGTTTTGTTGTGGAATTTTATACTCACAGAAGAATTATTATTTCAGTAGTTCAGCTGGGAGTAATTCTAATGTGGGTAGTGAAACCAGTCCTTTTCAAACCATTTCAAAATTGAATAGTTTGGTATTAGTTCCTGGGGATAAAATTTTATTCAAAAGAGGTGATGCCTTCATTGGACAAATTTTAGTTTCTTACTCTGGAACTTTAGGCAAACCAATAGTTTATGATAGTTATGGCACGGGAGATTTGCCGGTTTTAACTGCCAGTAATGGAAGTAATGGAATTGCCGACCCATTGAGTACCATCAAAATTGAGGGGAAACAATATTTAGAATTTCGTAATTTAACCATTGAAAACGAACGATTTGACACAGCCTCTGGTTCGCCAGATAGTCAAGCTTATGGTATTTATTTTAGGAGTTGGAAAACTTTGCCAACTTCTAAAAATTTTGAGGACACTACACTTTTTAAGTATTTTAGGTTTTCAAATTTAAGGTTTCAAAACATCTATTCCGTAAATAGTGTTGGTACTGCTTTTGACGATATTAATACTTCAGGTATCCAGTTTTTTAATGCTTTTGCGAATGATGTGATAATTGAAGATTGCTCTTTTACGGATATAGAACGCGTAGGTATTTGGTTAAGGCAATATGTTTCAGATGCTATCGTCAGAAATAATAAATTTATAGATTTAGGCGGCTCAGGCACCATAATATCCAGTTCAAAAAGAGTACTTTATGAAAAAAATCTGATGCGTTTTACAGGGTCAGATTCAGATTCAAGAATGACTAAAAGAGGAAGTGGTATGTGGGTTTTTGGCTCAGACGATGTCGTTGCGCAATACAATACATCCCAACACGCACGTGGAAATGGCGATTCATCTGGAATGCACGTGGACTATGGGAATTCTAATATTTTATTTCAATACAATTACTTGGAAGATTCTGCAGGAGGATTTTGCGAAACTCTTGGCGATAATGTAAATATAATTTGGAGGTACAACATTAGTGTAAATGAAGGCGGTAAAGAAAGAAGTGGAAAAAATATTTTGTTATGGGTAAGCGATTATGCCTATGTTAATAAAAAAAGTGAAAAAGTATTTATTTACAACAATACTATTTACCAAGGTTTAAAATATCAAAACGTAATGGCCGATTCTAAAATTAGTTTAGAAGCCTCTTCACTAAATTTTATAAATAATATCATTTATTTGGAACCAACTGCTAAACTGGGTGTGTTGGCTTATTTATTTGATGTGAACGTGCCTAGTTTTTCTAACAACATACTATTTGGAGGTACAATAAAAAGTACTTTCAAGAATTTGGATGCTACACGTAAAGAGGTTGACCCGAAATTTTTAGATTCAGGCAGAAGGCATTTTTCAGGATACAAACTCTTGTCAACAAGTCCTGCTTTAGGTAGTGCTTTACCTTTTTTAGAGCCTGTTTTTCCTTTGGCGGGAGTTGGTATTTTTGCAGATATTACCTCTAATGCATCAAAAGATATTTTTGGAAACCCCGTGAATCTGGCAACAGCTACTAATATTGGAGCTTATAACGGATCTGGTGAATCCAAGTTGCCGATAGTTAATTCTTATGAAGCAGAATCAGGAATCATAGTAGGAGGAATCGAAATTAATTGTGTGAATGCTTCTGGAGGCAAAGCAGTAAATGTTCTTGATGCTGGAAAATCGTTAACTTTCAATGCCATTGATGCAGTGACCAGCGATCTTTATTTTATCAAGATATTTTATGCAAACGGTATCAAATCGAATCTAAAATTAACCATAAACGGGGCCGATACCGAAACGATAATTTTGCCCAATACAGATGCTTATTGTTCTTCTTCTGGTAATCCAACAAATTTCCCAGTGCTTAAAAATTTGATTGCAGGAAATAATTCAATTAAGCTAGAGAATGGAACTATTGATAAAATAGAAGTCGTATCAGTTACCGACGCAATACTAAGTACTGAAAACTTTGGGTTTTTAAGTAAGACCGAGGCTTATTTAGAAAAAACAATGCTTTCTTCCAATGAAACGCTAAGGGTAATTATTGATAAAAAAATAGAATATCAAAATGCCGAAGTTTCAATATACGATATTTCGGGTGCTTTACTTAGTAAAAAGAATTTTACCTCTGGAGACATCAATTTAGAAACAAGTAGTTTAGGTAAAGGAGTAAAAATTGTTACCGCCAGAATAGGGTCTTATCTTTTCGTGGATAAAATATTAGTTCATTAACTGAAGCATAAACAACTGGATTCTTTATCACAATTTCTCCTTCAATATTTACCCGTAACTAATTTTTTTATTTTGATAATTTCTTTTGGAGTTCGTTCGGCGAGTAATTTTCAATCTCAAAAAACTCTTGAAACAAAAGTTTTGTATATTTGATAAAAAATTGGTAGTGACAACAAAAAATAAGATAGTATGCCAGAGATAAGTCGTTTTTATGGAATAATCATTTATATGTTTTTCAATGATCATAATCCGCCACATTTTAAAGTAAAATATAGCGAATTTGAGGCAAATATTTTAATAGAAAGTGGTAACTTGTTAAACGGAGATTTACCTATTAGCAAACTAAAATTAGTTCAGGCTTGGGCAGAAATTCATAAAGAGGAATTGTTAGAAATTTGGAATTCAAAAGAATTTCATAAAGTTGATCCTTTAAAATAAAAAAAATGTTCAAAGTAAAAAAAATAGTAGCTGTAAGACCTTATTCCATTGTTTGTGAAATGAATACTGGCATCCTAAAAAAATTAGAGATTTTACCTTTGATAGAACAACATTCCAATTTCAAGGGAATTGAGCAACTAAAAGATAAAGCAACTTTTGAAAGTGTTGCTATTGGAGAAATGGGTGAGATTTTTTGGGAAAATATTATAACCTTCTCAGACAATGAAAAATGGAATTATGATATTTCCCCAGAATTTATTTTTTATAATGGAATTACCGTACCAAAATAAGAAATAGGATACGATGCATTGAAAAAACTAATTATCACAACTTCTCCTTCAAATACTTCCCAGTAATCGATTTTTTGTTTTTTATAATGTCTTCGGGAGTTCCTTCGGCGAGCAATTGTCCACCGTTTTCGCCACCTTCGGGACCTAAATCAATAATCCAGTCGGCACATTTTATCAGGTCGAGATTGTGCTCAATGACCAAAATAGAATGTCCTTTGTCAATCAAAGCATCAAACGAAGCCAAGAGTTTTTTGATGTCGTGAAAATGCAAGCCTGTTGTGGGTTCATCGAATACAAAAAGCGCTTTTTCTTTCGTAGCACCTTTTACCAAAAACGAAGCCAGTTTGATACGCTGAGCTTCTCCGCCTGAAAGAGTAGAAGAAGATTGACCTAATTGTACATAACCCAAACCAACGTCTTGTAGCGGCTGGAGTTTTTGAATGATTTTATTTTGTTTATTGGCAGTAAAAAAAGCAATCGAATCATCAACGGTCATCGTCAGAATATCGTGAATGTTTTTGCCATCGAAAGTGACTTCCAAAACTTCTTTCTTGAATCGTTTGCCGTTGCAGGTTTCACAATGCAATTGTACATCCGCCATAAAAACCATTTCGACATTGATGGTTCCTTCGCCTTTACAGGTTTCGCATCTTCCACCTTCCACATTAAAGGAAAAATGTTTGGCTAGATAGCCACGAATTTTCGAAAGTTTTTCTTTGGCAAACAATTCCCGAATATCGTCATACGCCTTGATATAGGTCACGGGATTCGAACGAGAACTTCTTCCAATCGGGTTTTGATCCACGTATTCAATATGTTGGATTTTGTGGTAATAGCCACGCATTTCGGTAAATTGCCCTGCTTTTTCGCCAACGCCATCCAGTTTCTTTTGCATCGCTGGAAACAGTATTTTCTTGACCAAAGTACTTTTTCCGCTTCCGGAAACTCCAGTAATTACGGTCAAACATTCCAAAGGAAATTTGACGTCTATGTTTTGTAAATTATTCTCTCTCGCACCCAGAATTTCAATATAATTACTCCATTTTCTGCGAATGCGCGGCGTTTTGATTTCTAGTTCTCCGTTGAGGTATTTCGCTGTCAAGGAAGTCGATTTCAAGATTTCGTTGAAACTGCCTTGTGCGACCAATTCGCCACCAAAAGTTCCCGCTTCGGGACCAATATCAATAATCATATCAGCAGCTTTCATAATATCTTCATCGTGCTCCACCACGATAACAGTGTTGCCCAAATCACGTAAAGATTGCAAAACTTTAATCAATCGTTCGGTGTCTTTTGGGTGTAAACCAATACTGGGTTCGTCTAAAATGTACATCGAACCCACCAAACTACTACCCAGTGATGTCGCTAAATTAATACGTTGCGATTCTCCACCCGAAAGTGTCGCCGAGTTTCTATTCAAGGTCAAATAATCCAAGCCCACTTCGGTCAAAAAAGATAAACGGTTGTTGATTTCCAATAACAATCGTTTGGCAATTTGTTTTTCATAGAAATCCAAATCAATTTTTTCGAAAAAAGTAACCAAATGTTTAATTGGCAAATCCACCAAATCCGAAACGGTTTTGGAATTGATTTTCACGTAAGAAGCTTCGATTCGCAAGCGTTTTCCTTTGCAGGAATGGCATTTGGTTTTTCCACGATAACGCGAAAGCATCACCCGATTTTGAATTTTATAATTCTTGTCTTCCAATTCCTTGAAGAAGGCATTCAAACCTTGAAAATAACTGTTACCTGTCCAAATCAGATCTTTTTGCACATCGGAAAGTTCAAAATAGGGTTTATGAATCGGGAAATCAAACTTATAAGCTTTGTTGACCAATTCGTCTCGAAACCAGCCCATACTTTCGCCACGCCAAGGATAAATGGCGTTTTCAAAAACGGATAAAGAAGTATTTGGAATCACTAATTCTTCATCAATTCCGATGATGTTTCCGTAACCTTCACAAACGGGACAGGCGCCATACGGATTGTTGAAACTAAACAAATGGACATTGGGTTCGAGGAAAGTGATGCCGTCCAGTTCGAAATTATTACTATAGGAAAAGCGTTTGTGCGTGTCCAATTCCTGCAAATGGCAAATACCTTTGCCTTCGTAAAAAGCAGTTTGCACCGCATCAGCAAGACGGTTGTAAAATTCCTCTTCTCCCGAAGCTTCGGGATTCACAACGATTCGGTCGATGATGAGCAGAATGTCTTTGTTGTCTAAAGTATGACTTTCGATGTCGTCCAAACGAATGGTTTCATTATTAACTAATATTCTAGAAAATCCCTGATTGAGCAATGCTTTTAATTTGTCTTCTAAAGCGCGACCGTGTTCCAAATGAATAGGAGCGAGGAGCAACCATTTGCTGTTGATTCCTATGTTTTTGACGTCGGTAATAACATCCGAAACCGTATTTTTTTTTACTTCTTGTCCTGAAATCGGCGAAAATGTTCGACCAACTCTAGCAAATAATAATTTGATGTAATCGTAGATTTCGGTAGAAGTTCCCACGGTCGAACGGGCATTGGTCGTATTTACTTTTTGTTCAATGGCAATGGCTGGTGCAATTCCCTTGATGTATTCCACTTTTGGTTTGTCCAGTCTTCCCAAAAACTGTCGCGCATACGAAGACAAACTTTCTACATATCGGCGCTGCCCTTCGGCATACAAAGTGTCGAAAGCCAAGCTTGATTTTCCTGAACCTGAAAGCCCAGTAATAACCACTAATTTGTTTCTGGGAATCGCCACATCCACATTTTTGAGGTTGTGAACTTGTGCTCCTTTGATGATGATGTTTTTCTTTGGATCGAGTGTAGAAAGGTCAATTTGCATGTGAAAACCGAATTTTCACAAAAGTAATCATTTTTAAAATGAGAATAGGCATTGAACGATTCCCAAATTTTTATGTTGGAAGTTCTTTTTTTGAGTTGCAAAGTACCATTAAAAAAAATGCATCACTCGAACCTATGTGGATAGCGCAGAATTCTATTCTGTGCCCACTCTAAATCCACTACAACAAATCTTAAACAATTTTTAAAACAAAAAAAGCCATACCGGTTTTATGGATACAGCTTTATTGACTTGTATTGCCTGCCCAACTTTGTGCGCACAGAATGCAATTCTGCGCTATCCGTTGAGGACATATCTGCGCCGTCTGGGTTAACGGCAGGTACTCCGGTTCCGTTCAACAGGAGTTTCATTGTTCGTGCTGCGCACGAAACGAAACTCTAGCTGTTGGCAGTAGTTTTATCTGTTTAATTCCATATGCCATTTCACTTTTCCATCACTTTCGGTACAAATTCCAAGAGAACCCATTCCATAATCAAATATCAAGCTATATTCTAGCTTTCTGTTTTTTATAAAACTTTGAAGTTCGGTTGAGAGATTAACCATTTTTAGAAATAATGTTTTTATTTCATCAAGTTCTTTAATTGCAGTTTCATGAGTCAAACTTTCAATTGAGTTTTTCATTGTCGAACCACTTACATTAAAATGCATTTCATTTTTCGAACTAAAGATTAAATCTCCAACTTTAAACGGATTATTTTCTGCCACAATTATCAAAGCATTTTTTATTCTATGCTGTAATTCTATTTCATCCATGGATTTAAATGCAAATCGTTGTTTTTTAAATGTCGGTTCCAAAAATTACTGCCAACGTCAGACTGTGAAAAAACATTCACAATCCTATCAACAAATATACTAAAATACTTGTAAGAAAAATAAAGTTTTTGTAAATTTAGTGATGCAACACATCCAAGGAATTTCCCGTCACCAACTACAAGTAGTCAGCTT
>NZ_JANPFL010000112.1:0-3267 GCF_031423415.1 Flavobacterium sp.
TTTTGGTAAATGTGAGTGCCAATCCAATAATTTCTGATGTTATTGTAGATGTTTTTGTGTGTACAAAATATGTTTTGCCAAATTTGACAAGTCCAAACGCCCAATATTGGTCAGGCGATAACGGAACAGGTACTAATTATGCTTTTGGAACAACTATTACTAAACCAACTAATGGCAATTTTGTAGAAATTTACATTTATTTGAATACACCAAATTGTCCAGCTAAAAAAAGTTTCAGGATTACGTTTATAGATGTTAATGATGTAGTACCGCCAATTATTAATAATTGCGATAAATTTATTGTTCCATTTTCAATTTTTGGAGATTTTTTTACAGCATCTCATTTAAATGGTGGAAATGGTGGCACAAAATTAATTTCGTTAAGTGAGTTGACTTCGCCACAATCTCAGACAATTTATTTTTATTTTGTATCCGTAGACGAAAGCAATTGCGAAATAGAAATACCTTATGTTATCAAAATTGATCCAAGTCCAGTTTTGCCAGATTACGAAAATATTTATAAATGTATTGGCGAATTTTACACCTTATTACCATTAGACAGAATTAAAAATCCAATTATAAATTATTACAGTTCTAATAATTTTATTCCCGCCAATATTATTCCAGAAGGAACAAAAATTTTGGCTACTAAAACTATTTATGTTCATGCAGAATCTGGATTACGGCCTTGTACAGACGATGCTATTTTTACAGTTTATGTTGGTTTGCCTAATCCAACAGCAATTATAGAATGCGAAAATTATCAATTACCTGTTTTGCCAGTTGGGAAATATTATCCAAATGCTGGTGGACCAAGTGCTACAAATATTGAAATTGCTGTAGGTTTTGACTATACAAGTTCTGTAAAAATTTATCATTATGCAAAATCAGACCCCAACGATTTGCCTGTTTCTGTTTGTGTATTTGATGAACCAATAAATATAAAAATAGTATTGCCAATTGTTCCAACATCTATTAATTTGAATATAACAGCTTGCGGTATTTATAATTTGCCAACTTTACCAATTGTTCCAATAAACACTACAGTTTCACCAAACCAATCTTACCAACAATTTTCATATAATACAAAAGCCGATGGAACAGGAATAACAGTAAATTCAGGTTCGGTAGTATCTGTAAGTCAAACAATTTATGTTTTTGTGACCGATGGGACTTGTAAACGAGGCGTTCCAATGGTTATTGATATTAAGCCTTATCCAGTAATTCCATTGTCGCCAATTTATCCTAAATGCGAAAATTTTTCTTTGACAAAACCAGCAAATGTCGAGTTTTATTATGGTCCTAACCGAACCAAAGGAATTATTCCTGATAATACTGTTTTTACACAAGATATTCGAATTTATGCTTATTCCGAGACTTCGGCAACGCCGCCCTGTGGTTTGGATTATCCAATTGATATTCAGATTTATTACACAAAAGCAATTCAGTACCCCAATATTGCACAATGTTCCAATTATACTTTGCCCGTAATTATACAACCAAATACCGATGATAATAATGCCTATTATTCTGGTTCTAGATTAAATAACGGCACATCGGGTCAACTTTTGCCGCCAGGAACAATTTTTAAAACAACCGAAACAGTTTTGCCAGACGGTACAATTTTGCCGATTATTCAGGATGTTTATGTTTATAATATTAAAACCGTACGATTTACTTGTGAAGACGAAACAGTTTTTAAAGTAGTTATCGATCCAAACCCAGATGTTCCGACTCAAACTGCAGTTATAGCTTGCGATAGCTATGTCTTACCTATTCCAGCAATAGGGAATTATTTTACCGAAAGTCATTCTATAAATCCTACTGGTGGTAGTTTGATTTTACCAAACACAATTATTAGTAAAACCCAAAAAATATATGTATTTGCAGGAAACTCAACACTTGCAGGCTGTAGTACTGACGAAGAACCATTGCAAATAACCATAAATAAAGTCGATAAATTGGGCAATGTTGTGCAATGTGATAATTATATTTTGCCGTTTTTGAATATCGATGATATTCCACAACCTTTAGAAGGCGATTATTACACACAATCGGGTGGACCAACTGGAACAGGCATTAGATTGGCAAAAGGTACAGTGGTTACACCAACATCTCCGTTGGTCATCGGAACAACGAGTACAACAACAATTAGAAGGTTTTATATTTACAGACAATATCCATCAACATTAGATGTGTCTGGTTTCTGTTCAAGCGAAACTTATTTTGACGTTACTATAATCACTAAACCATCAATAGCGACAATTCCGCTTTTAATAGACAGGACTTTTTGCGACGATATCGATAACGATAATGATGGCAAACGAATAATTGATTTGCAAAGTTATAACACAACAATTTTTGGAACAAACCAAATTGGTTCAGAATTTACGGTTGCTTATTATAATTCGCTAGCCGATGCCAATACAAATACTGATCCGATAACAGCACCAACTGAATTCGAAAACTTAAAAAATATTTTTGTTCGTGTCAATAATACTTTAGCAATATCGTGTTTTGCAACTGGTAGTTTTCAGTTAATTATCAATAAATTACCTGAGCCAACCGCCAAAGATGGTGTTATTTGCGAAGACAATAAAACAGGTTTGATTATTAATCCATACACAATAACAACAGGTTTAAATACTGCTAATTTTACTTTTATTTGGAAAGATGCTACAAATCTTGAAGTTGGAAATAGCAATAATTTAATTGTTACTGTACCAGGAATTTATTCGCTAGATATTAAAAATAATACAACTTTATGCTCAATTCCAACTAAATTTATAACAGTAAAACTATCACGAATTGCAATTGCAAGTTATTCACTTAGTGAAAATTTCAACGATAATCAGTTTATTACAATTACCGCAATTGGTGAAGGTGGCGATTACGAATACCAACTCGATGAACTAGATTTTCAAGATAGTAATATTTTTACCGAGGCTCCGTTTGGAAACCACATTATAACTGTTAGAGATAAAAACGGTTGTGGTTTAACCACAATTCCGATTGTTGTTGTAAATTACCCAAAATATTTTACACCAAATGATGATAATTTTAACGATACTTGGAATGTTATTGGTCTTGAAAAACAACTATCAGCCAATATTAATATTTATGACCAATTTGGAAAATTATTAAAGCAAATGCCTGCAAATAGTATTGGTTGGGACGGAAAATTTAATGGAGAACTATTACCAGCAACCGATTATTGGTTTACAATATCTTATTTGGAAGATGGAGTTGATAAATTATTTAAATCAC
>NZ_JANPFL010000113.1:0-24472 GCF_031423415.1 Flavobacterium sp.
CAATTGTAGTAAATCCTAGTGTAGTTCCAGAATTTGCATCGGTGAATCCTATTTGTTCGGGAGACAATTTATTGGCTTTGCCAAACACATCAACCAATTCTATCACGGGAACATGGTCGCCAGCTTTGAATAATTTAGCAACAACAACTTATACTTTTACGCCAAATGCAGGACAATGTGCAACATCAAAAACGTTGACAATTGTAGTAAATCCAAGTGTAGTTCCAGAATTTGCAACGGTGAATCCTATTTGTTCGGGAGATGTTTTATCGGCTTTGCCAACCACATCAACCAATTCTATTTCGGGAACTTGGTCGCCAGCTTTGAACAATTTAGCAACAACAACTTATACTTTTACACCAAATGCAGGACAATGTGCAACATCAAAAACGTTGACAATTGTAGTAAATCTAAGTGTAGTTCCAGCATTTGCAACGGTGAATCCTATTTGTTCGGGAGACAATTTATTGGCTTTGCCAAACACATCAACCAATTCTATTACGGGAACTTGGTCGCCAGCTTTGAATACTTTAGCAACAACAACTTATACTTTTACGCCAAACGCTGGACAATGTGCAACATCAAAAACGTTGACAATTGTAGTAAATCCTAGTGTAGTTCCAGAATTTGCATCGGTGAATCCTATTTGTTCGGGAGACAATTTATTGCCTTTACCAAACATATCAACCAATTCTATTACGGGAACATGGTCGCCACCTTTGAACAATTTAGCAACAACAACTTATACTTTTACGCCAAACGCTGGACAATGTGCGCCAACTAAAACAATGACGATAACGGTCAATCCGAGTGCTTCGCCAACATTCACTCAAGTAAATCCTATTTGTAGCGGTGCAACTTTATCGGCTTTGCCAACGACTTCTACGAATTCTATTTCGGGAACTTGGTCGCCAGCTTTGAATAATTTAGCAACAACAACTTATACTTTTACGCCAAATACAGGACAATGTTCCACAAATACAATAATGAAAATAACTGTCGATCAGAACTTAAATATAATTTTGAATGATGGTGTAATCTGCACAAATTCCAAAACAGGATTGGTTTTGCAAGGGAGATTATTAGAAACCAATCTGCCTTCATCAAGTTATACGTTTCAATGGTTTTTAAATGGTTTACAAATATTAAATGCAAATGAAAATTCATTTATCGCAAAAAATATCGGAAATTATAATGTTATAGCAACAAACATAACAGCCAATTGTGTACTTAATTCTAACATTGCTGTAATTAGCGAGAAAATTTTTAATGAAGATTTTTATGCTATAGTAAAGGATGACTTTACAGAATATTCGTCAATTTCTATATTCGAGACTGCAGGAGCACAAATGAATATTAGATATCAATTGGATAATGGAGAAGCCCAAGAATCAAATACTTTTAATAATGTTAACTTTGGCGAACATAAAATAAGTGTCTTTGATTTGGAAGGTTGTATCAATAAAGAAATAACGGTATTCGTACTAGGGTTTCCTAAATTTTTCACTCCAAATGGTGATGGCTTCAATGATACTTGGAACCTTTCTGGAAAGTTAAACCAACCAACAGCACGAATAGAAATTTATGATCGGTACGGAAAATTACTTACAATAATAAAACCAGATATAGATGGTTGGGATGGATTATATAACTCTCGACAGGTAATTTCGGACGATTATTGGTTTGTTTTGCATTACAATGAAGGTAAAATTTTTAAATCACATTTTAGCTTAAAACGATAGAATTGACTTTGAATATAAATTTAAGTATCGATATGATGATTAATTAAAAACTATATACAACAGATAAAAGAAATCAAGAAAACGTTTATAACTAAAACCAAAACGGGAATTGGATTACCAATACTGTTACCTTAGACAGAAAACCATCGGTAAAATATTTTCGAATCATCGAATATTTTGAATAAACAGCGAAAATAAAACAGGAGTCAAAATTCATATTTTTAAATTGAATTCAAGCTTGTTTTAGTTGTTTTTACAATTGCCTTTTTCACTCCGATTTACTTATTTCGGTTCGTTGACTAAACTTTACTCAAAATAAAATAAAACTAAAGTGTCATAGCACAGTTTAGAACTTCCATTAGATCATCCAAGTTTCGAAAAGGTTAAAGATTAAATCTTGAATTCAAAAAAATTAAAAAAATGTGATTATCTTTGTTACAATGATTAGTCTATAATATGCCAAAACTATATGAATATTTAGGAATTATTTTGTTTTTTTATTCCAACGAGCATGAACCAATTCACGTTCATGCTAAAAAAGGAGAATTTGAAAGCAAAGCAACATTTTGTATAGAAAACGGTGTAATTACAGAAATTATAATACACAATTCAAAAGGTAGAAAACCACTCGCAAACAAGGATTTAAAAGATTTCGAAGCTTTTTTAGCCGTTTATTCAGAACAAATTATCGAAAAATGGATAGCTTATTTTGTATATCACAAGGAAGTAGCGTTTGAAAAAATAACAAAAAAATTATAACAAATAAATCATATACAAATGAAATTTACAGTTATAAATACCGAAAATGAGTTGGACAAATTATTAACTATAGTTAATGCCAAAAATCTTGGCAATTATCATATATTACTTGAGTTTAATGATGGTGTTGAAAGATTTGTAGATTTTTCCACTTTCTTGTCCAAATCTCACCATCAATCAATTAGAAAGTATTTAGACGAAACCTTATTCAATTCTTTTCAAATTATTGATGGTAACTTAAATTGGAATGACTTTGACTTGATTTTTCCTATTGCTAATTTATATGAAGGAAAAGTTTAATTGCTACACACAATCCAACAAAATTTTCATAACCTAGTCCAAAAACTCAAATTTACTCCGACTTTTTGATTTCTATTCGTGGACCAATGCCATTATTATTAAAGGCTTCAATCTGGAAATAATAAGTATCCTCCCTATCCATTCCGGTGAAAAAATAATCATTTTTGCCATAAACCATGATGTTTCCATATAATTTATCCGGTGATTTTCCAAAGTAGATTGTATATCCATCGGCGCCATCGTTTTGTTCCCATTTCATCCAAGAACTGCGTCTTTCGCCAAATTTATTTTTTTCAGCCCGAAGCACAACAAAATTTTCCACCGCTTTTGGTTTTTCGCCAGCGCCTTTCCCAAAAACCCGAAAACCACTTAAAGCAAATTTACCCGTTGGCATTTTCAGGTTGACCAATTTCAAAAAACGCGCTTTAATTGGAGTTTCCAATTCAATGTAATCGTGCGGCACATCTTTTTTATTGGTACTTTTATCGACAGCAGTTGTCCATCTTTTTCCATCATTCGAAGCTAAAATTTTATATTGATGGAACTTCCCTATTGTTTTACCCATAAACTCCGCATCCTGATCGGCATAATTAATTTGGATAGCATTTATGGTTGAAACTTCGCCCAAGTCCGTTTGAAACCATTCATAAGCATTCGCTGTTTTGGCGCTCCAATAGGTTTTTAAATCCTCGTCAACGGCGAAATTAGGCTGAAATCCTCCCAAAGTGGAAGAAACTTGTAGTGGTTTATTATAATTTAACAGCATCCATCCTGTGAATAATCCCTTGAGATGATCAGCATTTTTGGTTGGCAATTGTGTTGGATAGTCGCCATACGCAGTGTTGCAATACATCACATCGTCTTGGTCAAAACCTGCAGGCCAGATTCCTATTCGGCGTTCAAAACTGTTTTTAACTCCTAAAACTATGGTGGAAACGTGCCAATAATTCTTGAAATTATCTAGATAAGTTGCACCGTGACCAGCTCCTCGGGCAAATCCACCCGGTTTATACGAAAACGGATTATGAGCTTGATAACTGAACCCTGATAAAGGATCGGAACTTACAAAAACACCGTCGGCATAGCCGCTAAATTCCGTTGCTGGTGCTCCGTATTGCAAATAATATTTTCCGTTGTGCTTTGTCATCCAAGCGCCTTCCATAAAGGGTTGCAAAAAAGTATTGTCGTTGTATTCTCCAAATCGCTCCCAACCATGATCTTCAGGATGAAGCGAAATCATTGGTTTTACAAAGCCTTCTGATTGCAAAGTTTTAGTGTTGATTTCGGTTCCCAAAATCGGAAATTCATTGCTTGAATTCCAGTATAAAAACAGTTTATCTTTTTCTTCATCGTATAAAAACCCGGGATCCCAAGCGCCTACTTTCAAAGAATCGGTGGCGATTTCCCATTCGTCTTTGGTTGGATTTTTACTTTTCCAAATGGGGAAAGTCGGTTCGTGTGTTGAACCAATTACATACATTTCGTCTTTCATCACAAAAACGGCTGGTGCGCACAATTCGTCATATACTTTATGTTGCGGCAACAAAAATTTTCGAGGTACAAAATTCCAATCACTCATATCGTCACTCCACCAATATCCCCATTGATTGGTCGAAAAAAGAAAAAACTTGCCTTTAAAATTTACAATCACAGGATCTGCAGTGGCGCGATGTTTTCCTTGGGTCACAAAATTAGGAATGGGACAATAGCCATAATCAATGTTGATAGGATTACAGTAGGTTTTTTGCTGGGCATTGGCATTTGTGTAAAAAACAACAATGATAATTATGAGTATATTCTTGATATTTTTCATTTTACTGTTTTTTGTATTGCGTTACTTTTACTAAAATTAAATATGTTGTAAAACAGACCTATGAGGTTTTAAAAACCTCATAGGTCTCTACTATTACAAAAAATCTAATTAATCGGCTCAACACTTATCGCTGTTCCTCCTCCAGGAGCCAAATTCAAACTGATTTTCGATTTAGAAGTAACTTCTATGGTACTAATTTTATAAGCAATTGGATTGTTTTTCCAATCGGCATCTTTTGTATCTTCATAGATAATGGCTTTGTATTTTTTCCCTTTGGTAAGGAAATTCAATTTAATTTCAGATTGTCGAGCATTTTCATCAGTGATGGCGCCTAGAAACCATTTCTCTGAATTTTTAGCTTTTCGAACTACTGTCAAATAATCTCCGGGTTCTGCTTCCAAATATTTTGAATCTTGCCAATCGAGCGCAACGTCTTTGATGAACTGGAACGCATCTGGGTATTTCTCGTAGTTTTCAGGTAAATCGGCAGCCATTTGCAAAGGCGAATACATCGTGACGTACAATGCCAATTGTTTTGCCAAAGTAGTATGAACTTGCTCGGTTTTCGATTTATCGTAATAACTCATTTTTATTTCAAAAATTCCCGGCGTGTAATCCATTGGACCGCCAAGCAATCTGGTGAATGGTAAAATCGTTTCGTGCATAGGTGGATTTCCAGTACTCCAAGCATTGAATTCATTGCCGCGAGCGGCTTCGGCAGCGATATAGTTTGGATAGGTTCTGCTGTAACCCGTTGGGCGTGAGCTTTCGTGCGAATTCAGCATTAATTTATAATCGGCAGCACGACGGGCTACAAAATTAAAATGATTGACCATAGTTTGCCCGTCATGAAATTCACCACGCGGAATAATTTTACCCACATATCCTGATTTTACCGCGGGATAATTGTGTTTTTTCATCAAGTTGAAAGCACGGTCTAAATGTCTCTCATAATTAGCAACCGAAGCCGAAGTTTCGTGGTGCATAATCATTTTGACATTTTTAGATTTGGCGTAAGCCGTAACCGCATCAATATCAAAGTCTGGGTAAGGCGTTACAAAGTCGAAAACTTCTTCTTTCCAGTTGCCAAACCAATCTTCCCAACCGACATTCCAGCCTTCGACAAGAACGCCATCGAAACCATTTTTGGCAGCAAAATCAATATATTTTTTGGTGTTTTCAGTTGTTGCACCGTGTTTTCCTGATGGCAATAAATCCTTTGTCAAAACATTCTGTGCATTTTGTGAACCAGCGTAATCCCAAGTCGATTTTCCTACGTGCATTTCCCACCAAATCCCCACATATTTCATAGGTTTAATGAAAGAAGTATCGTCTATTTTGCAAGGTTCGTTCAGGTTCAAAATCATCTTGGAACCGACAATATACCTGGCATCATCGCTTATCATAATTGTTCTCCAAGGTGAAACGCAAGGCGCTTGCAAATAGGCTTTGTCGCCAATGGCATTTGGCACCAAATGAGAGGTTAATTTATAATTTTTTACATCTGCATCAAGGTGCATTACGGGATAATTGACCACTGCTGCTTCAAAAATATTGAGGTACAATCCCGAAGGCGATTTCATCATTAATGGTGATTGAACCACATATTGCCCAGCAATCGATTTTACTCCAATTCCATTATTCAAATTTAATTTTGAATTGTCAATTTCAGAAAATTTGGTTTCGTTGTACACATATTCCTGACTGTCAAAATCACCGGGAAGCCAGAAAACTTTGTGATTATCGGTCAAATTAAACTGCGAAACCTCATCTGAAATGATGAAATAATTCAGGTCTTTTTGTTTTGGAAAATCATATCTAAAGGCAACTCCTTCGTCAAAAACCCTGAAAAAAATATTCATTTTTATCTGAGTTCCTTTTTGAACAAGAGAAACTAAGAGTTCGTTGTAATGATTTACAATACTTGATTGTTCGCCTAAAACGGGTTTCCACGATTCGTTGAAAGTACTCGCTTTTGTATCTAAAATTTCAAAATTGCCGTCCAATGCTGGTATGTCTTTTAGCTTTATTCCTAAAGTACTTTCGGATATTAATGGGCTTCCTTTGTAATTTACGACATACAAGGGTTGTCCAGAAGCTGATAATTTAAAATCAACAGCAATGTTTTTGGACGGAGATTGAATATTTTGCGAAAAAACCATATTCATTACAAAAATTAAAGAAAGTGAAAGAAAATTTTTCATTTATTGATTTTTAAATTGAAGAATATTTTATACTATTTTTTTAATATTTTAACCCGATAAGTTTCGCTATTTGTTTTTAATTCCAATAAGTATAAACCTGATTGTAATTGCTTTGGTAAATTAATAGTTTCGGTTATATCATTTATTTTGGTTGCCCATATTTGTTTTCCTGACACATCAAATATATGAATTTCTGCAGACGTTTTTTCTTTGAAAGAAATCATTATTTTTTCATCGAATGGATTGGGATATATAGAAATTTTATCATTATCCGAAAAATCACTTAAAGATAAGGATTGAATGTCCAATGGCCAATTGTAAGTTGAAAACCAATTCACACCCAAATTCTCAGGCAATGAAGCCAAGCCAAATAACATTGTGGAGTAATCTATAGCTTGGATGTACGATGCTCTTGCAGTTGTAGCGGTTCGTTTGTAACGCCATAAAACTTTTTTTGAAAAATTACTAGGAAGACTATAAATAGAAACGCCATTGCCATTATTGTAGAGACTCAAAAGGTCTGATTTTGCATTAGAATATATTGGGCTGAAACCAGCAATGATATGAGGTGAGACGATTTTGTTCGGATTATCATTTATTTTGTCAGCAGAATATCCACCACCTGGAATCTCTCCTGCTCCAAGTCCCCATTCAAAACTATTGGGCGCACCATTATTTATTGCAAATAATTTATCAGCATTCAACCAATTACTAAAGTAGGACATATAATTAGCATCATTTTTAAACAAATTGACAAAATAATAACAAAACTGTGGAATAAAACAAGACAAATAGCCACCATCAGATAGGGTTATATAACCTCCATAATTGGGTCTTGCTATTGGTGCAGTCGTTGGATTGGCAAAATAAGTGTTCCAAAAAGTTTGTGATTTAACAAAACCTGGATTCGAAGCAGTTGTGTTTTTGGCTAACCAAGCCACCAACATATATTCGTTAAAAGGATTCGTGAATGCAGATCCATTATTTCCTGATTGGTCTAAGACCATAGCCATTTTGGTAGGATAAATTGCTTTTGTATAATCCATAACACTTAATAAAATATTTACATTCGACACAATTGTCGTATTGGTAGAGAAATAATTTTTGCACATTTGTAATCCCATCGCAAAAATTGCATTATCGATTGTACTATATTCATAGGACCAACTGCCGTCTTGGCCTCCATTGTCCCACCTAAAATAGCGCGGAAACATTCCTGCTCCATTTATTTTACCATTATTTTTAAAATCAATAAAGGTTTGCGTGGTAGCGATTACTTGATTTGCGTTAGGTTCCCAATTGACTGCATCTCCAGTTTTGGCATACATAGCATCAGCAATACACAATGACATCAGTCCAACTCCATTCGCTGCAATTGCGGCTGGCTTTGCTCCCGCTCCATTTAGCGCCAAGGCATCAAGATAAACTCCATTCGACTTTCTGATATCTTTATACAATTTATAACTGTTTTGAAAAAGTTCATCAACAAAAGTAATTGGATTTGAATTATTGTTGATAATAATATCATCAAAATAGATGTTGATATCTGTATCCAAACCTACTGGAACTATTAAATCCAGCATCAAACTAATTTTAGTATAACTTCCGGTAAGATTGCTAAAATCAAACACTAAATCTTCCCACTGATTTATTTTTGTTTGCGGACTTATACTAGCTATTTCCAGAATTCCTGCCGCTCCATCTTCTACTTTGAACTTGACTGGGCTAATTCTTGGTTTAAATACTTTAACGTGTATGAATTTATTTGTGGTTAAATTAATTGATTTTATTGACCAGAAACCTGAATCAGGAATTCCATCTTTATCACGGAATAAATTACAAACCTTGTTGCTAGTATTAATTCCAGTTTTGTGAGGATTATTTATTACTGTTATAGTACTCAAATCGGCTGAACCTCCATTAATACTATTCATCAGGATTGGAGTTCCTTCATAATTCTCTATAACTTGACAATAGGCAGTTTGCAAATAAACCACAGACAAATAAAGGACAGAAAAAGTGATGCATTTTTTTAAATAATTCATTTTATGGGATTTTATGCTTTAAATCTAGTATTTAAATTTTTGTCAAGACGGCTTTACTTTCGCGCAAATCGAAGCTATTTTTTTAGAACAAAACTTGAATGTAAAAAAATAAAGACACGTTTTATGAAAACGTGCCTTTAACTGTAAAAAAGGTATTCAGCAAAAAGCTTTATTCTTTTAACATTTTAGATGTGCTAATTACACCTTCAATTTCGGTAGTTACCATATAAACACCTTTTTGAAGTTGACTAGTTTGTAAAGTAGTTGAGTTCGTTTTTGGACTAGCTTTCATAACTTCTTGGCCCAAAACATTGTAAACAGAAACTCTTTGAATGCTACTATTTGCTTCAATTGTTAGTGTATTTTTCATTGGATTAGGATACATTTTAATAGAAGCCTTATCAAATTTAGGTGCGGATAAAGCAGATGCGAATTTAAAATCATCTACTAAATACATTCCAGTATCAAGTGTTGCAGCATCTGGAAAAACAACAATCGTAGGATAAGTTCCAAGACCTGAAGCAAAATCAGCAGTTATTGTTTGCCATCCTGAGCCTGTGGTTGTAAAAAAGAATTCGGTCGCGCCTGCACCTTCAAATTTCAGTAAATGTGAATGAACTCCAGTAACTCCAATTGGGTTAATTCTAAAGGTAATAGTGTTATTGGCATCATCTGAAAGATTAACTCCTGGATTAAGATTTTTTACAGCGTTATTCCAATTGTCACCAACAGATCCGTCTATTTGCATCACTTGGTTTGTAGCATCCATTGGATCTGGAACTAATGAAGTAGGTGCGCCATTACCTGTAAATAATTGGTCAGCAGACGAAAATGTAAGAGGCAAAGAAACTCCACCAGAAAGTGGGTTATTTGTACCTCCCATTATGTCGTCAATTAAATATGTTCCGGTATTAGCGTTCGCAAATCCATTACTTTCTGCACCAGAATCAGTAAAAATAACCATCTTTCCATAAGCAGCAAGTCCTGATGGGTAATTATAGGTTATGGTTTGCCATCCTGAACCTGTGGTAGTGAAAAAATACTCTACCTGACCTGGACCTTCAAATTTAATTAAATGCTGACGAACACCAGTTATACCAATAGGGTTAATCCTAAAACTAATCGTGTTGTTCGCATCATCTTGAAGATTCACTGATGGATTTAAATCAATTATGGCATTATCCCAAGTATCGGTGCCACCCACAATTTGCATTACTTGGTTTGTCGCACTTGCAGGATCTGGAACTAAAGAAGTGCCTGTCCCACCTTGACCAGTCATTAACTGGTCTGCATTCGTAAATGTAAAAGGCAAATACGATTGCGAAAAGCCTAATGAGGTAATCATTAGAGCCATTAAAACGGTAATTTTTTTCATAATAAATTTTTTTTAAATTTTTTTTTAAGAGATTGGATTGTTGATAACACAAAAAATAAATCTCCTTTATACTTTCTGTGTTTTGCTGTATTTGTTTTTAAATTCTCGATTCATTCTGGAAACAATAGAATAAAATAGGAATAAACTAATTTTCATTTTTGTAAAGGCTTTCGCTTTTTTTATAGTAATTTAACTTTTAAAGTTACTAAAAATTATTGAACTAATTCAAAATTTATTTTTCTTTCGGTATCAGAATTTTCGCCAACGAAAACTTCAAAACTTCCTGCTTCAGCTTCATTTTTCATATCGAGATTATAAAATTTTAAATCTTCAGATGAAATTTCAAATGAAACAGATTTTGTTTCCGCTTTTTTTAAAGCTACTTTTTCAAATCCCTTCAATTCTTTCACTGGTCTAGTTACAGAACCTACTAAATCCCGAATATAAAGTTGAACTACTTCTTGTCCATCGTAATTCCCAGTATTCTTGACATCGACACTAATTTTTAATTTTTCTCCAAACTTGATTTTATCACTTGAAATTTTCATGTTAGAATATTCGAATGTGGTGTAACTCAACCCAAATCCAAAAGGATACAAGGGACTTTTAACCACATCAGTATATTGGGATTTGTATTTTTGTTCTGGATCTGTTGGCCCTAAATACGGTCTCCCTGTGTTTTTATGATTGTAATATATTGGAACCTGACCCACGTTTCTAGGAAATGACATTGGCAATTTTCCGCTTGGATTATTCTCTCCAAAAAGGGTTTGTGCAATCGCATCACCACCGCGAGTTCCAGGCCACCACGCTTCCAGAATGGTATCCATATTTTCGTTTTCCCAACTTAGAGTTAATGGTCTTCCATTCAATAATACCAGAACAATTGGTTTACCTAATTTCTTCAATTCGACTAAAAACTCTTTTTGCAAGCCCGGCAAATCAATATTAGTTTGAGAAGCTGCTTCACCAGTCATATTCTCTCTTTCGCCCATAACGGCTACAATAACATCGGCGTTTTTAGCATTATCCAATGCTTTTTGCATCATATCTCTTTTGCCACTTTGGATTTCTACTCCTTGATCGAATGTTATGTTTGAAATATTTTTCAAATAATTAGTCACGCCTTCTTTCACGCTAGTTGCAAAACCAGAACGGTCACCAAGAGCTGCCCAAGATCCTATAATATTAAATTCGTCACTAACCAAAGGACCGACAAAAGCAATTTTTTGGTTGGCTTTTAATGGCAAAACGTTATTGTTGTTTTTTAACAAAACCAATGATTTTTTGGCTATATCAAAACTGGCTTCTAAAAATTCCGGTTTATATATCGTTTCCTTTTCTCTTTTTTCATCAGAATATCGATATGGATCTTCAAATAATCCCAAGTCATACTTTACATCCAAAATCCTTTTGCAAGCATCATCAATTTGTGCTAAAGTTACTTTGCCTTCATCATAAGATTGCTTGGTATAATTCATATAAGCAGCGCTAACCATATCCATATCAACGCCTGCTTGTAAAGCTAATTCTCCAGCATTTTTATTGTCCGTTGCAAAGCCGTGAGCTACTAATTCATTAATACCCGTATAATCGGACACAACAAGTCCATCAAATTTCCATTCCCCTTTTAGCACATCACGAATCAAGAATTTATTCCCTGTAGATGGAACTCCGGCAATTTCGTTGAAAGCCACCATAAAAGTTTTCACACCAGCATCTACTGCGGCTTCAAAAGCAGGTAGATAAGTGTCACGCAAAACTCTTTCAGACATATCGACGGTGTTGTAATCTCTTCCTGCTTCGGCAGCACCATAAGCAGCAAAATGTTTGGCACAAGCCAAAATCGTATTGTTTTTTGATAAATCATCGCCTTGAAAACCTTTTACATTGGCAATAGCCATTTGTGTTCCCAGGAAATTATCTTCACCAGAACCTTCAGAAACTCTTCCCCATCTTGCATCACGAGCAATATCGACCATTGGTGCAAATGTCCAATGAACTCCTGCAGATGAAGCTTCGGTAGCAGCAATTCGAGCGGCTAGTTCTACTGCTTTGGGATCAAAAGAGGAAGCCATTGCAAGATTAATAGGAAATATAGTTTTGTACCCGTGAATTACATCATGACCAAATAATAAAGGAATTTTTAGCCTTGAAGTTTCTAAATTAATACGTTGGATTTCTCTGGTTTCTTTAGCACCCGTTGCATTAAGTATTGAACCCACTTTTCCTTGTTGAATTCGGGTAATGAAATTATCACCCGATTTTGGGCCTGTAACCGTTCCATCTGACGTGAATTGTACGGTTTGGTAAATTTTTTCTTCAACGGTCATTTTCGACAATAAATCAGCAATAAACTCAGCTTTTGGCTTAATAGTGCTGGGAGTAATAGCTTGTTTCTTTTGGCTGTAGCCAAAAAGTGAAAAGCCAATAAAGAATATAATTAGTTTAATTTTCATCATTGATTGTCCGTTTTTTGTCATAATCCTGTAATGCTTGCTACCACTAGTCTATCGAATAATTTTTCTTCAAAATACCTTCTATTTAGCTTGTAAACAAACTCGTTTAGGTATAATTGGAGATATTTTCCTTTAATTTTGTGGAAATTTCCTAAGAAATTCCTTTTAGCATTGCTAATTGCAATATGTACCCACCTTAAAGTTTCTGTTGTAGTTTCTTTATTCGATTTTTCTGTAATGTGAATCTCTACATAATCTGCAATATCTATATATGATGTGCTTTTGTCTGTAAAGAGAATACTTTTTTCAGAAATAGATTCTTTGATTGTTTGATTTATCTGTTCCGATGTATGATCTGTCAAGACCTTTGCTTTAAAATATCTGCAATGATTTGATTTTTCTCCCGTTTCAATATCTTCTAAAACTGTTGACTCTGCCATAATTGCAACGTTAGATTTTCCAGCAGCACCACGACCACGAATTCCTTTTTCTTGTTCTATTTCAGAAGATTCAATTGTAAAATATCCTTCGTCAAATTCAATCATTCCTTCCAGAGTATAACGCGCATCTCTATTGCCCATTGCTTTTCGCAACTTATGAACCATAGACCAAACCGGTTCGTAACGTTTCAATCCCAGTTGCTTTTGAATTTCTTTACTTGAGAATCCTTTTTTTGTTGCCGTTAGAAGGAACATCGTTTTGTACCAAATCAAGAATGATAAATTAGAACTTTGCATTATCGTTCCGCTGCGTAACGAAATTCTGCTTCTGCATTTTTTACATTCATAACTCCATCTGCTTTTTATCCAAAAATGCTCTTTGCTTCCGCATTTACATTGAACTCCAATTTTGTCTCTTTCCTCTTTAAAATGAAGTCTACAAGATTCTTCACTCCCAAAATTTGCTGTAAAATTGAATAGATTCATCACTTTTTTTATCAAATATAAGGCTTTTTATTCAATTATGGGTAATTACGGACAATCAAAATTTTCATCTAATATTATTTTTAAAAGTTATGCTGGGTCGAAGAAAAACCTAATTTTTTTAAACCCACCTTTACTTCTGGGGATTGCATAAATAAATTCCATATTAATCCTGTTCTGTGATTCTCTACCATTGGAACAATTGTTCCCTGATCTATCGCTAAATATCTTGGAGTAACCCAATTATATTGAGGCGAAAATGCATCATATGGTCCAGCAACTCCCACTAAAGTAGTCTTTTTTTCATCGTACAAATAATGTAAAAATTTCATACTTTCAGTGGGTGTATAGGGAAATGAAGACAAAGCAGCAGTTGGCGAGATCACTCCAGAATCATTATTAGGTTGATGAGCCGTGTAACCTGTTGTACCATCAGAATTTCTGGTGTAACTTGCTGTAAGACCCCAACATTTATCTGAATAACCTGACCATTTGTTTGGATTAGCCACGCAAAATTGATGGATTATCTTGGAATGATTTTGTGTCAACGTCCAATAATTAGCATAAGCATCCGTCAATCCACGAGGATCTAAACCCAAATAAGAATAGTGAGACCAAAACAATGGACCAACATTTCCATGCGAACCATTATAGTTCAATACTATTTGAAAACCATATTGCGAACTTCCACTTACAATCCCTCCGTTTCGTGCCCAACCTTGCTGATATACTGCAGCAGATATCGGATGTGTTGGAGAAGATGCACCCAAAACATAGGTAATTAAACATTCATTATATCCTTCTAATTTGAAATTCATTTGCCAGCCATAGCTTGGAGACCAATGCCAATACAATGCATTTTCGCCTTTAGTGTACCAATCCCATTCTACGCCTTTCCAAAGATTATCTGCTTTTGTTGCCAATGCTTGTTCATCTGCAGTTCCAGTTTTAAAATATTCTCTAAGGGTTAATAAACCTTGACAAAGGAATGATGTTTCTACAAGATCACCACCATTGTCTTTAGTTCCAAATGGGATTACGTGACCTGTTTCACCATTAATCCAATGTGGCCAAGCACCATGAAATCGATCTGCCTTTTCAAGAAAATTTAATGCAATTGTAAGTCTGGAAACTGCCTCAACTCTAGGAATAAATCCTCTTTCTATTCCTACGATTAGTGACATTAGCCCAAAACCGGAACCTCCTGTGGTTACAATATGTGCATCGTTTCCAGGGTCATCTGTGTGGTATCGCTCTCTGGCCAATCGTGAATTGGTTTCTGCATATTCCCAAAAATATTTTATTGCATCTTTTTGCACCTGATCCATTGCTTGAACATCTGTTAGCTGTGTTGGCGTTGGTGTCGGGGTTGGTGTTGGCGTAGGACTTGGAGAATCGCTACTGCTGCTGCAACTTATGATTGAAAACAAAAATAGAATAGAATAAAATTTAAATGTTTTCATCTCGATTTTTTTAAGAATACATACCAATGGATTGCTTTCATATGTATTTATTTAATTATTTTATCTTTGTGTATAAAGTATTGATTTCTAAAGGAGTAAAAAGGGCACTATACATTCTAAATTGATCTAAATCACCCGTCCAACAATTCATCCAACCTTCGGATTTCCTGTACCTCCTATTCTAAAACCTAAAACTTTAACATGGTTTGAATAATAACCTAATTCAGGTCAATCCATATTTTGATATCCAATAAATACCAATGAAATAAGCACTATAACACCGGTTTCTTTTATAATGATTTATTATTTTCAATTTATTAAGTGTTGAATTGTTATTAATAATTTGGATTTTGAACTAAAATACCACCGGACTGGTTAATTGCTGTTTGAGGAATTGGATAATACCTGTGTTTCGCTTGGTATCCTTTTCCAGCAAGAACTGCTGCGGCATCTCCCCATCGAACTAAATCATAAAATCGTTCGCCTTCTAATGCAAATTCGATTCTTCTTTCTTGTTTAATGGCTGTTCTTAAAGTAGATTGACCACCTATAATAGCAGGCAAAATACTATTATTTGCTCCTCTTGCTCTTTTACGAATTTGTTCTAGATATGTTGCTGCCAGACCGGAATTTCCGTCTTCATTAGCCGCTTCCGCAGCTATTAATAATACATCGGCGTACCTCATAATTTTTACATTTTCCCAGTAATTTTTATTTACCCCAAAACTTTTTCTTTCTTCAGGAAGCGTATAGGCTTTCTTGTTCCAATACATTTGTGCTAAAGGAGGACTTGCTGGAAGTGTATTTCCTAATCCATCACTTTGACCTGAAGTAAGAATGGTTGCGGCTTTTCTTGGGTCATTAGCTTCATAGGCATCGATTAAGTTTGTTGTAGGCACATTAAATCCCCATCCTAAATCCCAAGTACCTGAACCTCGTACTCCTTGTGACTCAAAATAATTATTAGTGTAATATGTTGTTCCTATCAACAAAAACTGCACTTCAAAAATAGTCTCTCTTGAATTGTTACCCGCTTTAGAAAATAAAGTTACATAAGAGGGCATTAAATTGTATTGACCCGAACTTATTACTTCTTCACTTTTTGCAAGTGCTTTTTTCCAATCTCCCTGATAGAGATATAATTTTGCCAAAAGACTGTTCGCGAATCCTTTTGTAGCTCTTCCCGGATATGTTGGCCAGCTTAGAGGTAAATTTTTAGCAGCAAATTCTAAATCGCTTATGATCTGGGCATCTACTTCGGCAACAGTATTTTTTGCTTTCACACCATCACTTGGCTTCACGATTTTATTTAAGATAATTGGAACTTCTCCATAGTCACGACGCAAATCAAAATAAGCAAACGCTCTGATGGCCTTAGCCTCGGCTTCATTTGTAATACTTCCTTGATCTGTTGCTCCTGATTCTTCAACAGCAACTACTAAATCGTTGCAGGCAAATATTAAACTATAATGACCGTTCCAGTTTGGCGCAAATTGATTTGCTGAATACGAAAAATTATCCATTACATTTCCCAGTGTAGACGCATCTGTAGGAGTACTCCCTTTTGCGGCATCATCGGATCGAATACTTTGAAACCAGTACCTATACCAGTCATTAACACCCTCTTGTGTGCGTAATTTTTCATACAATCCAAAAGCTTTTTCTTCAAAACCACCCGCTTGCAAATCCCCCTCAGTAGCAACTCCTAGTGGCTTCATATCCAAAAAATCAGCATCACTGCACGAATAAAATGTAGGCAATGTCAATGTGGCTATAAGCGATAATTTAATGATGAATCTATAATTTTTCATATTTCCCAATTTATTTATATTAAAAAGTAACATTTAAACCTAGCGTAGTAATTGCTGGAAGAGGATATCCTCCGAAATCTCTACCAAATGAGATTGGGGATCCTCCAGCTTCAGGTGTAAATCCAGAATTGTTATTCCAGGTTACTGGATTTTGCGCATTAATAAACAATTTCAACCCTTGAATATAAAATTTATTTAATAGTTTAGAGTCAAAATCATAGGCTAATTGCACATTTCTTAAACGAAGATAACTTCCATCTTCAATCATATAGGTTGAATTTAGTTTGTTATATCCAGACCCATCATTAAGTCTTGGCTCCCAATTGGAAGTACCATCACCATTCCATCGATCCAATCTTTCTGTTCTGTAGTTGAATTGGGCAAAAGTTGAACCATTGCCCCAATCTCTCCATATTTCATTGCCATAAACACCTTGCAAATCTGCAGATAGCGTAAAGTTTTTATACGTGGCACTGACTGACATACCGTACATAATATCTGGTGTTGGGTTTCCTATAACAGTTCTATCGTCTGGAGTAATTTTTCCGTCACCATTGACATCTTTATATTTTAAATCGCCAGATCCATAAGCTTCTAAAGAACTTAGTGGAGAACTCAATACATCAGCGCTGGATTGATAAACTCCATCAACAATGTATCCGTAAAAAGATCCAATTGGAGCTCCTGCAGTTAAAATTGAAGGTCCGTCTTCAACTTGAAAACCTTTTTCATATACTGATTTCACTTCATTTTTTAAAGTGGTTAAGTTACCGCTTATGGAGTATTGAAAATCAGCGGTTACCTTATCATTCCACGAAGCTGACAATTCAAATCCTTTATTTGCAATTTCACCTGCATTTGTGTAGAAACTTTCGGCTCCTAAATTAACAAAGGTCAATAAATTGTTTGTTGTTTTATCAAAATAGGTGGCTTCGAATTTTAGCCTGTTGCTTAAAGTCCCTACTTCTATTCCTCCTTCATACGAAGTTATGGTTTCCCATTTTAAATTAGGGTTACTTCTATAAGCCAAAACGTATGCAGGAACTAATTTGTCCCCAAAAACCGCTGATGCCCCTGTTGTATAATTAGGATAAGATGGATATTGTATAGAGGTATATTGATTTCCTAATTCGCCGTAAGATCCTTTAATTTTTAGGCTGTTAAAAATCTTTTGATCTTGCATAAAATCCTCTTTGGTTACATCCCAAGCGGCACCCACCGACCAGAAATTTTGAAATCTGTTATCGCCAATAAATGCCGAAGAACCATCTCTACGGAAAGAACCATTCAATATGTATTTTCCTGAATAGTTGTACAAAGCCCTAGCTAAATAGGAAACTGTACCATTTTCATATTGCTCAGAACTAGATCGACTGGTTGAACGATCACCATAAGGATATACATTCAAATACCACCATCTTTTATCGTTAGGAATTGGTTCTCCATCGATGAATTGAGAAACAGAACCATTCACAGATTCAAATCCAAAATAATAACGTGTGTAACCCGCCATTGCTGTCAAATTATGATTGCCAAAAGTTTTGTTATAAGTAAATAAATAATCTTGCTGCGTCTTTTCGTAATTATTGCTATATTGACTTACTGATGTTTGAGATCTTCCACCAAAAGCAAGAGTAAGTTGATCCGTTTCGGGAGCATATATATTAATAACTGGCGAATATCCTCTACCTTTATTATAGCCTAGATCAGCGTAATAAGCCGCCCTGAATTTTAAATCTTTAAACAATTTGAATTCAGCAAATACATTACCGACAAATCTAGTTTCACGATTCAATTGTGTTCCTTGCGTTCCTTCGACATATAATAATGGATTGTCTATTTGTGCTCCTCCAATTTCAGTCGGTAATTGATTATAAGCGCCTTTTTCTGTATTATAAGGTTCAACAATTGGCGTAGCCTTTAACGCAGAATCAAAAGAATGCAATTGTGCTGGTCTCGCATCGACACCACTAAATCCGACACCAACTTTTATGGCATCGGATATTTGCAATTCATTATTTAAATTAAATGTGAATTTTTTATAATTCTCATAATCAATCAAACCTTCATCTTGAACTAATCCAAGTCCCAAATAAAACTTATTTTTTTCAGTACCGTTAGAAATGCTCAAGTTATGGTAAACAACACTGGCGTTATCATTTGAAATAGTATCAATCCAGTCTGTATTGCCTGTGAATTTATCATAATAAGCATAAGGCGCTGCACTCTGATTTACTCGCTGCTCGTCATACAAGGTTTTAAATTGAGAAGCATTTGCAAGAGAAGGTTTGCTTACTATTGATTTAAGCCCAAATGTAGTGTTATAATTAACAGTAGTTTTTCCTTCCTTTGCTTTTTTAGTCGAAATAATAATTACACCGTTTGCTCCTCGAACTCCAAAAATTGCCAACGAAGATGGGTCTTTTAAAATTTCCATCGAATCAATATCATTGGCATTAATAAAATTGATGTTGTCTGTAAAAATACCGTCTACAACATATAATGGTTTGGTGTTGTATCTACTCACAGTTCCTCTAATCCTCACATCAGGTTCTGCTCCAGGTTGTCCTGAATTTACTATTGATAAACCCGAAACTCGTCCTTGCAAAGACGCTACTGGATTAGTATTTGGTTTATCGGCAACAATTTTCCCTTCCACCTTAACAATTGAACCCGTTAGATCTCGTTTTTTAGCCGATCCATATCCAATTACGACAACCTCTTTTAATTCGGTGTCTTTAGATTCAAGCATTTTTACAGCCATAGTTTCGGCTGTGGCTTTAACAGAAATAGCATCAAAACCTATCATGCTTATTTTTAACACCTCTCCTACTTTGGCATTAATGTTAAAATTTCCATCAAAATCGGTATCAGTGGTTGTTCTGGAATCGACTGCTACGACAATTGCTCCGGGAACTCCAATACCATTTTTATCTGCCACTTTGCCTTTAATTACTTGACCAGACATATAGGCTGGAAGTAGAATGAGTGCTAAAAAGCTAAAAATAAAATTTCTCATAAAATAATCTGTAATAGTTAGTTTAGCTAAATTAGACTATTACAACGTTATAGTAAGCTATTTGAAGTTACTACACGAATACATCAAATCGTTAAAACCAATTTAAAAATCAGTTTTTAAAGGAGGTTACGAGCGATAACGGTACTTAAAAACACATCACTTGATGTAGTAATGATGTATTAGAATAATGCAAAAAAGTGAATGAAAAATAATAGTATCCGTAAAAAATAATACTATTTAAATAGATAATAGAAATTTAGATAGATTTTCGTCTTGAAAAAGGTTCAATTTTTTTCTTAATCTATAGCGATGCAATTCAACACCCCTAAAAGAAATATTCATCATCGGGGCAATTTCTTTCGATGAAAGGTTCATTTTTAAATAGACACAAAGCTTAATATCCTTCGAGGTAAGAATTGGATATTTTTTGGAGAGATTAATTATAAACTCGTTGTGAATTTGATTCAAGTTGGATTCAAAAGTTTGCCATTCGTGCTTGTTAACAGCATTTGACTTGATGACTTTTTTGATTTCACTTTTTAGTTTATTGATGTCTATTTCAGTATCTAAGATTCCCTGAATATTTTCTATCATTTCGCTTTGTTTGGCAATTGAAAGTGACTTTCCAGTTACTTCGGATGATTTTGTTTGCAATTCCAATTCCAAAATATGTTTTTCATATTCTTGTAAATTCAGTTCGTTTTCAGCTTTTAACTTCATCTCTAGAATTTTCTTTTGATGCTTCAATTCTTCTTCTTGCAAAGTTAATTTTTGAATATAACGTATTTTATTCCATTTGTAATACAAGTACAAAATCGTTCCTAAAACAGCTATATATAATAGAATCATCCAAAAAGAAAAATACCAAGGTTTTGCAACGACAAACTCAAAACTGGAAACTTGATTATAATTCGAACCATCAAAATGAAAAATGGCAATATTATGGGAACTACTATTTAAATTGTTTAAAACTATTGCTCCATTTTTTACACGAATAAAATCTTTTGTAGCATTTATTTTATAGAACAAACTTGGTTTCGTAAACCCGTAGATTCCTGATATTATCCCTATTTTTAGTTCGGAATTATATTTTATTTTTGACTTATTTTCCACCAAATCTCCATCACTAAATGCTTCTATCTTTATTGTTGGTCTCTGCGTGGTTTGATTTTTCAATGGAAGAGAAATATAACCGTCATCAAGATTTAGTAAGTAGTTACTTCTGTTTTTAAAAATCTTCAAATTATCGTTAATTAATTTTCCTCTGTAATATTTTTCTTGAATGCTATGCCAAACGAACTTATTTTCATTGACATAAATATGATGCAAAAGTCCTTCCTGAAGTACCACAAAGTTGTTTTCGTCAATGGCTACTACGTCCGAAATATTTTTAAAATTAGTGTTAAACAATTCATTATTTACCAATTGATTAGTTATAGAATTATAAGTGTACCAGGAGTTTTGGATTAAGAAGAGAATTTCGTTTCGAAATTCAAATACTCGCACACCAAAATCATTCGTAATTTTACTCTTTTGGGTTACATTTTCTACCTTAACGGTTTTGTAATCATCATCATACAAAATTCGGTATAAACCTCTATAATTATCGGCAGCCCAAATTTCATTCTTTCGGTTTTGAGCAACATATTTTATAGGTTTATAAAGTCCATTAATACTATGTTTTTGAGATAAATCATTGGGGTCATTGTAAATCCAAACACCACTGTAAGAAGCTTGCAAATAGGAATTATTAATGTTGCTTTTGGTTAAGTTCCAACCGCCACTTATTGTATTCAACTTAGTAAATACGCCCTTTTCATAAACAAGTGTTCCCCCAAAGTAACCAATAAGATATTTATCATTCATTTTTCCAATATTCCAAGCTTGTCCTTGTGTATTTGGAACTAACGAAAACTGATTCTCTTCGTATTTAAAAACCCCGTGATTAGAAGCCATTAAATACCCTTTCTTAGTAGTTGCAACAGAATATACTGAACCTAAAACTCCCGAATTATCATAAAAAATAGAAATACGTGAATCGACCTCAATATGGGCAATACCGTTGTCTAAACCCAACCACAAGTTATTCTCTTTGTCTTGACCAACACTCAAAATAGAATTGTTCATTAAGACGTTATTACGGTTAATATTTTGAAAGGAATTGGTACTTAAATCAAAAATATAAATTCCTTTACTAGCTGTTCCGATGATCAGTTTATTGTTTTTTATAAACTTAGCAACATTGATGTAAGCAGTTTTCAAAATTTGATTCAATGGGTTTTTCCAAGCATTCAAAACTCCTTTTTCAATAATAAAAACTCCATTTTTTTGAGAAAATATATAGGTTTTATTTCGATGTTTTTCGATGGCGTGAATTACATTGTTTTCGAGAATATTCCAACCTTTTACTTTTGAAATAGTACCATTAGTCATCTTATAAATACCGCGCCCAACTGATGCAATTAGAAATTCATTGTCAACAATAAAGCAATACGAAATTAGAAATGGAAGATTAGTTTTGATAATTTTCTTTCCATCAAACACAAAGATCTCATTAAAGGATTGAAAATAAATTTGGTTTTTAAACTTAAAAATCTTCCATATTTCCTCATTTTCAATTTCTTCAAAAACCTTTTTACCCGCAGAAATTGAAACGTAAGACATCCTTCCTTCTTTTCGGAACCAATATCCAAATTCTTTATAAGAACCTGAATAAATTTTGTCACCATCCACAAAAATGGAACGAATGATAGTTTTATTAGGTAGCAAATAACGCTCCCATTTTACGCCATCATACCGCAACAAATAATGATTATTCGCAAAATACATAGCGTTATCCTTACCTTGAGCTACATTCCAAATCTGATTGTCTCCTTGATAGTTTGATTTATTGTAATTTTCGACAAATGGCAACAACTTCTGAGAATGAAGTTGGAAAGCGATAAGCCAGAAAAGAACTATTTTAAATACGATATTATTCAAAATCCAAATAATTTATCCTCAAATATAATCACATTTATTCATTAAAAACATAAAAGCTTCCTGATTAAGAAGCTTTATATAAATTTTTAAAACAAAATTCACAACTAATTTCCATCAATATAATCTTGCAAATAGGCAAATCTTGGTGTAAGTTTTCCGCTTTCGGTCATTTTTGCCCGTTTCAAAATTCCGTCTTTATCACCATTAAAAAAAGCTGGAATTACGTATTCCATAAACATTTCTCCAAAACCTTCACTCGCCTCTTTTGGTAATTCACAAGGCAAATTATCTACAGCCATTACCACTATAGCCGCAGGATGAAATACATCGACTTCTTTATTATCAATGGGCAAATAACCATACAAAGGTTCTTCAATGGTAGAAGGTCTTAATGTACAAGCTATGGAACTATCCACGTCACACGAAATGTCGGCAACCACTTTTATTTTACAATCTTTGGCTATTAGCATTTCTCGAGTAAGAATATCTGGAGCTTCATTGTTGTGGAAATGTCCCGTGATATAAATATCAGAAACTTTAGTAAACCGCTCAAAATTGGAAACATAAGCAGTAGGATTTTGATAAAAATCCCTAAACTCTAATACTTGACCATCGTTTCTGACGTTATAATCCAAAACATCGATTTGAGTATAAACGGGTTGTGTGTAGTTTTTTGTTAAATAATTTTCAATCGAAACTTCCTTAATCTTTATAGCATCCAAAATTTCTTTCACTCCACTGCCTACTTTTCCGGTTCCGGTATTTACAATTTTAATGGGAGGTAAAACCAAACGTTTCAAATGTGCAATCATGTCTTCTTTTCCGGAAAGTGATGCCGCTTTTGGGAGTTTAAACAATTCGAATTTCAATCCAAAGGCACGAAAACTACTATAAGCACCAACGAATCCTGCGTATTTTCCGAAACCAATCAATCTGATATTATGCTCATTGACAATGGTTTCGTGATCATAAAAATCAATATTTTTCTTTAATAAAGCTTGCAATAATTTTCTATTATGCGGCTGCTTTTTGACAGTGTGCGAAAAAAAGAAATATTTTTTATTGGGAATTAAATTTTCTACTGGAACTTCTTTTACACCAAAAAATACATCGCAATCACTGATATCATCATTGACTTCGATTCCCATTTTTTTGTACTCTTCATCTGAAAAAGCTCTAATATCGGAACTTTCAACCTTTACAGAAATCTCCTGATGAAGCTGTTTTAGTCTTGCCAATTCATCGGGTGTAAATACAACTCTTCTATCGGGTGTGCTTTTTCTTTCTTTAATAATTCCGAATTTCATGGGCTTTGGATGGTGATTAATATAACTTTATTGGTTTATTTTGTTACAAAAATAACAATTTAGATGAGTTCTATTAGTTTTTTTTCATTGTTGTCCGATAAAAAAGAAGCCAAATTAATGGCTTCTTTCAAAGAATCGTATTTTTGTATTGCAAAACATAAATTACGATGGACAAAAATAGCTATTTTTCGACAAAATCTGTTTTCGGACAGTTGATTTCTTTTATTCCAAATTCGATAATTTCACAAGCTGTTAAGAACCATAATTCAG
>NZ_JANPFL010000114.1:0-1446 GCF_031423415.1 Flavobacterium sp.
TTTTATCATCAATTGATAAAATTATGTCTTCTCCAGTAATAACAGCTTCTGAGCATTTATCGCTTGCCGAAGCACAATTATTGATGCTAAAATATAATGTTAGTCATTTGTGCATAACCGATGATGGTTCTGATAAATCAATTGTAAAAGGAATTATAACCGAACATGATTTGGTTGTTGCTCAAGCTAATAGTCCTGGTATTTTAATTAAAGAAATTAAACGTTCACAATCGTCTAAAGATTTAAAAATAGTTAGAGAAAGATTGTCAGAATTGATCCAAAGTTCCATGACAAAAAACATTCCATATACTCATATAAGCATGATTTCTGGAGAAATAATTTTTGCCATTACCAAACGAGCAATTGAATTAGCTATTTTAGAATTGGGCGTCCCTCCTACCAAATTTGCATGGTTAAGCATAGGTAGTCAAGGTCGTAAAGAACAAGTTTTATTAACAGATCAAGACAGTTTTTTGATTTTCGAAGATGTCGATTCAGGAAAATATCGTGATGTTCGAGATTATTATCTAAAATTAGCTAAAAAAACAACTACAACTTTAGAAAAAGTAGGATTCGAATTGTGTCCAAACGGGCATTTGGCAAGTAATATGCTGTGGTGTAAGTCATTGACAGATTGGATAAAACAATACAATAATTGGACTAATACTCCAGGTGAAAATACCGAAGAGATTAGCAGTATTTTCTTTGATTATGATTTGGTCTATGGTGAATTACAACTAGAAGATGCTTTGTCAGAAATCGTATTTAAAGATAGAAAAAGTAGTTCACTGTTATTTGATTTTTTGGGTAATGATGCATTGAAAAAACCAGTACCATTGAATTTTTTCAAAAAATTTAATGTCGAAGAAGATGGCGACAACAAAGATTTATTTGATATTAAAACACGTGCTTTAATGCCCCTAATCGATGGTGCGAGATTATTAGTTTTAAGTCAAGGTATAAAAGGTATTAATAATACTTATTTACGATTCAAGCAATTAGCAATTATTGATGCTAAAAATGCAGAGATTTATAAAGAATGTGCAGAAGCATTTTTAGAATTGTCAAGATTTAGAACTATTTCTGGTTTAAAAAATGATAATTCTGGACAATATATTAATATTGATGAAATGTCAAAATCTGATAGAGAAAAACTAAAAAATGCATTCGAACCAATGAAAGACTTGGAAGATTTGATTAAAAGTAAATTTCAATTAACCCATTTTTCATAAATTATGCTAGATTGGATAAAAAATATCGGAGGAAATTATCCTGAGTTTTACAAAAATTATGTAACTAAATTTGATAAAAAATCAAGTAGATTTGTCATAATAAGCATTGAAACTACTGGATTAGATAAAAATAATGATCAAATATTATCAATTGGTGCAATCGCTGTTGTCAATAATAATATTGTAGTTAGTGATAGTTTTGAAATTTCATTTA
>NZ_JANPFL010000115.1:0-1193 GCF_031423415.1 Flavobacterium sp.
CAATCAATAACAAAATATCGTTTTTGTGAGCTGAAAAACATACTTTGTCAAAACGTGCCACTGCCCTATTCCATTCGGCTTGTTCCTCAGAATTTAAGGTTTGACCTTCTCCTAATTTTTCATACAATTCGAATCGACCAAATCCAGTTGGCTTGAAAACCACAAACGGAATCGATTTTTTTTCTTTTGCAAATTCAATTATTTTTAATGCCATTTGCATTGCATCGTCAAAATGAGCTTCGTCTTCTTTGCCTTCTACAGAATAATCCAAAACCGAAGATACACCTTTTGTAAACATTTTGTCAACAACTTTCAGGCAATCTTCTTCGTTAATGCCGCCACAAAAATGGTCAAAAACCGTTGCTCGTATTAATCCTTCTACTGGCAAGTTGGCCTTTAATGCAAAATTTGTAACCGCAGTTCCAATGCGAACCAAAGGCTGGTTTGCAATCATTTTGAACAGAAAATAGGCTCTATCTAACTCAGTATCGCTTTTTAAAGAAAAAGCAACTTGTGTATTATTGAAAATTGAATTCATAAATTAATTTTATCTTACAAATATAATCAGCATTTGATAAATATTAAACAAAAATTACTTTATTTTGCTTATCTATTTTAAATCTAATTATGCAACCAATTCAAGCCAGTAATTATTCAATTTTTTTTAACGAAAAAGGTTATCAAGCACTCAATACTCACCTTCAAAAAAATAAATATTCCAATATTTTTGTGATTGTTGACTCTAATACCAACGAAAAGTGTTTGAATAATTTTCTAACTTACATACACACCGATTTAAAAATAGAAATTATTGAATTCGAAAATGGCGAAATAAATAAGAATATAGATACTTGCGTAGAAATTTGGAAAGTATTGACAGAACTTGGTGGCGACCGCAAGACCTTGATAATCAATCTTGGCGGTGGAGTTGTCACAGATCTAGGCGGATTTGTTGCATCGACTTTTAAACGTGGAATCGATTTTATAAACATTCCAACTACTTTATTATCAATGGTTGATGCATCTATTGGAGGAAAAAATGGTGTCGATTTGGGAAATCTCAAAAACCAAATTGGAACCATCAATAATCCGAAAATGGTAATTATCGATGCTGATTTTCTCGAAACGCTTGACCAACTCGAAATGCGTTCTGGATTGGCCGAAATGCTAAAACACGGATTAATTGCAGATGC
>NZ_JANPFL010000116.1:0-40575 GCF_031423415.1 Flavobacterium sp.
TATTTTGCCTAACATATTGCCACTTTTTTATACCGAAATATACACTTTTTGGCGATTTAAAAGTACTGTTTTCAACTGAATTTAATCACAAGTTATTAACAATCAAATTGTTAATTCATTTTTAAGGAATGACTATTTAAATCATTACCTGAAAACGATCGCGTCCCGATTAACATAAAAAGAGGAGTAAAATACATCACTCCTCCTTTTTTAAATTAAAGTATGTGATTTATTCAGGTACTATAATAAACCACCATTCAAAGCCATTGTTGCCATCTGCTGTACTTAAAATCAATTCGTTATTTTCTCTTTTGAATATTCTATATTGGTGGCTTCCTCCAGTATAATAACCAATAAAACCTTTTCCAGAAAGAGTAATAGTCTCTACTCCGTTTGGAGCTGATAATGTATATTTTCCAGAATTTGTAGCAAGCGGATACTGCAAAATATCATCACCGTCTGCAGTGCCGCCTGGTCCATTTAATTGTTCAATTAATACTTTACGACCAAAAACAGTTCCATCAGCTCCAGTATTGTGAGTAAAATCTAATGTTGATGTAAAAGTGTAGCGGTCATCATACATTCCTGAACTTGCTTTTCCTTGTGGAGGTGCGCCATACCATTCTGTTGGAGTATTACCACCAACAGGACCAAGTCCAAAATGGCCAACACCGTCCGCTTTTATTTTCCAAGTTTTTGAACTATTTCCAGTAAGAAGCGTTACCAATTCTGCGGGTGGTACATATACTACCTTTACCTCAAATTCAATAGTTTTAGTAGCGCTTGTACCGCCTTTTCCGCTGGCTACAACAGTAATCGTATATTTATTTGTACCTGTAGTTCCAAAACTATACTTCATCTGTCCTGAGGGTTGTACTTTTGGCTCACCATTATAAATAAACTTATACGACAATGCATTGTCTGCTTTTGCAGTCACATTTACCACACCAGATCCGTCTCCAAAAGGGTTAGTCGCATCTTTCCCCTTTAATTCGGGGGTTATTACCAAGTTTGTTGGAGCTGTTAAATCTCCCATTTTATAGTCCTCTGTTACACAACTACTAAAAAATAGTACTGTAACGAGAAAAGTTAAAAAACACTTTATAATTTTCATCTTTTATTTTTTTTAAATTAAATTCGTACTAATTTGTAGGACCAAAACACTCCTGAACCTGATTCAATAACAACGTTCATGGTGTTATTATTGTCTGTAAGCGTGACGTTGTAAGTTATTGAACTAGGCACCGGTGTTTTAGGCAACTCACCAGCATTATTAGCTTTTGGAATTCCTAAATAAGATCCCGAACCTGTAATTGTTAAAGTTTTTGCAACTGAATCGTACAGATAAGTTGCTCCTGCAGGCCCATTGTGAGGCGCTACAGGCGCTGCGCAAGCATCCTTTGTGACGCCCTGCCAACCTTCAATCCAAGTTTCAGTTCCCAAAACATTACTGAAAGATCCGTTTGAAGAAAAAATGTAGGTATCATCATAAAAACAAGCTCTTTCGGTTACTTGTTGCGCGCTAATTGAAAACCACTCACCACTTCCACTTGAAGGACCTACTTTTAACGAACCTGGTTCAGCAGCTACTTTCCAAGTACCAACTAATCCGCTTGAAGGAGCAGCCGCTCTGTAGAAATAAATATTATCAATAAAAACAGTACCCGCAGCCCAAGGTGTACCAACAAATTTCAATTGAAAAATATCAGCCACTTTAAATCCAGTTTGACTTGTAAATGCCGAAATGGGAATGTCTATGCTAGTCCATTCATTGGCAACAAGGTCTTTCACCACCGGTCTTTCACCGTTCGATTTGCTAATTAATGAGGTTTCGATTTTTTGTGCATCTGCAGTCCAAACATCCATGTGTATAAATTCCATTGCAGATACATCTACTGTTACATTATCGGCCAATGCAATTCCTTGGTAACTGAGCTTAATGTAGTTTAACATTTTATCTCCACTAAGGTCAAATTCACCCCAGCTACTTCCTTGTCCTCCTTGTCCCCAATCCGGGAAATAGTTTGTACCTGCTACATTGGTATATTTGGAACCATAAAGAGAAATTACATTAGCAGCTTGTCTTGTTGGTGGAATCGGAGCAGAAGCAACTGGCTGCACAATAGCTGTGACAGTAAAATCCGTTGAATATTCTGTAGTTTTTATGGCTGCGCTTTTTGCTACTACTTTTATTTTATATGTACCAGCTTTGGCGTATGTATATGAAGCGGTCTGATCAGCATTGGCCGACACTGGCGTATCTTTGCCTGGCTCACCAAAAAACACATCAAACATTGTTGCATAAGCTGCTTTTATTGTAACATTAACTTTTTTAGAAACAAGTAAGTCATTAGAAATTGTAGCAACCAAATTTTGCGGCGCTTTAAAGGACACCACCAGGTTTTGTGTTACTTCTGTTTTACTGCCATTTATACTTGTAGCCACAATTTTCACAGAAAAAGTCCCTTCTCTGTATGTATGGGATGTGTTGTTTCCTGGAGTAACGGTTGCCGGTGTCGATGTACCATCGCCATAGTATATAGCAAAGGATGTAGCGCCATCGCCATTTGGCGTTATGGTTACAAGACCTGTGTTGTCTTGGGTAATATTATACAATGCACTTATATTCGTTGGTGATCCAACTGAACTAACAAATGACGTATCATCATCAATTCCGTCAGGAACACTACATCGGATGGTAACAGCTAGTAGTAACACAAAGCTGAAAATTAATTTTATATTTTTCATATCTAGATATTTTTTGTTTTTAATCGTTCATAAGTAATTCGCATTTCAGTATTGGTGGTTTCCTTCCAATTTCAGAATATGCTCATTTCATATCTTTTAAATTAATTTGGATAATTAGGGTTCTGTTTGATTAAAGTATTTTGCAATTCTTGGAAAGGAATTGGGAATATTTCATTTTTACCAGCCTTAAATCCTCTACTTGCTAGAACAGTTGCTGCATCCCCCCATCGTACTAGGTCAAAGAAACGATGTCCTTCTCCTGCCAATTCAAGTCTTCTTTCTGCTTTAATAGCTGCTAATGAAACCGGTGTGCTTGCTAGTCCGACTCTTGCTCTTACAGCATCAAGTAGGGCTTGTGCTCTTGCTCCTGTACCGCCTAAAGCCTCAGCTTCTAGTAAATAAGTGTCGGCTAAACGCATTACGTAGGTGTTTTGTCTGTAATTTAATACAGGCTCACCTGTTCCTGTAGTAATATCGGCTGTACGTGGAACGAATTTGTTTAAGAAATACCCAGTATCTTGGTAACCACCAATATAGCTTATTTGTTTTGAATCACTTAATGCCTTTAAATCTAATACAGTTGCTCCAAAACGCGGGTCAGTCTTTATCACATCATAAAAAGCTTGTGTAATTACGTTAAAACTCCAGCCTGATGGCAATTCAGGAGCGGTGGCACCAATTTTTGTGTAATTTCTTGGGCCGCACATAATATTAACAACATTTCCCTCCGCATCGTCATTCTGCCAATTACCCCATCCTGTGCTAGATGCATTCGTGTGAGATACTTCAATAATAGATTCGGTATTAAATTTATTATCTATTACCCAAAGGTCAGTGTATTTGTCTAATAATTTATAACCATATTGACTTGTTCCACTTGGAGTTCCATTTACTGCAGCAAATTCAATTGCAGCAAGGGCTTTTTTGTCTCCGGCAGGGTCGTACATGTATACTTTTCCTAATAGAGCGCGTGCTGATCCTTGAGAAAATCTGCCTTTTTCTGCTGCAGTTGTTAAAATTGGTAAATCTGGGATCGCTTCCTTAAGATCTTTTTGAATCTGTGCATAAACAGCAGCTGGAGCAGCCTGTAATACTGTAAAATATTGCGAGGTAGCAAGAGGTTCGGTTATCAGTGGTACGTTTTTGAACATTCGTACCAAATTGAAATAATAATTAGCACGTAGTGCTTTACACTCAGCTGTAAATCTAGCTTTTAGATTTGCATTCATTGGTATAGCCGGTAACTTGGTAAGAAGTACATTAGCTCTAAAAATTCCTCGATAATGATCGCTCCAGAAACTGGCAGGCATAACCGATCCAGTTATTGAATAATTAGAAAAACCTTGAATACCAGCTCCGTCTGTTGCGCCACCGCCACCTGCATAATGGTCGTCAGAGCCAGCGTTCATCATTGTAATCATATTTTCAAAGCCTCCTGAATTTTTTCTCATTATATCATAAACGGCTACGACGCCAGCAAATGCTTCCTTGTCATCTTTGTAGTAGCCGGATTCAAGATTTGTACCTTTCGGTTCCACTTCTAAAAAATCTTGACTACAAGATCCCATTATAAATAGTATTGCAAGTGCAATCAATAGAAATTTGTTTTTTATTGTTTTCATATTTAATTAAATTAAAATTGTACGTTAGCTCCAAACATAAATGATCTAGCTTGAGGGTAAAACCCTCGATCTATTCCGAATACATCACCCCCAATTTCAGGATCAAATCCAGTATATTTAGTAAAAGTTAGTAAATTCTCCCCAGTAACATAAAATCTAATTTTAGAAGCTTTTATCGCTGCTGCAAGATCATTTGGTAATGAATACCCAAAAGAAACGATTTTTAGTCTCAAATAATCTCCATCCTCAAGGTAAAAATCAGACATTTTTCCAAAATTTTCATTTTTATCATCATTGGTAAGTCTTGGATAATCATCTGATGTTCCTGGACCGGTCCAACGGCTTAATGCCTCCGTTTGATAGTTGGCATTTATGATATCCAATCTACGTAATCCCTGGAATATTTTATTGCCAGCTGCTCCTTGCATAAAGGCCATAAAGTCAAAGCCCTTGTATTCTAAATTGAGAGTAAATCCAAAAGTATATTTAGGTAGTGGACTACCTAAAAACTGCTTGTCTGCGGTGGTAATACTTCCATCTCCATTGGTATCTGTCCATCTAAAATCTCCCGGAACTGCAAGGGGTTGAATTAAATCACCAGCACTGTTTTTGTAAGCATTTACCTCTTCCATGGTTTGAAAAATCCCTGCTGTTTTATAGCCGTAAAAAGAATTATAGGCTTGTCCTATTGCTGTTCTAGTAACTCCGCCTTCCATTGATTGAAATTGTTGGCCACCTTCAATAAAAGTTTTTCCTAGACCCAAAAATGTAACTTCATTTTTAAGGTAAGACACGTTTCCATTAGCAGAAACGTTAAATTCTCCAAACTTTCTGCGGTATCCTAGTTCAAATTCAACACCTGAATTTTGCATATCGGCAACATTACCAAATGGTTTTCCATTTGCGCCTATATAACCTGGTAAATCTACCTCTTGCAAAATCCCTGTGGTCTTTTTATCGTAATATTCAATTGTCAAATTAAAATCGTTGAATATTTTTGCGTCAAAACCAACGTTTAATTGGGATGTCTGTTCCCATTGTAAATCTGGGTTTGCAGGTGCATCCGGGCTATTACCTATAAAAATTATAGAACCATCAGCACCAAAAGTATAGTTTCTTCCTGAACCTATCAGTGCTAAAAATCCATTCTCTCTAATCCTATCATTACCTGTTACACCATAACCCGCTCTTAATTTGAAAGTATTTACAACTGAATTTTCTTTCCAAAAATTTTCTTTCGAAAGTACCCAACCGGTTGAAAATGAAGGGAAAATACCATATTTTTTGTTTGGGCCAAAATTGGTAGAGCCGTCTCTACGAACAATTCCAGTAAATAAATATTTCTCTTTATAATCATAGTTTAAACGGGAAAATAAAGATGCAACTTTACGTGGTTGAGCAGTGTATGCACCTCCTAATTTTTTTGCAGCTGGGATATTAAAGTTGAATGATGCATCTTGATAATTATTAGTTGGCAAATCTTGATAGACTACGCTAGTGCCACTAGTTAAATTATCGACATAACTACCTTGTCCTAATAACACAGTGAAATTATGATCTTTGATACTTTCAGTATACGAAACTGTGTTTTCAACATTCCAACTGAAAGTTTCATTAGTAGTTCTGCTCAAACTATTTTGAACGGTATTCCGAACACTAGCACTTAAATGGTATTTAGGAGTAAAAGCCTCATCTCCCCAAAAAGCTCTTTTCAATCCCACCGAAGTACGGAATTTCACCTTTTTGATAGGTGTAAAATCAAGAAAAGCATTTCCAACGAAATCATCAGACCAATTGTAGTTCCCTAGTCTCGTTTTCGCATAAGCAACGGGATTAGTCATTTCTTGTCCAACAGGTGTAGAAATACCATAAGGATTTCCATTTGCATCTCTAATTATATACGGATCACTATATAATGGGCTAGCTGCGACAACTGGATCAGTTACAATCACAGGAGTTAGTGGGTCTAAGTTTATTGCTGAGCTTAGTGGTCCACCAAATTCACTATTTGTATTGCCAAGACCTACTCCTTTTTGATGTGTAAAGCCAAATGTTTGCCCCACTGTAAAAAGTTTTGACAATTTATGACTAGAATTTAATCTAATATTTTTTCGGCCAAAATTAGATATTTCTTTAGAAACAATTCCTTGTTGGTCTTGAATTCCAAAGGAAGCGAAAAAGGTAGAAACATCATTTCCGCCAGTCAAACTAAACTCGTGGTTAGTTCTCAGCGCATTATTACTAAAAATTTGCTTTTGCCAATCTGTTCCTACTCCTAAGCCAGATAGGTTTGGATAAGGAATTGCTTGTCCCGCGGCTCCAGCTTTTTCATTCATGATGGTAGCATATTGACTAGCATTGAGCAGGCTTAAGGTTTTTGAAGGTGCAGAAACAGCAGTAAAGCCATTATAGCCAACAGTAAACTTACCTGATTTCCCTTTTTTGGTAGTAACTAAAATAACACCTGATGCAGCGCGCGCTCCATAAATCGCAAGAGAAGCAGCGTCTTTCAGAACCTCCATAGATTCAATATCAGATTGGTTCACAAAACCTATTCCTCCAGTATCTATAATTACACCATCAACAACCCAAAGCGGATTGTTTCCGCCATTAGTATCAAAAGTTGTTAAGCCCCTTACCCTAACTGTCGAAGCAGCGCCTGGCTGTCCTGATTGCGCAGCAACCACTACTCCAGAAACCCTTCCTTGTAACGCTTGTTCGATACGTCCATTAGGAACTTTTTCTAAATCTTTTGCTTTTACACTAGAGATAGCGCCAGTAGTCACACTTTTCTTTTGAGTACCATAACCTACAACTACGACTTCCTGCAACGATTGCGATTCCGATTTAAGAGAGACATTAATGTTAGCCCGTCCTTTTATGGCTTCTTGAACCGTGCCATAACCTACGAAGCTAAAAACTAAAGTGCCATTAGGATCGGCCTTCAATTGATAATTTCCATCCATGTCAGATGAAGTTGCCTTTGTCGTTCCTTTAATTAAAATGGAAGCGCCAGGAACGGGTAATCCGTTTTCGTCTATTATTTTCCCTTTTATGGAAAGATCTTGCGCTTGCGCATAAACGGAAAATAGAACGGATAAGAAACAAAAAATAAATACTTTTGTTAATTTCATTTTTCTAAAATTTTGGTTAGTTATTTGTTAATTATATTGTTTCTTTATAAGAAAAATCAATATATTTACAAAAGTAATTATATTCTAAATTTTATATTAATCAATTTTTGTCATTTATTAATTGATTTTTTACTAATTACAAAAATAAAAACGGTTTTAATTATCACATTCAAAATTTAATTATGATCAAAGATGCTTACAGAGAAATTACGAGACTAATCCCAGAAGATAGTTTTTTGGTAGAGCAGAGGGTTAAAGATGATTTTGATTTCCCTATACATTTTCATCCTGAGTACGAACTTAACTTTATTTATAGGGGAAAAGGAGTCAGGAGAATTGTAGGAGATCACACTGACGAAATTGATGATTTGGAATTAGTAATGGTGGGTCCAAATGTGGTTCACGGTTGGGAACTTCATAATTGTACTTGTAAAGAGATTTATGAAATCACGATTCATATTCACAATGATTTATTTGACGCAAAAATGTTATCGAGAAGAATCTTCAAGCCTATCCGTGACATGTTTAGCAGGGCTAAACATGGTATTCTATTTTCCCGTGAAACAACAAACTTACTAATGCCTAGAATTATGCTTTTGTCAAGAATTACTGGGCTGCAATATTATTTAGAGTTTATTTCTATTCTGAATGATCTTGCCCTTTCGGAAGGTCAAAAATTACTTTCTGTTTCTATTAATGAAAAAGAAGATTTTCATAATAGCGACAAGATAAAAAAAGTATATGACTACATTCAGGAAAATTTTTCACAAACAATCACATTAAGTGAGATTTCTACATTAGTGAATATGAGCACCGTTTCATTCAATAGGTTTATTAAGCAAAGAACAGGCAAGACGTTTGTACACTATTTAAACGATACTAGAATTAGTTTTGCATCACGGTGGTTATTGGAGAGTGAATTAAGCATTGGGGAAATAAGTTATAAATGTGGGTTTAACAACATTGCTAATTTTAATAGATTGTTCAAACAAGCAAAAAACACCACACCCAAGGAATTTAAAAAACAGTTTATAGGCGTAAAAAGAGTGTTGTAACATTTAGGCATATTTTTTCAATCAAATGTTAAGTATACTCATTTAATGCCGACCTCAAACATTTTTATGCGTTAAAATCTAAAATTTTTATCTATATTTGAAATATGAAAATTGAATCTCAAATAGAAAAAATTTCAAGTTTCCAGCATCTTGAGCTGTTGGCGAACCAAATTGTGGAAGGGTTTATTTCAGGAATGCACAAAAGTCCTTTTCACGGTTTTTCGGCTGAATTTGCGGAGCATAAAGTCTATAATGTGGGCGAAAGCACAAAACATCTCGACTGGAAACTATTTGCCAAAACAGACCGATTGTATACTAAAAGGTTCGAGGAAGATACCAATTTGCGTTGCCACATCATTATTGATAATTCGTCATCGATGCATTATCCGCAGTTGGAAGCAAAAGATGAGTTTTACCAAAATAAGATTGGATTTTCAGTTTTAGCTTCCGCAGTTTTGATGAATCTTTTAAAAAAGCAGCGCGATTCCATAGGGTTGAGCGTTTTTTCGGGTTCTTATGAATATTATTCGCCTGAAAAAGGAAGTGATCGCCATCACCGAATGATTTTGAATGCTCTCGAAAATCTCCTAGAAAAACCCAAGGTTCAAAAAACTACTGACACTATAAAATTTTTGCATCAAATAGCTGAGAAAATACACCGTCGCTCGATGATTATTCTTTTTACAGATATGTTTCAATCAGGCAATGAAGAAGCGCTGTTTACAGCCTTGCAGCATTTGAAACATAACAAGCATAAAGTAGTTTTATTTCACGTTAGAGATAACAAAACAGAAGTGAATTTTGACTTTGATAACGCTCCAAGGAAGTTTATTGATTTAGAAACGGGTGAGGAGATTACTGTTTTTGCCGATAATGTGAAGGAAGAATATGAAAAAGGAGTTAATACTTATTTCAAAAGGCTAGCTTTAACTTGTTCACAAAACAAAATTAAGTACGTTCCTGTTGGGGTTGCTGATAGTTTTGAGAAAGTATTGACAACATATTTAGTTGAAAAACAAAACTTTGGATAATAAGAGTAAATTTTATTATTATTTTTTGAATAAATTATTGTGAAAACGAAATTCTGTAGTATCTTTGCAACCGCAATTAAGCAGAGGTTTGGTAGTTCAGTTGGTTAGAATACATGCCTGTCACGCATGGGGTCGCGGGTTCGAGTCCCGTCCAGACCGCTAATATTGGGAGAAGCGATTCAGAGATGAATCGCTTTTTTGCCCCATAAAAGCATCTAAAATAGTTGTGTTGTTTTTGCTACGACTTTGTAACTCGTAGTGCGGTTTAGTAGTTAGACCAATGAAAAGCTTTCCCGATTCTCGGGATAGCTTTTTTGATTTTTGGGTGTTTCTGTTTTGAAATAAAGGAACAACCAAAATAGGTTTCAATAATTACTTTCGAATTTTTAAAGTTAGCTAAGCTGTTTTAAAAGAGATTATTTTAAATGCAATACTATTGAAAAGTCAAATTTCAAAAGCATAAACCAACATAAATTCTTCTATTGCTGTAAAATAGACTGAAAAATGTTGCTTGGTTTTTTCCATTTCAAGAATTGCGATTGCTTTTTGGTCTTGAATTTCAAATGGATTGACCTGAATGTGATCTTTGAAACTAATTCCTTTTTCGTTTCGAATTTTATAAATGGCTTCTTTAGCGCCCCATTTTACGGTTAGTTTTTTGATGTAATCTTCATTATTGAAACTTCTCAATCGATTCAATTCATTCTCGTTTATGAATTTATCGGCAATGCGGATGATTTTTTCTCTTTGCATTTCGATGTCAATTCCAACAGTCTCATCACTTATTATAATGGCGGAAAAATGATGTGAATGTGTGATCGAAATGTGTTTTCCATAATTAAAATAAGGTTTTCCAAATTCGTCATAATGCAATTCGGAATCCGTATAACCAGCTTCCTTCAAAAGCATCCTAACACTCAAGAATGCCCGTTGGTGCATTTCGGATTTCATTGCCTTTAACCTATTTTCGGTTTTGGGTTTTAAAACTACTTTTGAACGTAATTCCTCGAAGGTTTCGGTAATTTTCCAAATTAGGATTTGGGTTGTGGGGCTAAAGTTTATGATTTTGAATAAAGGCATTTTAGTAACGTGATTTTTAGCCCCGATAGCAGCGGCATCCTTTTTCTAAGCCCGTCAGGGTTAGAAAAAGATATAGCGAATAGCGGGATTAGCTTCTTAAAATAATTATTTCATTATAATTCAAAAGATTACGGAATTAAACAATTCATAAATGTTCAAGAATCCCTTTTTAATTATAAAGTTATTATGTAAATTTGCAAAAATTTTATAATTACAAATATACTATAAATGAGTACAACTACTATGCCTTATGTGGCTTTCAAAGTAAAAGACATTTCTCTAGCAGCTTGGGGAAGAAAAGAAATTGAATTAGCAGAAGCTGAAATGCCAGGTTTAATGGCGCTTCGTGCTGAATACAAAGACGAACAACCGCTGAAAGGTGCTCGTATTGCAGGATGTTTGCATATGACAATTCAAACTGCCGTTTTGATTGAAACTTTGATTGCTCTTGGCGCTGAAGTGACTTGGTCATCTTGCAACATTTTCTCTACTCAAGATCAGGCTGCTGCTGCGATTGCTGCTGCTGGAATTCAAGTTTATGCTTGGAAAGGTCTTGACGAAGAATCTTTTGATTGGTGTATTGAGCAAACTTTATTCTTTGGTGAAGACAGAAAACCATTGAATATGATTCTTGATGATGGTGGAGATTTAACGAATATGGTTATTGACCGTTTCCCAGAATTGGTTGCTGGAATCAAAGGATTGTCTGAAGAAACTACTACTGGTGTACACAGATTATACGAAAGAGTAAAAGCTGGAACGTTGCCAATGCCTGCTATAAACGTGAATGACTCGGTTACTAAATCGAAATTTGATAACAAATACGGTTGTAAAGAATCTGCTGTCGATGCGGTTCGTCGTGCTACCGATATTATGTTGGCTGGAAAAAGAGTAATCGTTTGTGGTTACGGTGATGTTGGAAAAGGAACTGCGGCTTCGTTTAGAGGTGCTGGATCTATTGTAACAGTAACTGAAATTGACCCAATTTGTGCGCTTCAAGCTGCAATGGACGGATTTGAAGTTAAAAAATTGGCTTCTGTTATTCCTACTGCTGATATTGTTATTACTACAACTGGAAATAAAGATATCGTATTGGAAAGTAATTTTCGTGCTATGAAAGATAAGACTATCGTTTGTAATATCGGGCATTTTGATAACGAAATTGATATGGCTTGGTTGAACGGTAACTACGGAAATACAAAAATTGAAATCAAACCACAAGTAGATAAATATACTATTGACGGTGTTGATATTCTTGTACTTGCCGAAGGTCGTTTGGTAAACCTTGGTTGTGCTACAGGTCACCCAAGTTTTGTAATGAGTAACTCCTTTACAAACCAAACGCTAGCTCAAATCGAATTGTGGAAAAACAGCGCGGCTTACAACAATGATGTGTATATGTTACCAAAACATTTGGACGAAAAAGTGGCAATGTTGCACTTGGCTAAACTGGGTGTTGAATTGGAAACTTTACGTAAAGACCAAGCAGATTATATTGGCGTAGCGGTTGAAGGACCTTTTAAACCAGAGTATTATAGGTATTAGTATTAAGACTTTAGTATTAAGACAGAACCCTTGCAGGAAACTGAACTAAATTCAGTTTGAATGTGAGGGTTTTTCGATTTCAAAATATTATTTTTCTTATATTTGTAACACCTTATAAAATAACACCATGCAAGTTTTAGTAGAAATCCCCGATAATAAAGCAGCCTTTGGACTTGAAGTGTTGCGTAGTCTTGCTTTTGTGAAAAAAGTAAATCCTATGACTCCTGAGAAAGCTAGCTTGTTTGCAGATTTAAAAGAAGCTGCTAGCGAAGTTAAATTGCACAAAGAAGGAAAAACTAAGTTGAAAACCGCTCGAGAGTTGCTTGATGAGTTATAGTATTTTACCAACCCATCGGTTTGAAAAAGAACTAAAACGATTGGTTAAAAAATTTCCATCGCTAAAAATTGAGTTTAAAGAACTCATCGAAGAAATCACGAAAAACCCACAATCTGGAACTTTTATTGGCAATAATTGTTATAAAATTCGATTGGCCATTGAAAGCAAAGGAAAAGGTAAAAGCGGCGGTGCTAGAACAATAACTTATGTATATGTTGAAAGTGAAACGGTTTATTTACTTACGATTTATGACAAAAGCGAAAAAGAAAACTTAAAACCCAATGAACTCAAAATGATGATTGCCAATTTGGAATTAGAATAGAACCCTTGCAGTCCCGAAGTTTCGGGATGTGAGGGTTTTTTTTGATTAAAACAGAGATTAATTTGCAATTATTAAACAACTGTTATATTCAATATCCAAATATGTTAAAGTTTTAATGTGTTAGCAAATAAAGGAATACCTTTAAATTGTAAAAATTTAAAACTATGTTTATTATTCTTTTATTTTCTTTAACTATGAATCCTATTGTGCTCTTTGATTTTGATGTAAAAAGCAATATTGATAATTGGAGAGTTGTTGATGACAGTGTAATGGGTGGCATTTCATCAAGTAAATTTTTTGTTGATGCGTCTGGTAATGGCGTGTTTGAAGGAAATATTTCTTTAGAAAACAATGGCGGCTTTTGTTCTGTGCAACATTATCCAAAACCTGTTTCGTTGAAAGAAAAAAAGATTTTCAGTATCCGATTGAAAGGAGATGGCAAAAAATATCAGTTCAGAGTGAAATCAGAACGAAGCAATTACTATTCCTATATTTACGAATTTCAAACTACTACGGATTGGCAAACCATAGAAATCCCAATCACCGAATTATACGCTTCGTTTAGGGGAAGAACAATTGATATTCCAAATTATGATGGCGTTAGTTTAGAGGAAATTGCCTTTTTGGTTGGAAATAAAAAAAAGGAAGATTTTCAATTACTAATTGATAAAATTGAAGTTAAATAGTTCAAGCTCCCAAAACCAATTTGGAGAATGATATTTGAAATTGATATGAATAATCCTGAAGCATATAAATCAAAAGCTTCCAAGCAAAATTTTGTTTCCACACTAATAAAATTTGCGCTGTCTTGAGGTAAATTAATGGTGAAACAGTTTCGGTCATTTATAGCTATTTCCTTTTCTCAGCAAAAAACCGTTTCATCAATTCCGACGCTTCATTCGCTAAAACTCCGCGAACTACTGTAGATTTTGGATGCAATTGTGTTCCCATTTTCTCGAAACCGCGATGTTCATCACTGGCTCCAAAAACAATTTTCGAAATCTGACTCCAATACAAAGCACCGGCGCACATTTGGCAAGGTTCAATCGTGACATATAACGTGCAACCCACTAAATATTTTCCACCAAGAAAATTGGCGGCGGCTGTGATGGCTTGCATTTCGGCGTGAGCAGTAACATCATTGAGCATTTCGGTAAGGTTATGACCTCTGGCAATGACTTTATTATCAATGACAATGACGGCACCAACAGGAATTTCGTCTTTCTCAAAAGCCATTTCTGCCTCTTGCAAGGCCTTCTTCATAAAATATTCGTCGGTGAAAGGATTTTCCATAATTACAAAAATAAGAATTCAATTCGTACATTTGCTTTATGTCAGACAATTTACTTAAAAACATCAACAATCCAACCGATTTACGCTTACTTGACGAAGCTCAACTTCCTCAAGTTGCCCAAGAATTGCGCGATTTTATTATTGATATTGTTTCGGTAAAAGAAGGACATTTGGGCGCAAGCCTTGGTGTTGTCGAACTTACGATTGCTTTGCATTATGTATTTGATACTCCTAATGATTTATTAATTTGGGACGTGGGACATCAAGCGTATGGTCACAAAATACTGACCGGAAGAAAAGAAATTTTCCACACTAATCGGCAACTAAACGGCATTTCTGGTTTCCCAAAAAGAAGCGAAAGTATTTACGATGCTTTTGGAGTCGGACATTCTTCGACTTCTATTTCGGCAGCTTTGGGAATGGCGATTGCTTCGAATTTAAAAGGCGATTTCGAAAAACAGCATATTGCGGTCATTGGCGACGCTTCCATCGCATCAGGAATGGCTTTTGAAGGATTGAATCACGCTGGAGTTACCGACGCTAATTTGTTGGTAATCCTCAACGACAATGCTATTGGGATTGATCCGAGTGTTGGTGCCTTAAAAAAGTATCTCACTGCCGTGAAAGAAGGTAAAAATCCGAAGCAAAATAATATGATTAAATCCCTGAATTTTGATTATTCAGGACCAATTGACGGCAACGATATTTTTGCAGTTATCAGGGAATTGAAAAGGCTGAAAAAAGTAAAAGGCCCAAAATTCCTTCACATCATTACCAAAAAAGGAAAAGGTTTACAACAAGCTGAAGAAGATCAAGTAAAGTACCACGCACCGGGAAAATTTGATGCCTTGACTGGTGAAATAATTCCAAAGTTAGAAGAAAATATACCTCCAAAATATCAGGATGTTTTTGGATTAACGGTATTGGATTTGGCGAAAGCCAATGAAAAAATTGTTGGAATCACACCCGCAATGCCATCGGGAAGTTCATTAAAATTGATGATGGACGCTTTCCCAAAACGCGCTTTCGATGTGGGAATTGCTGAGCAACACGCAGTCACACTTTCTGCAGGAATGGCGACACAAGGAATGGTAGTTTTTTGCAATATTTATTCCACATTTTTGCAGCGCGCGTACGACCAAGTCATACACGACGTGGCTTTACAAAATTTGCCAGTAATTTTTTGTTTGGACAGAGCAGGATTGGTTGGCGAAGATGGCGCAACCCATCACGGCGTTTTCGATTTGGCTTATTTGCGTTGTATTCCCAATATGATTGTGTATTCACCTTTGAATGAAATCGCCTTGCGAAACATTTTATATACGGCTCAATTGGGTTTGAATCATCCTATTGCGATTCGCTATCCTCGTGGTCGTGGTCATATTGTGGATTGGCAAAAGCCTTACGAGAAAATAGAAATCGGTAAAGCAAATTGTCTCCAAAAAGGAACGAAAGTGGCCGTTCTTTCCAATGGAATAATCGGGAATAATGTGACATTGGCTCTAGCTAAATTGAATAATCCAGAAACTATTGCTCATTATGATTTTGCCTTTGTTAAACCATTGGACGAAAAATTATTGCATAACATTTTCAAGGAATTTGAAACTATAATTACCATTGAAGATGGTGCAATCAAAGGTGGTTTTGGAACTGCAATTCTTGAGTTTTCAGCACAAAATAATTACACTTCAAACATAAAAACACTTGGTATTCCTGATGAATTTATTGAACAAGGATCTGTTGAAGAACTACAACACTATTGTAAAATAGATATGGAGAGTTTAGTGACTCTCTTTTCAGTTTATTAATACTTAATTCGTTTTTCTGCCATTGATAGTTTCATATAGTTCCAAAGCATTTCCATCGGTCAAAAGGGAAACGTAATGGCAAATATGCAAAAGCCTTTTATACAAATCATCCTTCTCCTCCAAGAATTTTTCGGGTAACATTTTCAACAATAATTTGTCGTAATTGGACGCATTATCGTTGAATTTATTGTTGAAAGCGGTGATAAATTTATCCAATAAGGTTTGAATAATTTGGTAACCAACAATTTCTTTTTCAATTACTTCTCGACTTTGATAAATATTTTTGACGCTCAATTTAATGATATCATCCATTTGAACTTTATACTTGCTTTTGTCCATCAAAGCATAAGGAAATCTTCCTTGCAAAATTGCTTCTTCGTTTTCGATAAAAACTTTCACGGCATCATTGATTAAACTTCCAATTGCCAACGCTCTCAAATAACTTATTCGGTCTTCTTTTGTGGTTAAAGAATTGTATTTAGCCGAATCTATGCTGTCTTTTACTAATTTTATTAAATATTCTAAGGCGAAATCTTCAGCAACTAATCCTAGATTTATACCGTCTTCAAAGTCGATAATCGTATAGCAAATATCATCGGCAGCTTCGACCAAATAAGCCAAAGGATGTCTTTCGAAACCAATGTCATTTCCGTTTTTGTTTGGAATCATTCCTAATTCCGCTGCTACTTCTTGAAAAAATGCCGCGTCCGATTGAAAGAATCCGTATTTTTTATCGGCGATGTTTTGTGTTGGTTTTTTGGGTAAACTTTCCTTAGGATATTTCATAAAAGCACCTAGAGTGGCATACGAAATTCGTAATCCTCCTTCAATTCCAGGACGACTTGCGGTAAGCACTGAAAATCCATTGGCATTACCTTCAAAATCAATTAAATCTTGCCATTCTTTGTCGGAAAGTTGGTCTTTGAATTTTTGTCCTTTTCCAATACAAAAATATTCTCCAATGGCTTTTTCTCCAGAATGTCCAAAAGGTGGATTTCCGATGTCGTGTGCCAAAGAAGCCGCAGCCACAATTGCTCCAAAATCGTTGGCTTGAAAACCGTGAATTGCCGCCAAATGCGGGTATTTTTCGATTATTTTTTTGCCAACCAATCGCCCAATAGAACGCCCAACAACCGAAACTTCCAAACTGTGCGTCAATCGGGTGTGAACAAAATCAGTTTTCGAAAGCGGAATAACCTGTGTTTTATCCTGCAAACTCCTGAAAGCCGACGAGAATATAATACGATCATAATCTACTTCAAAGCCCAAACGGGTATCGTCTTGTTCAATTCGTAAACGTTTGCTCGTGTCGCCTTGGCGTTTTAGTGATAAAAGTTGTTCCCAGTTCATTGAAGGGTTAGAAGTTAAAAGTTAGCGGTAATAAGCGTACAGATTGTTTTATTTGTGGTTCAAATTTATTAAAAACAAAATTAGAATAATTTCGTAAACAATTTCGTAATTCAGAATAATTTAAAAAGGAAATAGTTTGCATCGAATTATGGTTTTTAAAGTAGTTCGGCAAAAAAAATGATTGAACAATACGTAAAAATAAGAAATCCCGAGCAATCGGGATTTCTTATAAATTATATTGAAATTTTATTTCAATTTCTTTTTGATAGCTACTTCATACAACGTTCGTTAAAAATACTTTTGAATTATTTTAATTATTTCTGATTTCTTTATTGAACTCTCTTCCGATTTATCGTAAATGAGCAATAAATTTATTTCAACTCCATTTTCCTTTTCATCAATCAAATAAGTAATTACTCTAAATCCACCGCTTTTACCAGAATTCTTGTCAGAACTTGCTAATCTTATTTTGTATGCATTTGCAGTAATTAGTATGCCACTTTTTGGATTTTCTAATAATAGCGCTTTCAATGCTAACAATTCATTTTCTAAGGAAGGAAATTTTTTAGAAAATCTTTTATAACGAACATCAAAAATGGGTAAGGTTACAATCTTATTTTTCATTTAACAATTCATCTAAAGTCTTACGTTTTGAATTACTTTGCTTTGACTCTTTTAATTGTTTAAAAGCTAAATCTAAATCTTGTAAAACTTTTGGAGAAGGAATTTTCTTTGCAACAGACTCTTTTTTCAAATTGTTTAACTCTGTTGGGACAACTTCTACAAATGAAAATGTTTTTAGCATTTCTAAGACTATTTTTGCCTGTTTCGAATTTTCTTTTAATTTGATTGTTACCATAACTGCTTTGTTTATAAATGCAAATATACGAAAATCATTAACACGTTGAAAATAACACTTTTCTTTTGGTTACTTTTATAGATAATAGAAGCCAACATTCGTTTTGAAATTCTTAGTATGCATAAGTGCGACGGGTGTCAGCGTTGGGGATTAAGTACCTATCGACTTTTAAAAACAATTTTCTTATTAGTATATATAAATGTATTATTACATTCATCCCCAATATAAATCTTTTCTTTCCCTAAATTAATACTGTCATATTTTTTTTCAAAAACATAATTATTTGTATGTGTATCAAATTTTATCACCCTTAAAAAATAGAATGTATAAAAAGTTTCGTCTTTAGATAAATAGTAATATCCCTCAGCTCTTGATAAAGTATCTAATCTTATACTATTCCTTTTTAAATATTTAAAACGAGGGTCAAGATAAGATTTTTCTGAAATTAAAATTTTTAAAGAATCCGTGGTTTTTATTGAAGAAAAAACGATGTTCCTTTCTGACTTATTATCAAAAACAATATTTACAGGTTTTTCTGCACATTTTGTACTCATCAATGATATTGCTAAAGCAACAATAATTATTATTTTTCTCATTTCCTAAGTAATTTTTTTTGCGAAATAGCAGATTTGCAATCCGCAATACTCTAAATATGACCAAAACAAATTTACTAAATATTCTAATCATTACAGAAAAACAATCAGCCACCATCTACAACAAAAAAAATCCCGAGTAATCGGGATTTCTTATAAATTATATTGAAATTTTATTTCAATTTCTTTTTGATAGCAACTTCGTGATACGATTCGATAATATCTCTTTCTTCGATATCATTGTATCCTTTTATTTGAATACCACAATCATAACCTTTGGCTACATCTTTCACATCATCTTTGAATCGTTTCAAGGCTAAAAGTTCACCAGTAAAGACAACAACGCCGTCTCTAATAATTCTCATTTTAGCATTTTTAACAATTTTACCATCCACAACCATACTTCCAGCAATAGAGCCTACTTTAGATATTTTGAATATCTCACGAATTTCTGCAGTACCAAGCACTTCTTCTTTCATTTCCGGTGCCAACATTCCTTCCATTGCGTCTTTCAAGTCGTCGATAGCGGCGTAAATGATAGAATAATAACGGATATCGATTTCTTCTTTGTCTGCCAATTGTCTCGCATTTCCAGCAGGACGAACATTAAATCCGATGATGATCGCATCTGAAGCAGAAGCCAGCATTACGTCAGTTTCCGTAATCGCTCCAACACCTTTATGAATTATATTGATTTGAATTTCTTCGGTAGATAATTTAGAGAACGAATCCGACAAGGCTTCAACCGAACCATCCACGTCACCTTTAAGGATGATGTTCAATTCTTTAAATTGGCCTAAGGCAATTCTACGTCCAATTTCATCCAAGGTAATATGGCGTTGTGTACGAACCGATTGTTCACGCATCAATTGAGAACGTTTTGAAGCAATTTGTTTCGCTTCTTTTTCGTCTTCAAAAACGTTGAACTTATCACCAGCAGTCGCCGCACCGTCTAATCCTAAAACAGAAACCGGAGTTGATGGACCTGCAACAGTCACAATATTTCCTCGTTCATCGTGCATGGCTTTAATTTTACCGTGGTGTTTTCCAGCCAACATATAATCCCCAATTTTCAAGGTTCCGTGTTGTACTAATATGGTAGAAACGTACCCTTTTCCTTTATCCAAAAAGGCTTCTACAACAGTTCCCTGCGCAGCTTTGTTTGGATTTGATTTTAAATCTAAAAGTTCGGCTTCTAATAAAACTTTTTCTAATAATTCTTTAACCCCTGTTCCAAATTTAGCCGAAATATCGTGTGATTGAATTTTTCCACCCCAATCTTCAACAAGTAAATTCATACCTGCTAATTTTTCTTTGATTTTCTCGACATTGGCATTTGGCTTATCAATTTTATTGATAGCAAATATAATTGGAACATTTGCAGCCTGAGCGTGAGAAATGGCCTCTTTGGTTTGTGGCATAATGTCGTCATCGGCAGCCACTACAATAATAGCAATATCGGTAACTTGAGCACCACGAGCACGCATTGCAGTAAACGCTTCGTGACCGGGTGTATCAAGGAAAGCTATTTTTTGACCGTCTTCTAAAGTCACACCATAAGCACCAATATGCTGTGTAATTCCTCCAGATTCGCCAGCGATAACATTTTCTTTACGGATGTAATCTAGTAAAGAGGTTTTACCGTGATCGACGTGACCCATTACGGTTACGATTGGCGCTCTGAAAACTAAATCTTCTTCTTTGTCTGGAACAATTTGAATAGCTTCTTCGATATCTACGGTGATAAATTCGACTTCGTATCCAAATTCGTCTGCAACAATGGTCAAAGTCTCTGCATCAAGACGCTGATTTTGAGTAACCATAATACCTAATGACATACAGGTTCCAATCACTTTAGTAATTGGCACATCCATCATAATTGCGATTTCACCAACGGTTACAAACTCGGTAACTTTGATAGTTTTGCTGCCTTCGTCTAAAGCTCTTTGCTCGTCATCCGATTTTTGACGATGCGTATCTCTTTTGTCTCTTCTGTATTTAGCCGCTTTCGATTTACCTCCTTTTCCTTGCAGTTTCTCTAAAGTCTCTCTAATTTGATTTTTAACTTCTTCTTCGGTAGGCTCAACTTTGGCAGTAATTGCAGGTCTAGCCCCTTTTACGAAACCTGGTCTTGCACCTCTGTTAGCATTGAATCCTCCACCTCCAGCATTAGGAGTAATTTTATTTGGATTTGGCGCACCCGGAACTCCAGGAGTTGCAGGCGGTCTTGGCGCACCAGGTTTTGGTGCAATCCTTTTTCGTTTGTTTTTATTGGCATTATTAGCCGCACTTCCAGGTGCTGAAGGAGTTCCGGGTTTGTTTGGCGTGATTTTAGGTTCTTCTTTTTTCTTTTTAGGCTTATTAAACTGAGACAAATCGATGGTTTGACCCGTCAATGTAGCTCCAGATAATTTAGTGTATTTTGTTGTGATTGATTCCTCAACAGGAACTTCTGGAACTTCTTTTTTAGAAGGCGTCACTTCTTTTTTGGTCTCTTTTATCTCACGTACAGGTTTAATGTCATCGTTATCTGAAATAATTTTTTCGGATAAAGGTTCTTTTGGAAGTGAGTCTTTTTTAGTGGCTTCCTTGAGATTTGGTTTTTCTTCAGAAATTTTAGCAACTGGAGTTTCAATTTTTTCAACAGATGGCTCCGATGTCGGTAGAGGAGTTGTAGCAGTTTTTTTAGGATTCAGATCAATGTTTCCAATGTGAACCGGACCAGAGATAGTACCTTTAGCTTTGATAACTTCTTGGTTTTTTAACCTTTCTTCATCGTGTTTACGCTTGTCTTCAATTTCTTTTTCTCGTTCAATGCGCAAAGCTTCTTTTTCTTTTCTTTTCTCTTCTCCAACTTCTTTTGAAGCTTCCTTATTTCCCTTATCGCCTGCAAATTGATTTTGCAGGATATTAAATTCCGCCTCAGAAATTTTTGTGTTCGGGTTTGATTCCACAACGATCCCCTTATCTTTTAGATAATCCACAGCTCTTTCTAAAGAAATATTCAATTCCCTTAAAACTTTGTTTATTCTAATAACTTTCTCTTCAGACATAAAACCTTTTTAATATTACCTTCTTTATTGTTCCTCACACTAACTCTCAGTAGGAGAGGAAAAATAAGGTTTAAAATTTATTTTTTGAAGAATTGACTAGCTATCAAATTCTTCTTTTAGTATTCTCATTACATCTAAAATCGTTTCCTCTTCTAGGTCAGTTCTTCTCACCAAATCATTTACATCTTGTTTCAAAATACTTTTTGCAGTATCCAAACCAATTTTAGCAAACTCTTCGATAACCCATTCTTCAATTTCATCTGAAAACTCCGTCAATTCAACATCGTCTTCATCTGCGACAGCACCAGCAACATCTCCTTCACGAATAACGTCAAGTTCATAACCGGTTAATTGACCTGCCAATTTAATATTGTGCCCACCTCTACCAATTGCTTTAGAAACTTCTTCTAATTTCAAGAAAACTTCTGCTCTTTTTGTATCTTCATTTATTTTGATAGATGAAACTTTTGCAGGGCTTAATGCTCTTGTAATATACAATTGAATATTGCTAGTATAATTGATAACGTCAATGTTTTCGTTTCCTAATTCGCGAACAATACCGTGAATACGAGAACCTTTCATTCCTACACAAGCACCAACTGGGTCAATTCTGTCATCATATGAGTCTACGGCTACTTTTGCTTTTTCTCCTGGAATTCTCACTACGTTTTTCACCATAATCAATCCGTCGAAAACTTCTGGAATTTCTTGTTCGAATAATTTTTCTAAGAACTTTTCAGAAGTTCTCGACATAATTATTTGAGGTTTATTTCCTTTCAATTCTACACTTTCAATGATCCCACGAACATTGTCTCCTTTACGGAAAAAGTCAGATGGTATTTGTTTTTCTTTTGGCAAAACAATTTCGTTTCCATCATCGTCAATCAAAATAACAACTCTTGGACGTACGTGATGTACTTCGGCAGTGTAAATTTCGCCAATTAAATCTTTAAATTGTTTGTAAAGATTGGTGTTGTCGTGCTCATGAATCTTAGAAATCAAATTTTGGCGCAAAGCCAAAATGGCTCTTCTTCCTAAATCGATTAACTTAACTTCTTCTGAAACTTCTTCCCCAATTTCGAAATCGGGCTCAATTTTTCGAGCATCTGTAAGCGAAATTTCCAAATGGTCTAAATCTACATCATCATCGGCAACGATAACCCTTCTTTGCCATATCTCCATATCGCCTTTATCTGGATTGATAATAATATCAAAATTATCATCTGAACCAAATTTTTTCTTCAATGCATTTCTAAACACATCTTCTAATATCGCCATAAGCGTCACACGATCAATAAGTTTATCGTCTTTAAACTCTGAAAATGAATCGATTAATGCTAAATTTTCCATGCCAACTAAATTAATTAAAATGTTACTGTAACAATTGCTTCTTTTATTTCTGTATAAGGTATTTCTTGTCTTTTTTGAACCGTTTCTTTCCCTTTTCCTACTTTTTTAGGTTCCCTAGCTTTCCACGACAAAATTATAAAATTATCGTTAGCTTCAACTAATTCTGCTTCAATAGTTTCTGTTGCTAATTTTACTATTAAGGTTCTACCAACGTTTTTTTTGTATTGTCTTCTGTATTTTAATGGTGATCCAACTCCCACTGATGCTACTTCTAAAGAAAAATCCTGCTCTTCTCTGTCTAAATTATTCTCGATTGCACGGCTGATATCAATGCAATCCTGCAAAGCTACGCCATTATCGCCATCTAAATTCACGATAATTTTAAAACTATCGTTTATTGTCAAATCAATCAGAAAAACAGAAGGTTTTTCTAATAATGCGTCAATTATCAGACCATTTACTTTGTCTTTAAATGTCATATTTTATAAAAAGAGGGAAGCATTGCTTCCCTCATTATCTAGTTTATTAATAAATAACTGTGCAAATATAGTGTTTTTTTTATAAATTAAAAATGATTGTTTTTATGTTAAAATAATTTTGTACTTTTCGTTATCCAAATACAACGCTCAATTTATCTAATAATTTAATAATTTTTTTATGAAAAGAATTTTAGTACCCGTTGATTTTTCTGAATTTTCAGTAGAAGCACTAAAAGTAGCCGCACAAATTGCGCGGAAAAACAATTATGAAATCGTCGTTTTGCATCTCTTAGAATTACCCCATCACGGCGGTGATGGCTTTGGACACGGCAATACTATTCCAGAGATTATTTTTTTTAAAAACAAGGCTATCGAGAGGCTTGAGGAATTATTGGATGCTGAATTTTTAGATGGTATTGAGGTATTTGAAAGTATCGAGTTTAAAAAAGTTGATCAAGGTGTTATTGATGTAAGTATAAAAAATGATATTGATTTAATTGTAATGGGTTCTCATGGCACATCAGGTTTCAATGAAATGATAGTGGGTTCGAATACTGAAAAAATCGTAAGGTCTTCTAAAATCCCGGTTCTAGTTATCAAAAAAGGAATGAAAGAATTTGAACCCACCAATTTTGTTTTTGCCTCTGATTTTTCAAATGAAAGTCAAAAGCCGTTCCGAAAAATGCTTGAATATGCAAAAATCTTCAACTCAAAATTATTTTTAGTAACCATTTGTACTCCTGCCAGTTTTAAAGCGACCGCTACCACTGAAAAAAATATGGCAGATTTTGTAGCCAATTTTGATTTAGATAATTATTCAACTCACATCTATAATGACTCTAACATAGAAAAAGGAATTATAAATTTTTCGAATAGTGTACAAGCAGATTTAATAGGCATTTGCACTCACGGAAGAACAGGGCTGGCACATTTTTATAGTGGAAGTATAGGCGAAGACTTGGTAAACCACGCAATGAAACCAGTTATAACTTTCAAGATTTGAGGTTATTACAAAGAAAGTAATTTCAAAGTAGATCAACTGTAGCGCTATTTAGTCTCTAAATTCCATATATTATTGACAAAAATGTATTCGCTACTTATTTTTCATAAAAAAGCCTCTCATTTTTCAGAGAGGCTTTTTTTGTTGGTCTACAAGGACTCGAACCTTGAAAGACTGCACCAAAAACAGTTGTGTTACCATTACACCATAGACCAAAATGGTTGCTGTTAAGCGAGTGCAAATTTAGTACAAATTTTAATTTTTACAAATTTTTAATATGGTTTTATCAAAAAACTTTTAGTTGCAGATTTATTTGTTGAAAATGTTCACAAGCAAAACTTCTGACAGACCATATTTGTTTTTTAGAAATTATTGTTAATGCACGTGTCATTACGTAAAAAAGCATTTTCTTTGTGTCTGAAAAAAAATAAATTTTAGTATCTAAATATGGCAACATTTAATTTCAATAAATGGAATACAATTACAGGCTGGTGTGCGTTTACAGTCGCTTTAATAACTTATACACTAACGGTTGAACCCACAATGAGTTTTTGGGATTGTGGAGAATACATTGCTACATCGGCAAAACTTCAGGTAGGACATCCTCCTGGGGCACCATTATTTCAAATGATTGGCGCTTTTTTTGCCATGTTCGCGATAGATGACAAACATATTGCATTGACGGTAAATATGATGTCGGTATTTTCAAGTGCTTTTACCATTCTATTTATGTTTTGGTCATCTTCGATGATTTTGAAAAAAATAATTTCACAATATTCGGAAGTAAATAAAAATAATGCTATCGTAATTCTTGGAAGTTCATTTGTAGGTGCATTGGCTTTCACTTTTTCGGATAGTTTTTGGGCAAGTGCAGTAGAAGCGGAGGTTTACGCTATGGCTTCCTTGTTTATCGCTTTACTTTTTTGGCTAGGATTACGTTGGGAGCAAGATATGGATTCGCCAAAAGGCAATAAATGGTTATTGGTTATTTCACTGGTGGTCGGACTTACTTTTGGAGTCCATTTTATGGCATTATTAACCATTCCCGCTATCGGTTTTCTTTATTATTTCAAACATTATAAAGAAGTTACAATCAAAAACTTTATAATTGCGAACATTGTAGTTGTTGCTGTTTTATTATTTATTTTCAAATTGTTATTGCCTTTAACTATGGCTTTCTTTGGTAAAACCGAAGTTTTTATGATCAACGAATTGGGAATGCCATTTGATTCGGGAACTATTTTTGTGGTTTTGCTCCTTATTGCTTTCTTTTATTTTAGTCTTAAATACACTCGTGCTAAAGGACTAATAAAATTCAACACACTCATATTGTGTATTCTTTTCATCTTAATAGGATTTTCAACTTGGATGATGTTGCCTATTCGTGCTAATGCTAATACGGTAATTAACGAAAATAAACCATCTGATGCTCGTGAAGTTTTGGCTTATTATAACAGAGAACAATACGGAACAAATCCTTTGTTTTACGGACCGCAATACACCGAAGCTTTTGCAGGTTTGGACAATTACAATCCTTATTTAGACAAAGCTCCCAATTATGAAAGAGATTATAGAACAGGAAAGTATGTTATTGTAAATAATTTTAAAAATGCCGAGCAAAATACTGATGATAATCAAAAGACTTTCTTACCAAGATTGTGGAGCGGCGAAAACATTGTGAGTTACATCAGCTTTACACATCCACCAGAGTTTAAACTTAATCCAGAATATCCTTATGAAGAGGATTTGTCAAAGTATGGTGTAGATCCGAACCAACTTTCAGAAGAAGATTTGTCTAAAGCTACCGCTCAGTTAAGAAATGAAATCGAAAAGGCAGTTGTTGATTTTAGAAAAGCGTATGCTCAAAAACAATTGGACACCGAAGATTATGTCAAATTTTTGAAAACTTACAGTGATTACTTAATCGTAGAAAAACCTTCGACAATTGATAATTTGAGGTTTATGGTTGAATATCAATTTGGTTATATGTATTTTCGGTATTTGATGTGGAATTTTGTTGGACGCCAAAATGATGTTCAAGGAAAATATGATTACCAAGACGGAAACTGGCTGAGCGGCATTCCGTTTATAGACGAATTGCATTTAGGCTCACAACAAAACTTACCTTCGGATGTTGTGAATAATAAAGGGCGCAATGTATATTTCTTTTTGCCTCTAATACTAGGACTAATTGGTATAATGTATCACGCTAGCAGAGACAGGAAAAGTTTCTATGTGCTATTAGTTTTATTCCTTTTTATGGGGATTGCTCTAAAAATTTACCTAAACGAAAGACCTTTTGAACCTCGTGAAAGAGACTATGCTTTGGTAGGTTCGTTTTATGTTTTTGGAATTTGGATAGGTTTTGGAGTATATGCTTTATATGAAAGCTTACAGAAATATTTAGCCCCAAAAATAGCTGGGCCACTAATTATTGGAGCAAGTTTGCTGGCAGTTCCAGTGCTAATGGGATTCCAAAACTGGGACGACCACGACCGTTCGGACAAATATACCGCAACAGCATTGGCAAAATCATATTTAGAATCTTGCGATCCGAACGCTATTTTGTTTACCATTGGCGACAATGACACTTTCCCGCTTTGGTACGCTCAAGAAATTGAACACGTCCGAACCGACGTAAAAATTGTAAACACAAGTCTGTTTATGACGGATTGGTACATTGATCAAATGAAAACCAAATCTTATGAATCAAATCCGTTGCCTATTTCATTTGTGCACGATGAATATGTCGGTGATAAATTAGATTATACAGCACATATTCCAAAAGTGGAAAGCCGTTGGGAAATCAAAGATTTTATCGATTTTATTAAAAATCCTAAATCGACGGTTGAAATGCAAAACGGACAAACCATTCATTTTTATCCAACCAATAAAATTAGGATTCCTGTTGACAAAAACGACATCATCAAAAATAAAGTTGTGGCTGCAAAATACAACGACTCTATTGTTTCTTATATTGACATTGACATTAAAGGAAATGCATTATACAAAAACCGATTGATGATGCTTGATCTTATTGCCAATAACAATTGGAAAAGACCTATTTATTTTAGTCCAGGTGCGTTTGAAGACGAAGATTATTTGTGGATGAAAAGCTACCTTCAATTGGAAGGGATGATTTATAAATTGGTTCCTTTAAAAACCAAAGTGGACAAAGACACCAGCCCAATGGATATGGGCGGACTCGATACTGACAAAATGTATTCTATTGTAATGAAATGGGATTGGGGAAACAGTGCTGGTGCTATTTATCACGATCCTGAAACCAGAAAAAACAGTATTTCTTATCGATCAGTCCTATCTCGATTAATGGATAAACTCATTGCCGAAGGTCAAGTTGACAAAGCAAAAAAAGTAATCGAATTGTCTTTGGCAGAAATGCCAGTAGAAAAATTTGGTTATTATTCCATGGTAGAGCCTTTTGCTAAAGGCTATTATGAAGTAGGTGAAACAGTAAAAGCACAGCAACTTCTCGAAAAATTGATTGGCAAATACAAAGAAAACTTAAATTATTATGGCACTTTAAGCTCTTCTGATCAAGTGGATTTGGCTATTGATATCATAACTGATATCGAACGATACAGAAGTTTACTGACTGTAATGAAAGAACGCGGCGATGTTCAATTTTACAATAAAAGCAGACCCGCATTCAATACTTACATCAAAATGTTTGAGCGTTTTGGACGTGACAGAGAATAATGATTTCGATTGAATAATTAAACAAACCGATTTAATTTAAAAGCAAATAGTATAAAAAAATGTCCCGAAATTTTCGGGACATTTTTATTTAATGTAAAAACTAAAATTACTATTTCAAAGCTTCGACTTTAGATTTTACATCTTCTAGTGAACCTTCAAAAACCTGAACGGTTGAAGTTCCGTTTTCAGAAGTGGTCACCGTTGCTTTTGCTTTTCCGTTCGCATTGATTAATTCAACTTTAATATTTTTATCAGCAGTACCTTTTTCAGTACAACACGCTTTTTTACCTTCTTCAGCAATGTACTTTCCATTGGCATCATAATGTGACATGCACATCTCTTTTTGCTCTGGCGAACATCCATTGGTTTCACACATTTTAGCACATTCATCTTTGGTCATTGTGGCACATTTAGACATATCGCAATTACCCATCATTGTACCTGATTTCATTTCCATCGTACAGTTCATCATTTTATTTTCAGAAGCGCTTCCGCTGCCTAAAATTGGAGCAATTACTAGTCCAATTAAGCAAGTTAATTTAATCAAAATATTCATTGATGGCCCAGAAGTATCTTTGAATGGATCTCCAACAGTATCTCCAGTCACTGCAGCTTTATGAGCATCAGAACCCTTGAAACTCATTTCTCCATCCACTAAAACGCCAGCTTCAAAAGATTTTTTTGCATTATCCCAAGCTCCACCAGCATTGTTTTGGAAAATTGCCCAAACCACACCTGAAACGGTAACTCCGGCCATATAGCCACCTAACATTTCAGCAACCATTGAGTTTGCATTGGCAACATCCATATAAACCAATTTACCTAGTAACACTATTGCAATAGGGAAACCAATAGTTAAAATCCCTGGCAACAACATTTCTTGTAGTGCCGCTTTAGTAGAAATATCAACACATTTTGCATATTCTGGTTTTCCGGTTCCTTCCATAATTCCTGGAATTTCCCTGAACTGACGACGCACTTCATTTACCATATCCATAGCTGCTTTCCCCACAGAATTCATTACCAATGCGGAGAAAACTACGGGTATCATTGCACCTATAAACAACATTGATAAAACGGGTGCTTTGAAAATATTGATTCCGTCTATTCCTGTGAAAGTGACATAAGCAGCAAACAAACCTAGTGAGGTCAATGCAGCTGAAGCGATTGCAAATCCTTTTCCAGTAGCAGCAGTGGTATTTCCAACAGAATCCAAAATATCGGTTCTTGTACGAACTTCTTTTGGTAATTCACTCATTTCGGCAATTCCACCTGCATTGTCAGATATTGGCCCAAAAGCATCAATTGCTAATTGCATCGCGGTTGTAGCCATCATTGCAGATGCAGCAAGTGCAACTCCATAAAAACCTGCAAAAGAATAAGAGATCCAAATCGCCGCAGCTAATACAATAACTTTAGGAAAAGTAGAAATCATACCAGTTGATAAGCCAGCAATAATATTAGTTCCTGCTCCAGTTGAAGATTTTGCAACAATTGCCAATACCGGTTTTGTACCTAAACCAGTGTAATATTCAGTAACCGATGAGATAATCGCACCAACTACCAATCCTACAATGGAGGCATAGAAAACTCTCATTGAAGAAATTTCTTTTAATCCTTCGCCAAAGAAATTCATTTTCATTGTTGAAGGCAACATGTATTTAATTAGCAAGAAACAAGCGATAGCTGTTAATATAATAGAAACCCAGTTTCCAATATTTAGGGCTCTTTGTACTTGTGCTTCTTTGGCATCATTATCCGTGATTTTAACTAACATTGTTCCAATGATAGAAGATAATATTCCAAAACCAGCGATTGCCATAGGCAATAAAACAGGTCCAATTCCTCCAAAGGCATCTTGAATGTTTCCACCCATATCTTTAATTACGTAGTTCCCAAGAACCATTGTAGCAAGAACTGTTGCAACATAAGAACCAAATAAATCAGCACCCATTCCTGCAACGTCACCTACGTTATCTCCAACATTATCTGCAATTGTAGCAGGATTTCTTGGGTCGTCTTCCGGGATTCCGGCTTCAACTTTACCTACGAACTCAGCTCCAACATCGGCAGCTTTGGTATAAATTCCTCCTCCAACACGTGCAAACAAAGCAATAGATTCAGCTCCAAGAGAAAAACCAGCTAATGTTTCTAGCACCGTAGTCATATCTTCTGTCCCATTTGAAGTCCAAACACCTCCCATAAAATATTGGTAGAATACAATAAAGAAACCTGTCAAACCAAGTACAGCAAGTCCTGCAACACCTAAACCCATAACTGTTCCTCCACCAAATGAAACTTTTAAAGCTTGAGGCAAGCTTGTACGTGCCGCTTGAGTAGTCCTAACATTTGTTTTTGTTGCGATTTTCATTCCCAAATTTCCAGCTAATGCCGAGAAAATGGCTCCAAAAACAAAAGCAACCACTATTAATAAATGAGTTGAAGCGCCGGGAATAAAAGTAATTCCAGCGAGAACAACACTTGCCAAAACAACAAATATTGTCAATAATCTGTATTCTGCTTTTAGAAAAGCTAAAGCACCTTCATAGATATACTCTGAAATTTCTTTCATTTTTCCATCTCCAGCGTCTTGTTTTAACACCCAAGCTCTTTTAAAGCCCATAAAAATTAATCCTACTATTGCCAATATGATAGGCACATAAATCATTATTGTGTTCATAAAAATAAATTTATATTAAATTTTTGGTTACTAGATACAAAATCCGGTTGCAAACGTACTATTTTGAAACTAAAAAAGCAATATTCAAACCAATGAATATTGCTTTATAGAAAAAAAATTGTGATAGAATTTATTAAATCTTAAATAAATCCTCAGGTTTATTCTCAATATTATTAAATCGTTCCGTGCATTCATCAATAATAGCTAAGGCTTGAGTGAGGTCTCCCCAACCTTCGACATCAACCACTTTGTTTTCAAGATCTTTATAAACTTGAAAGAAATGTTCAATTTCTTTTAATAAATGTGGATTAATATCTGATAAATCGCTCAAAGAATTCCAAATAGGATCAGAGACAGGCACACATATTATTTTTTCGTCTGGTCCTTTATCATCGGCCATGTGAAAAACCCCTATTGGCTTTACTTCCATTACACAGCCCGGAAAAGTTGGCTCATTAATTAAAACCAAAACATCTAGTGGATCTCCGTCCAACGCTAATGTCTGTGGAATAAAACCGTAATCAGCAGGATACATCATCGATGAAAATAACATTCTGTCAAATCGAATTCTTTTCAATTCGAAGTCATATTCATACTTATTTCTACTACCTCTTGGTATCTCAATGAGTACATCAAAAGTTTTGTATTTTTCTCTAACCATTTTTTTGTTTTTAGTATGGCAAAAATAAGCAAACAATATTCTATTTCAATATAAAATTAGGTATATTCACCAGACAGACAGATTTAAAAAACCACTTTCCTATTCCTTTTACTTAAATAATAATGCCACAAAAGGTAAGTCGCTAGAGATTTGTGCGGACTCCATTTTGATACATAATTCTCCATTTCCTGTTTGTCGTGAATGTTGAGCATTTCTTTGATGGTGTTTACCACAGCAATATCTCCAAGCGGAATGATGTCTGGCGCTTGAAGCGAAAACATCAAATAAATATCGATTGTCCAGTGACCAATGCCTTTGATTTTGATTAATTCCCCTCGAACTTGTTCGGACGATTTCGTTGCAAGACTAACTAAATCAATGTGCTTGATAATAATCGAATGCGATAAAGCTTTTATATACGACGTTTTTTGTCGGCTTACGCCACTATTTCGAAACTCCTCATCCGAAAAAGAAAGCATCGATTCTGGATTAAAAAGGGTGTGTTTTGCTTTTAATTTTAAAAAAGTGGCTTTGGCTGAATCTATAGAAACTTGTTGTTCAAGAATTAATAACACTAAGGTTTCAAAACCTTGTGGGCGTTTGGGAATTGTTGGCAATCCATATTTTTCAATAATAAGATTGAAAATGCTGTCTTTTTCTGAAAGATATTTAATTACTTCTTGCATATTAGAAATAAAAACCAAAAGATATTTTCGTTGCAAATTTATTAGCATCGGGCATATTGAGATAATTGCCTCTCCAAGAAAAATCTATACGCCAAAATTTGAAAATGTTACCCACACCTGCACTGTATTCCCAATACACTTTGTCGGGAGCATTATACACTAACCCTGAAGCATTTATGGTTCTGTTTTCGTCCGAAACGGTTCCGAAAACCGATTTTACTCCAATATTTTCACGCCAATTTAGTTTTCGCATAAAGGGAATTCTAGCAAAAAATCGCCCTTGAAAGTCATGATCCCAATTCAAAGTTACGTATTGATCAGCAACAAACTCGTAAAATTGAAGATTGTTGAAGGTGTTCGAAATGCGGAAAAGGGATTGATTTCCGGGAACAATACTCATCAAACCTAGTGGAATATAGCCGAATGTCTTTCCCATCTCAACAGTAATATTGGTTCTTCCCAATGGCCCAATTATAATGGGTTGTTTGTAATATAATTGTAATTTTTTGTAGTTGAAATCACTCGAAAACAAGTTTTTGAATCCCTGACTGTAAGTGACTAAAAGACTTGTAAAAGGACTGTCTGTATTATAACGTTCGACACCAAAAGCTATTGGAATCCTTTTTGGAGTATATTCGACTTGGAAATTCACTTCAGATTGTTTTACTTGACTTTGGATTGTTGTTTGGGATAAATCAGTATAATAATCAAGGCTAAATTCAGGCGAGGCCGATAGCAAGGTGCGATAGGAAACACCAGTAGAAAAAGTTAGGTTTTTTACAGGTTCAATTTCTACTTGAACATTACTCAAATTAACATTCGTTAGTTTGTTATTAGTACCAAAAGTCAATAGTCCTGAAGATGCATAATTTCGTCCTCCAATATCATTTGTTGTGGTGAGTGAAGCGCCAATTTGCTCAATATCTCTTCGATTTCCTGCGGAAAAAATCAAACGTTTTTTGGGTTCTACCATCCATTTTCCAGTAACACCATATTTGAATTTGTCGTCTTTAAATCCGTAGGCTATATAACCTTGCAATCGCCACGGGTCATTCGAGTCAGTATAAGTTCTAACTCCTGCTCTCAATCGCATACCTTCGACAGAATTTTGTCCGATCATAGAATAAATAGGACCATAATCTAAATCTCCTAAATGAATGAAGCCACTATCAACTATTTCGACTAAACTATAGATTTGCTGGAATTTCCTGACCGTTTGCAAAGTATCTAGCATTGTATAGACGCCTTTTTCATCTTTGGTAAGATTTTCAAATCGGTTTTCTTCCCAATAGTCGTCTGATTTAGTATAGACTTCTTTGTCTAAATAATTGACTTCCTCTTTATAAAATTTCTCTGGTTTTTCGGTATTGAATTTATGATTTCTGTACAACGAAGTTCGTTTGCCGTAAACACCTTTGGAATTCTCTTTCTTGCTTAAAGCAAAATCAGTCATCATATAATCCTTGGTCATCAAGAAAACCGAATCATTCATAACTTCAAATTCCTGTTCGATATAAATGTCTTTTACCCAGTTAATATTGGCACTTCTGGTGGCTGCCAAATTAATTTTTTTAATAGCAAAAGTCGTATCACTCACCCAAAAATCGCCTTTAAATGTCAATTCGTTTTTGCGTCTTGGATAGAAAACGATGTTGAAGCACTTTTTGTTATCGATAAATGCACTGTCTCTCAAGATATAATTATAAACATCAACTCCTGTTTGCGATAAAGGACTTGTGAAGCTTTTGTCAAAGAAAGTGAGGTGATTGTCATATATGTCAAAATCGGTATATAAATCGTTCACAAAAGCTAAAATTTGCTGATTCCCATTGAAACCTGAGGTTTTATTGGCTTTGGTTTTTGTCTTTACTTTCTTTAACTTATTATCACCATAAACGTCTGACAAGGCTTCATTAATAAAAATAGGCAAGTACGTTTTTCCTGTAATCTTTGAGGTATCAACCTGTTTGAAAATGAATTCCATTCCTTTGAACAGCTTATTTTTCATGTAAGCACTATCAATAGTATTCATATCAAATTCTATTTTTTCGTACTTTTCCATTTGGTATTGGTCAAAAAGATGCAAACCATTTTTACGTCTTCTTTCCCATATTTTTCTAAGAATATCTAATGCTGGATTGTTTTTTTTCGAGGTTTTGCCTCTATAAATAACTACTTCATTTAAAGTCTCTATTTCATTTAATTGAATCTTAAAATTATAATTGATTGCTTTTTCTAAATCAATTTCCCTGTCAGAATAACCCACCGAAGTGACAATGATGGTTTTATAGGTTTTTGGAGATTCCAAATAAAAAACGCCTACTTCACTAGAAACAACGCCTTCGCTTGAATTTTTGAAAGCAATAGTAGCAAAAGGTATGGGTTTATTTTGCTTGTCTAGAACGACACCGCTAACTTTTGTTTGAGAGGAAACGGAAGTTGTAAAGGCAAATAAAAAGAGCAGGTATTGCAAAAAATTTTTTATCATCATAATCAAAAAAAACTCCATCAAATTTAGATTCTGATGAAGTTTCAAATTTAGTTGATTTCTGATAGTAGTTATTGTAAAGTTACTAATATTCAGAAAAGTTTAACAGCTTATTTATTCATAACTTTTTTAACTGCTTTGACTACATCATCAGCATTTGGCAACCACTCTTTAAGCAATACTGGGGAATAGGGTGCAGGTGTATCGGCTGTAGTGATGCGTTGAATTGGAGCATCAAGAAAATCAAAAGCTTGTTCTTGAACGATATAAGTGATTTCAGAAGAAACACTGGCAAAAGGCCAAGCTTCTTCAAGAATTACTAGTCTATTTGTTTTTTTAACTGAAGTTAAAATAGCAGCATTGTCCATAGGACGAACGGTTCTCAAATCGATAATTTCACAGGAAATTCCTTCTTTGGCTAAAGCATCAGCAGCGATATAGGCTTCTTTGATGATTTTCCCAAAAGATACTATCGTAACGTCTGTTCCTACTCGTTTTACATCGGCAACGCCAATTGGAATAGTATATTCACCATCAGGAACTTCACCTTTGTCACCATACATTTGTTCTGATTCCATAAAAATTACAGGATCGTTATCACGAATAGCCGATTTCAAAAGCCCTTTTGCATCATAAACATTCGATGGAACTACTACTTTAAGACCAGGAGTATTGGCAAACCAATTTTCTAAAGCTTGAGAGTGTGTTGCTCCAAGTTGTCCAGCAGAAGCTGTTGGCCCACGAAAAACGATAGGTACATTAAATTGTCCACCGGTCATTTGACGTATTTTGGCAGCATTATTTATAATTTGGTCAATTCCAACTAAGCAAAAATTGAAAGTCATATATTCCACGATGGGTCTACAACCATTCATAGCTGAACCAACCGCAATGCCTGTAAAACCAAGCTCTGCAATTGGGGTATCAATAACTCTTTTCTCGCCAAATTCGGCAAGCATTCCCTTTGATGCTTTATAGGCACCATTATATTCGGCAACTTCTTCACCCATTAAGTATATTGATTCATCGCGTCGCATTTCTTCGCTCATCGCCTCACAAATGGCTTCTCTAAATTGTATCGTTCTCATAATTTTGGGTTGTTCTATAAATTTTGAAAAGCAAAAATAAATATTTTAAACCATTTAAAGGCATAAATTTTCTTTAAAGTACCAACAGAAATATTATAAAAATTACAAATCTTATTTTTTTTAAGCAAATAGGGTAACGAAAACGATATAATTCTTAAAAAATATTATGCACGCATAGTATATTATTCAAATTATTATTATAATTTTGTCCAAGAATTTTAGAAAATTAAATAGCAACATATGAAAATAGTAGTCTGTATAAGTCACGTTCCCGATACAACTTCGAAAATTAATTTCACCAATGATGACTCACAATTTGACACTAATGGAGTTCAGTTTGTGATTAATCCAAATGATGAATTTGGCTTGACTCGCGCCATTTGGTTTCAAGAACAGCAAGGCGCAACGGTTACCGTTGTCAATGTGGGCGGAGCCGAAACGGAACCTACTTTAAGAAAAGCTTTGGCTATTGGGGCTAACGATGCTATCAGAGTAAACGCCAATCCAACAGACAGTTTCTTTGTGGCCAAACAGCTTGCTGAAGTCATAAAAAATGGGGGGTATGATATTGTCATTGCAGGGAAAGAATCATTAGACTATAATGGTGGAATGGTTCCAGGAATGATTGCTGGAATTTTAGGATTAAATTTTATAAACTCTTGCACTAATTTAGTTGTTGATGGTACAAATGCGAAAGCCATTCGCGAAATAGATGGAGGAAAGGAAACCTTATCAACCTCTTTACCAATAATTATTGGTGCACAAAAAGGATTGGTCGAAGAAAAAGATTTGCGCATCCCGAATATGAGAGGAATTATGACCGCAAGAACAAAAACCTTAACGGTTGTTGAGCCTGTAGATGCTTCAATAAACACCAAAGCGGTAAAATTTGAAAAACCAGCGCCAAAATCGGCTGTGAAATTAATTGCTGCAGATAACATAGATGAATTAATCAATTTATTGCACAACGAAGCCAAGGTAATCTAGTATTCAGTAATCAGTTTTTAGTGTTCAGATTCAAAAATCTAAAATCTAAAACCCACCTTACTTCAATAACCAAAAATCGTTAATTTGAAACACAATATAAATCAAGTTTTTAGTTTCCAGATTCTGAAATCTGCAATCTAAAATCTGCAATCTAAAATCATTATGTCAATATTAATACACGCAGAATCCGCAGAAGGAAAATTCCGAAAAGTAGCTTTCGAAGTAGTCTCCTATGCAAAAAAAGTAGCTGAATCATTAGGAACTACAGTAACCGCAGTGACTATAAATACAATAGATGTTTCGGAATTGTCAAAATATGGTGTCGATAAAGTCTTGAAAGTTACCAATGATAAATTAGCTGGTTTTTCGGCAAAAGCCTATGCTGATGTTATCAAACAAGCTGCACAAAAAGAAAGCGCAAAACTTGTCGTATTATCTTCAACTACCGACAGCATTTACCTAGCACCATTTGTTGCCGTTTCGCTTGAAGCTGGATTTGCTTCAAATGTTGTAGGATTGCCTGTAAATACAGCACCATTTCAAGTTCGACGAAGCGCTTTTTCGAATAAAGCATTCAATATAACTGAAATTAGCAGTGATGTAAAAATAATTGGCTTAGCCAAAAACTCTTTTGGGATTTTCGAAAATGCATCCAATATGTCTGAAGAAGATTTTAATCCAACTATTGGCGATACTGATTTTGGAATTAAAGTAGAATCAGTAGAAAAAGGTTCGGGAAAAGTATCTATTGCCGATGCAGATGTAGTAGTTTCTGCAGGTCGTGGATTGAAAGGTCCTGAAAATTGGGGAATGATTGAAGAATTAGCCGAAGTTTTGGGTGCAGCAACTGCTTGTTCAAAACCGGTATCCGATTTAGATTGGAGACCTCATTCTGAACACGTGGGGCAAACGGGAAAACCTGTTGCTGCCAATTTATATATTGCTGTTGGAATTTCAGGAGCCATTCAACATATTGCAGGAATAAACTCTTCAAAAGTAAAAGTAGTGATCAATACCGATCCTGAAGCGCCATTTTTTAAAGTCGCCGATTATGGAATTGTAGGCGATGCCTTTGAAGTTGTTCCTAAATTAATCGAAAAATTGAAAGTTTTTAAAGCACAAAATTAAAATATTTAGAATTCTAACTCTAAAACAGCTGCCTAAAAATAAGATAATCGTATCTTTGCTTTAGGTAGCTTTTTTGTTCCGCATTTTTTGATTAAAATTGCAAACAATTTAAATTAAGATTCAACTCAAAAAGTTATCAAGTTTTAAACCACATAGTTTTTTAGTATGATCATAAATGTAGTTATAGAACGCTTCACTTTTGCATAGTTTTTATAGTTGCTATGTGCAAAAAGTATTTTCTATGTTTTCCTTTTTAAATAATTTCAAAGTAGTTTCTATGTGGTTTAAATTTATTTTTAAGTTTTCTTTCAGAGAAAAACCTTATTTACCTTAATAAAAACAACATTATATAAACAAGCACAATGTGCTTTTTCTCTTAAAAAAATGAGTTTAGTCAAATTATCCATAAAAGGAATATCCTACAGTCAAACCCAAAATGGAGCGTATGCCCTGATACTGAATGAAGTCGATGGAGATAGAAAATTGCCAATCGTTATAGGTGCTTTTGAAGCTCAGTCTATAGCTATTGCTTTGGAAAAAGAAATTAAACCACCGCGTCCTTTGACCCACGATTTATTCAAGAATTTTGCTGACCGTTTCGATATTGTTGTTAAACAAATCATTATTCACAAATTAGTCGATGGCGTATTTTACTCTAGTATCATTTGTGAAAGAGATAAAATTGAAGAAATAATAGACTCCAGGACTTCAGATGCAATTGCATTGGCTTTGAGATTCAACGCACCCATTTTTACCTACAAAAACATCTTAGATAAAGCAGGGATTTTCTTAAAATCAAATCCTTTGAATCCTGAAAAAGATGCACAAGAAATAGACGATGTGCTTTCAAATCCTGAAACTTTCAAACAAAATGAAGAAAGCAATAAATCGGGCTCAACCTATGCAAGTCATACTTTGGACCAATTGAACGAACTTTTGGAACAGGCTGTTGAAAATGAAGATTATGAAAAAGCTGCCAAAATCAGAGACGAGATTTCTAAAAGATAGTCGTAAAAGGTTTAAGGTTTTGGGTGTGAGGGATTGGGCAAAAAAACATAATTAATGAGAAATTTTAAGGAACTAGGAGTATGGCAAGAGTCAAGAGTTCTCACAAAAGAGATTTATTTATTGACTAATTCTTTACCTCACGATGAGAAATTTGGATTAATTTCTCAAATTAGAAGATGTGTAATTTCAATTCCATCAAATATTGCCGAAGGTGCCGCGAAAGATTCCCAAAAAGATTTTTTAAGATATTTACAAATAAGTCTAGGCTCAAGTTTTGAGTTAGAAATTCATTTAATCCTATGTGCAGATTTAGAATTGTTAAGCAAAGAAAAAATGGGAAATCATATTGAAAATATCGAACGAATACAAAAAAGAATTTCTTCTTTAATAAAATTTGTAAAAACTCAAATTTAATCTAACCCCAAAACCAAAACCCAAGACCCAAGACCCAAGACCCAAGACCAAACACCCAAAACCTAATACCCAAAATGAAACAATACCTAGACTTAGTAAAACACGTTTTAGAGAACGGAAATCAAAAAGGAGATCGAACAGGAACTGGAACAAAAAGCGTTTTTGGTTACCAGATGCGGTTTGATTTAGCAGAAGGTTTCCCGATGGTGACTACCAAAAAGTTGCATTTACCCTCAATCATACACGAATTGCTTTGGTTCTTAAAAGGCGAAACCAATATAAAATATTTAAAAGATAATGGCGTAAAAATCTGGAATGCTTGGGCTGATGAGAATGGAGATTTAGGTCCAGTTTACGGGCATCAATGGCGCAATTGGAACAGTGAAGAGATAGATCAAATTGCGGATTTAATCAAAGAATTAAAAACCAATCCGAACAGTCGCAGAATGCTAGTTTCTGCTTGGAATCCAAGTGTTTTGCCAGATACTACTAAATCATTTGCTGAGAATGTGGCCAACAATAAAGCGGCTTTGCCTCCCTGTCACGCTTTCTTTCAATTTTATGTTGCCGATGGTAAATTGTCTTGCCAATTGTATCAAAGAAGTGCCGATATTTTTCTAGGTGTGCCTTTTAATATTGCTTCTTATGCTTTGCTGACGATGATGATTGCGCAAGTTTGCGATTTGCAAGTGGGCGAATTCATTCATACTTTTGGCGATGCTCATATTTACAACAACCATTTTGAGCAACTTGAATTGCAATTGTCGCGCAAACCAAAACCATTGCCAAAAATGATTCTAAATCCTGCCATAAAAGATATTTTCGAATTTACTTATGAGGATTTCACATTAGAAAATTACGAACCACACGATGCTATAAAAGGAAGTGTTGCGGTATAATTTTCTTAAAAACTACATAGTCAACCCTTAAAAAGAGCTATTTTTAATTTCCACAAAAATAGGAATATTATTTTCAGGATAGAAGTTGAACAAATAATTAAGCCAAAAAACAATTTGTTCCTTGATTTGGTTGAATCGGAGCTTAAAATTGTACCCG
>NZ_JANPFL010000117.1:0-44564 GCF_031423415.1 Flavobacterium sp.
TTTTAACTTCTTTAGAAAGTTATGGTCGTGCGTTGTTGCTGGGCTAAACCAGACTAAACTCGGCACTTTTTCATCAGCATTGATTACCGTATGAACTTTAATTCCGCCTTTACTTTTTCCGTCTTTTGACTTTCTTCCGACACAACTCAAAATATCTTTAAACAAGCTAATTGTGGTGCTATCAACAATCTTAACCTGTTTTTTTATAACATCTTGAATTCGGCTGTCCGACAAAACTAAGCCATATTCGAACAGTAACTTATTGTATACATCTTCAAAAAACTCAACCTTTCTATTCTTATTTGCATCGGATAAAGTGCTTCGTTTTGGAATATGACTTAACTGAAAACTTTCAGTTTTTCCAGATAATCCTAGCATTGCTCCGGATACTTCTCGAAGAGAATTACACTTGGCAAACGAACAAAAAAGCATACTTATCAAGTGGTCTTTACTCTTAAAACGCTTTACATATCTATCCGAATTAGTCTTTTTGACTGCATTTTTTATTTTTTTATCGTCTATTAAAGAAATCAGCTGTCCGAAAACAGATTTACTAGAAAAATAATTACTTTTACTCATCGTTTTTTGTCTTTTGCAAAACCAAATTACGATTTTAATTGAGAAGCCATTTTTCTGGCTTCTTTTTTATTTACTTTTATCGGACAACAATGTTTTTTTAATTGGCAAAACCCTACTTTTCTAACTTAATTTTTGGCAAAATATTGTGAACATTTTATTTTATTTTATAACTACTTTTCAGACAGCAGCTTAAGAGTTGCCGTAGCATTAATAAGTTTCTATTTGGTTCAAAATTTTATCTTGCACAGGCACTCCGCTTTTCCCTTAAATTGAATTTTGAACCATTTTATATTTCAATTTATTCCAAACTAAGTAGGTCAAGATTCCTAAAACAAAATACGGAATGATTATGGTTAATGTCCTATAATAAAACCATTCCTTGTGGTAAATACCATAGAAAAGAGTCAACCCCATCGCCACAAAACCTACAATTTGTATCAATGAATTATAAGCCTTTGAACTAATGATATCCAAAACATTTTTTAAAATTGTAAAAATAACATAAAAAGGAAAGGCAATAAATATATATTGAGAAGCCAATATCGCCGGTGACAGAGAACCGAAAAAAGTAGCTATCAAATAAGGAATTAAAATATAACCACATACCGAAGCCAATACAGCCAAAGAACCCGAAATAACCAAAAGTCGATTGACTTTTTGGACAAACACAGCCGAAGGTTCAGTTTTAAATCCTTTGCCATACAAAGGTAAAATAAGCGACCCTATCAAATCAAAAGAGACCGACGCTAATTTGAAAAACATAAAACTTAAGGAGAGATAACCCGATTCTTCAAGACTTATAAAAACACTTACAACATAAATCGGTATAAAATCTAGTGAAAATAAAATAGCATCGGCAACGACTCTAGGAGCTCCATAATGAATGAGTTGCTTTATTTTAAATTGAGTACGTTTATAAGAAATGGCATTTTTGTAGGCGTTAAATACAATTATTAATAGTAATGAACCGATAGTCGATACCGCATAATACAAAAAATAATCAAAAATAGTATCCGAAAAAAAGATAATTACAGTCGGTAAGAAAGACAAAACCAATACATTAAGCAAACTACTTTTTCCAAATTGAATCTTGCCTCGGAAAAATGAACTAAGAATGACGAATACACCTTGACTAAATATAAATAAAGCAACAATTAATAGAATGCTTTCAGAGCCAATTTGTTTAAAAGAGGAAAGAATGACTGCGGGAAAAAATAGCAATAAAACTAAAAACCCACCAAAAGTGATTAAAAAAATGATTAATCCGGCAACCAAATACTCAAGCGCTTTTGAGGCATCATCTTTTCCTTTTTTTAAAAAACTAATATACCTGGGAATACCGATACCTACTCCCAAAATAAGTGGAAAAACAATAAAAGAACCTAATCTTTTTAATAAATTATAGGTTGCAAATCCCTCGACAGACCATATTTTTTCAATTTTATAATTTATAAATAGGTTAGACAGCATAAAGAGTCCTTGTGCAGTCAACATATAAATAAAAAATTTAGACTTCCCGTCAAATAGTTTTTTTAAGAACAAAGTTGTAGGAATTAAATTTTAATAAAAACATAAATAGAATAAGAATAAAGGGAACAATATTCCAAGTGAGGACACTAATAATAAAGGAATAGTAAAAAACAACTAACATAAACATTGTAATAGTTAGCGAAATAATAGGCTTTCGACTATTTAAAAAAACATAAAAACAAAGATGCAATAGTAACCCAAGAACAAAAATAAAAAAAACAGTTCCAAAAATCCCAAAATCCATTATCATCCCCCTAAAAATAGTAAAAACATTAGATTCCATTTGCTCCTGAATATTGTTATACTCATCATACACTGCATCTGGTGTAACTTTTTGATAACCAAAAAATCGATAAATAGAGGTAAAAGTATAAAAGCCATAATAATAATGGCTGATGTCAAATTTTGAATTATTGAATCCATCCCAATAAACGCCAATCCATTCGGAGAAGTTATACAAATGACCAAAGAAATAAGAGGCGAGCAGAAATCTTAATTTTTCTAAAAAACCGCCTACATCTTTTTCATCTTGCAATCCTCTTGACATTAAAGAGAAAATAAATAAGCCGATCGAAAATGAACCAATTTTCGCTATGATTCTTAGTATATTTGCTTTAAAAAGTAATAGTTTATTTTGTTGAATACTTGTAACAAGTATTCCACCTAAAAAGTAAAAAATAGAGCCAAAAAAAGAACCTTTAGCAGATTGAGTAACCATAATTATAATAGAGGGCAAGAAAGCTAGCAGTACCCACTTTTTTCTGGAACTAGAATGTGTTGATCCAAATATTAGACCGGCAATCAAAACAGCGAGATAGGCAAAACCTAAGCTTAATGGTCCGTACGCAGAATAGATTACATCAGAAGCATACCTTGATACCGCATATTTTGCTGCTACTAGTACAATATCTTCGTAAAGCTCTGATAATGAAAATCCTTGCACTAACATTACTTTTATCGAAGAAACAATAGAAATTAAGATCGAGAACCAAAGAGTAACTCTTAATAGATTAGTGTCGTACACTTCATCACTAGGAGGTTTATCTAAATTATTTTGAAATGCTTTTTTCCAATTAAAAAAAATAAATGTCCACGAAAATACAATCACTAATAAACTTATATACCCGACAGCCCAGGGATTAATTGGTACTTCAAACATTAAAATTAATGGGAAAAAAGTAAAAACAAACCAAAATAAAGAAAAAAGAGTGGCTGGAAACAACCAAGTTCCTACTATTTTCCTTATCAATATTGCATTGAACAAAATCAATAAGCTAATAAAAATGGATAGTAATTTTAATGAAATTTCTAGTGCCAATTTTGTATGGTTTTTGGTGATCTCACAATTATATTTGGGTATGAATTTATTAAAACACAGATTTTACTGCAAAGAAATAAGGTTTTTCGCTTTCAAAAAATGCAACTGTAGATTCAAATTAAATTTAAAAATAAAAATACAGTTACAATTATGTGATATTAACGTTTTGGACAATAAAAATAAAAAAAATTAAACTAATTTTTTTAAGGTGTTTTTTAGTGTTAAGAATAATATCGTTAATAATCCAAACACAATAGCTCCCACAACTAATCCCATTAACTTTCCTACTTTTTCCTTTTTCAAAGGCAAAATTGGTCGGTCGATTATCTGTATTAACGGAGTTTCTTTTCTCAATGTAACTTTAGCTAACTCGGTTTGCTTTACTAATTCAGTCAAAATGGCACCGTTAGCCTGCACATCAACCTGACGACGTGCCGAAGGAACTCGGCGAACATTCAAAGACGGATTCAACCCAAAAGTATTATCATTGGCTACTGCTACGCCGCTTATGGCACTGTTTAATTCCCCTCGAATAGAATCAGTTTGTCGCTCTAATATTGCCATATTGATACGCGCTTTTTTGCTTTTGGTTTCAATATAAAAATCACCAACTTGTTTTGCCAAGGCTTCAGTAAAAAATTTAGAAAATAATTCATTGGTAGAAGTAACTTCGATACTGATAATATCTACTTTCTTGTCTTTCTGACCCACTTCAAGCTTATACTTATATAAATCTTCATAGATTGCTCCAAAAATACTATCTTGACTTCTTGAAAACATCTTACGATCTGTGTTGGGTAAAAACTGCAATCCTACTAATTTGGGTTTATTGTCCCATTTCTTGCGCCATTTCTCATTTTGAAGGTACATTTCGGCTAGCGAAATAGTTTTTCCGTTGAAGCTTACGGGCATAAGTAAAGTCTTTTCGACCATTTTCCTAGATTTGAATAATTCTGTCAAATTACTCCCTTCAAAAATTCCTCCTCCAGAGCCACCCAAATCAAATCCGAGCGAACTTGCTAATCCCAAAGCACCACTTAATCCGCCACCTGAAGGGCTACTTTCTAAAGCAAAAGACAAACTAGCCTTATACACTGGCTTCTTTATGAAGGAATAAGTCAATCCAACAATAGCACCCAGAATCGACGCTAAAACAATGGTTTTCCGTTTAGAAAGTAAAAAATAAAACCATTCTTTTGAATTTCTTATCAGCTCGCTTAGAGCAATTTCCTCTTTTACAGTTGGTTGGTTTGCCATTTTTTAGCTATTTGAGATAGTTACGTTTGTTTTGGAATTTTCTAGTTCTTTTGCAGTCCTATTTGAATGCGGTCACTACTAAAAGCGCTATGCTTGCAATCACGCTTCCAATACTAACCCATTCTCCTGTACTCATACTTCGAGTTTCAGGTTTTTCTGGAACTACAATCTGAGAACCAGGCAATACCTTTGGATAGGAACGTATGAATAAGAAAGTGCTAGAAACTCCTGCTTTTCCGTTAGGGTAAATGATATAGGCTTTTTTCTTCCAACCTTTCGCATCGGTGCCACCAACTGATTCTAAATAATAATTAAATCCTTTGCCTTTGCTGTATGGAATCTCTGATGTCAGCAGCACATTACCCACTACTTTTACACTCTCATTGAAAACCGAAACTTCAATTTCATCTCCAGGAAATAGAGTAACATTTGATTTATCAGACGGGTCTTTAATAATGGATCGCCAATCTATAGGAATGGTAGCATACTTTAGTTCTTCTTTTAATTTTTTGACTATTTTATTTTGAACAGTATCTTTCTTTCCTAAATTCAAATCGACATTTTCTAAGTCTTCAATTTGCTTAGCTTGAATAGGACGTTTGATTTTTACACCGTCTAAATTAGCAACAGCTGTCAACCCGCCAGCGCGCAAAATCACATCGTATATTTTTTCTTTTTTATTAGCCAAAACATATTTACCGGTGTAATTAACAGCTCCAATCACGTTTACCATTTGTGGTTTTTCATAAACCGCCATTTTACGAATATTTACAACATCAAAAGGTTGTAAAGTAAAATTTTTGATTTGTTCGTTATTCCCTGCAAAAATCTCTAAATTGAACAATTGTACTCTATTAGGATTTTTATCGTCTATATCATCTGATTTTATCATTCGGGCAATTTCCACTCTTTTAGACGCAGAACCCGTTAATCCTCCCGCCTGAACCAGTAAATCGTTCAAAGTCACATTCTCATGATAATCGTATATGCCTGGTTTTTTTATTTCACCATCAATGGTCAATTTGTATTCATCCTTAAAATCTAAAATTGAATATACAGTTACGACATCTTCTTTTTTCAAAAGAATATTTGCTTCGTGATCACCGGACAAGGCCTTACTCAGATTAACGTTAGTAACTTCTGTGGTCAAATCATCTTTTGTTCGAATTATGGTAGCTCTATCAGTATAAGCGTCTTCTTTTAATCCATCCGATTGCGAAATTAAATCAGAAATCCGCATACCTTCATAAAACGAATAGGTGTTTGGACGGAATACTGCTCCTTCAATTTTAATACGGTTTTCAAAGCGGTTCAAAATCTTAGAAATTCTATAAACATCACCAGCCAATGGTTTGTAACTGCCATACTCTGAAGACGGAATATCTTTAACTTTGAAGTCTTTGGCTGTTTTTTGCAAAACATTAACCGAAGCGGTGTAAGCAAACTCATTAAACCCTGATGCAAATGACAACAAATCTTTGAAGGTTTCATCAGGTTTCATTTCGAAAATTCCTGGGCGCTTTACAACCCCTTCCAAGGTTACTCGCTGAGAATAAGCAGGAATACGAATCACATCATTATCCTTTAACCCTACATTATCCGATTGATTGCCATTAACTAAAAAATTATAAATATCAATTTTTTTATAGATTTTGTTGTTTCTCAAAAGTTCTATATTGCGGTACGTTCCGTTTTTTCCGGGTCCACCACCCAAAAATAAAGCATTATAAACTGTTGCCAAAGAAGAAACAGAATAATTCCCCGGCTGCTTACTACCTATAATGGTTACTTTGATTGTTCGAATGCGACTCAAACTTATTCCTACTTGAGATTGCCCTGAAGCAACTGTACTATAAACTTTGGATATAGAACTTTTTATCTTCTGAGTCGCAGCTTCAATCGTCATTCCTGCTATTGAAATTTGACCAACATATTGAATATTGACCTTTCCCTCCATCGTAACAGGAGCTGTAGCATTGTACTCCTGAACCCCATAAACACTAATCTGCAGTTCATCGCCTGGCCCCAAAACATAATTAACTGGGGTGGCCAATTTCAAATTAGGTTCAAAGTTTAAATCTGGATTATCAAACAACTCCGAGCCAAAAACTAAAGAATTAAGGGTATCCTTTACTTTTTTATTTTCTATTTTTTCTTGCTTACGAGTTTGTTCTTCTTTTTTATCATCATACACATCAGTATCGGAAGCAACTTTTGGTGCTGTGGTCATTTGTGAGCCCAAGCGCACCTTCAATTTCGCAAACTCATTAGCAGACATTCCTTTTGCCAATACCAATGGCTCAACTTGTTCAATTGTGGTGTTATTGCTTTGCAATTGAGACTTTATTTTGGCTATATCTCCATCAGATAAATAATCAACCTTTACAGTGCTTAAATCAGTACTTTTTAACAAATCTTGAGCCCTAATAGCTTCCGATTGAAAGAAAGCAAATATCAGGAAAATGACGATAATAATTTTTTTCATAATGTAAACTCAATTAATAATAAATATAAAATTTTAAATAGAAAAAGCAAGGTTAATTTTTAGTATGCTAAAAGACTATACATCCAGCAATAGAATTTGCTTATAACTTCTAACTCTTTAACCTCTAACTCCTAATTTACTATGGCTTCGCCACTGCAAGTCCCAGAAAAGATTTGCCACGAAAAAGCGTTTGCAAATTTATAGTAAAATAAAAAAACCTGCGGTTTTTTAAACATATAATAAATCAATTTTAAAACAGCTAAAATAAAACCTTGGTTGATGACTTATTTTACTATGTACGAATTGAAGTGAATAAAAAAAAGGCCACAAAATTATTTTTTTTTAATTTATTTTTAAAAAAAACTACAACTCTTTTTTATTCACCTTTAGTACACAACCTAAAGATTCTAAAATCAAAATATATTGGTTTTGTTTGACTTCGTGAATAACTGCAGACTGACTCATAAAGGGTCCTGCTTCCAACACGATTTTGTCCCCTTTTTTCCATTCTTCTACAGCAACTTCAAATTCCTCTGGAATGGAGAGCCAACTCTTGATGGAATCAATTTCAGAATCTTTAACAACGGCAGGTTTTCCCAACCAAAATAAATAACGAATAGCACCGGTTACTTCAAATATCCTATTTCGCTCTTTTTCTTCTATTTGAACAAAAATATAGGAATTAAACAAGGGTACATTAATAATCTTCTTGCGGTCTGACCACTGACTCTCTTTGGTAATTAGCGGACAATAAGTAACAATACCGATCTCATTTAATCGCTCTGCTACTTTTTTTTCCCACTTAGGTTTTGTGTAAACAACATACCAATTCATAGTTTATTTGTTCTCTTTTTTCTACATTTCCTATCCAAACTTCTGAACTTTAAGAATACATCTTCACATAATACTTTTCATAATCCCCAGAAGTTACATTATTTAGCCAGTTCTTGTTATTCAAATACCAATCAATAGTAATTTCCAATCCTTGTTCAAATGTAACCGACGGCTTCCAACCCAATTCTTTGTTTATTTTATTAGCATCGATTGCATAACGCAGATCGTGTCCTGGCCTGTCCTTGACATAAGTAATCAATTTTTCAGATTCGCCAGCACTTCTTCCCAGTTTAGTGTCCATGATTTGACACAATACTTTTACCAAATCTATATTTTTCCATTCGTTAAAACCACCAATATTGTATGTTTGATGGTTCATACCTTGATGAAAAACTAAATCAATTGCTACAGCGTGATCAATAACAAATAACCAATCTCGAGTATAATTGCCATCACCATAAACTGGTAAAGGTTTATTATTTATAATATTATTGATAAACAAAGGAATCAATTTTTCTGGAAAATGATTTGGACCATAATTATTAGAACAGTTAGTCAATACAAAAGGTAATCCATAAGTCTCTCCATAAGCTCGTACAAAATGGTCAGAACTAGCTTTTGAAGCCGAATAAGGAGAGTTAGGATCATAAGGAGTGGTTTCAGTAAACAAACCTTCAGCACCTAAAGAACCATAAACCTCATCAGTGCTCACGTGATAAAAGCGTTTACCTTCACCATTGTTTGCCCATTGCTTTTTAGCCGCATTTAGTAAATTCACTGTTCCTATGACATTTGTTTTTACAAAAGCCATTGGGTCTTCAATAGAGCGATCAACATGCGATTCTGCAGCCAAATGTATGATACCATCAAACTGATGGTCTTGAAACAAATTAGCAATAAAATACTCATCCGTAATATCGCCTTTAACAAAAGTATAGTTTGCTGCCTTTTCGATATCCGTGATATTTTCTAAATTTCCTGCATAAGTAAGCGCATCCAAATTAAAAATCTGATAGTCTGGATATTTCATTACGAAACGGCGAACCACATGAGATCCAATAAATCCTGCCCCACCAGTGATCAATATTTTTTTCATCATTAAAATTTTTATATTAAAAAATAAAATCTAATTTATAATTTTTGCCTTCTAAGAACAACCTATCACTCTTCTCAAAGTTTACCATCAGCCTTATCGCCCAAAACTCCTTTTACGTCATAAACGACACTATTGGTATTCCTGAGGTTTTCAATCTCCAAATCTAAAAATTCTTTGTGGGCTACACCTAAAACTATAGCATCAAACGTCGCTGTCGGCGGTTGATTGTTATTCGTCAATCCATATTCGTGTGCAACCTCAGCCGAATTAGCCCAAGGATCAAAAAGACTAACTTTTATACCATAATCTTCTAACGCACGAATAACATCAACAATTTTAGTGTTGCGCACATCGGGACAATTTTCTTTAAAAGTAATCCCTAACATCAACAAACTAGCTCCGTTAATTGCAATTCCGTTTTTAATCATCAACTTGATCACTTGTGAAGCGACGTAGTCACCCATACTATCATTCAAACGGCGTCCAGCCAAAATTATTTCAGGATGATACCCATTTTGCTGTGCTTTTTGTGCCAAATAATATGGATCAACACCGATGCAGTGTCCGCCAACTAATCCTGGTTTAAAGGGAAGGAAATTCCATTTCGTTCCTGCAGCTTCTAAAACAGCTTGGGTGTCAATTTCTAAAATATTAAAGATTTTGGCCAATTCATTGACAAATGCAATATTGATATCCCGTTGCGAATTCTCGATTACTTTTGCAGCTTCGGCTACTTTTATTGAAGGAGCTAAATAAGTTCCAGCAGTTATAACAGAACGATACAATTCATTGACTTTATGTCCTATTTCTAGGGTAGAACCCGAAGTAACTTTTAGTATTTTATCTACTGTATGCTCTTTGTCTCCAGGATTGATTCGCTCGGGCGAATATCCCGCAAAAAAATCAACATTGAATGTTAAACCTGACACTTTTTCTAAAACCGGAACACATTCCTCCTCAGTTACACCCGGATATACAGTTGACTCATAAATGACAATATCGCCTTTCTTGAGAACTTGGCCAACAGTTTCGCTGGATTTGTACAAGGGAGTCAAATCAGGTCGGTTGTTTTTGTCCACAGGTGTAGGAACCGTAACGATATAATATGTACAATCTGCAATTTCAGCCAAGGTTGACGTACAATACAAACCCTTACTTTTAGTCGACGTCTCCACTAATACTTGCTGTAAACTTTCAGAGTCAATCTCAAGCGTGCGGTCGATTCCCTGCTTAAGGGAATCAATTCGAGACTGATTTATATCAAATCCCACCACAGAATATTGAGTAGCGAACAATCGTGCCAAAGGCAAACCTACATATCCCAAACCGATAACGGCTATCTTAATGTTTGTATTCAATGTTTATTTTTTTTGAGGTTCAATACTAGAACCCTAGGTTTAATTTTCCACTTCGAAACTCAAAATTACATCCGCTGGGCGAACTAATTTCTAATATCCCTTTTTTAACTTCCTATACCCTGATATACAAATCCAATTGCTTCTAAAGCGGCTCCATTCAATATATTTCTGCCATCAAAAATAAAAGCGGGTTTTTGCATACTATCATAGATTTTTTGCCAGTCATAGTTTACAAATTCATCCCATTCTGTGAGTACTGCAATGGCATGTGCCTCTTTACAGACTTCATAAGGACTTTCAAAAGTACTAATCGCTTTGGCATTATTTTCAGCACTTCTAGTTTCCAAATAATCTAAATCATTTAAAACTTTTTTTCTAGAAACTTTAGGATCAAAAACCGCAATTTGTGCTTGTTCATTGATTAGATCATCGGCTACATAAATAGCTGCCGATTCTCTGGTGTCATTAGTATCTTTCTTGAAAGCCCATCCCAAAAAGGCAATCTTTTTATCTGCCACGGTGTTGTAAAGCGTTTTAACTATTTTGTTAACAAAACGTTTTTTCTGATGGTCGTTCATGATGATAACTTGTTCCCAATAATCGGCCACTTCATTTAAACCATAAGATTTGGCAATGTACACCAAATTCAAGATGTCTTTCTGAAAACACGAGCCACCAAATCCTACAGATGCTTTGAGAAATTTTGGTCCAATTCGGCTATCCATCCCGATAGCTTTGGCAACTTCATCGATGTTGGCTCCTGTTTTTTCACAAAGTTCAGATAAAGCATTTATCGAAGAAATCCGTTGTGCCAAAAAGGCATTAGCGCTCAATTTTGACAATTCTGAGGACCACAAATTAGTAGTTAATATTTTTTCGGGCGCAACCCAATTCGCATAAACATCAACCAAAGTCTGAATTGCCTTCTGCCCTTCAATTGATGAATCACCACCAATTAATATTCTATCTGGATTCAATAAGTCTTCCACCGCTGTTCCTTCAGCGAGAAACTCTGGATTAGACAATACTTGAAATTGTACATGATTACCTGTATTGTGTAAAATACTCTTGATGGCCTCGGCAGTTCGAACGGGCAAAGTAGATTTCTCAACTACAATTTTATCGTCTTTGGCAATTTTGGCGATTTGTCTCGCACATAATTCAATGTACTTCAAATCGGCAGCCATACCTTTTCCCTTCCCATAGGTCTTAGTTGGCGTGTTTACAGATATAAAAATAATTTGCGCTTCATCTATTGCTTTTTCTACCTGTGTTGAAAAAAATAAGTTCTTGCCTCTGGCTTCAGCAACAACTTCGCTGAGTCCAGGCTCATAAATTGGAATATTATTAACATTTTCATCGTTCCAAGCTGCAATTCTGTCGGCGTTCATATCTACAACTGTAACTTGAATATCTGGACATTTTTGAGCAATAATAGCCATAGTAGGTCCACCAACGTATCCCGCACCAATGCAACAAATTTTTGTAATTTTCATTTATCTGTATTCTATTTCTGAAATATGCTTTTTGCAAACTACTTCTACCCTAATCAACTTTCTGCATTTTTTGTTGACTGGAACCTAAATTCTCCCAATACCAGGCGATAGCCTCCTTCAATCCTTCCTGTAAAGAATAGCGTGGCTGATAACCCAACAATTCTTTTGCTTTATCAATACTCGCCAACGAATGTGGGATATCACCAGCTCGATTAGGACCATATTCAATAGCAACGTCTGCAATTTTTGGATTGTATATTGATAAATACTCTTTTAAATAATCAACTAAATTATTTAATGTGTTTTGATCTCCAAATGCAGTATTATAAACTGTATTTACTGCTGCTATATTTTGGGTGGTCATCGCCAATTCATTCATTTGAATCACATTATCGATATAGGTGAAATCACGCGAATAGTTTCCATCCCCATTTATTCTTGGACTTTCGAGTTGCATTAATTGCATCACAAATTTTGGAATTACCGCAGCATAAGCCCCATTGGGATCTTGTTTTTGTCCAAAAACATTAAAATACCGTAAACCAATCGTTTCCAAACCGTAGGTTTTACTGAAAATATCAGCATACAATTCATTAACATATTTAGTAATGGCATAGGGCGAAAGTGGTTTTCCTATAACGTCTTCTACTTTAGGCAATCCTTCTGAATCTCCATAGGTCGATGAACTAGCTGCATAGACAAATCTTTTTATATTGGCATCTCGTGAAGCAACAAGCATATTCAAAAACCCGGAAACGTTGACATCATTAGTAGTAATAGGTTCATTAATAGAACGAGGAACAGAACCCAAAGCTGCCTGATGTAATACATAATCTACACCTTTTACAGCATTCTGACAGTCTATTAAATTTCGAATATCACCTTCTATCAAACTAAAGTTTTTGTTATTAATAAAATCTTTGAGATTGTGTCGGTGTCCTGTAGCAAAATTATCCAAGCAAATCACTGTATGTCCATTCGATAAAAAATAATCACACAAATTGGAGCCAATAAAACCCGCTCCTCCTGTAATTAATATATTACTCTTTACACCTTCTTTCATTCGATTGTTACTTTCAAGACTTTATTGACACTATGATTTTCTAAATTTTGCAACTGCCTTTTCAAAGAAATTTCTAGGCTTATCATCCTCATTATATCCGTTAGAATACGCTGTAGAGCCGTAGCCGTAGCCATAACCATAACCGTAGCCTGCTCCATATTTGGCTTTATTTTGGAATCCATTTAAAATTATACTCGTATTGTGTAGTTCTCCTCGTTTTACCCTGTTGTTAAGCAAAGTAATCATATCTTTTTTGGTAAAATTCTGTCTAACAATATACAGAGTAACGTCACAATATTGCGCGAGTTCTAGTGCGTCTGACACCAAACCTACTGGAGGTGTATCTAAGATAATATAATCGTATTTTATTTTTAATTCTTCTATTAACTCCCTCATTCCATCGCTCATAATCATTTCCGCAGGATTTGGCGGTATTGGACCGGACAAAATAACATCAAGAAATGGAATATGAGTATGATTAACAATTTCATCAAGCGACTTTTGCTTTATGAGATAATTCACAACGCCTACTTCATTCGATAAATTGAATTCATCAAACAATTTGGGTTTTCTCAAATCTAATCCAATGATTACAGTCTTTTTTTCACTTAATGCAAATACCGTTGCGATATTCATCGAACAAAAAGTTTTTCCTTCACCGCTGACTGAAGAGGTGATCATCAAAGTTTTCGCCCCATCTACAAGTTGCTTTTTATAGAGATATTGAAGAGACGACCGAATGGCTCGAAACGACTCGGACAAGGCTGATTTGGGTTTTGCATATACGGCCAAACTATTAATGTCTTTACTCAATCCAATAACCCCTATTAAGGGTATTTTTGTAAGTCTATTAATATCATCTGTGTTTTGAATAGAATTGTTAATAAAGAAAATACCGAAAACCATTACTAGTGGAAACAATAGTCCTAAAAATAAAGCCAAGACATAATTAACTGAATTTTTGGAGCCCAGAAGTCCACCTCCAATATCTTTTGCAGGATCAATAAAATGTATGTCAGACAAATTTGCTGCTTTGACTATATCAGCCTCGCTGCGTTTTTGAAGAAACGCATTGTAAATGTTATCACTCAAATCATATTTCCTTTTAATTTTAATCAACTCCTGCTGATCTTCAGGAAGTTGTTTAATGGTGCTTTCAGTTTCATTAATTTTACTCTCAACTAAAGCCAAATCATATTGCAACGAAGCCTTTGCTGTGCTAATGTTTTCAAATAATACTTTTTTAATCGCTTCCATTTGATTATCAAAATCTTTGAAAATTTTCTCGCTTTTTACAGCATATGCCATTTCAGATCTTTGAGTTGAAAGCGATATTAATTTTGACACATTTACAACAATATTAGGATCGTCAATACCCGCAACTGATGGCGCTGGAAGTTTGGAATAATCAACACTACTCTTTAAATAGGACTTCAAAGAGTTATAATAGGTTATTTTTCGAGTAATTTCATCCTTTTTGACATCAAATTCCAATACTTTATCCGAGAATTTTGCACCGTCGCCTTCTATATCATATATATTCTTGCCTTGCCGAAAGGATTTGAGCTCGTTAGTGGTTTCTTTCAATTGCGATTCCATAGCGACAAGTGTACTGTCTATAAATTTTATAGTGTTGGTAGCAAACTGATTTTTTCCGTCAAGCTGCCTTTTGATAAGCATTTGAACCGTTGAATTTAAATATTCGACCATTCGAGCTTTATTTGCACCAATCATACCCAGTGTTATTATAGAACCTCCTTTATCGTCGGACTTTACACTTATTCCACGATAGCCAGAAACTGTGCCGTCATAATCATTAAATTGAACAAAATATTCATTCCCTTTATAAAAGCCTGGATTATCTTTTATTTGCAATTTCCAATTTAAAAATGGTAAAGAAACGACCTCGCCCACTTTGTATCTTTTAACAAAATCACCAACTGCAACGGCTGTGTTGCTATAAGAATTGTCGTCATAAGTAATTAGTGAGGCAGAATTACTAGTAAACGGAATTCGAATTTCATAAAGGCTTTCACTCAAAAATTTAACTTTGATAAGTGTTCCTGCGAGCTGAGCTCGCGATTTGTTGATAGTTACATAAAAAGGAACTGCACCATAAGCATCGACAAGATTGTACTTGCCTTGCGCCAAATAGCTAATGTAATATTGTAGTTTATCGACAACCAACTCATTGTGAGAACGAGATTGTAAAGTAGTGCCTATAGTTTGAACCTGATCTGATGTTCCTCCCCAGTTGAAAGTCAAGCTTGTATTAGAGGTAAAAAGCGGGTTTGTCTCCTCCTTTACGGAGATCACAGTTTCCATACTATAAATATTTTCTTTTCTGATATTTACTTGATAAGCAATGGTGAAAGTAATGGCCAAACTTAGCAAAAACCATCTCCAATAACTTCCAATTTTAATTAGAAATCCTTTAAAATCAAATCCAGTATCGGCTTCAAAAATTGAAAAATCTTTTATATCTAACATTTTTTGATTTATTATAATTTTAAAAATACTAAGGCAGTGGTAAATAGAGAAAGAACGGTCAGAATAGTACCGAAAGATTCTATCCCTGTCTTTCCTGTTCCCCAAGTTTTTTGTTTGAGGGGTTTTACATAAATAAAATCATTAGGCTGCAAATTATAATAAGGAGATTGCATCACGTTAATGTTGGTAAGATCTAAGTCGTGCATTTCTGTTCCGGTAGGAGTTTGACGAATAATAGTTACGGCTTTTCGATCTCCAGTTAAGGCTATATCGCCAGAATTTGCAATGGCCTCCATAATGTTAACGTGATCTTGATATAAATATTTTGTTCCCGTACTTCCTACCTCGCCATTGATAGTATATTTGAATCCGCCCAAACGCACTATTACAAAAATATTAGCTTCTTTTTTGAAGTACTCGTTTAAAAGTTGCTTCTCGATTTGCAGTCGTAGTTCTTCTACAGTATAGCCTATAGCAGTAATTTCCCCTAAAACTGGAATTCGGATAAGGCCATGATCATCTACAGTATAACCCGCAAAATATAAAGAAGAAGTTCCAGTATCAGTTTCGCCTTTGTTAGTAGGATTAAAAATAGCAACTAGCTTTGGATCATCTACCTTAATTGTTATGCTTAAAACATCATTGGTTTGAAGTCGGTAAGGTTTTAACATCACCTCAGAAACAGGAGTGTCACTTGGATTACCCTTTTTGTTTTGAAGATAAATAAGGTCTCTTGTAGAGATACAAGAAGTAAAAAAAATACTAATTACCAGTAATAAGTATAATGCCGTTTTGTTCATTTTTATATTTTAGGTAACAAATATAGGTTTTCATTTAGTAATTTAAAAGAATCACCATTTTTTAAATTAATTAATTACTATTTGCTGTACTTTACAAAGTTTTAGATTACCAAATTAAAATAACAGATAATAATTATGGTTGTTTATTTACCTAAAAATTGTTCTCACTTTATTTTCAAAAGAATAATAATTCATTATCATGCATTTGATAAAAGATAAATTTGAATATTTTCAAAAGCTATTGCACGCTACATTTTCATTGCAAAAATATTCTTAATCTTTTACTCAAATATTTTTTAATGACTTCTCAAATGGAACTCGGTGCAAAATACTTCTTCCCAAAGTCACTTCATCTGCATATTCTAATTCGTCACCAACTGATATTCCCCTTGCAATTGTAGAAGTAATTACATCAAAGTCCTGTATTTGTTTATAAATATAAAAATTTGTAGTATCACCCTCCATTGTTGAACTCAACGCAAAAATAATTTCATTGACTAATCCTGACTTCACTTTTTCAACTAGAGAATTAATATTCAATTGGCTAGGTCCTACGCCATCTACAGGTGATATTTTTCCGCCTAAAACGTGGTATATCCCTCTAAATTGTCCTGTGTTTTCAATTGCCATTACATCACGAATATCTTCGACCACGCAAATAATCTGATGATCTCTTTTTGCATTATAACAAATATCACAAACGGACGCATCTGAGATATTATGACAGCTTTCACAAAACTGAACGTCCTCTCGCATACTGCTTAATGATTGTGTCAAAAAAGTAGTTTGCTCCTTAGGTAGTTTTAATAAATGTAACACCAATCGCAAAGCTGTTCGCTTGCCAATTCCTGGCAATTGAGACATTTCATTAACCGCTTTTTCTACAAGTCTTGATGAATATTCCATAAATACAAAGGTAGTGATTTGTTTAGAAAAGCTATATTGTTATGAAAAGGTTAACTGCCTATCTAGTCAATGATATTCTAAATATTAACAATAAATCGTATAAAATTACCGGCAGATTTTGTTATATTTCATCATATAAAAAGCTAAATCCTCTATATTTATTTCTTGAAAATCTTCTTATACCAAGGCTTTTTCTCGACAGTAACACCATAACCATATGCTCCATAACCGTAACCACCATAACCGTAACCACCATAGCCATATCCTTTTGAAATCTGAGTGTCATTGAGAATAAAAGCCATATTAGGTAATTTGTTTTCAGTATGCAAAGTGTCTGGAACAGATAACAAGTTTTTATCTAGATAATTGGCCCGTATAACGTATACAAAAGTATCTGCGTGTTTTGCTATTATCAACGTATCAGAAACTAAACTGACAGGTGCTGTATCTACTATTATGTAGTCATATTCTCCTTTTAATTGAGCAAATAATTCATCTAGTTTTTTACTCATTAACATTTCTGTAGGGTTCGGTGGAATAACGCCACCCAAGAGAACTTCAAAGGATTCAAATTCTTTTATTGGCTTAATGTAATCCGTGATGTCAACATTTTTGGTGGATAAATAATCTGTTAATCCTTTCGTATCAGATAGACCAAAATATTCGTCGAGTTTGGGCTTTCTTATATCCATCCCTATCAGAAGTACTTTTTTTCCAGAATGGGCAAAAACCGCAGCCAAATTCACCGATAAAAAGGTCTTTCCCTCTCCAGGAATGGTAGAAGTAACAAAAATACACTTTGCTTTATCGTCTGGTACTTGAGTCAACATATAGTCTATATTTGTCCTAACAATGCGCAGGGCTTCGGCTGTACTGGTTCGACTCGCGGTATCAATAATCAAATTAGGCGTCAATGCTTTTGGAACATCTCCTAAAAAAGGAATATTAAATTTATCCGTAATGTCAAAACGGGTTTTCACCTTAGTGTCTAATAATTCTATTAAATTAATAATCGAAAAAGGAATTATCAAACCTAACAAAAGTGCTATTAAATACACTGATTTTCTATTAGGTAAAACGGGGATTTCCAATGATTTAGCTGGATCTATTACTCTAGCATTAGCTTCAGTAGCTGATAGTGAAATGGCAGATTCCTCTCTTTTTTGTAATAAATACAAATATAATTCCTCTTTTACTTTTTGTTGACGAGCAATAACCCTAAACTTATGTTCTTGAACAGGAATTTTACCAATTTTGGCATTAATGATGCCAAACTGATTATCAGAATCCCTTTTTTGAATGGTCAATGTGGACTGTAATCTTCGCAAGCTATTTAAAATTGTAGCTTTCAACGAGCTAATTTCTTGATCAATCTTAATTACGGAAGGATTTTCTAAAGTAGCTGTTTTTAAAATTCTATTGCGGTTTAGAATTAATTGATTGTAGTTATTAATTAAGCCTGTCGCGTTTTCTTGATTGTTTATAATATTCGTTGGTAGTAAATCAGAATTAGTACTTTTCTTCAAGAAATCTAACATTGAAGACACTACATTAAGCTGAACATCAATATCTATTCCCTTATTATTATATTGGTTTGACCCTTCGAGGTAAATTTTAGCTTCTGAATCAATATCAGTTAATTTATTCGCAGTTTTAAAACTTTCTACATCATTCTCGACTCCGTCTAGTTCTTGAGTGATCAAATTCAATCTATTAACAATAAAATCAGAGGTTTTTTCAGAAATAAAGTTTTTATCCCAAATTGCATTTTCATTATAAATTTGAATTAGGTTGTTCAGAAAATCCTCTGCTTTAAAAAAATCTGCATCAACCATAGATACATCAACTATACTGCTAGTTTTGCTTAAAGGCATTACTTCGAGTCTAGATCTAAAACTATTAACAACCTTGTTAATAGGGCTAATAAAAATAGAAAGCTTTTTTTCACTTTCTTTTAATACATATCCTTTAGATTTTTTTATAATTAAATCTCCAACTTTAGTTTTAATTAAATCTCCATAACAGAAGACGTTATTTTTATTTAAGGTGTTATCTATTTTAAAAGTATTACTATCTAATTCGGTAAAAGAGAAAGAAGTTACTGAATTGTAAAATCGAACTGTTTTGTTATAAAAATTAACCTTAATAGGTGGTGTTTTATAAATTTCACCATTATTTATTCTCCCGATCATCAAAAGGGACACATTTAAATTAAGCCTTTTTACCGTATTTTCAATTAATGATCTTGACTTTAAAATTTCAATTTCATTGTCAATATTGCTTTTTACACCACCCAAACCCAACTCAGAAAAAGCTGATAATTCAGACAGCATTCCACCTTTTTTTTCGTCTTTAACTAATATGGTAGCTGAGGCTTTGTATTGAGGAGTAGTATATCTCAAATACATTATTGCTATGATCATACTAATAAATGTTCCTAAAAAGAACCACCTCCAAAGGCTTAAATATTTATTTATAATGGGAGCTAATTCTAATCCCTTTTCCTTTTTTTGATTTAATATATTATTTTGCATTTAAAATTTAATTTGTTAGTACAACTAATGTATTATGAGTTATTAATAAAAAAATCACAGGTTATAAAACTTATTAGCTTAAGAATTACTCACAATTAAAAAACAAAAAAGAGTCTTGAAACAAATTGCTTTTGTACTATCGTCTGCGATACATAGCTTCTTGATCACATTGCTCTAATTTAATAATCTAATTTTTATGAAAACAAAGGTTCTTGAAAATGACGAACTAAAGCAAGACTTTTTCAATTTAAAAATTTATTTAGATAATGTACAAATATAGAGATTACCATCATAGAAACTAGTAGGTCTTTTAGATTTTTTAGAAGAAGAAATCAGCCTAATAGCTCTTGAGCAATTTCCCAAAAGGCAGAAAACATCTATTAAAACTCGTATTTACTTTTGAAACGCTAGCGAATTAAAACCTCGTCAATGTTTAACTCCTTTGCTATTCAAGACCTTAAAAAAAGTAAGTGCAATAATTTTTAGATCAAACCAAAACGATTTTCTGCCTAGATATTCCTTTTCGTACCTCACTTTTTCTTCTAAAGAAATTTCATCTCGACCATTTACTTGAGCCCATCCGGTGATTCCTGGCAAGAGTTGATCAACTCCTGCTTTAACACGTAGCTGCATTAAATCATCTTGATTGTATAAAGCAGGACGAGGGCCAACAAAAACCATCTCGCCTTTCAGAATATTAATCAAATTAGGCAATTCGTCTAGGCTCAGCTTGCGTAAAACACCACCTATTTTTAAAATATATTTTTCAGGATTAAGTAATAAATGTGTTGCCACATTAGGAGTGTCTTTTTTCATCGATCGAAACTTATAGATTTGGAAAAAAGTATAATTAACACCTACTCGGCGTTGGGTAAAGAAAATAGGAAAACCATCTTCACAAAAAATAAAAAAGGTTACAACTAGAAATACAGGTGAGAGAATCACGAGCATTATGAAAGATATGAGTCTATTAAACATAATAACAAATTAATTAAAAAAAATTTATTTCAAATAAATAAAAATGTATCGTTTACAAAATACAGGATTGCTCAGCAATTTAATCAAATAGACCATTATTCAAAATAACTAACAGAAAAACGGTATTCATCTTCAACTTCTCCTAACATATAATCGGCCATTACCAGCAATTTAGATCCTTCTTCAACTGATTGAATGCTAGTAACACAACCCGATGGGATATGCAGTACATCTAATTTTGTGGAATCAAGTACGAAAGTAAAACGTTGCAACTTTTTAGAGGGAGTTTCCCAATCATCAATTATAATTAACTCAATTTTAAAAGAACCTTGAATCGCTGAAAACCAACGCTGCTCTATCTTGTGTCCTCGCCAACCTCTAATAATATCGATACTTTTATTTTCTATTACATAAATCCTTTTGATAGCCAAAGCCTCAAAATCATTATTGTAAAATAATGTTCCGCGTAATTCGTCGTGACGATTACCTTTAATTAGTGTTGGAATCATGTATATAAGTAGTTATTGATAATAAATATTTAGGGATGAAATTGATAAAGGATAATAGAATAAAATGATTAATCAGCAAAAGACCAAAAAGTTTTCAATAATCCCGTTTTTGAATTTTCTGGTAAGGATTTGCCTATTGTATTGACTATTTTTGCATTGCTCACCACATAACTCTCTGTTAGGGTCTTCAATCGTGCCGAATTGAGTGGCAAATGCAACACATCCCCAATTTTGGCAATTCCCTGAATCACCTGGGGTGAAATGGAAAGTATTCGAGCTTTCTTATTTTGAGATTGAGCAATAAGTTCTATTAATTCATTAGTTGAAAGGGATTCATCATCGGCCACATTATAAATTCCGGAAGGTATTGTTTCTTGGACTAACAATTCTTGAATTACAAAACATAAATTTTCAACACTTAAAAAAGACCGTTGATTATCAAAAGCACCTAGTGGCCAGGGTAACCCAATCGAGACTAATTTGAACAATACATTCAAATTTCCTTTGTTTCCGTGACCGTGAATCATACAGGGTCGCAAAATAAAAACGCGTTTCCCTTTTGGTAATTCTTGACTCATAAGGTAATTTTCGGCTTGTTGCTTGGCAATTCCGTAATGTGTTATCGGATTACAGACCTCCATTTCGGTTAAGGTTTCATTTACAACGTCTGCAACAGCTTTTACTGTACTCATAAAAACAAAAACCGAAGCTTCCGATTGTAGAAAAGCATCAAATAATTGTTTTGTTAGTTCAAAATTGGAATCATAATAGTCTTGAGGATTGGACACTTTTTTTAAATCGTGGGCTTTCCCCGCAAGATGAATTATAGCATCAACTTTCAAGTTTAATTCTTGATTGGGACTATAACGAATACTCAAAGAATCAACTTCATTTGATGGTTTCAAATAGTCTAAAAGATTTGTTCCTACAAATCCAGATGCTCCTGTGATTAGTATTTTCATTTGATTTCTTTGTTATGACTTATAAAGAGATTTATAAAACTGATGGTGAAAGTAGTAAACCGCATCAGCAGAAAAATACTTTATCACTCGTTCTCTGGCATTAAATTTAAGCTTTTCTAATTTTTCAGTATCCTGATATAAATCAATCATTGCCGCAGAAAATTGATTTATGTCTTTAAAAGGAACAAGAACTCCTGTACAATTTTGTACTATCGAATCTGACAAGCCAACAATATCAAAACCAATTGAAGGTACACCTAGGGCAGCTGCCTCAATAACTATAGATCCAAAACCTTCGCTGCTACTAGGCAAACATAAAACATCACTGATGGCTAGGTATTTATGATGCTCTTTTACAATATCTAAATTAATAATTTTATCTGAAATATCAGCATACTTAGTAAGTAAATAATGCAATTGTCCTTCTGATTCATCTGGTCCAATAAAAAGTAACTTTACATTGGGCAAATGTGCAATTTTAGCAAAACTTTCTATTAACTCAATAACTCCCTTAACAATAGATTTTCGTGCCAGAAATACAAAAACAAAATCGTTCGTTTCGATACCTAATTGTTTTCTTAAAATATCTCTTTTCGCAACAATTTTTATATCAAACTTATCCAAATTTACTCCCGACAAAGAACCTTTCCCTAAATATTCTATAGGTTTTCCTTTTACTAAAAATCCATGTTTGGCTAAAAAATCAGATTGAGACGCACTATCCGTCAAACAAACGGTGTTGATTGCAAATATTAGTTTGTCAATAAATTTATAAAAAAATTTTGAAATTCCTTTCTTTGTTGACCATACTTGACCCGTAAAAGTATGAATTCTGATAGGAACGAATGTAAACAGTCCTGCCAAAGAAGATAAAAGACCTGATTTTGGCATTATGGAATGAATAATTTTAGGCCGAATCTTAATACACAATACAATTAAATTAAGCAGAGCAATTGAATCATAAAATATAGAGGTCTTTCTAATAATTTGAATATTGATGAATGTAATATAGGGATAATCATCCTCAAATTTACTTACATTACTTCCTGCAACGAATAATTCATAATCATTTTCCGATCTATCTATAAAATTTTTCAAATGCCATGGCACTACCTCAGCCTGAGTAATGACTCTTAGTAACTTAATTTTTTTAGGGGTTGTAATATCCATTTTATAATCTATTTATAGTTGATTTTTTATAAAATTCAACTAAGTCTTTAATGGTCTCCGCTGTACTTACTACTGGTTTATAGTCAAGTTCAGTTTCGATTTTGTTAGTTTCATAAATTACTCTATTACTCAAAGCGTTGATGCGCGACACTGTTAAGGGGTTTTTTGGAATAAAAAACGTTGCTCTAGCTAAGCATTTAGCAAATCCTAAAGGAATTCTAAATTTTGGAAAAGGCTTGTCTAATGATTTTGAAATATTCCCTATAAATTCCTCAATGGTGCACCAGCTTGAGATAATATAAATTCCATTTTTTGCTTTTGGGTTGGTAGCAGCAAGGTATAACGCTTCAATAACATTTTCAACCGGAACATAATTGGCAGAAGCTCCCTTTTCGAATCCGACAAAAAAATAAAATCCCTTATCAATACTTTTTACTAATTGAAAAATAGATTGATTCGTCATTTGAAAACCAAACACATTCGACGGTCTCACAATCGTGCTAGTAAAAACGCTATTATTTGTTGCTTCTAACACTAAAAAATCGGATTCGAGTTTAGTCTTTTCATATTCATTTATAGGATTGTAAGCTTGATTTTCAGAAATAATTCCAGAATATAATGGTCCGTACACACCCGTGCTACTCAGCTGAACCCAATGTTTAACCTGTCCAGTTGCAGCTTTAATCAAATTTTTAGTTCCTTCGACATTGACCAAATTCATAATAGATTCATCCTTGATTTCAGCCGCGCAGTGGTATAATACATCAGCATTTTTTAATAATAAAATTAATGATTTTGCGTCTGAAAGGTCACCAATATGAAAATGAAGCCCTTTCACGTTATCATGATTCAATTTTTTCCGTGTTAGCACATGAACTTCATCGCCTAAATCAATATGCTTTTCAATTAATAATTTTCCAATAAAACCTGTTGCTCCGGTAATTGCAATTTTCATTATTTTAAACTCTTTTACATTTTTACTTTTTGAACTATTTCAATACTGATATTCTTTACAATTAATTTTTTTTACTTTTTACCAACCAAACTCTTCTGAAATATTTGATAAATGAAAAATTAAATATTAAAAAATAATCTAAATAATTAATGATTCTTTCCTTTAACGCATAGTTCATGTTGGTCAGTTCTCCTTTTTGCATTCCCCACAAATTACTTGATAATCCCGTTTCTTGAAAATGTATTTGACCACTTCCAGTCGAAACTAAACTTTCATTGAGCAAATAACATTCCTTAACATTCGCAATTTTGATAAAATAATTTACATCTTCACAATACCCTTGAGTTTCATCAAAAAAACCAATTTCATTTAATATATCTTTTTTAAAAACAACAGTTGATGTGGCAAAAAAATTTTTATACAATAAATTTTTAGGGCTAATTCGCGTTAGTAGATCAAATTTTATATTCAAAAAAGACTCGTGATATTCACCTACTCTATTGGCTCCTAAAAAATCAATATTAGAATTTTCTTGTAGCATTTGCATTTGACGTTCCAATTTAGTGTTTATCCAAGTATCGTCGCTATCTAAGAGCGCAATCCAATCGCCACTTGCCTCCGTAAGACCAACATTTCTAGCCTTAGAAACGCCATAATTAATTTGTTTAATCAATTTGATTTTAGCCAAGTTACTTTTAGATAATGTTTCGAAAAACGAATTCAAAACAGCTACCGTATTATCTTTTGAGCCATCATCTATAATAATAATTTCCCAATCGGTATAAGTTTGCGAAAACACAGACTTCAACGAGTTGATGATCGTTTCTGCAGCATTATAAGCCGGGATAATTATTGAAACCATTATTTGTTTTAAATTAAATTTTTAAATAAATTTAGTGATCTATAATTTAGTAGCATTAATGAGTTTAAATAACTTCGAGCAATAAATATCCCAAGTGTATCCTTCAAGAACTCGATTTCGTGCTTTTGTCCCCATTGTTTTTATAATTGTTCGATCATCTAAAATCGAAATCAATAAGTTATGAAGTTCTTCAGCGTTGTCTTGTTGAATTAACCAACCTCCATTTTCGTGATCAATAGCATCCGATATACCTCCTGTATTGGTTCCAATAACAGGTAATCCGCACGCTTGAGCTTCTAAAAAAACAAGACCAAAACCCTCAACGGTTATATTGTTTGGATTTTCTCTTGAACAAAGAATAAACATATCATTCGAATTGTAAAAATTGGGTAAATCTAAATCTTTAACATATCCAAAAAAGGTAACCTGTTGATGTATGCCTAATTTTTCAGCTAATTTCACTAGTTCTCCTGAATACACTCCCGTACCTGCTATATTTAACTCGAATTTATTTCTGTACTCAATAGGAAGCTGAGCTATAACATCAAAAATAAAATCATGTGCTTTAAATTGTTCTATTCTTGAAACAATACAAATTTTTAATTTTTGAGATTGTAATTTCTCCTTACTATTAGGTTTAAAAAACTCTTGATTTACTGCTAAAGGAAGAGCAAAATTATTCGACTTATCAGATATACGTTGAATTAATCCTTTAGTATAATTACTATTTGCAATAACCAATTTTACTTTTCTTAAGACAAAATTAGCATAATATCCCAGCCATATCTTTTTTCTGAAAAATGAATTGGCGCTTAAGAACTCCGTTCCATGTCCCAGTACAAAAACGTTTTTAAAACCAGAAATCAAAGCTAATATACTCTCTGGATGCCATGTCCCACAAAGAATATCATACTGTTCTTTGTTTTTTAATGTGCTTAGAAATTGTATTGCTTTTATTTCACATACCAATCTTTTTGTAGGTAATTCAACAATTTCTACATCTTTTAAATTATAAGGGAAATTTTCGCCTTCCTTTTTTCTTGTTAAAACTGTGACACTATTATAATAAACATTCATGCCATAAGCTATTTCCAAGCATAGTCTAGCTATACCACCATTTGATGGCGGAAAGTCGTATGAAAATAGTATTAATTTTTTATTAACGTTCACTAAAAAAATTTTTATAGCAGATCAAAACCTCCTAATAAAAGATGAATTGATATAAATACCTTTGTAGGGTAGAAATAATCGTGGATACTCTGAAATAGATTGAAAAAATATAAAATAGGAATAAACAAAAAGTGCAATCATTACATAAGCTCTATCTCTTCTGGAATCAAATAATAATAACAAACTAGCTAAAAGAAAGCATTCCATAACACTGAAATAGTAACCTCCTCTTCCAACTAAGATTACGAAAGTACTTGAAAACATAAAATAAATCATTATTCCTAATGTAAAACCATTGAATAGTAATTTGTAGGTTGGGAATTTGAGAGTCATTTTATCATAACTTATTAGAAATAAAAAAAAGAAAAATAAGCGCCTAATGAGTCCTGTAATACTCAAAGCTGTTTTCGACAATTCTCTACCAACATACATTTGTGCTTTGTTTGCAGAAGTTTCTCCTAAAAAATCACTAAAATTCAAAAAAAGAAAATTAGGCAAACTAGATTTTCCAATCAATATAGCTACAAGTAAAGCGAGAACTATTATCCTTTTATCAAAATCTCTGTTTAAAAAATAATAGACCAAGAACAATAGTGCGGTAGTATGAAATAAGAAGGCAATCGAAACTAATATAAAAAACTTCCAGGGCTTTTTTTCATTGATTATAAATTGCAGCGAATAAAAACAAATGGCCATCGCTATTAACTGCCGGTTAGATCCTAATATTCCCATTGTGGATACGTAAAATATCAACGTGGATAAAAAAGGATATGGACTTAAAAAATTAGTGGACTTTAAAACTAAGAAATAATAAATTACAGCGTGCAACACTAGGAAAACGGTGTAATCAGTGGTAAACAAACGAATTAAATAAACAAAAATACCGTACCCTATTTCAAAACCAATTATAACATAGTTCAAAACATCAGTATATGAGGTTGTCCCAGTAAAATTATTGAGATAGGAATCCCAATCTGTTCCAGTTTGCCAACGAAATCCAACTTGAAAAACTAAAAAACAGTACACAAAGATAGACATTCCTCGGTGCTGCATTTCCGTCAAATCAAATCTAATTTCTATGATCGAAAAAATCAATAAAATAACTAATGTAAAAATATAAATTTCCATTAAAACCTGCTTTTGTATACTGTATTATAGTTATTCAGAACATGATGTTTCAATAAATAGTTGTGATACTATTCTTCGTAACCTCTTTAAAAAACAATCTATTATAACTTGGTGTTCTCTAAAAATTTTAAATTATTTTGCAATTTGACGTTTCAACGCTTCCAAGTATTGTACACCCCAGCGCAAATCCGGTTCCATATAATTCCCTTCAGCCCATTCATTCCAAGATTTTAAGAAAATTATTTTATGTTCTTCTTCTTTATTTTCGACAAGTTGAACCACTTCCTTTACATGTTTTTCAAAATAATCTGGTGTTGAACCTGTGAGAACAAATCCCTCACGACCGCTACGCGCGGTGTGATCCCAACCTGGAATAATACTCGGAAAAATATTTTCTATTTGATCTTCTTCTGGATTTATAAAATACTTGGACACCGTTTTATATGGATAAGCAGAAGGAACACCTCGAAATATTTTGTTCAAACGACTGTATATTTTATTAATTAATGTGTTGTGGTTTAAAGTATAATTGAACAAACCAGTGGTGTTTACAGCATCAAAACCGTTATCTAAAACTTCTCTTACAGAAAATTTAGGATCAATACAATGCCCAATAAAATAAATTCCACTTAATCCATTTTCGGCGGCTAGTTTTAACCAAGTGTCCATAAATACCCTTATTTCAGGATTGCCTACTGGTTTATAAATCATAAAAAGGGGCTTGCCATCAATGGTAATATATCGCATATCTTTCAGTGCGGGCAACACGGCATAAAAATGTGCCGTATAATCTTCGACTCCAGGATACAATTGCTCTATCAAAATATTACGATTAGTCATACCATGGGCGAAACCTTTCCAAGTTTCATTGGCCCAAGCCAAACAAAATGGAAAATCAGGCTCGCCAGAAGCCAATACTTCATTGAAAGGTCGTTCAATTAAGCGCTTACCATTTCCAAACCAGTAATGCCAATAAATGAAACCTTCAATGCCATATTCACGTGCCATATCGGCTTGCGCTTTTCTAGTTTCGGCAACTCTTAAATCATAATAACCTAAGTCAGCAGGAACTCTGGGCTGATAATGTCCTTTGAATAAAGATTTTGCTTTACCTACATTAGTCCATTCTGTGAATCCTTTTCCCCACCATAGATCATTCTCTTGAATAGGATGGTATTGAGGTAAATAAAAAGCGATAACGCGTGCTTTTGTTTTCATAAGTAGTTACTTTTCTTTACACCAATAGAAGAACTGGAGTTAAAAATCTTTTATAAAATATCACTTATTGTATTAATTGTTTTTTCTTAAAACTATTCAAAATTTTTAGTGGATTAATGGCTAAAATTAATGATATTCCAATCACTGCAAATACAGATACTGTTGATTTTAAAATAATAGCATACACAATATCTTCGATAGGAATTAAGTACACCATAATATAAATTACTAAAACTATTAACAATAGACTAAAAAAAGGTCTAGAATGACTGATTTTTAATTCGGCATACCAAATAGAAATAAACAACATAACGGTCATAGCTAAACTAGAAACCAAGGCGGCAGTTATTAAACCAAATTTTGGCAAAAAAACGATATTTAATACGATACTAATTGTGGCTCCAGTAATACTCACAACCGAATTTATTCTAGTTTTTCCTTTTGCAGTTATGATTGTTCCATAAAGTAAACTCAATGACGAACTATAAACGCCAATTATTATCATAGGAACGTACCAATACGCCTGATGAAACTTTACATTGGTCATGATTTGAAAAAATTCTTTCGCAAAAATGCTCAAACACAAGACTCCTATTAATAGAACATAAACAAACCCATTGCGAATATTCTCAAAAATTTTTTTGAAATCGTTGCTACCCCAATTTTTAAATATATAGGGCTCAAAAGCTTTGTATGCGCCAAAAGAAAACACATTAAGCACCAAAGCTATGGTTGCAGCCGTGCTGTAGATACCCAAATCATTTAGATTTAAATATTTATCTATCAATATTCTGTCGGAAATTGTGGTAACATAATAGGCAATTGATCCTGGCAAAAGAGGCAAAGTAAAAGCCAATACTACTTTTATCTGCTTAAAATTTAAGTTCCAAATAATATGTTTTCTCGAAATATAAAGAAAAATAAAAGCATAAAAAAAATTGACCGTAAGAGTAGCATATAAAACGGCTAGTGCTGTATAATGAAAATAAATTACTAGGACCAATGAGAGCGTTAAGGTAATTATTCCCTCAATAATTCTTAAAATTGTCAGAGGCAAAGGCCGTTCTAATAAGCGATACAAGGCTGCCGGAAGTATTGAAAATAAATTGAAAAAATTACTTAAAACACCAATAATGATATACGGGAAAAAAGGAATTTTACTGCCAAAAGCACTAAAAATATATTTTCCAAATAGCAAAATAATTACAACCAAAATTGCATTTAATAATAGAACAAAGGAAGAAAGATTCCCTAATAATTTTTTTTGCTCTTCACTGTCTTTGCATCGATAATAAAAAACCAAATAATAGGTGTTAATACTCAAAAAACCCAAAGCCAACAAAAAAGTGTTCAACGAATTTACATAATTTACAATCCCATAATCCGATGGGGACAAATAACGAGTAAGAATAGGCAATGATATGAACGCCAGAAGTCTAGGAATAATATCCCCTAATGCATAAATTGATGTGTTTTTAATCAAGCTTTTCTTTTCGCTCATTGTTAATTATTTAATTAATTCCTTCAGCACTGTTAAATCAAAATCTTGAATAAATTCGTGAACTAAACTATAATCGGTCATAGCATTAAATCGTAGCATTTTTTCTAATTCCTCTTCATCGTAACACATCATCAACTTTTTCTCAGAACCATCAAACGGAGGAACCGATTTGTAACCAGACATATTTACCCCATTCTCGTCTTTTGGATCAAAGGCAATATAATTGACCCCTTGAATTAAAGATTCTAATAAAACGGTGGAGTTTGAACCAATTACAAGAGAGGTACGAACTAACGAATCCGTCAATGTTTGAGTATCACAAACATAAAAGTCTTGATCTAAGAAAGCATGAACCCAATCTCGATTTATGGACGGATGAACTCTATATCGCACTTTTTTCAGTCCCAATTTTTTTAATACTGATTGCACTTTATATAAATACAAAACAACCGTACTTTTGTCGTTTAGAACGGTATTGTTATATTCGTGTTGATGCCAAGTAACCGATGAAACTGGAACGATTAATACATCGGATAAATCAGATCGCAAATTCTTCGTTTTGGGTAAATTTTTATAGTCTGGGTTTCCAACCACTTTTATTTTTGAAGGAGTGAAGCCTACATTGATATAATTTTGTTTTATTTTTTCACTCCATACCATCAAATAATCTGCTCTATTGTCAACTTCAAGAGAATAAATCCCGGGCAAACCGTGAGTAAAAATAAAAGTGGGACGATCCATTTTCTTGAAAATATCAATACTGTATTTACTGTAAAAATATTGGTCTGTATAAAGAAGTAATGCTCGGAAATCTTGCTTTTGGTATTCCTTGACAAGATGTTGTTGAAATTCTTCTAATTCAGTATGAAATTTAGATTCTAAAAAAGTAAAAAAGTCTTCTTTCTCGATACGCTGTTGAATATCCAAGTGCCATTTCAAAGTTTTAAAATCACCAAAAATGTTTATTTTTTCTACAGGATACCATATTGGCGAATACAAAACAAAATCCAAATCAGAAAGCGCGCGATTCAGTTTGCTATTAGCTGTAATGTGCAAGGTTGATAAAACCTTCAGCTTATTGGATTGAATCGAATTAGATTGAAGAAATAAGGCATAAAAATATTGGTACAAGTACAATATTTTTTTCTTCAAAATTACTTCTCTTTTTCTATGATGTGTTTTTGAAATATGTGCTTCAGAATTATATATATGCCAATCTAATTCGACTTTGAAAAAATCGATATATTTTTTCGACAATGCATTGTCTGCATTTTCAACTAAATATTTGATAAGATATTTGTCCATATAGTAATTTTAAATCCGAAGCAATGATTATTTTCTGGCTAGTTATAGCCTAATTGTTTGAGGTTGATTTTTGAAACATAAATAGAGGAACCAGTTGTGTTTTCGTGACCTGAATAATAGCTCAACCACAAATAATCTCCCTTAATCACCATTCCTGGATAACCACAATCCATTTTGCTATTAATATTCAGAATCAGGATATTTTTTTTACAAATCATGACAGTCATATAAACACTTGTTTAAAATCTTCCCGAAATAATCATTATGTTTTCGACAATATCAAAAAACAAAAACCTTTCTTCATCAGTAGATTATTTGTTCTAGTTTCAAACCAGTACCTCTTTCTATAGCTTGATTGACTTTTTTGCCTATAATTTCAGTATAGTATTTGGGATGCAATCCAAAACCAGGTCTTATAGAGCGAACATTATTTGGAGTTATTACCTCTCCTTCTTTCATATCTTCGACTACATACAGTGAACGACAAAAATCTTTGCCACTTGCTTGCTTTTCTGTAAGAGTATAATCTACTTTTCCTATGGCTTGCTCTGCCTCTCGAACTGCTTTAACCATTGCCGTAAACTCGATTTCATTCATAGAAAAAGAAGCATCTGGGCCACCAATAGAACGATCCAAAATAAAATGTTTTTCTATAATTTTTGCACCAAAAACAGTGGCTACAATGGCCACAGTAGCTCCCATAGTATGATCGGACAAACCACTGATTACATTATAACGCTCGGCTAGATCTTTTATCATGCACATATTGGCTTCTTCGATAGGTGCTGGGTAACTGGAGGTACATTTTAGTAAGGCTATGTCATTATTTCCCATTCTTCTGCAAGCATCCAAAGCCAATTCGATGTCTTCTTGTTCCGCTATTCCAGTAGATAAGATAATAGGCTTCCCTTTTGAAGCTGCGTACTCTATCAATGGTATATCTGTAATTTCAAAAGAAGCAATCTTGTAGGCTGGCACATTCAAAGATTCTAAAAAATCGACCGATGTTATATCAAATGGAGAAGAAAAGCAAACTAATCCTTCTTCTTTAGCAACTTGCATGAGCTGCTCTTGCCATTCCCAAGGTGTATAGGCCTTTTGATAGAGTTCGTGTAAGTTTTGATTTTCCCAAATCGTGCCTTTAATTATAAAATCATCCTTGTCTGATGCAATTGTCATCGTGTCAGCAGTGTAGGTTTGCAATTTTATACAATCAGCTCCAGCACGTTTTGCGGCACGAACTGTTTCTATTGCTGTTGATAAACTACCATTATGATTAGCTGATAATTCTGCAATGATAAATATGGGTGAATCCGAATTTATTTCTATGTTTCCTATTTTCATGATAAGTTTAATTATTTATTGATCTTACGATACAGAAAGCTTCAGCAAAATTTGTTCCTACGACTATGCCCCATCTTTGAGCTTGAATTTTTAGCGCCTCTGGTGAACGGGGATGCGGATATTTACGGCGTTCAAATTCATAACTCTCCATTCCTTTTATTTTAGCATCAATATCAGCTTCAGATAAACTAAAAAATAAGTTTGGTAAAAAATGTCTAGGATCGGTTGGTGATCTCCACTCAGTACCTGAAGGAGTTTCAAAAGTGATTATAGTTTTTACTTTTTCCTCTTCCATAGGTCTGCAAGCTGTGATAATTGACTCAAAAGTTCTTTGGTGATCAATATTCACATCACCACCGTGATGGGTAAAAATCACATCGGGTTCAAATTGTTTCTTTTCTTTTTCAACTACTTTCACAATATCTAATAATGCTACGGAATCAAATCGATTGTCAGGAAAATCATAAATACTCGTGCTATGATACCCTATAGCCAACTGTGCATTTTTTATATTTTCTCTGTGAATTGCCAATTCATTTTCCCAAACTTTAACATCTCTGGTATCTGAACGTGAGGTTATTCCTTCTCCAAGTATTACAACATGAGTTGTTACATTGCACTCCTTTATTAGTTTGTGTAGCGTTGCTCCTAACCCTAATAATTCATCATCAGGATGGGCAACTACTATCATTATTCGTTTATTTCTTAAAGATTCTAACATTAGCATTTATTGTTTTAGTATTGGAATCAAAATTAGCATCAGTAAATTCTATTTTAAAAAAGGAGGTTTCAATGAATGCGTGAGGATATCCCTCACAATCCAACATTCTTATATAATCATAAACCTTTTCTATATCTGATAAATTCATCAAATTACTTTCTTCTGGTTTTCTTCTCTTAAACTCCGTTACTTCTCCGACCTGAGGAACGGGTTTAATATCGCCGGTAATTATTTCAGAAATCATTTTTTCTACAATTATTGAAGAGTTCTCAAATATTTCTCGCGCCGATCCACTTAGACTCATTTCTTTTTTTAAATAAACATCGCCGGTATCAATACCTTTTTCAACTTTAATCGCCGATATTTTTGTTGTTTTGAACCCTTTTTCAATTAAATTTTGCAAAGGACTTCCGCCTCTGCCAAAAGGCAAATCTGTCATGTGAAAAACAATACATTCAAAATTTTCATAAATTTCACTTGGAATAATATAAGACCAATGCGGAATAAAAATTTTTGATGGATTAAATTCTGTTAATGACTTTAAGTTAAAATTTTCCTTTGTATCGATTAACGACCAATTGCCTTCGATACTGTTTTTTAAATTGTCAAAGAGATTTTTATGCCATACTTTTTCAGATAAGATTATGTATTTACCCATAAACTATATTTATTTATTCTATGTACTCATTAAATCCCTTATATAATTTTTTTCCGACAGAAGATTCCCGGTAATCCGAAATTGGAATACCCAATACGTCCTCAATAGACCACTCAACGTCTTTGAAATCAAATAAATGTCTGAATCGAACCGTGCTCGAAAATCGTGGATTTATTTCAAAAACTACGGGGCCTTTTGATGTAAGTCTCAATTGAACATTAATACTTCCAATTAAATTTAATTTTTCAGCCACATTCTGAAGCAATTGACTGATTTCTTGATTTTCTATCACTTCACCATAACCTGTAAAACTACCCATTAATTCTCTTTTCAAAATAATAGACCGAATGATACCGCTTCTACTTCTAAAAACACCACAGGTAAATTCACCCTTGTCACCCTCCAAAAATTCCTGAACGATAAAATCAGAATTGCCTTTTTTTAAAGCAATAAAAGTATCGTTGTCCCTAACTATACTTACAGTGGAACTTCCTGAACCCGTTCTTGATTTCATTATCACGGGAAATTTTTCAACAGAATCAATATTAGCAACAGTTTGTGTAATTGGAAACGGAAGGTTTTCCTTTTTTAGAAAATCAGCGGTTTTCAATTTATCAAAGCCAACTTCTAAAGCTACGCTTGAAGCCATTATCAATTCGGAATTACCTATTTTATTTATATTTTCTTTTGATAAAAATCGTAATTCGGGTTCTGAAACGGGAATAATAAAATCAATATTCTTTTCTTCTACTATTTTTTCTAAATTACTGATATAGTTCGAGTCTTTGCAAGGCAATCCCAAGAAGAAATTGGTATAAATAAATTTAGCTGCATTTTTATCTGAAATATCACAACCGTATAAATTATTTATTAGGTTATACTCATTCAATATTTTTCCAATACTCTGCCCTATATCGCCACCACAACCCGTTACCAAAACATTTATTTTTTCTTTTATCATATAACTATTAATAAAATTTATTTTTTGCGTGTTTCAATTTCAAATTAAAAAAGAACCTGAAATTGATATAAAAAAAACACTTTTCTATCGTTGCAAAATTCTGGAGGAATACCCTATTTTCGTTTCAAATAATTGTATTTCTTCTAATAATTCAGCAGTATCGTAAGCCGTTGTTTTCATTTCAAAACTTTTATCGGCGGTATTAATAACACACCAATACGCTTGCCCACCTTTTTGTCTTGACTGCCCGACAGAGCCACAATTTATCAAAATGCTGTTTTCACATTGATGTGAAAATGCATAATGTGAATGTCCAATTAGCACAAAATCATGGACTACAGAATTGCATTTTTCTAATTTTTCAAGTGTAGCATCTGGATAAATATATTCATCAATACTCGATGGACTACCGTGATTCATTTGAAAAGAAACTCCGTCAATCAGAATTGATTTTTGCGTTGGCAAAGAAAACAACCATTCTTGGGTTTTGTCATCTAGGTTTTTCAAGGCTTGTTCATGTCCACATCCATATTTCCCTTTCAAAACTTCTGAATCTATCTTTTTTTCTGTTAAATCCTGAAGTAAAACTTCGTGATTCCCCTTTATAATTTCATAATTCCATTCCGAAAGCATCTTCAAAACCAATTCAGGATGATAATAATACCCTACAATGTCTCCTAAAACCAATAATTTTTCTATTCCTTCTTGTTTAGCTACGTTTAAAACAGCTTCTAAAGCGTAATGATTTCCGTGAATATCTGAAATTACACCGACCTTCATTCGTAATAGTTTATTGTATGAAATATTTTTAGTGCAGCATCTTCAGGTTGCATGAGTTTATCATCGTCTTTTAGTGCCTTAAAATAATCTTGTTTTGGAAAAATATTTTTTCTAATTTGAACTTGCATTCCGGTGTCTAATACTCCTGGATCTATGGTGTAAAATGTAAAATTGTTAGCTGCATTTTCTTCCGCTAAAACCTTATAAATCTGATTCATATAGGCCTTTGAAGCGCCATACAACGACCAATGGGGAATTGGATTATTCGCCGCTCCAGAAGATATATTCACTAATACAGTTTCGTGCGTTGAAAATCGGCTCATAAGAGCATTTATCAAATTAACGGGATATTGCACATTTACTTTGATAGAAGTTGCTATATCCAAATCCTTAAAACTGCCCATTTTTGCTATTGGTAGAATAATACTAGCATTATTAAAAAAATACAAAACAGTATCAGGAAGAATGCTGCTTTCTACCTGTTCAAGGAAAGCATTTGAAAACGGTTCTGATAAATCGGTTTTAAAAAACAATAATCTAGTACTGCTTATGCCTTCGTGATGCTCGTGTAGCGAACGCGAAAGAGAAACGATGAGCGTATTGTCATCTTTCAAAGCAAGATCAACAAGGGCTTTTCCAAGTCCTCTGTTGGCACCAGTGATAATAATTATTTTATTCATGTAAGTATTTTGTTCTTTCCAATTAAAAAAACTTTAAAAAACTACTATTTTTGATTATTCTCCAATAAATTTAGAATGAATAATAACATCTATGAATGCTCCATTAAAAAGGCATTCTTGCTGCAACACCGCTTCTTGTGCAAAACCGGAATTCTCAAGAACTGAATATAATTTTGGTCTCAAATCAAAAGCATAGGTTGTTATTTTATGCAATTTCAAATCTTCAAAAGCGACTTGTTCGATCAACTTCAAAAATATTCCCCAATGTTTTTGAAAAGCCTCTTTTTCCAAAGCAGTATTCATAACGAATGAAATTTCAGCATTCTTATCAATCCAATTGATGTGAACCAAACCGCCGTACCCTATGCATATCTCATTTTCTAAATAAGAAAAGAGAATTTGTTTTGGCTGTGTCTGATTAAAAAGTTCATTTACAACATCGTTAAAATAGTTTTCCTGATCCTCAACCGTAAGTGCCTTATTTTGCCTTAAATGATAAATTTGTTCGTTGCGCCATTTCATGATGTCAAACCGATCTTCATACCGAATGGGAACTATTTTATAATTCTCATATTCGAAAGCTTGATGGTTTAAAACAACATACTTTTTCATTACTTTATTTAATTCAATCGATTGAAACCTCCGTGACAAATAGGTCCTTCTAATAAATCGTGTATTTTAAATTCCTCTGATTCGCATTTGTAAATCACGGCGAAAATACCATCTAGTGCTTCAAAATAAGAATTCAAATGTTCCTCTTTGTGTTCCGTACAAGCATAAAAATGAGTACTTGCCAAAAATCCTTTTTTCAACATTTCTTGCGTTACATAGGTTTTATAGGCTAGTGCATTTTTACTATTAAAACCATACGTGCTCAAAGATGGAATTCCTGCAATAGTAATAGAAAGATTATGGCTATCTGCCAATTTTTGCCATCCTTGTCGCATTTTATTTCCAGCTGCGGTAATGATCTCCCAAGATTTCATTTTTTCCATCACGCCTAAAGTGGTCAAAGCCGCAGTAGGTCCTATTCGTTCTGTCCAAAAGGTACTGCTTATAAAGGTGGTTTGAGCTGCTTCCATAACCGACTTTCTTCCAACTACAGCCGTCAAGGCATACCCATTTCCTATTGTTTTTCCGAACATCGTAATATCGGGTTCAACACCAAATTTTTTAAAAATACCACCAAAAGTTTCTCTAAAACCTGAGGTACATTCATCAAAAACCAATACAATGTTTTTTTGTGTCGCTAAGTCTCTTACTTTTTGTAAAAAATTATCTTCAGGTCCAAAATTTCTCAACACTTCCATTTTAATAACCCCAATATCATTATTTTCTACAATAGATACTAATTCTTCATAGTTATTATAATGAAAAGGAAATACGGTGTTTTTAAGATTTTTAGGAACCCCCAATGGACTTAATCCAGGAATTAAATGTCCCGACAAATCATCGCTGCCATTATGATTTGCAGATAAATACCAGTCGTGCCAGCCATGATAACCACATATAGCAACTTGATCTTTTCCAGAGGCTGCACGAGCAATGCGTATAGCAATTGAATTGGCTTCACCACCACTACGGGCAAAACGAACCATATCTGCCCACGGATTCATTTCCATTAACTTTTCAGCCAAATAAACTTCCTCGGGACAGTTTAAAGTGCTCATATTACCCTTCTTTACGGTTTCAATTACTGCGGCATCCACTTCATCATTTCCATATCCCAGTGAATTTGTTCCAATCCCCATTATAGACATATCGGTAAATTCTTTTCCATCCAAATCCCAAACTTTACATCCTTTAGCTTTTGAAAAATAAGAAGGCCAAAGATCTGGTAAAAACATTTCTGGTCTTTTAGAGAGTAACATAGTTCCACCCGGAATTAATGTTTTTGCTTTTTTATATAATTCTTGTCCTTTCCCCATGATTAGTCATTTTTTAAAGACTTTAAAAGCCCTTCGTTTCTAATTATTGCATCGTTTATTTTAATTAAATCTTGCTCTACAATATAATTCACATATTCCATCCAAGTTTTATCAGTTCCCAGATTATTGATCAAAATTTCTATTAATTCAAAATCATTGCTTTCATCAACAGTCATCCTAATTTTAGAAAAATCTGATTCACACGGATAGTTAATTGCAGTGAATAAATTCCCTCCTTTGAAATCGGAATTATTTCTTATAAAAGGAGTAACATGCTCGCGTTCTGATGCCAATTTGGCGTTTTTCCATGCATTTTCTAATGCCGAAAATTTAAAAACTTCTACATCTTGACCATCAGGATAATGTTCAATGAGTCCATTTGACCCATAATCTTTATCATTTTTCTGAACAAAATCAATCACTTTGTCAACCAAAACTGCATCAATAAGAGGGCAATCCGAAGTTACTCTAACGATCCAATCGGCATCTTTAAATCGTACCGCTTGATAAAACCGGTCTAAAACATCCGATTCAGAACCTCTCGATGCACTATTGCCCCATTCGATTGCTTTATCAAAAATTATAGTGTCCGCATCAGCGTTTGTCGTTGCTACAATTATTTCAGAAACTTTTGTGCACTTTTTTAACCGTTCTAAATGAATTTGAAGTAAAGATGTACCTCCAATTTCTTTTAAAACTTTGCCAGGTAATCTAGTGCTTCCTGTTCGTGCTTGAGTAATTAAAATTGTTTTTAAAGCCATAATAAAGCGACTCTTATATTTTTTGACATAACACCCATACTATTGGTGCTACTAAATCGACATGCTCCGCTGTTGGATGAATATTTTTACATTGGTTAAGCATCTCATTTGTTAAGTTCGCTTGATCATTCTCATCGTACCAAGGTATTATACTCAAAGGGCGTAGTCCATTTTGTTCCATGCAATCGTTAAGGTGTGAAAGTGTCATTCTATTGAGGTTATTTCTAAAGAAACTAAGTGACACGTCTTTCTCATCGGGTCTTAATTCGTCATAATATCTCTCAAAATCTTTATCTTCTAATCGAGCATGACCCCAAGGAAAGTCTAAAGTACAAAGGCTGTGTCCGCCATCTATAGAGAAAAAAGGATTGTACTCGTGAAAAGCAAAACCACCTTTTTTTAGCACTCGAGACATTTGTTTAAAAGCTTCATTGGGATTTGTAATGTGTTCCAATACTTCCCAACTTACAATCACATCTACAGATTCTGAAGCCACAGTAGAAGTACAAATATCATCCTCTATAAAACTTACACTTGCCGCTGCCTGTGGTTTAATTAAATTGGAATAGGCATCTCGAGTTTGTTTTAGCTCAACGTTTTTAGATGCAATAGCTTCTTTTGAAACTACTCCACCAGGAGATTGATTGATGTAATACGCTGCCATATCTGTTGCCAATACGCGTTTAGCACCAAATTCAGCAAAAGCATAAGCGGAGGAACCGTCATAAGCACCAATTTCTAATATTTCTTTACCAACAAATGACAAAGATTGGGTTTGCAGAAAATTTTCAATACGTGTTAATGCGCTTTTCTGGTTGGCCATCTTTTGTTGCATTGTCGCTATTGGTGGTGCAACAATAGCAGTATCTACTGGATTTACCATAGAACGCCACATAGGTTTTATTCTGTCACGCAATCCTGAAAGGAGTTCGATGCGATTGCCATGTGAGTCATTGAATACACCAAAAACGACATCCGATTTAATTTGATATTTTTTTTGAGGCTCTTTTTGAAGTTCAAAAATTGTACAAATCATTTTAGTTAACCCCGTTCTATTGCCTATTGCATTTATAATTTTACGTCCTGTATATTTCATATTTTACTTTTATTATTTGTGGTTTTTTGTGTTTTAATCTCAAATGTTAAAAAAATATTCTAGAAATTCTTTTGTTTTGAAGAAATACTAAAGCATCATTGTTACCATAATGAAGGGTTTAATAAATCTATATCATCAACTTTTATAGTATTAATTTTAGCAATTGTTTCAGTATCAATCTTTGAAATAAGTGCATTGAAATTCTCCATCAATTGCTTTACAGAATCTACACCAATAAGTACATTGTCTATATTCTTTTGCTGTAAACAATAACTTAATGACAAATTCGACATGGATATACCAGCTTCTTTCGCAATAATATTAAGTGAACTCAGTTCATTTTTTAGGTTCTGAACTGTGCTATTTGAATCTGAAACATCTTTAAAAAACAAGCCTTGAAGAAATGCCGATCTGGTATGAATAATTTTGCCTTTCGCTTTTAATTTTGTCATCAAATCACCTCTTAAAGATTCATTGTCCAATAAATTAAAGGGCATTTGGACGACCGTAATGGAATCGTCTAACAACAAAGCCTCTAGGTGCTCATTAGTATAAATTGAAACCCCAATATTTTTAATTACCCCTTCTTTTTTTAGTGTTTTTAAACCTTCAAAAATACCTTGATTGTTTTTATAGGAATCAAAAGAATGAAACATTAAAACTTCCAAAAAATCGACTTGCAAGTCAGAAATATAGGTTTTAATTTTATTCTTAATATTTTCAACAATAGAACCGTGTGGTATTTTTGTAATAATATTAAATTTTACAGTGGGATTTAATATATGGAAATTTCCTATAACTTGATGCGCATTTCCATAACCTTCAGCGGTATCCAATGTTTGAATTCCAAACTCATATGCTTTGGCTAAAATAGCACAACTGTTTTCAAAAGAAACTTGACCCAATGCGTTATTTATTCCATAGGCCAAACCCATTTGTACAGTGCCAAGAATCAATTTGTTTTTAAGCTTGGTGTTTTTAATAACCATCCGAATCACATTTCGCAACGTATTAGTGCTCGAGACTTGATTTAACCTTACCTCTTCAATCTCAAATCCTAATTTTTTGTAAAGTTCAAGAGCTTTGGTATTATCCTGAATCAATCCTAAAGTAATTTGCGACAGTTTATGTTTTTCGAAACAATACTTAATAATAGTTTGAGAAGCTTCTTTAGCAAATCCATTGCCCCAAGCCGTTTTATCTCCAATCATTATTCCATATTCGCCAGAATTATTTTCAGGATTTATGGGGTCAATTTTAATGTTTCCTATGTGTTTACCAGTTTCCTTAATGCTGATTGCCCAGAATAGAATATCTTTCTTGTCTTGTTCTTCGATAAAGGATTTCAACATTTGCATGGTGTAATTGCCGCCACTTTCTAAATATCGAAAAACTTCAGGATCATTCATCCAATCCAAATAACCTTGAGTTAAATGTTCACTAGAAACTCTTTTATAAAAAAGCCTTTCGGATTGTAAATTTTCAGCTTTCATATTATGGTAAAAAAAAATCTAGAACTTTTTCAATTACAAAATCTTGTTCCTCATCAGTCAAAGTAGGAAACATCGGCAAACTAATACATTTTAAATAATAATCTTCGGCATTTTTTAAATTAGCGTCTTGGTATCCTATAGTTGCATAATAGGGTAATTGGTGAACCGGGATATAATGTATTTGGGCATAAATTTTATTTTGATGCAAATAATCATACAATCCCTTTCTGTTTTCTACTTCAATCACAAATAGATGATGGGCATTCAAATGATTCTCTGGTAAAGACTGATATTTTAGTTTACCTTCAAAAGCTTTTTTATATGCAATTGCAATTATGTTTCTTCTGGAAACACCTTTTTCATTTCGTGCCAATTGGGTAATCCCTAGTGCTGCTTGAAAATCGGTAAGTCTGTAATTGAATCCGAGAGTTTGCATTTCATAAAACCAACCTCCTTGATTTTCAGTCATATTCTCTTTCGTAATACCATGAGAACGCAATAACAATAATTTTTTATAAACAGTCTCAGAATTGGTGGTAACCATTCCTCCTTCTCCGCAAGCGATATGCTTTACAGGATGAAACGAAAAAACAGCGGCATCAGCGTAATTGCCATTACCACAACGTTGCACATCACCTTTAGAATCTACAAAATGACCACCTGGAGCGTGACAAGAGTCTTCTAAAAGCCACAATCCGTGTTCATTTGCTAACTCTCTAAAGGCTTCCAAATTAATAGGAAGTCCAGCAAAATCGACTGGAATTATACCTTTAAAAAAACCTTTTGGTTTGCTTTCGATTAATTTTCTGGTTTCTCCTAACGACAATAAATAGGTGTCTCGGTCAATATCCGAAAACCAGACTTCACCACCTACAAAACGAACACAATTCGCAGAAGCGGCAAAAGTAATAGGCGTTGTGATGACTCTGTCTCCCTTTTTTAATCCCATTGCCAACACAGCTATATGAAGACCAGCTGTTGCATTGTTGACAGCAACCGCAAATGTAGAACCAACATAAGCGGCAAAAGCCTCTTCGAATTCTTTGATTTTAGGTCCTTGTGTTAAATAATCAGACTGTAATGTTTCAATTACCGCTTGAAGATCTTCTTGGGTGATGTCCTGACGACCATAAGGAATAACTTTCTTTGTCATTATATTTCAAAAGTTGAATCTACGTGTTCTTTAATTAATTTTCTCAAACTCTCTACATCTTCCCATTCAGTGTTGGTACCTGAATTATAATTAAAACCTTGTTCTACTGGAACTGCATTAAAATGTTTTTTGTACTCCGTAAGATTAAAATGAGGAACAGAGGGTAAAATGGTGTAATACTTCCCTAAATCGTATGTGTTATAAGAATCAGACGAAGTAATCATTTCCTCATGAATTTTCTCTCCTGGACGAATACCAATGATATCGATTGCGCATTCTGGTGCAATTGCTTTTGCAACATCAGTAATTTTATAAGAAGGTATTTTTGGAATAAATACTTCGCCTCCCCATGCATTTTCAATAGCATGCATCACCATATCAACACCTCCTTGCAGAGAAATATTAAATCGAGTCATTGTGGCATCAGTGATGGGTAATTTACCTTCCTTCTTTTTGTCTATAAAAAATGGAATTACCGAACCATTAGAACCCATAACATTTCCATATCGTACTATGGAGAACTTAATAGGATTGGTTCCTTTAATATTATTGGCGGCTACAAACAATTTATCTGAAGTTAATTTTGTCGCGCCATATAAATTGATTGGGGCACAAGCTTTATCTGTTGAAAGTGCTACTACATTTTGAACTCCAGTTTGCAATGCGGCATGAATTACATTTTGAGCCCCTCCAATATTAGTTTTTATGCACTCATCTGGATTGTATTCAGCTAAGTGAACATGTTTCATTGCAGCAGCGTGAATAATAACATCTACACCATTAAATGCTCTTACTAATCTTTCCTGATCTCTTACATCTCCTAAAAAAAACCGAATCTGAGGATACTTTGTAACGGGAAACTCTTGCGCCATCTGAAACTGTTTTTGCTCATCTCTTGAAAAAATGATGAGTTTTTTAACTCCAGGGTAGGTTTTAAAAATATGATGAGTTAAGGCTTTGCCGAGAGAACCTGTCCCTCCAGTTATTAATACTAATTTATTATTTAACAACTTTTCTTTTTTTTAATATTATTATTATTGAGCATATTATGTACAATTATATTTGTCAAATTTAAGTACTATTATTTAGATTAGTGTAAAGTGAGATATGCAAAAACTATACGAATATATGTTTTTGATACAATACCTACCTCTGGTTGAATGATTATCAAGTATAAAACCGAAATTGATGGTAATAAATATTATACAAATGAGGTAATAATCAAATCAATTACAGAAGATTGTTGTAGTAATGTATGGGTGAATTTAAATAAAAAAAACATTTAAAACAACAATTATGCGAATTAAACATTATTACTATAAAAAAAATACTAAAAAAATAAACATTAATTAGTCAACCCTTAAAAAGAGCTATTTTTAATTTCCACAAAAATAGGAATATTATTTTCAGGATAGAAGTTGAACAAATAATTAAGCCAAAAAACAATTTGTTCCTTGATTTGGTTGAATCGGAGCTTAAAATTGT
>NZ_JANPFL010000118.1:0-4981 GCF_031423415.1 Flavobacterium sp.
CGCCTATAACAATAAAATAAACAAAGACAGTACCAATTTTATGCGCAACGTCAACAACAAATTGCGCAAAAATTATAGGATTCTTTCGGAATTGAATCTCGAAGAAAAATCAAAAACCACCAAGTCTAAACTATTAAGTAAGGGTTTTGAATTTGAATATTTTACCAATATTTTGAACACTAATACAGGAAACACTTATTATTTTATTTACGACCAAGGGTATCGTGTTTTAGAAGGCGAATATTATATGCTTGTGAAAAAAGAATTTTAAAACTTAATTCTCTCCCTTGATGAAAAAAAGTTATTCCTCCATTTTATCCGTATTGTTCCTGCTCGGAATACTTGGATTTACATTCTTCACGATGATGCCGCAATGGACATCCGATGATGATGCGCCTCTTACAGAGTTTTCGACCAAAAGAGCCTTGGAACAAGTGAAAAATATTTCGCAAAAACCGCATTTTGTAGGTTCGGAAAATCACGATGTTGTGGCCAATTATTTGATAAAAGAATTGCAAAATCTAGGTTTAGAAACTTCCACACAAGAAGGTTTTTCTTTTTCGGATTGGGGAACTTTGACCAAATGCAAAAATATCTTAGCTCGAATAAAAGGCAGCAACAGCAACAAAGCTTTGCTTTTACTTTCGCATTATGACAGCGCGCCACATTCCTATTCCAATGGCGCGAGCGATGCAGGATCTGGTGTGGCGACAATCTTAGAAAGTGTTCGCGCTTTTACTTACGCCAAAAAACAGCACAAAAACGACATCATTATTCTCTTTACAGATGCCGAAGAATTGGGTTTAAATGGTGCAGCTCTTTTTGTTACCCAACATCATTGGGCAAAAGAAGTCGGTTTGGTTTTGAATTTTGAAGCCCGAGGAAGTTCTGGACCAAGTTATATGTTGATGGAAACCAATAGCGGAAATGCTGGATTGGTCAACCAATTTTCGGCTGCCAATGTCAAATATCCTGTTTCGAATTCCTTGATGTACAGCATTTACAAAATGTTGCCCAACGATACTGATTTGACAGTTTTCAGGGAACAAGGTAATATTCAAGGCTACAATTTTGCTTTTATCGATGGGCATTACAACTACCACACGGCGCAAGATGATATCAATCATTTAAGCAAAAACACCTTGGTGCATCAAGGAAAATATTTGATGCCGCTGTTGGATTATTTTTCGAATGCTGATTTAAACACGACGCAAACCACCGAAGATGATGTTTATTTTTCGATTCCATTTAGCTTTATCAGTTATCCTTTTAGTTGGGTTTTACCAATGGTTATTATTGCTCTTGTACTGTTATTGATTTTGATATTCATTGGTATTGGCAAACGAATTTTGTCTTTCCCAGAAATGGCGAGAGGATTTATTCCGTTTTTAGGTTCGGTGCTAGTTTCGGGTTTAATCACCTTTCTGGGTTGGAAATTATTACTAATACTCTATCCACAACACAACGATTTGCTCAACGGATTTACCTATAACGGACACGATTATATCGTGGCTTTCACGCTATTGACCTTGTCGATTTGTTTTGCTTTTTACCACTTTTTCTCTTTCAAAAAAGTGACGATGAACCATTATGTTGCGCCATTGTTCTTTTGGATTCTCCTCAACGCATTGTTGGCTTTCTTCTTGAAAGGCGCGGGATTTTTGATCCTTCCCGTTTTTGCAGGATTACTTATGTTAACTTCATTTGTTCTAACTCAAAAGTCAAAATGGATTTTGAACCTCTTTTTGAGTATTCCTGCCTTGCTGATTATTGCCCCATTTATCCAAATGTTTCCAATAGGTTTAGGCTTAAAAGTATTGTTTGGAAGCGCTATTTTAACCGCTTTGACTTTCTGTTTACTATTACCTTTTTTTGGTTCGTTTAAGCGAAAAGGGACGGCTTCATTGATTTTGTTCGTATTGGCGATTGGGGTTTTTGCGAGAGCGCATTACTATTCTGGGTATAAATTGGGCAAAGCCAAATCCAATAGTTTAGTCTATATTTTGGATGCCGACAAAAACAAGGCAACTTGGGCAACTTATGACACCAATTTGGATGAATGGACCAAAATCTATTTGGGAGAAAATCCAAAAGATGCCGAGGAATTAAGCGCTATTTCGTTACCTAGCAAGTACAAAACTGAATTTACTTTTACCGCCGATGCGCCAATGAAAATCCTTTCGAGACCAATTGTCGAATTCCTGAAAGATAGTGTTGTTGGCAAAAATCGATATTTGAAAATCCGAATTACACCCACCCGAAAAGTAAATCGGTATGATGTTTTTGCCAATGAAAATCTTGTAATCCAAAATTTCAAAGCCAATGGATTGTCATTGTTAGTGCAAAAAGGTTCAAAATACGAGCGAAAAGGCAAGAAATTGTTGAGCTATTATGCTGTCAATCAACTTCCGCTGGAAATAGAATTTAGTATTGCTGCTTCCAGTGTTTTGGATTTGGATTTATTGGAAAGCTCTTTCGATTTGATGAATAATCCGCTTTTTTCAATTCAAAAAAGAGCCGATTGGATGATGCCAACGTCTTTTGTTTTGAATGATGCCGTGATTATTAAAGAGAAAATAAAACCATCGCCAAAAGTGGTCAAAACCATTGTTTTAAAGGTTGGAAAAGCAATTCAAAAAGATAGTTTGGTGTTTGAAAAAGATAGTTTGAGGAAGCCGTAAAACCTATAACAATCCCCCATAATTATATAACACTTTACACGCATAATTCCATCATTTTTACCTAAATGAAATACTTTATGAAAAAATCAATCGTACTACTTGGAATTATAATTGCGCTGACCTCATTATCCTGCAAAAAAGGGGAAACAGAAAATGCGCAACCAACAAATAAAATTATCAAAAAAGCGCCTGTTCGAAAAGCTCCTAAAGCCGTTTTCTATACTTTAGAAAACACTAAAGACTGGTTGAAAATCAACAAAAATGCCGAAGACCTAGAAATTGCTCTTGCCATAAACAGAACTGATAAACAATTTTTTACCAAAATGGATTCTGTTATTATTCCAACGGATTTGAGTGGCGACATTGCGTTCTATTTGCCTTTTCCTGTTGAAGTTCCTTATTTAGCGGATGTAGATAAAATCCTTTTTTTCTCCTATCCTACTCAAACTTTTGCTGCTTATGAAAACGGAATTTTGATTTACACTGGTCCAACCAATATGGGCAAGAAAAAAGCTCCAACTCCCACAGGATTGTTTTTTTGCAATTGGAAAGCCGAAGAAACCATTAGCACCGTTGATGATGAATGGAAATTACTTTGGAATTTTAATATTGCAAACAAAGGAGGTATTGGGTTTCATCAATACGATTTGCCAGGTTATCCTGCCTCACATTCGTGCTTGAGGTTACAAGAAAAAGACGCTAAATATCTATATGAATGGGCAGATCAATGGGTTTTAGTCGATGATGAAAACGTGAAATTCAAGGGAACACCAGTAATTGTTTTTGGAAGCTATCCTTTTGGCACACCAAAACCTTGGTTGCAACTCGTTAAAGACCCAAAATCACTAGACATTTCTGAAAGTGACATCGAAAAAGTTACTACGCCTTATTTGGAAATCGTTTTAAAAGAGCAGGAAAAAAGAAAGAAATCTTAATTAAAATCCATTTCCAAATGGTGCGTTTTTAAACTACTTTTGAGCATTCAATTTTTTTATGATGACTCAAATTAGTATTCTCGGTTGTGGTTGGTTGGGTTTGCCTTTGGCGAAAGCCTTACTCGAAAACAGATTTTTGGTAAAGGGTTCGACAACTTCTGTTGAAAAACTTTCAGTTTTGGAAAACTTGGGAGTTCAAGCTTTCCAAATTGAATTATTGGAATCAAAAATTCAAGGAGAAGTGAATTCTTTTTTAGAAAATTCTAAAATCTTGATTATCGATATTCCACCCAAATTAAGAGGTGATTCAAAAGAAAATTTTGTTTCCAAAATTAAAAACGTGATTCCTTTTATCGAAAAATCTACCGTTGAGAATGTTCTATTCATAAGTTCGACATCGGTTTACGGAGAGGACAATTTAGTTGTGACCGAAGAAACGGAACTAAATCCTGACTCGGAAAGCGGCAGACAATTAGCACAAGCCGAGCAATTTTTGCAAAGCAATTCTAATTTTAAAACTACCATTTTGCGTTTTGGTGGCTTGATTGGCGAAGACCGACATCCAATAAAATTCTTGGCGGGAAGGAAAAATATTGAAAACTCTAATGCTCCCATAAATTTAATTCATCTAGAGGATTGCATTGGCATCGTATTAAAAATAATAGAGCTAGATTGTTGGCGCGAAACCTTCAATGCTGTAGCTCTTTTTCATCCTGGCCGAAGGGAATATTACACTCAAAAAGCCATCGATTTGAATCTGAAACTTCCTGAATTTAGTGTTGAAAACTCCCGTTTAGGAAAAACGATTTCGAGTTTGAAAGTTGAAAAAGTTTTAGGATACACATTTGTAAAACCCAAATTATAAGTGAGAGCGAAAATAAAGACTTCTTTTTCGTCCAAGATTAATGCAATAGGATTGCCTATTTTAGCTTTATGCTGGGTGAGCTTTTTCTGGGGCACAACTTGGCTGGCGTCAAAAGAAGGCGTAAAATATATGCCCGCTTTGCAACTTGCTGGGATTAGACAATTTATTGGCGGAATACTCTATGTTGGTTTCTTTTTATACAAAAAAACGCCTTGGCCAAAAGGAAAACAATGGAAAGTCATTTTTATCCTTAGCATTCTTAATTTTGTGTTGAGTAATGGACTAAGCACTTGGGGAGTGAAATACATCAGCAGCGGTTTAGGTGCCATCATTGGTGCCATTTTCCCTTTGTGGATTGTATTAATTAGTCAACCCTTAAAAAGAGCTATTTTTAATTTCCACAAAAATAGGAATATTATTTTCAGGATAGAAGTTGAACAAATAATTAAGCCAAAAAACAATTTGTTCCTTGATTTGGTTGAATCGGAGCTTAAAATTGT
>NZ_JANPFL010000119.1:0-27643 GCF_031423415.1 Flavobacterium sp.
CGGGTACAATTTTAAGCTCCGATTCAACCAAATCAAGGAACAAATTGTTTTTTGGCTTAATTATTTGTTCAACTTCTATCCTGAAAATAATATTCCTATTTTTGTGGAAATTAAAAATAGCTCTTTTTAAGGGTTGACTAAGTAAAACAGATTGCCACGGATTTTAGAAATCATAATATGAAAAAGAACCTAGTAGTATTTTTAATTTTATTGTTTACAAATCATATCCTATCGCAAGAATTTACCCCAAAAGATATCATAGGTAAATGGAAAGTGGTTAATATATTGAAAAGACCAGAGAGTCCTAATTTTAATGATATCATAAAAAGTTTCAGTTCGGCAACATTCCTATTTGAAGAAAATTTGAATTTTAAAATAACAACTTTAGATAAAACTAAATTGTTTACTATGCTAATCGATGTAACGAAAGACGCTAAATGGCGATTGAATGCTAATAATTATGCTATTAGCATTGGTAATGATTCTAATAAATACAATATTTTAAAGATCGTTGTAGTAGAAGTAGATGATAAAATGATTTTTCATTTAGACGACACTGAACTTGATTTAGAAGTACAAAAGGAATAATTCGAATGCCAATCCCAAAACCCAAAACCTAACCGCTAGAACCCAAAACCCATAACTTCCCTTGAAAGCAACTTACCACAAATACATTCTCAATTTCAAAAGACCGTCAGGAACATCGAGAGGCGTTATGACCGAGAAAGAAACTTGGTTTATTATTTTGGAAAAGGAGGGTAAAAAAGGAATAGGTGAGTGCGGCATTCTGCGAGGTTTGAGCATTGATGACCGACCTGATTATGAAGCGAAATTACAATGGACGTGCGACAATATTCAGTTGGGCGAAAACCAACTTTGGGAAGCTTTAATTGAGTTCCCTTCGATACAGTTTGGAGTCGAAATGGCATTCCAATCTTTGCAAAGCGAAAGTCCATTTTTGCTCTTCCCTTCGGGCTTCACCAATGGGGTAAAAAGTATCGAGATTAACGGTTTAGTTTGGATGGGCGAGGAGTCGTTTATGAAGCAACAAATAGAGGAAAAATTAGCCGATGGTTTTCGTTGTGTGAAACTCAAAATAGGAGCGATAGATTTTGATAAAGAACTGCAATTATTGGATTATATTCGGCAACATTTCAGACCAGAACAAGTCGAAATCAGGGTCGATGCTAACGGTGCTTTTGATGTAATTACTGCTTTAGATAAATTGAATCAATTAGCTGGATTTGAATTGCATAGTATAGAGCAACCGATACAAAAAAACAACACTGACAGGATGGCAGAGCTGTGTAAAATCACTCCAATTCCAATAGCTTTAGACGAAGAGCTGATTGGCGTCTTTTCATTGGAAGAAAAAGAAGCATTACTGCAAAAAATCAATCCCCAATACATCATTTTGAAGCCTAGTTTTGTGGGTGGTTTTCGGGGTACAAAAGAGTGGATTTCATTGGCAGAAAAGTACCAAATCGGTTGGTGGATTACCTCGGCTTTAGAGTCGAATATTGGACTAAATGCCATTGCACAATGGACGTTTTTACAACACAATTTGATGCCTCAAGGATTGGGGACTGGAGCATTATATACTAATAATTTTGATTGTCCCTTGGTCGTTTCAGAAGGTCAATTATGGTATAAAAAGGAGAGTGATTGGAAGTGTATTTTTGATGATTTTTAAACATTAATTTAAACCAATAATTTTTTAATTATCGGTTTAAATGGACAGATTTATTTATTGAAATACTTTTGTATCAGCGCGCCTAAATCTTTTATATTGATAGGTTTCGAAATATAATCGGTACATCCTGCGGCAATAGCTTCGTCACGGTCACTTTGCATTCCGTTTGCGGTTTGTGCTATAATAACCAAGTCTTTGTTGAATTCCCGAATTTGCTTCGTTGCTTCGTAACCTCCCATTTTGGGCATGTTGATATCCATCATGACCAGATCAATATCCGGATTAGTACTGCACATTTCTATTGCCTCCATACCAGAACTCACTTTTAATATTTCTTTACTAAACGGTTTTACTGCTATGGTAATCAGTAATTTTGATATAGCATCGTCCTCTACAATTAGTACTTTAAGGTCTTTGATTTTGATTTCTGGAATGATTTTTAAATTTACTTTTTCGATAGCTATCTTTTCTTCATACTCATTATCATCCTCATTTTCGGATTCAGATTGAAATGGGAGTGTAAAGTAAAAAGTACTTCCTTTTCCTATTTCGCTATCGACCCAAATTTTTCCACCTATCATTTCTATATATGCTTTTGAAATGGCCAATCCTAAACCTGATCCTTCGTGAGAGCGGCTAATGCTTTCGTTGGCTTGTCTAAATCTTTCGAAAACAATATTTATTTGAGAATTTGAAATTCCTATTCCTGAGTCTTTTACGAAAAACTCTATATTTCCGCCTTTTTTTTCGCAACCGAATTCAATAGTGCCTTCATCTGTAAATTTGATGGCATTCTTGACAAGATTGGTAAGAATAGCATACAGTTTTTCTCCATCGGTTTTTATTAAATTATATCGGGCAGGTAATTGTTTCTTGATAGAAAGTTGAATTCCTTTTTGATTAGCCTCAGGTGTAAAGAAACTATGAATATAATTGAGCTGTTCGTTTACATTGGTTTCAGATAAGGAAACTTCTATTTGTCCTGATTCTACTTTTGAAATACTGATAATATCATTGATGATATTTAGCATTCGCTTTCCGCTTTTTTCAATAATATTAATATACTCTTGCTGCTCTTCCCCAGTAAGACCTGGTGCTTTTAAAAGCTCAGTAAAGCCTATAATGCCATTCATAGGAGTTCGGATTTCGTGACTCATATTAGCCAAGAAAGCTAATTTTAAACGATCGCTTTCTTCTGCTCGTAGTTTAGCACTAATTAAATCTTGTTCGGCAATTTTGCGATCTGTAATATTTTCTTTTATGGCAATAAAATGAGTCGTTTTGCCGTGCGTATTATGTATGGGCGATATTGTTGCGGATTCCCAAAAGAGAGTCCCATCTTTTTTCTTATTATTAAACTCTCCGCGCCATTCTCTACCAGCATTAATAGTTTGCCACAACTCTTTATATTCCTCTGCTGTTGTGTAATCGGATTTTAGAAATCGTGTATTTTGACCTATAATTTCTTCGAAAGTATATCCTGTTGTTTCAACAAATTTAGGGTTAACATACTCAATTTCCCCCGCAGTATTTGTAATTAAAATCGTTACAGGACTTTGCTCTACTGCTTGTGAAAGTTGGCGAATTTTTTCTTCGGTTTGTTGGCGATCTTCTTCTGTAAGAATAGATTCAAGGGCAAACGCTATGTTTAGTGTAATTTTTTCGAGAAGTGATATTTCTTCCTCTGACGAAAAAAAGTTTTTTTCATCTGAATACAAGTTGAAAACCCCAATTTTTTTGTTTCTAACTACCAGTGGAATAGATATCGAGGAGTAATACCCACGACTTAATGCATCTGTACGCCATGGTTTCATTATAGGATCAATTATAATATCGTTGCAAATTACTGTTCTGCCTTCACGCAATGCTATTCCTGTGGGTCCTCTTCCTTCGGGTACATCAAGTACTGTAGTTGCATTATTTTCTGTAAAAAAACCTTCTTCAAAGCCTGCAAATGCTGCAGTTATAATTTTATTATCTTCTTGGAGTAATCCAATCCAACTCATACGGAACTTCCCGAAATTGACTGCAATATTGCATATCTCTTGAAACAACTCTTCTCGATTATGAGTTCTAATAATTAAATTATTAATTTGACTTATAAGGGCATAAACCCTATTTATTTTATTCAATTCTAGTGCTGATTGCTTGCGCTCTGTGATGTCGTGAACAATGACTTGCACCGCTGGTTTATGATTATACAAAGTAGGAATTGCCTTGATTTCTACTTCAAATGTGATGCCGTCAATGCTTATAAATTTTTCTTCTATAATTGCCGATGCATTATTATCCCGAGTGACATCTTTCATCCTTTGAATAATATTTCCGATACTATCAGGATGAACAAATTTTAGCACCGATTTTCCTATTACTTCTTTTTGATTTTTTGCCCTGACCATACGTAGACCTTCCTCGTTGATAAAGGCAATTTTATCTTCAACGTATATTAAAATTCCATAGGGTGCATTTTCGACAAGACCACGATATTTTTCTTCACTTTCACGCAAAGAATTTTCTGTAATTTTATTTTCCGTGATATCAGTAATATAGCCGTGCCAAAGCACTGATCCATCTTCTAGCTTTTGGGGGTTAGAATTACCGTAAAGGTGACGAACTTCGCCATCATTAAACTTGACACGATATTCGTGTTTCCAAGGGGTCAAATATTTTGCAGATTTTTGAATAGAAGCTGCAACAGATTCATAGTCATCAGGATGAATATTTTTAAATACTTTGGAGGCATCTTCACGGACTTCTTTGGGTGTAACTTGGTAAATTTCTGTAATTGCTTCGCTAGCATAAGGAAAGCAGGAACTGCCATCAGGGCGCAACAAATATTGGTAAACGACTCCAGGCACGTGGCTGGTAATATTATGGAACAGGTTTAATGCTTTTTCCTTAGCTTTTTCAGCTTCTTTTCGCTCGGTAATATTGAGATGTGTTCCTGACATTAAAAGTGGTTTACCATCTACATCCCATTCATTTATTTTACCCCGACTAAGAATCCAAATCCAATCTCCGTTTTTATGCTTCATTCTGAACTCAGTTTCAAAATAGTCCAAGGTACCTTGAAAGTGTTTTTCTAGTAATTCTTCGGTATATTTTGAATCATCCGGATGCGTATATTTTCGCCAAGTTTCAAAAGATACAGGCGCAAGTTCGTCTAATGTGTACCCAATTAATTCGGCCCATCGATTGTTTATAAATACTGCTCCAGTATTAATATTCCACTCCCAAGTTCCTGCGCCAGTGCCAATTAGGATAAGTGCTAATCTTCGTTTTTCATTCTCTAATTCTTGTTCTGCCTGTTTTCGGGCGGTGATGTCATAAAAATTGACGAGATATTCACTATTACTATCATGCAAAAGCTTGTTAGCACTAATCAGTACTGTTTTATTTGAACCATCTTTGCAACTTATATTGACTTCCATAGGAGCGAAATCTTCACCGGTTTGTTTCACCGTTTCAAGTGCAGTAATCCAAGCTTTAGATGTTTTTTTTCTGTAGTTAGGATTTGGATACGCTTTTGGAAACCAATCTTGAACTGTTGGCATTTCTTCTAGCGTATAGCCAAACATATCATAATAGGCTTGATTTACATATGTGATGTTTAAGTTTTCATCGTGTAATGCCATGGCCACTGGCGAAGAATTGATGATGCTGCTAAATCGTGTTTTGCTTTGAATCAGTAATTTTTCAGCATTTTTTCGTTCTGTAATATCTTGACAAGTACCACTGGCTCGCAAAGGTTTTCCTTCTTTGTCACGTACAATTTTCCAGCGCTGTTCGATTATTCTTTCATTTCCTGAGGGCGTTATAATTCTATGCTCAAACGAATTTATAGTATCCTTTTTTATAGAGTGTACAAAAACAGTTTGAACTAAAAGGCTGTCATCTGGATGAACAAGCGCTAAGAAAGTTTCTACTGGAGATTGTATAGATGTGGAATCGAGTCCTAAAATATTCTCAGCTTCCTTTGACCAATTTATATCTGTATAATTAAAATCAATGTCCCAGTTGCCAACCTTTGCGATAGCTTGAGCTTCAATTAATTGGGATTCACTTTTTTCTAGTGCGTTTCTGGTTTTGATTTGTTCCGTGATGTCTCTAGCGGATGCAATTAGCACGTGTTTCCCTAAATATTTTCCTCTATTTACCATGACTTCTTTAGGGAAAATTTCGCCATTTTTGCGAACAGCCCAAAACTGAAATATACGTGGCGTACCAGTTTCAAAAACTGATTTGGATATTTTATGGACTTCAGCAAAGTCATTAGCATTGAGTGCTGCGACCATTTCATACGTTTTCCCTATGAGTTCTTGTCTTGAATACAAATACATTTTTTCGGCACTTTTATTGACGTCTATAAAAGTTCCGGATTTATCTAATACATAAATAGCCTCCGAAACCGAATCAAAAATAGATTGTAGATTTTCTTCGCTAATTTTTAGATTATTTTCATTTTGAATGTGATTTGTAATGTTTCTCGCTAAGCCTGTTGCACCTATTATCTTATTGTCTTGATCTACAATTGGATTGAAAAAACTTTCAAAAGTCGATTTTTCTTCAACTCCATAAATCCTAATATTCGTATGGGATTCTCCGCTTAAAGCTCGGTCATAATTTTCTTTAGCAACTTTTCTATCTTCAATAGATGAGATATAGTCTAAAATATTTATTCCTACTTTTATATCTGCATTGTAGGATTGTTTCATTATATCTGAATGGGCTTTGTTGAAGCTTAAATAATTGTACTCTTTATCAATAGAAAAAATAATGGTATCTAGCTGGCTTTCAAGGGTTGTATGCAAAAGCAATTTAGATTTACGTAAAGCGTGTTCTGATTCTTTTAACTGAGAAACATCAACGACTGTCAAAAGGCACTGATCGCCATTATCATTTACAATTCCAGTAAGATACGAATGGGTTAATTTTTTTGAGACACTAGACAACACTATTTCACAAGTTTGACTGGTCTTACTTTCAAATATTTTTTCAAGAAATAAAAAAAATGTTGGTTTACTTTCGTCTATGACAAAAAAAGCAAAACGCTTATTTAGTAACTGCGAACGTTCTTTTCCCAGAAGAGCTGCTCCACTAAAATTGAGTTCTAGAATTTCATCTTGTTTAGTAATAGTAAAACAGCCGCAAGGCGCAAAATCATGTAATTTAGTATATTTTTCAGCTACAATTTCAGCTTTAATCATTAGCGAACTGAGTTCCTCATTTTGCATTTCAAGTTCAAATTGGTGCGCTTCAAGCTCCTTAATGAGATTAAAAATCTCAGTATCAGAATAGTTTTTACCTGTATCTAGTAACTTTTTCTCAAGTTCTTCGGCTTTTTGATGTAGAATAGTTTTTAATCGACTGTTAGTTTGATCTGCCATGAATACATTCTATTTTTAAAATATTGTTTAGAACTTAAGATGTTCAATTATTGCTTTTATGAAATTTTTTTAGAATCCTGTTTTGAATTTTCTATACAATACATAACATAAACCATCCAAAAATAATTAAAAATTCCGAAAATTTTGAAGATTTTGAAGAGTTTTTTGCGTATCAGTGATGTAATCGTTAAAAACGTCAATTCAAATCTTTTTCGAGTAGTAAAAAATAATAACAACTGTATTGACAATCGTTTTGATGCCGTTTCTTTCTTGCCCTATATATAATTTTCTAATGAAAATCACCATCAAAAACTAAGTATAAGTTAATGTATTTTTCGCTAAAATAGTTGGAATTGTTAGAAGTTTCTATAAATTAAATTAGTTTTATTGCTTATTGGAGTTGAGCAACTTTATTTTTAAATTCTGTATTTAATCTCTTTTTTTCGCAGTAGTTGTGGAGCGACATTCTAGCTTGGTCTTGAATCTTTTTTTGCATAAATCCAGTCCAACCCAAAAGCAATCCTTTGATTCCCAATGCTTGTGTCGTCCATTTCCACATATTAAAATCATCAGTATGCTTGATAATCAAACCTTCTTTAAAATGAAATTTTGATTCGATAGTATTGATCACTTCTCTATTTGTTGCACTAAAACGGTACGTTGCAATCCACTGAGCAGTGCCCAGGTATTCATTCGCCATTATTTCAGAGAAATCAATTTTTAAATTGCCTTTACTTCTTTCAATTAACATCCTCCACATTTGAAGAACTTCTTCGCCCTTTAAAAACCCAAAAGCTGGATCGCGAAATTGTACATTTGGATGATAGTACTTACACATTTGTTCAGCATTTGCATTAGCAAAAGCGGTGTAAAATTTATGAATGATGGTCTCGTTTGGGGTCATCCTTAAAATATTTACAGTAAAATTAAGTGTTTTTTTTGTAAAATTAGCATTATATAAAAAAGATTTTGATAATAATATAATTATACCCTAAAATTTTAAGAATAACACTGCGCAGGCAAGAAATTGGATTGTGAAAATTTTTATTAAATTTTCAATAGCAAATTTGGATCGGGACAATTTTCCAGATAATAGTCTAAATTATTTTGGCTACAAACACCGGGATAATCGCTAAAATTTCCATCGATATTTTTTATAATTTGAAAATGCAAATGCGGCGAATAGCCTCCGTTTACAAACGAGTTTCCTAAAGTAGCAAGCTGCTGTCCTTTTTTGAAAAAAGAATTAATTTCCATATCTTCAATACTTTCTGCAGCTAAATGCCCATATAAAGTGTAGAATATTTGATTTTCAAGGCTATGTTTTAGGATAATGGTTGGACCATAATTTCCCGCTCCAGTATTATAATCAAAACCATAAACGGTGCCATCTAATGCCGCTAAAACTGGTGTTCCAGCTTTGATCCATAAGTCCATCCCAATGTGAATATTTCTCTCATCAGCTTTTTCATCATTAAAAATCAGGCTTGATTTGTATAGATTTCGCACTTCATTATAGCCGCCATAAGCTACTTTGGCATTATTTTTTTGAAGATGATTTTCGACAAAAGTTTCAAAATCATTTGGATTATTTAGCTCAATTTGAGACAATTCTATATTGGTAACAGACAAATCAATGGGAGTATATTGCGAATAGGGAATAGAATTGTCAATTACATTGATATTTTCAAACTCTGCAAAAAGTGTTTCTAATGTAGCCATAGTAAAAAGTAATGATTGCAAATTATTCTATAGTCATCGACTTTAGCTTGGTTCTATAGGCTTCAAGCGCAACGGATTTAGAAATAAATCCAAAATAGTCTCCGTTTTTGATCACTGGCAAAAACTGAACTTTGTTTTTTTCGAATTTATTCATCACCGTTTCCATGCTGTCTGTTGGGTAAATAATATCAATTGGTTGTACCATAATATCTTTTATCAAAGTATATTTTACACGGTAGGGATTGAATATTATTTCTCTAATATTATTGAAATGTACGATACCAACCATTTTTTTATTTTCATCCACAACGGCAAAAATCACCTGATTGGAATGCGAAATTAAATCCACTAATTTTTCTAGATTTTCATCTGGTAAAACGGTCAAATAGTCGGTTTGAATGATAGTATTAGTGTCTAAAGTCGAAAGGATATTGGTGTCTTTGTTGCTTGTAAATGCGTTTCCTTTTTTGGCTAAACCTTTTACATCTAGAGAATGTTTTTCAAATCTTTTTGAAATTGCAAAACTCAGCGATGCAACAATCATCAGTGGAATCATCAGTGAATAACCACCTGTAATTTCCGCAATTAAGAATATTGCGGTCAACGGAGCATGAAACAAACCGCTAAGAATTCCTGCCATTCCTACCAATGTAAAATTGCTAATGGGCAAAGTTGTAAGTCCGGTAAGATTTAAAAATTTAGAAAAGAAAAAACCAACGTAAGAACCTAAAAATAGGGAAGGAGCAAAGTTTCCTCCATTTCCTCCGCTTCCTAATGTAATGCCGGTTGCAAATACTTTGAGCAGCATTGTTAATCCAACAAAGAGTAACAGCACCCAACTATTGTCTCTAAAACTACTAAACAAGGTGTTTTCTAGTAATTTTCCCGGGTCATTTTCGGATAATGTTTTAATACTTTCGTAACCTTCACCAAATAATGTTGGAAAAATGAAAATTAGAATAGCCAATATCGAAGCGCCAAAAAAAGCTTTTTTGTAAGCTGATAATCGAAGTCTAGCAAAAAAATGTTCTACTCGCTGAAAATTTCTTGAATAATAAACAGCAACAAATCCGGTACAAATCCCGAGTAAAATATAATATGGAATGTTATGATAATTAAAGTCTTGTTGTTGTTTGAACGATAATAAAATGCTTTCGTCTAACACCACTTCAGAAACTAAAGCTCCTGTTGCAGCTGCAATCATAATAGGAGTGAAAGCAGAAATACTTACATCAACAAGCAACACTTCAATAGCAAATAAAACGCCTGCAATGGGCGCATTAAAAGCGGCTCCAATTCCTGCCGCGACACCACAACCTATAAGTAAGGTTCTATCCTTGTAACTTAATTTGAATCGTTGGGCATAGTTAGAACCAAATGCTGCACCCGTGATCACAATGGGACTTTCTAAACCTGCTGAACCGCCTAAACCCACAGTGAGCGAACTGGTTATGATTTGGGCGTACATTTGTTTTTTAGGAATAATGCTGGCTTTTTTGGCAACAGCATACAAAATTTGTGAAGTTCCTTTTTCAATAGATCCGCCCAAAACTCTTTTGACGACAAAAACGGTTAGCAAAATTCCAATAATAGGTAGTAATACTTTGATGTAGCCAAATTTAAAAAGACTGGTATCACTAGTAAGATAGGTCGCAAAAACAAATACCCAATGCGCAAAAGTTTTCAAAACAATCACAGCAAAAGCCGCTAAGATTCCAACCAAAACGCTTGAAACGAAAATAAACTGTTTGTTAGTCAGTTTATTTTGAGCTAATATGGTAAATAACTCTAGTTTATGAATGATTTTTTTGAGCATTTTTCTTTTAATCGCTATGGACTTAATTCCTCGAAGCTTTGCCTCGATTTTTGTGCCACAGATTCACAGATTAAAAAAGATTTTTTAAAATCTGTGAATCTGTGGCTATTATTTAATTAATACCGCGGGAGCTCTGCTCCGAGATAGTTTGTTCTTATGCAAAACTACTACAATTTTAAGCTCAAATTGTATTTTTTAGCGCTTCTTTTGTGCTTAATGGTTTTAATTTGGTATTACTAACATAGTTTTTTACCGCGTTCGGATTTGTTTTTGCATATTCTCTCAATGCCCATCCAATAGCTTTTTGAATGAAAAACTCGTTCGAATTTTTATGTTTTTCACATGTTGATTGCAACAAATCAAAATTCGTTTTTTCTTTATAACCCAATTGAAAAAGAATGGCGCTTCGGTTGAGCCATAGATTCTCAGCATTCGAAAAGCGTTCGATTACAGCTTCGATTTCCGATGGAAATTCGACTAAATATTCGCCCAAAATATATTTGGCAATCGTATCCACGCTGTCCCACCAAGAGTTTGTAAGTATGAAGTTTTCTATAAGTTGAACATCTTCTTTTTTGTAATTTCCTTTAAGTTGTTTTATGAGGATTTCGATGGCGCAGTACTGCAATTCTCGTTGCGGTTTTGAATATAATGCTAAAGCAATGGCTCTTGAATTTTCTGAAATTTCTACTTGGTTTTCTTTACAAATGGTTTTGAAAATGGTTCTTCTTTCCTCTGTCTTTATGCCAAAAAACAAAAAATGATTTCGCATATATTTTGCCATAGCCAATGCATTTTCAGGATTGCTTTCTTTTTGAAAAGCGGTTTCTAATTTGTTTATAAAATTCATATAGTAAAATATCTCAATGGCAATGGCAATTTCAATAGCAATTTTAAAAATCTACAATCTACAATCTGAAATCTAAAATCTAAAATCCAGCCGCTGTATCATCGCCTCTTCTATCGGCTCCGCCTTCTAATTTTCCGTTAGGCAAGACTAAAATTGCATCTACTTTTCCAATTGCGGGAGTTGTTTTTTCGTTGATAATATAGCCTTTGGCTTTTAGAGTTTCAAAGGTTTTGGTGTCGAAAGTATCAGGTTCAAAAGTAATGACATCGGGCAACCATTGATGGTGAAAACGTGGCGCATTTACGGCTTCTTGCATACTCATTTTGAATTGGGAAACATTTAAAATAGTTTGCAAAACCGATGTGATTATTGTTGATCCGCCTGGCGTTCCTAAAACCATAAATAATTTTCGATTTTTCTCAATTATAGTTGGTGTCATTGCGCTCAACATCCTTTTTTGTGGTGCAATGCTGTTCGCTTCTCCTCCAATTAATCCAAACATGTTTGGTTCCCCAGGTTTTGCGCTAAAATCGTCCATTTCATTGTTTAAAAAAAAGCCCAATGCATCACAATAATATTTAGAACCAAATGCGTCGTTAAGCGTTGTCGTTGCTGCAACAGCATTCCCGAACTGATCCACAATGGAATAATGGGTAGTTTCGGTACTTTCGTTATAATTTACTTTTCCTTCCTTGATTTCAGAAGACAAAGAGGCTTTATCAAAACTAAAATTCGACATTCTTTGTTTTAAATACCGCTCTGAAAGCAGTTCTTTCACCGGAATTTTTACAAAATCAGGATCGCCAAGATACACACTTCTATCGGCATACCCTCTTCGCTCGGCCTCAACAATTACCTGAATCGCCTTAGACGAATTATGTCCCATTTTGGCAATGTTATAAGGTTCAATCATTGTGAGAATTTCGGCAAGACAAATTCCGCCGCTACTAGGTGGTGGCATCGAAATGATTTTTAAATTGTTGTATTTGAAAGTGATTGGTGTTCTCCATTTGGCTTCGTATTTTGCCAAATCTTCCAAGCTGATAATTGCTCCTTTTTGTTGCAAATAACGAACCAATGTTTGAGCAGTTTCGCCTTTGTAAAATTCGTCTCTTCCGTTTTTAGCAATCCGTTTTAAGGTTGCCGTTAAAGCGGGATATTTTATAGTATCTTTTTCTTTGAATACATTAGAAAATAAGGAGGTAGCACCATTTACTTTTACAATGGCTTCGTGGTAATTTTTCAGTTGGTTTTCCTGTTTTTTGGTAACAATGACTCCTCTTTCGGCCAATGCAATTACAGGTTTTAAGATTTCTTCTATGGGTAATGAGCCTAATTTTTTGTGCACTTCAAAAACACCGGCAATTGTTCCAGGAACCCCAATAGCAAGCGGGGATTCTGTACTTTTTCCTTTGATAACATTCCCTTTTTCGTCTAGAAACATGTCTTTTGACGCTGCCAAAGGGGCTTTTTCGCGGTAGTCCAAAGAGCCGATTTCGCCGTTTGCTTTTCGATAGACCATAAATCCTCCGCCTCCCAAATTTCCTGCATAAGGATAAGCGACAGCCAAAGCCAATTCGGTGGCAACCATTGCATCAAAGGCATTGCCGCCTTTTTTCATAATTTCAACACCAATTTTTGAAGCTTCTTCCCGAGCCGAAACGACCATTGCTTTTTGACTAACCAATCCTGTTTGGGCAAAGATAACTGTTGGAAATATATGAAGAATTAGTATAGAAATACTACAGATTATTTTGTTCATAAAGTTTGTATTTTCAAGTCTGAATGTAATCTTATTGCTGCAAAAAAAGCCGTGAATTCTGCTTCAAATTCGGAGTAATAGCTTACCAATTCAGTTACAGAATGCCGCATATTGGAATCGCGTTTCATTCGGTTATCCATTTTTTCTAAAACATTTTCGATGCCAGCAACGGTTTGGTAGCTCATTAACCAGTTTTGCTGTATCAAATGCGGTAGCATTTTTTGGGTTTTCTCATTCAAAAGTTCATATTGATCTCTCAACGATTGGTAAAAACGTTCTGTGAAATTGGCTAATGTTTCGTTTGAATAATGGCTCCAGTTTTTTGCCAAAAAATGATCATAAAAAATATCGACAATAATCCCCGAATAATGATGGTAATTGGCGTGTAAACGTTTGGTGCTTTGGCGAAAAATAGGATGCGCATCGGTAAATGTATCTATTTCACGGTGCAAAATAATTCCTTTTTGAATGTCCATCGGAAAAGCATCAAAGTTTTTTCCATGAATGCCATCGGCCATAAAATTGCCAATTTTCAACAAATCGTTGTCTCCCGAAAGATAAATGTGGGCTAAGAAATTCATTCGACTAAAGTAAGGATTTTTATCCAAACGTGATAAGACATTAAGTACGGCACAATAGTATTCAAAAGAAGTTGCCAGAAGAGCCGTTTAAGCATTCCTTAGTCTGAAAGTATGGGTACGATAACTCGTTGAAGCATCTTGAAGACCGATTGCGGCTGTCCGAAGATTGTTTTACGCTATCCGAAGACCGATTGCGTCTGTGCGAAGAATGTTTTTAGGCTATCAGAAGACCGATTGCGGCTGTCAGAAGACCGATTGCGGGTATTTTTTTAGCTTCTTAGCACCTATAGCGTTCTTTTTTGGCCATTTTACCCGCTTCGGATCGCAATTGATGCTTTTGTAAAATCCTGTATCAATTTTTGAATACTCGATTGAAAATGAGTTTTATTAACGCACTAGTATTTGACCTTGATATACTATTGACAGATGATGATTGTTGATGGTTTTAGGAATACTTTTATATATTTGTTCAACAATAAAGCGGAATAATCCTTCGCCTATATAGCTGATTGTGGGTGTAAATGCTCTAAAAGGTAGCACGTATTTATAAGTTAATAAATATTTTATGAGAAACATTGTTTTAACAATTTTATCTTGTCTTTTTAATTTCTTGAGTTCATTCTCTCAGGAAATAAAATTTAATGGAAATATTGCCGGCTGTAAAAGTGAAATGAACGTGAGCTCAGTAACTACAAATTTTAAACTTGAAAATAGTCCTCAATTTGAAAATATAAAAGATGGTTTTCAGCTCTTTGTTGATCCTAAACAAATCTCCAAAGATTTCGTGTCGATCGAAGAAAATTATTTTAAAGAAATGTCCCAAACTGCTGATACAACTTATATCCATGATGTTGAAAATTGGAGTTCACTTCCGGCGGTTGCCAAATTAAACGAAGTCAAAAAAGAAAAAATGCTGGACGAAAAGAAAGCCGACTCCATTCACGCAAAAAATAATCAAGACCAGCAAATCATTTGGTTAATAAATAATTCGCCAGAAATTGTAAGTATCCCAACTGTAGAAGGAACGCCAATATTAATTTTACAGGCAATCGCAGAAGATGGGAAATGGTATCCGATTCAATATTGGGCTTTTGGTAGATGCGGAAATGGAAACTCAATTACTAAATTTAAACCGGAACAAGGGTTACGATTAATCAGCGAAATTCCAAAAGGAACATTTAAAACAAAACTTCGCTACAGGACCTTGAGTTTGAAAAAATTTTATTACTCAAATGAATTTGAAAGTACGATTGACAAATGTGCGTTTATCTTCAATGAATGTCTTGATTGTGAAGGTTCTGGTGAAACTCGATATTTACTTGATGAATTAATTGCTCATTGGGAACAATAAACATTTGCTACTAGCTGTCATGACCTAAATGCGGTTTTTCAGTAGCTTCATTATTTTCATTATGAAAATTCATTATCTTGGCGGAAACAACTCAGCTCGCTATATTGCGCAAGACGTCGTAACAGTCAAACATTATTTGCATTTTAAATAAACTCGAAACCATGAATGACTTTTATAAACAACTCATACTTTTTCGTTGTTTTTTCATAAATTCGCTCTGTCAGTTATAGAATAAATTGTACCACAAGCCGCCACGAGTTTTAGCCTTTGAGGTTTCGAGCAAGAGTAGCGCCGTGCAAAATAATTTGCTCCTATAAAAAAAAAGATTATATTTGAGACTATGAAAACATTGACGCTTAACATCCCAGATAGTTTAGACTTAACCAATCGAGAATTGGTTATGCTTGTTGCCTCAAGATTGTACGAACAAGGAAAACTTTCGTTAGGCCAAGCTGCCGAACTTGCTGGTGTAACAAAACGCACGTTTGCTGAAGTATTGCATCAGTACAATGTTTCAATATTCAATTTCCCGCCCACAGACTTATCAAGCGACGTTGAAAATGCATAAGACAATAATTTCTGATACGAGTTGTTTTATCATTTTATCAAAAATCGAAGAACTCGATTTGTTGCAAAGGGTATATGGACAAATCATAACTACATTAGATATTGCTGAGGAATTTGGGGAAACACTTCCAGAATGGGTAATTATCGAAAATGTTAGCGATAAATCTAGACAACGTATTCTCGAACTACAAATTGACAAAGGAGAATCAAGTGCAATTGCTTTAGCTTTAGAAATACCAAAAAGCACTTTAATATTAGACGATTTTAAAGCTAGAAAAATTGCGCAACAACTCGGAATTTCTTTTACTGGAACAATTGGAGTTATTATTAAAGCCAAATTAAAAGGAATAATTCCTTCAATTAAACCGTATCTTGAAAAAATTAAACAAACTAATTTTAGAATTTCAGCAGAAATAGAATTACAAGCTTTAAAAGAAGCCAAAGAACTCTAAAAAGTTCAAAGCTGCTTAAATACCCTAAATCTCAGTACTAGTTTTTCAAGCTTGTTCATTTCTTTTTCCTAAATTCGTTTTTCGGTTTCGTACATAAAAATTTCTATAAGGTGCTAGCAGCTTTAATAGCGCAATGTTAATAATCATTGCATAGTGCCAAACTCAATAGTAAAGACCAACAAACCAAATATAGCAAATGAAAAAAATAATAGTAATAGCTGGTGCGACAGGAAATTTGGGTGGCAAAATTGTTGCTGCCTTACTAGTTAAAGATGTTGAAGTGAGGGCAATTGTTCGTCTAGAAACCGATCTGAAAAAAATAAAAGACTTAGAACAAAAAGGGGTCAAAGTATTTCAAGTCGATACAACTAATCCATCTGAGATTTCAAAGCATTGTATTGGAGCACATTGTTTTGTATCGGCTTTGGCGGGATTAAGAGAAACGATACTTGACACTCAAAAAATATTTTTAGATGCTGCCTTTGCGGCAAATGTGCAACGATTTATACCCAGCGACTACTCTAGTGATTTTACCAATTTGATAGAAGGTCAAAATAGAAATTTAGATTTCAGAAGAGAATTTCACAAGTATCTTGAAAAAATGCCTATCAAAGCCACAACCATTTTTAATGGTCCTTTTATGGATTTATTGACCACCGATATGCCTTTGATACTCTTCAAACAAAAACGTATTTTATGTTGGGGTAACCCCGATCAAATCATAGAATTTACGACTACTTATAACGTGGCTGAGTTCACAGCTGAAGTAGCAATCGACGACAACACACCACGATATTTAAGAATTGCAGGCGATAGACTTTCTTGTAACGACTTTGTAAAATTGCTTACGGAACTCACCACTAAAAAGTATAAACTATTGAGACCTGGCGGTATTTCTCTTTTGAATTTTATTATCCGAACTACACGATTTTTTTCTCCTTCTAAAAACGAACTTTATCCAGCTTGGCAAGGGATGCAATATATGCGGGATATAATGGAAGGCAGAATTATTTTCCAAAAGTACGATAACAATACCTATTCGAACATAAAGTGGACATCTGTAAAAGAATTTTTGATCAAGGAAAAAGTTATTAGTAAATAGAAAGGAAACATGGAATTATGCACTAATTGATAATATTAAATCGTAAAATCTGCACTCGAAAAACCCTTTACTTAAGGACGTTGAGTTCGCTTGAGCTCTAGTCAAAAATCGCAACTAAAAAATCATCTTTATGAAATATATAATTCTATCAATCGTATTCTCACAAATTTCATATTCGCAAATTTCAAAATTCAATTATACTTCTATTATCGAACGGGAACGCGACAAGAAAGAGATAGCACACTATATAGATATTGCTGACACTTTTAAAAAATGCGAGTTCGTTGTCGCAGTAGATGAAGATAAAAAAACAATAACAATATCACGTAAATATATTTCTCCAAAAGGTGAGGCTATCGATGAATTTGAAAATTATAATTTTGTAAAAAAGGAAATTGTTGATGGAAATGCATATATGTATTATTCAGTCGATTTTGTGAATAAAAGTTATGTCGAATTTATGATTGGAATTGAAAGAACATATATTTTTAAAAATTGTGATGGATTTTATGGCTGTCAAAGATCAACTGAGCTTACGAAATAAATGAAACTGCTGACAACACTTGCTAAAACTCACGGCTAGGTTTTCGGTATATTGTTCGTTTCTTTTTCATAAATTCGATCAGCGGTTTTTTTTAAAAAAGTGTTCCATAAGCCGCGACGAGCTCTACCACGGGAACATTAGTAGTATTTTAAATTACTCGAAATTATGAATGACTTTTATAAACAACCCTTATTTCTGCAATGGATGGAAGCAATTTTCATTCTTGTAATTGGCTTTTTTCCTGCGCTTGTTATAATTGAGCTGACATACGATCAACCTGCGTTTAGCTTACTTTTTCTTTTGTATATACCCGTTGGGCAGTTTTCAAACACACCAATTTTCAAACTTACGCGTGTTTATAAATATTACTCTCCCATGTTGCTTGGTTATATGGCAAACGAGGTTCAGATAGACTTACATAGCGGCACTAGTTTTGACTATCTCTTTGTAATGAGAAAACACAAAGCTGGAATTGAATTTAGAAAAACACTATTGACGTATCATCTGCAAGGTTTGTTATATATTATTTCGCAAATAGAAAATGATGCTGTGCCAAATACGGTAAATATAGTAGGGACATCGTATTTTTTTAATGAACGAACTTTGAATAAAGTTGGATTTGAAATTGAAACGCCATCACTATTTTACAGACTAAACTTATTTGCCAATGCAATTGACTTGATATGGATGTATTCTCTTTCGCAAGGAAAGTTGTCAATGCCCAAGATATGGCAAGCTAAAAAAGCTAGCATTTCAGGAAGTCAATTAGTAGCAAATAAAGAGGTAATTGAACTACTTTACAACAGAATGATATCAAAGTTTTTTCCATGAATGCCATCGGCCATAAAATTGCCAATTTTCAATAAATCGTTGTCTCCCGAAAGATAGATGTGGGCTAGGAAATTCATTCGACTAAAGTAAGGATTTTTATCCAAATGGAACAATAGTAAAAGTACTGTACGCTATTATGCAAAAGAAATTGCTCGAAGAGCTGCTCAAACCTTCCAAAGCTTGAAAGTATGTTTACCACAACTCTTTGAAACCTCACGAAGGTAGCTTCAGGTTGTCCGAATAACTTTTCAGGCTATCCGAAGATTGTTTAAGGCAATCCGAAGAACGTTTAAAGTTGTCCGAAGAACGTTTAAAGTTGTCTGAAGATCGTTTCAGGCATTCCGAAGATTGTTTCAGGCATTCCGAAGACCGTTTCAGGGTATTTTTTATACTTCTTAGCACCCCTAGCGTTCTTTTTTGGCCGTTTTACCTTTTTAGGATATCAAATGATACTTTTATAAAATCCTGTATCACTTGTTGAATACTCGATTGAAAATGAATTTTAATAATGCACTTGTTTTTGAAATTGATATAAGTGTGACGAATGTTTATTGTTGATTGCTTTATGAATATTTTTATATATTTGTTCAACAATAAAGCGAAACAAACGTCTGTAATATAATCGATTTTGGGCTTATATAGGAAGGGTTGTTTTGGATATTAATGAGTTAACAAATATTTTAAAAAAGGTCCTACAGTTAATCTATTATGCAAAATGAAAAATAAATTATTTATCTTACTTTTATTATTTGGATTTTATTCCAATACTTACGCAACAAGATATTATGTAAATTCGACTGCCACCGGTAATGGTAGCGGTTTGACTTGGAATAATGCTTTCACGGATTTACAAACTGCATTGAGTGTAGTAATTTTTGGTGATGATGTTTGGGTTGCTTCTGGACAGTACAAAACAACTACTTCAACAGATAGGACTGTTTCATTTGTTCTCAAAGATGGTGTAAATATTTATGGAAGTTTTGCCGGTACAGAAACTAAGTTAACTGAAAGAAATATAGTCTCAAATCCAACAACATTAAACGGAGATATAGGACAAACGGGCGAAGTTAATGACAATACTTACAATATTATTAGAGGTAATAATATAACATCAAATATCATTTTAGATGGTTTTAGAATTAGTAATGGCAACAGTAGTGATGCCAGTTATAGAGGTGGTGCCATTAGTTATAGTAATTCATTAAGTGGTAATCTTTTTGTAAATAACTGCTATTTTTATTCCAATAGAGCTGCTACTTATGGAGGTGCGATATACATAAGACAATCTAAAATGACTATCGAAGATTGTGAGTTTAGAAACAATCAAACAACATCAGGAGGTGATGGCGGAGCAATTTACACACTGAATGATGGAAATTACTCCTCTTTGACTATTAAAAAAACGAAATTCATTGGTAATACAAGTCGCATTGGTGCTTGTTTGGCAAACACTTCTCCTTATCAAAATTTAATTATAGACCAATGTGAATTTACCAATAACACATCACAAGTAAACATCATTTCTTTGGATACTTTTTACAAAGCTACAATAGTAAACTCCTACTTTATAGGCAATACTGTAAATGATTTCACTGCAAATTTATTGTACGTAAATCATTATGCAAATGATACAACTGAGGATTTTGAAATGGTAAATTGTACGATAGTGAACAATTATAACATTTACACAAATACGATTCAAAGTGAAATAATTAAATTGGATAAACCCTATTATAAAGTAAGAAATTGTATAATTTATAGAAACACACCCTATTTAGGCCGACAATTGACTTTAGGTCATACTGTTGCTAATTGTCTTATAGAAAATGGTTATTTAGGTGGAACTGCAATAATGAACTCAAATCCTTTGTTTGTTAATCCAAACCCAACATTAAATTTAAATTTTGATGCAAATACTTTTGATTATAATTTAGCTAGCAATTCTCCTTGTATAAATGTTGGTAATAACAGTTTTGTTAATGCTTTGTATAATTTAGATTTAAATAATACTAACAGAATTCAAGGTACAACAGTTGATTTAGGATGTTATGAATCTAATAGTGCTCTATCAACGAATGATATCAATAATGAAATAGAAAGTTTATTTTATTTTGATTATTTAAACAACACCTTAAATTTTGGAACTATAAATAAATTTTACAACAAAACACTTAGAATATATGATGTTAGTGGCAGAATTGTTAACAGCTATTTGATTGATAATTCCAAAATGAATTTAAAATTACTTAGTGGAATTTATTTTGTCAAAATAGAAAATTATAAAGCAATTAAAATATTTGTTAAATAAAGAAAACCATTTGCCAAACAACATCGATTTCTTACTCAGGCTTTGTTAATCTTGCCGCCAAAAATAGTATTGTTGAAACCGCAAAAAGATTATACAAATATCACTAATCAATTATTATATTTGTGCTTTTCTGAAATCTAAAATCTGCACACGAGTCCAAAGAGCGAACTGGCGAAGCAATCTAAAATCTAAAATCTAAAATCAAATGACTTTAATAAAATCTATATCTGGAATTCGAGGAACTATTGGTGGAAAAGTAGGGGATAATCTAACTCCAGTTGATGCTGTAAAATTTGCTTCGGCTTATGGAACTTGGCTAAAAGCGGGAAGCGGGAAGTTAGAAGCGGGAAGAAAATTGAAAGTAGTGGTAGGAAGAGATGCCCGTATTTCTGGCCCAATGATTCATAATTTGGTTGTTAATACCTTGATAGGTTTGGGAATTGATGTTATCGATTTAGGACTTTCAACAACTCCAACTGTTGAGGTTGCTGTTCCATTAGAAAATGCCGACGGCGGAATTATTCTAACGGCTTCGCACAATCCAAAACAATGGAATGCCTTGAAATTATTGAATGAAAAGGGGGAATTCTTGAATGGAATCGAAGGGGAAAAAATTCTCCAAATTGCCGAAGCCGAAGCTTTCGACTTTTCGGAAGTGGATGATTTAGGCGAAATCACTATAAATGACGCTTATATGGACATTCATATTGATGAGGTGTTGAACTTGCCTTTGGTTGATGTTGATGCGGTAAAAGCTGCAAAATTTAAGGTAGTTGTTGATGGTGTAAATTCATCTGGAGGAATTATTATTCCAAAATTATTAGAATTAATGGGCGTTGAAGTCATAAAATTATACTGTGAACCTAACGGACATTTTCCTCATAATCCAGAACCTTTGAAAGAACATTTGACTGATATTTCAGAATTGGTAGTCAAAGAAAAAGCCGATTTAGGTGTTGTGGTTGATCCCGATGTCGATCGTTTGGCATTCATTTGCGAAGACGGCGAAATGTTTGGCGAAGAATATACTTTGGTGGCTTGTGCCGATTATGTTTTGGGGAAAACTCCAGGCAATACGGTTTCGAATATGTCTTCGTCACGAGCTTTGCGTGACGTAACGAATTCGCATAACGGAAATTATGAAGCCAGCGCAGTAGGCGAGGTGAACGTAGTGGAATTAATGAAGAAAAATAATGCCATCATCGGTGGTGAAGGAAACGGAGGAATTATTTATCCTGAATTGCATTATGGACGTGATAGTTTGGTAGGAGTGGCTTTATTTTTGACCCATTTAGCCAATAAGAAAATGAGTGTTTCGGCTTTGAGAGCTTCGTATCCAGAATACTATATGAGCAAAAATAAAATCGAATTGACACCACAAATTGATGTTGATGGGATTTTGATAGCGATGACAGAGAAATACAAAAACGAGAACATTACTACGATTGATGGGGTGAAAATTGATTTTGCCGAAAATTGGGTGCACCTTCGCAAATCAAATACTGAACCGATTATTCGTATTTATACCGAAGCGGCAACGCAAGAAAAAGCCGATGGTTTAGCATTGAGAATTATTGCTGAAATTAGGGCAGTAGTGGGGATTTAAAGACTAATTTTTAGACGAATCACCCTTTTGGAATTAATTTTCTGAAAGGGTTTTTTATTGTAAACGTATTTCATTCTGTTTGATTTTTACCATTGAAATACTAATCAAAACTGACAATATCACAAATAATACTGAAGATGATTCAATAGTTTCAAAATTCAATCCTCTTTTTTCTAATGGTTTCGGGAGTAAATCTCCATAGGTTGCTCCAAAAGGTCTTGTAAATACTAATGCCAACCAGAATAAAGCAATATGTGTAATTTTAGTAAATCTGCCACTTGAAATCTGCCATCTGAATCTTCAAACTATCTCTTGTGTTTCCAGCGTTTGTGAGTCCAAAGATAATATTCTGGAGCTTCATAGATTTGTTGTTCTACTAGTTTCAGAAATTGATCAGTGATTTCGTAATCGGGTACATTTTGAGCATTTTCCGAAAGAATTTCAAAGTTTGCTTGATAATAGCCCCGTTTTACTTTTTTCACTTTCAAAAAGACAACATTCATATCATATTTTTTCGACAACATTTCGGCTCCAGTATGAGCGGGGACTTCAATGCCCATAAATTTTTGCCAATGAAAAGCGGATTCAACCTTAGGAGATTGATCGCTCGCAAATCCATAAATTGAAAGAAGATTATTTTTTTTGTTATTTATAATTGTAGGAACGGTTTCTTTGGTAGTAATGAGATAGGCTTTAAATCGAGATCGAATATTGCGAACGAGTTTATCAAAATAGGGATTCGCAATTTTTTTATAAATGGCGTATCCGCTAAATGTTACATAAGCATTCATCGAAATTGCCCATTCATAACTGGCATAATGCGCCATCATCATTGCAATACTTTTATTTTGTTCTTCTACTTTTTGATATACTTCGAGATTGGTAAATGAAAAACGCTCACCAATTTCTTTTTTCGAAATGGTCATTGTTTTAATCATTTCTAAGAACATATCGCACAAATGTCGGAAAGATTTTTTTTCTATAATTAATCGTTCTGCGTCTGATAATTTAGGCAGTGCCAATGCTAAGTTTTCACGAACCGTTGCTTTTCGGTAACCAATGATATAATAAACGATGAGATATACAAAATCAGAAAGCAGATACAATAATCGAAACGGCAACATCGAGATGCACCATAAAAATGGGTAAACAATAAGGTAACTGATTAAACGCATCAACTAAATATTTTCGACAAATATAATTCAAATAAATCGTTCAATCCTTAGTTTAGAACTCTTGATGCATATTATAACCATAAATATTAATTAGATTTACATTTTTAAAAACATCAAAATTATTTATGAGCACCATTTTAATTATTGTCGTGACTGTTTTATTTAGTTATAAAGGATTTAATGATTTACAGTTTTTTCGAAAATATGAATTTCACATTGGCAGTATAAGAACTGGTGATCAAATCCGAATGTTTTCTTCTGGTTTTTTGCATGCAGATATCGGGCATTTATTTTTCAATATGTTCACTCTTTATATGTTTTCACCTGTTGTGGTAAACTACTTTGGAGAGGCTTCTCTTTTCTTGATTTATATGGTTAGCCTTGCTTCTGGTAGTTTGTTGACGCTATTAATGCACAAAAATGAGTACAGTTATCGTGCCATTGGCGCATCAGGAGCAGTGACTGGAATTATTTATTCGGCAATTTTATTGCAACCGGATATGATGTTGGGGTTGTTTTATGTAATTCCTATTCCTGCCTATCTTTTTGGGATCGGCTATTTATTGTATTCTATTTATGGAATGAAAGCCAAAAATGACAATATTGGTCATACGGCTCATTTTGGAGGCGCAATTGGAGGATATTTAATTACAATTATAAAAGAACCATCAATGCTTACAGAAAATACCTTTATGGTGTTGCTTTTGTTAATTCCAATTGTAATTCTTTTTGTTCTAACGAAATTCGGGAAACTATAATTGGCACAAGATTTGAATACAAAATTTGAAAATAATCTAAACTTTTAAAAATGAAAAAAACACTATTGATGCTTGCCTTGTTATTTATGGCAACGTCTTATGCGCAAGAACTAAAACAAATTCCAATGGTTAATGTGTCTGGAGAAGGAAAAGTAAAAATTGCACCAGATCAGGCTTTAATTTCGATTTCGTTGGAATCCAAAGGCATAAAAGCCGATGATGTAAAGCTGGAAAACGACAAAAAGATGGATGCTATTTTGAAATTCATCAAAAAATCGACTATTGCTAAAGAAGATTACCAAACGCAAAGAGTTTCTTTAAACCCAAATTATGATTACGAAAAAAAGAAACACAGTTATATTGCTACTCAAACATTGCAAATATTATTGAAAGATTTATCCAAATACGATACTTTGATGGAAGGGTTGGTTAATGAAGGAATTAACAGAATTGACAACGTAGAATTCAAATCTTCAAAAATGCTACAATTGCAGTCCGATGCCCGAAAATTGGCTATTAAAGATGCAAAAGCAAAAGCTGAAGATTTTGTTTCTGTTTTAGGGCAAAAAGTGGGTAAAGCAATAGTGATATCAGATAATTCACAAAGTTATATTCCACCGCCGAGAATGTATGCAATGAAAGCATCAATGGCTATGGACGAATCGACTCCAAAAGAAACCTTAGCTATCGGAGAAATAGAAATCACGTCAAATGTAAGTGTGAGTTTTGTATTGGATTAAATTGTTGCATAAACTGAATTAAATCAAATAAGTTCTGAAATCTTCAGGACTTTTTTTGTGATAAATTTTCTAATTTACAATGACTAAAACGAATTCCTAAATTAACAGATTATGTTCAATGATTTTAAAAAAGTAAACCTTTTATAAAATTAAAAATACATTTTTAATGAAGCGAACTTCTTAAAAATGTGTTATTTTTTGTGGTGAGAGCAGGATTGACTTCGTCCTTCCTGCAAAGCTACGTTTTGAAAATATATCAAACAAAAAAACGCTCAAGTGAACTTGGCGTTTTTCTTCATTGATATATTTATTCGTGGGGAGAGCAGGATTCGAACCTGCGAAGTTCACACAGCAGATTTACAGTCTGCCCTCGTTGGCCGCTTGAGTATCTCCCCGAAACCTATTGTTATCAGGCTAAGCGGTTGCAAATATAAAAACAGTTTTTAGGTTTCCAAACATTATTAGAACTTAATTTTAAATTGATTTTTAATACGTTGGAATTGAATAAAATAAAAAAAATCTCCACGAAGGAGATTTTTTTATTGATCTTTATCTAGCAATTATTTAGACAATAGCGATGCAATTGTTGACCGAAGTTCTTTGCCTTTTAAATTTTTTGCGATTATTTCTCCCGAAGCATTAAGAATAAAAGTTGAAGGTAATACCTGCACTTCATATTGAATTGCAATCGGCTCAGCCCAAAATTTTAAGTGCGAAACCTGAGTCCAAGTCAACTTGTCTTTAGCGATAGCTTGTTTCCATTTCAATGCATCTTTGTCTAAAGACACTCCTACTATGTTCAATCCTTTAGTATGAAACTCTTTGTATAAAGCTACCATATTTGGGTTTTCAGCGCGGCAATCACCGCACCAAGAGGCCCAAAAATCTACAATAGTTACTTTTCCTAAGCTTTCTTTCAAGCTAACGATTTTACCTTCTGGATTTTTTGCTGAAAAATTAGAACTTCATTTACTTGCTGGAGCTTGAACTGGTGGTGCTGCACTAGCTCCAACAGATGGTGTTTTTCTTTCTTTGATTTTTAACTCAATCGCTTTACCTGGTTTTGTCTTTTTTAAAGACTCCTCAAGACCAGCATACATTTTTTCAATTTTTTGAATATCAATCGATGGATCATTAGACATTCCTTGTATAATCAACACGCTGATGAAAGATTTAGGATGAGTTTCAGCGTAAGTATCATATTTCTTTTTAGATTGAGCATTTACACCTTCTTGAAGAGTGCTATATTCCTTCATTAATTTGTTGATTGTCGCTGTATCATTAGTTTGTTGAGCTTGCGTCATCACGGGGGTATTTTTCTTTTGAAAATTCATCAACTCTTTTTGAATAACCATAAGCTCTTCATTGAATTTTACAAATTCATCATTATTGTATGTGCCTGAAACTTTAGATTTGTTGATACTATCCTTGTTAATTACGATAGTTATATCTCCGTTTTCTAGTATAAATGGGAATTTTCCTTGCACTCCTTCAACTTGCAACATGTGAAAAGAAGGTTCTATGGATTTTCCCGTTATTTCAAATTTTCCGTTTTCTACTTTTACTGTGTCAATTGGTATTAATCCCATCCCAGCAGCATCTTGCGATTCTAAAATTATGGTTTTACCGTTTTCAATTCCTGTTGCTGTTCCAGATATGGTGTACTTGGTTTTGCTACAAGAAATTAAAAAAACAGTAGCGGACAGTAATAAAATTAATTTTTTCATTATAAATTAGTTAAATGATTTAAGTCAGCAAAAGTATTTAAATTATTAAAATATCTATAATTTTATAACTTAAATTTTTGTTATAATTAATATGGGAATAATTAGTTGGAAAAAATGTTATTTGATACAGAAAAGAAATAGCTTATCAATACAATCAATACAGATTTGCAAGAATAAAAAATGGACCGATTAGTTCAAAATAGAAGAGTCTTTTGATTCACATTCCTGAATATTGTATTCAGCGTGATCAATTTCATTTATGGTAATTTTAATATCTAAATTTACTGTTCTAAGTTCTTTATGCAAAATAGCACTAGATTCATTCAGTTTTAGCTTGTCATTTATTTCATCTCTTTGTTTTTCTAGTAGTTCTAAAACTTCTTTTGCCTTGCTGCGTTGCGATTTATATAATGTACAAAGATCGTTCATAGGATGAGTTTCTTATTTTTTACAGAGGCTAACGTACTCAAAATAAATCTTCTATACAATTCTTGTTTTGTTTTATCGACATAAAACAAAAAAACACCCCTGAAATAGACTGAACCCAAAAGTTTGGACAAATTTATAATTAATTTTGATAATAATGAGTTCGATATTGTATCGGGCTCATTTTGTTTAAATTTGACTTGATTCTGTCATTATTGTAATAATTTATATATTCATTTATTTCC
>NZ_JANPFL010000120.1:0-13354 GCF_031423415.1 Flavobacterium sp.
ATAATATAAAAACTGAAAAATTATGGAAGAATTATTATGTAAAAAGTCCTATTATTGTAAACCAATAACAGGACTAAAAATGAGTTGTAAATCTATTTTAGGATTAAGTATAAATATGTAAACTTATTTTAGGACGAGACAGTTGGTTATCCAACAACCCCACGAATATATATTGGTAAAGAAATAAACGGTTCAGTACAACAGCAATTTTATTCAAGAGCAAATAGTTTTAATGTTTACATTACAAAATTAGATTTCGTTAGTAAAATAATTTCAGGAACATTTTCGGGAGATGTATTTGACATAAACAACAATAAACTAGAATTAAAAAATGGAAGATTCGATGTAAAAATACAATAACTTCTGCCCCGATAGCGCGGATTTGCAATCCGTGCCCATTTACGAGAGTATAGTCCCGGAAGATACTGTGTTGATTTACAATTAAAATATTAATTTTTGCATTAATTTTTTCAAAACCATACTAGTTAATAAGTATGAAAGACTTCGTTACATTACAAACAGCGGTATTAATTTTTAATGCTTTATTACTTGGGATAGTGCCTGTCAGGGCGCAGGATTTAAACCTCAACAGTATGATTCAACCCATACCAATGACTGCAAAATTCAGTAGCGACACCGAGTATATTTGGTGTGGAACGCTAGTAAAGTCGCATATTGACCATAAATACCACCTTTTCTATTCGCGATGGCCACGTAAGTATGGAATGATGGCTTGGGTGACTAGTTCAGAGGTTGCTCACGCCGTTTCTGATTCGCCATTTGGCCCGTTTGTGTTTAAAGATGTTGCTTTGCCACATAGGGGAGGTGACTACTGGGATGGAATGTACACGCACAATCCGACCGTTCATTTTTTCAACGGAAAATATTATCTCTACTACACGGGTAATTTTGGAGATGGTAAAATTACCAGTCCCCAACTAAACTGGACACATCGCAACAACCAGCGCATAGGTGTTGCTATTGCTGATGACCCAAACGGGCCGTGGAAACAGTTCAATCAGCCCATCATTGCTATTTCAAAAGATACTACAGCACTAGATGCACAGATGGTTGCCAATCCCTCAGTAACTCAAATGCCTGATGGGCGTTTCCTAATGGTTTACAAAGCAGTTGCCCGTCAAAAACCGCAGCCATTTGGCGGTACGGTTGTACATCTCACGGCCATTGCTGAAAAACCAGAAGGTCCATTTGTAAAACAAAACAAACCCATTTTTACGGCTGAAAATGCAGACTTTCCGGCAGAGGATCCGTATGTTTGGTACCAGGACAATTGCTATTATGCCATTGTAAAAGATATGAAAGGTGCGTTTACCAGTGCAGGCCGCAGTCTGGTGCTTTTTTATTCTCTTGATGGCCTAGATTGGAAACTAGCCAAACATCCGCTGGTATCCGATTTGAATATTAAATGGGAGGATGGTACCACAAATAAACTGGAAGCGTTGGAAAGGCCCCAGTTGTTCTTCGAAAATGGCAAACTAGTGGCCTTGCTTTGTGCGGTAAACGAAACGCTGGGACATTCTTACAATGTGCAGATTCCCTTAAAATAGCTGCAGCAACAACATTCATAAAGCGATTGTACTATATGTGTTTTTAAATTTTGCTATACTAGTTTATTGTATAGGTGTAATCGGGGTAAATAAAGAACGATTCCTAAAAAATAAAGTGCTTAGAATTATTGTACCCTCATAATGAAAATTATTTCCAAAAAAAAAAATGCGCTGAAGTTCAGCGCATTTTTCAAGAATTTATAATTTTTACAATTGGAAACCGTAAGCCAAACGCACGCCAACTTGGCCCACACCTTTGCCTAAACTACCATTATTGTTCAATCGTGCAAAGTCATTATAGAACTCGTAATGCAAGGAAATATCGACATATTTTGTAGCATAGCCAATACTTGGCGCTAGAAGCAACGAGGTTTTGTGATAACCATTTGTCACCGCAAAAGCCGCTCCAGCTTCGCCCATCACATAAAATTCATCGTTCCAAATAAAGGCTTTAAAACCTAATTTTGCAGGAATGAACCCTACATCAGATCCATCTACTTTGCTTACAAAAAGATTTGTAAATCCGGTCGTCAGCGTAGCAGAATATCTTTTTGACAAGTCGTATTGCACTCTTGCATCAGCACCTAAAGTCAATTTATAAGGATCGTGCGCAGCGTATCCTGCATTTACACCAACTCCTAAACGGAATCCTTGATCATAATTTGTTGCTGCTTTCGTGTCTTGTGCATTCGAATTAGTAACGAATAGCATTGAGATCGCTAATACCAATACCAATGTAATTTTTTTTGTAGTTTTCATAAGTTTAATTTTCGTTTTGTGTTTTTTTAACGGTGCAAAAGTACGTGAGCTACCTTTCGAAATTATTATAGAATTAACCTAGTTTGTTATATAATTTTTGGATTGCTACCACTAAAGTTGTCTTTATTATTGAAAATCTATGGATAGAATCAATTCGTTCTCGTTACCTTTGCCGTCCAAATAAACGAAATTGAATTTTTCCCAATACACCAGAGAGTTCTCCTATAATGTACGATTGGCTTTCCCAGTAATTCTAGGAATGCTGGGACATACTTTGATAGGAATTGTTGATAATTTTATGGTCGGAAACCTTGGTTCTACCGAGTTGGCGGCGGTTTCTTTAGGCAATAGTTTTATTTTTATTGGCATGTCCTTGGGGATTGGATTTTCAACTGCCATAACACCTTTGATTGCAGAAGCCGACGCTGAGAAAGACGAAAAAAAAATCCGAACTACTTTTCACCACGGTTTGTTGTTGTGTACACTTTTAGGCATTGCGATTTTTATTATGATTGTTTTGGCAAAGCCAATAATGAATTTGATGAACCAACCCGCAGCGGTTGTCGATTTGGCTGCTCCTTATATTGATTGGGTGGCTTTTTCGTTGATTCCGGTTATTGTTTTTCAAGGATATAAGCAATTTGCTGATGGTTTGTCGCAAACGAAATATTCGATGTATGCGATTTATTTAGCCAATGTTGTTCACGTTTTTTTTAATTATGTATTGATTTATGGGGTATGGGGTTTTCCAAAACTGGGAATTTTGGGAGCTGCCTTGGGAACCGTCATTTCCAGAATTATGATGGTGGTTTTTATGCACTATATCCTTCGATATCATGCTGCTTTCAGTACTTATTTTAAGAATTTTACTTTCAAAGAAATCAAGAAATCCATCTTGAAAAAAATCATTAATCTTGGTTTTCCTTCGGCGATGCAAATGTTGTTTGAAGTAACTTTGTTCACGGCGGCAATTTGGCTTTCGGGTTCGCTTGGAAAAAACAGTCAGGCAGCAAACCAAATTGCGTTGACATTAGCTTCCTCTACGTTTATGGTAGCAATGGGTTTTAGCGTGGCGGCGATGATTAGGGTAAGTCATTCCAAAGGGATGAAAGAGTACAAGCAATTAATCACCGTGGCGCGTTCGATTTTTTTATTGGCCATTATGGTCGAAATGTTCTTTGGAATTGTTTTCGTGATTTCGCATAATTTCCTTCCGCATTTGTTTTTGAATATGTCCGATGCATCGCAACAATTGGATAATGCAGCAATAATAGTTATTGCCTCCAAATTGCTTTTGGTGGCTGCTGTATTCCAAATTTCGGATGGAATTCAAGTGGTGGTTTTGGGAGCGTTAAGAGGTTTGCAAGATGTAAAAATTCCAATGTATATTACTTTTGTGGCCTATTGGATAGTAGGATTTCCCATTTCGTATTATCTAGGAAAACATACTGATTTGGGCGCTACTGGCATCTGGATTGGGCTTTTGTGTGGATTAACATCGGCCGCTTTATTTTTGTATATTCGCTTTGCGAGATTGACTAAAAAATTGGCATTCGAAAACTTGTAAAAGTTTAAGTTTTTGCTTAAAACGGTGTAACTTCCGCTGTAAGATCTCGTCTAATTGTTCAACAAATTAAATTTTAAAAAATGATACTATTAATTATTATTGGGGTTATATTTCTGATTCTAAGTTTTGCTTTAAAAAGCAATGCAAGCAATCCATTGTTTAAGTTTTCAGGAACAATTAGAAATATCGGAATTTTAGTGATCGTGTTGGGAATTTTTTCCTCCATGTTCAAGCAGATTGATGCCGGAAAAGTAGGAGTGAAGTCGCTTTATGGAAGCGTTCAGCCAGATGTTCTCGAAAGTGGATTGCATTTGATTAACCCGCTTTTGGATGTAACCGATTTTGATATTCAAACTCAAAATTACACCATGTCTGCTGTTCACAATGAAGGAGCTCAAGAGGGCGATGATGCTATTCGAGTTTTGTCGAATGATGGACTAGAAGTGGTGATTGATTTAACGGTTTTGTATAAAATTACGCCTACCGATGCACCTAAGATTTTTAAACAAATTGGGGTCAATTATACCGATAAAATTGTTCGTCCAGTAACTAGAACCCGGATTCGTGACAATGCTGTTTATTATGACGCCGTTGCTTTGTATTCAACCAAAAGAAACGAATTTCAGCAACGAATTTTTAAAAGTATTGAAGAAGATTTTAAAGCAAGAGGATTGGTTTTAGAGCAATTGTTAATTCGAAACATCAATCTTCCAGCATCTGTAAAAGCTACTATTGAAAGTAAAATCAATGCGGAACAAGATGCCCAGAAAATGACTTTTGTACTTCAAAAAGAAAAGCAAGAAGCCGAAAGAAAACGAGTAGAAGCGCAAGGTATCGCTGATTATCAAAGGATAATTTCCTCTGGATTAACCGATAAACAATTGCAATACGAACAAATAAAAGCACAAAAAGAAATCGCAACTTCACCCAATACTAAAATTATTTTTATGGGAAAAGGAAGTGCACCAGTAATTTTGTCAGATAAATAGTAACGGTTTGTAGTTTGTGGTTTGTTGATCAACCCTGAACAACAAACCACAAACTATAAACCATAAACCACAAACATAAAATGGAATTACCAAAATTTTTACTTGGCGACAATACCGATTTTCCTGAAGATATTTTCATCATTCACCTTGATTATCCTAGATTCATCATCAATCTTAAAGACGATGAGGTCGAATTTATGGAAGAAGCCGAAGACCTTGACGAAGGTGAACTCAATGCTGAAATGGAAGGTTTGATTTTGCTTGCCAATGATTTTTATGACCGTGAAATGGAACGTTACGAGAAAGAATAAATTGCAAAAAAGTAGAAATTATATATCACGATTGATGAGAAAAATTTCTTTATTAAAACCTTTTTTTAATTTTAAAGTATTATTACGACATTAAGCCTTAACCCCTATGAGGTTTTTAAAACCTCGTAGGGCTGTTCTAAAAATCAATAGACTTTAAAAATCAATAGGTTATAAATTTTAACCTTGATTTGCATTTACAATAAATGTAGAATGTTTCGAATAGACGTTGGATATTAACTTACGCCAAAACGTGAGACGCCAAAACCATATGAACGTCATAAACATTTACCGATTTGTTAAATTGTTTCACAATACTTGGATGAGTTTCACTTGAAACCCAAATTTTAAGTTCAGCGTCAAGATCGAAAGTGCCCGCCGTTTCAATACTAAATCTGGAGATGCTTTTATAAGTAATGGATTTGTATTCAATCTTGCTGGCAGTTAAACCTTGTTTTTCTATCAAAATCAGACGCTTGGTAGTGAAGATAAATACATCGCGAATGAGTTTGAAACCCAATTCTATTTCTTCGCCTTCTATTAATAATTTGCCATAGTCTTTGACTAAACTTTCTTGGCTCACTGCTCCTGCATTGCCTATTAATGCTGAAAAAAATCCCATAATTTTACTTTTTAATTATTATTTAAACAAAATAAGATTTACAAATTTACTATAAAAAACAATTCATAAGCAGAATCATTGTACTGATTTATAGTGTAAAGTTAATATCAATAATAGATTAATTAATAATTAGGGAATCTTATTGGTTAGGTTCATTACAATTATAATTATCTCGGTTAGAATTTTTATATAATTATTTTTAAATTTTTCTTAATAAGACAAACAATCCTGAAATTAATGCCTTTTTATTCATTTTATCTTCCAATTTTTACCAATTCTTTAGTGGTTTTTAATCTCGTTTTTTATAAATTGCACGTCCGAATAAAATAGAAAGAGATGTCAGAAAAAGAGGCTGAAACTAATGTAGAAAAAGCAAGATTAAAGTTAAGAAACGACAATAAAGGATGGAAAAAATGGGGTCCTTATTTAACAGATCGTCAGTGGGGAACTGTTAGAGAAGATTATTCACAAAGTGGTTATGCATGGGGAAGCACCACTCACGATATGGCACGTTCTAAAGCGTACCGATGGGGAGAAGAAGGCATTGGAGGAATTTCGGATAATAAGCAACATATTTGTTTCGCTTTTTCGTTTTGGAATCATAAAGATCGTATTTTGAAAGAACGCTATTTTGGATTAACTCCAGCCGAGTCTAATCACGGAGAGGATGTTAAAGAAATTTATTACTATCAAGATTCCACGCCTACACATTCCTATCAAAAGATGCTTTATAAGTATCCTCAAAAGGCATTTCCGTATGAAAAAATAATTACTGAAAGTCAAAAACGTTCACGTCTTGAACCTGAATATGAATTAATTGACACAGGAGTTTTTGATAATGACGAATATTTTGATATTACTATTGAATATGCGAAAGCCGATGAACAAGATATCTTAATCAAAGTTACTGTAGAAAACCGCTCACAAGAAGCGGCTCCAATTACCGTTTTGCCCACGATTTGGTTCAGAAATACTTGGAGTTGGGGTTATGAGAATTACAAAGACAAACCTACACTAAAAGGTGTCGGTAAATCACATATAGAAGTCGATCATAAATTAGTAGGACATTTTATTTTATATGCAGAAAAAGCAAAAAATATTTTGTTTTGCGACAACAAGACCAACTACGAAAAACTATATGGAGCACCTGCACAATCGTCTTATTCAAAAGATGGTATTAATGATTACATAATTAATAAAAAAAGGCGTAGTATCAATCCTGAATCTTTTGGTACAAAGGCTTCAGTACATTATGATGATAGTATTCCAGCACTAGGTAAAAAAGAATATCGCCTTCGATTTACAAATACTAATCCCACAGATGCCTTTGCAGATTTTGATGCCTTATTCCAAAAAAGAATTGAAGAAGCTGATGAATTTTATGCTCCAATTCAAAAAGGGGTAACGGACGAAAAATTGAAATCCATCCAGAGACAAGCTTATGCAGGGATGCTTTGGACCAAGCAATGGTATTATTATAATGTTTATGAATGGCTAAAAGGAGACCCAGCTAAACCAAAACCAGAAAGAGGACGAAACGAAGGTAGAAACAGTACTTGGAAGCACTTGTATACCTCTAACATTCTCTCAATGCCCGATAAATGGGAATATCCTTGGTTCGCTGCTTGGGATTTGGCTTTTCATACCTTGCCTTTGGCAAGATTGGATCCCGATTTTGCAAAAAGACAATTATTAGTCATTCTTAGGGAATACTATATGCACCCGAATGGGCAAATTCCAGCTTATGAATGGTCATTTTCGGATGTGAATCCACCTGTTCATGCTTGGGCCACTTGGAAAGTTTATGAAATAGACAAAGAGGCTAATGGAGGGGTTGGGGATACCATTTTTCTAGAACGAATTTTCCACAAATTACTACTCAACTTTACGTGGTGGGTGAATTTGAAAGATGAAAATGGGAATAATATTTTTGGAGGTGGATTCCTCGGAATGGATAATATTGGAGTTTTTGATCGTTCCTATGATTTGCCAACAGGAGGACACCTAGAGCAAGCCGATGGTACAGGGTGGATGGCGATGTATTGCTTAAATATGTTAAGAATTTCATGTGAAATATCACTAAAAAATCCGGTATATCAAGACATGGCTTCTAAATTTTTTGAGCATTTTCTCCATATTTCTGGAGCAATGCAATCTTTGGGAGACAATCATATAAGTCTTTGGGATGAAAAAGACGAGTTTTATTATGATATGCTTCACAAACCAAATGGTGATGCCGAATTGTTAAAAATCCGTTCGATGGTAGGTTTAATTCCGCTATTTGCTGTGGAAGTATTGACACCTGACTTACTGGAAAAACTACCTTTATTCAAGCGTCGAGTAGAGTGGATTTTGAAAAATCGTCCAGACTTAGCTAATTTAGTCTCTAGTTGGTTTGTTCACGGTGAGGGAGAAACCCGTTTACTCTCGACGCTTAGAGGACATAGGATGAAAATGATTCTCAAGCGGATGTTTGACGAGGAGGAATTTTTATCTGATTTTGGAGTGCGCTCGATGTCAAAATACCATAAAAATAACCCTTATAAATTTAAACATGATGGAGGTATTATTCAAGTAGATTATACGCCAGCCGAAGCCACAGGGGATATGTTTGGCGGTAATTCTAATTGGAGAGGGCCAATTTGGTTTCCAATGAATTATCTGATTTTGGACTCTTTAGAAAAATTCCACAACTACTATGGCAAAGAATTTAAAGTTGAGTTTCCAACCAATTCTGGAAATGAAATGAATCTTAAAGAAGCTTCGAAAGGCGTTGCTAGGCGATTATTAGACCTTTTTATTCCAGACGCTGAAAAGAAAATTCCAATGTATGGCGAATATGAAAAATTCCAAAAGGATGAACTTTTCAATAAAAATCATTTGTTTTTTGAGTATTTCGATGGAGATACAGGCAAAGGGTTAGGCGCCAATCATCAAACAGGATGGACAGGGCTTATCGCTGAAATCATTTGGCATTTGAACAAAGAAGAAATAGAGGAAAAAGAATAGTTCTTGTTGTTTTGGTAAAAATAATGGCTCTTTTAAAATTTAAAGTTTTAAAGGAGCCTTCTTTTATTGTCGTTTTATTGAGTTTTATATTGTCTTAGAAAAGTGTTTTTTTTTATCATAAAATGTTTATTTATTTGCCGATACAAAAGTTGGCAAAAATATTCCCCAAAAGTTCATCATTTGTAACTTGCCCAGTAATCATACCAAAATGATACAAAGCTTCTCGAATGTCCAAAGCCATCAAATCACTGGAAAGGTTGGTATGCAGTCCGTATTTTACTTTTTGAATTTCGTCTAAGGCTTTCAATAAAGAATCATAATGACGCGTATTGGTCACAATAGTTTCGTTGTTTCTCAAAGCACCCGTATTTACAAACGATAGCAATTGGTTTTTCAGCGCGTCGATTCCAATATTGTTTTTAGCGGATATGATTATAAGTCGTACGCTGTGCGTTGTAAGTTTTTCTTGTAGCACATTAATTTGATCCTCAGAAAGTAAATCTATTTTGTTTACGACAATAATTAAGGGTTTCAACGGAAACTGATTTTTAATTTTTTCGATTTCGATACTAAACTGAACACTATTTACTGAATACTGAACACTGTCCAATAAATATAAAATAACCTGAGCTTGCTCTATTTTTTCGAAAGTTTTACGAATACCAATCCTTTCTATGTGGTCTTCCGTTTCTCGAATGCCAGCCGTGTCTATAAATCGAAAACCGATGCCACCAATAACCAATTCGTCTTCAATTGTGTCTCTAGTTGTTCCTGCAATGTGTGAAACTATGGCGCGTTCTTCGTTTAACAAAGCATTCAAAAGCGTTGATTTTCCCACATTTGGTTCACCCACAATCGCCACAGGAATTCCATTTTTGATCACATTCCCCACAGCAAACGAGTCAATCAACCGTTTCAAAACAAACTCAATCCGATTCAATAATTCGTGAAATTGGGTTCTGTCGGCAAATTCAACATCTTCTTCGGCAAAGTCCAGTTCGAGCTCGATTAGCGAAGCAAAGTTCAATAGTTCTTCCCGCAGTTTCGCAATTTCGTTAGAGAAACCGCCACGCATTTGCTGCATAGCAATTTGGTGGGAAGCTTCGTTATCCGAAGAAATTAAATCGGCTACGGCCTCGGCTTGGGACAAATCGAGTTTTCCGTTTAAAAAAGCTCGAAGCGTAAATTCGCCTGGATTGGCCATTCGGCAGCCATTTCGAAGTAGTAATTGTATAATTTGTTGTTGAATATAGGTCGAACCGTGACAGGAAATTTCGATGGTGTTTTCACCGGTATAAGAATTTGGTCCTTTGAAAATGGAAACCAAAACCTCGTCCAAGGTTTTCTGATTATCGATAATATGACCCAAATGCAAAGTATGTGATTTTTGCTGGGTCAAATCTTTGTTTTTAATGGATTTAAAAACCGTATTTCCTATGGTAATGGCTTCCTCGCCAGAAATCCGAATAATGGCAATAGCTCCAGCGCCTGAAGGTGTGGCAAGTGCCACTATAGAATCGTTATGTAACATAGTATTTCGTATTGGGGGCAAAGGTACTAAATCTGAATAAGTTTCTATTTTAAAATAATTGAAAGCCATAGTACTGTCAACTTATTCTTCTCAATCCTTACATTTGTATATTATTCAATAAAAATGGAAATATATAAATCTAGAAGCGGCAACTATTTACAGGGATTAATTAAAACCAAAACCAAATACAACACAATCAGTTTGCTTCGATTGTTGAGTATTGTTCTATTTTTAGTTTTTGGTTTTTATCACATTAAGGAAAGCAACTACTTGTTTTTGTCTCTTTCCATCTTTTTTCTGATAGCCTTTATAGTATTGATGCGGTTTCATACCAAGTTGCTTTTTCAAATAAAAAGGCTGGAAGCGCTTATTTCCATTAATACCAACGAAATGGATTACTTAGAAAACAACAAACTGCCTTTTGAAAATGGGGAAGAGTTTATTGATTTTCACCATCCTTATGGGTATGATTTAGATATTTTTGGAAATCATTCTTTATTTCAGAATTACAACAGAACCGCCACTTATATAGGCAAGAAAACATTAGCCCAACAATGTGTCCGATTACTCCCGAATGAAGAAATCATTCTCAATCAGGAAGCAATTAAGGAATTGACCGCTAAATTAGATTGGCGTCAGGAGTTTTTGGCTTTGGCCAAAATAAGTCAGGATACCAAGCAAGCCTATGAAACAATATTGAAATGGAGTAAAAGCAACAGCACCCCATTATCAAAAGTAATAATTGGAATTTTGATTCTTTCACCAGTCCTTTTCCTGGGTTTTGCAGTAGCTTATTGGAGTACTTCTAATTCGTTTTTTCTAAAGGTATTGAGTCTTATTTTTGTATTCAATCTTGGTTTTTTGGGTCGATTTATGAAAAGAATCCAACTCGAAATCGCCCATTCTTCGAATATTGATAAAATCATTTCGCACTACGGATTATTGCTTCAAATAATCGAAAAAGAAGATTTTAAAGCAGAGAAATTAATCCATTTGCAAAAGCAGTTGACTTATCAAAAGGATAAGGCAAGTGTTCATCTCCAACAGTTAGCCAGTTTGTTTTCGAGTATGGATACGATTCAAAATTTAATAACAGGAGTGCTATTCAACGGAACATTTTTATACAATCTGCATATATTTAAAGTGTTGATTGTATGGAAAAATCAACACACAGTAGTACTAGAAGATTGGCTAAAAGTAATTGGCGAATTTGAAATGCTCAACAGTTTAGCAAATGTATCTTACAACAATCCTGATTTTGTCTTCCCAGAATTGAATACCAATTACGAAATTTCATTCTCGAATTTAAGTCATCCTTTATTATCTAAAAAAAGCAGGGTAGGTAATGACATCGATTTTCAACCTCAATCATTTATGATTTTGACGGGTTCGAATATGTCGGGCAAGAGTACTTTTCTGAGAAGTTTGGGAATCAATATGGTCTTAACAGGAATGGGAGCAGCAGTTTGCGCTACAAAAGCAAATGCACATCCAATGCCCGTTTTGGTTTCGATGCGACTCGCCGATTCTTTGTCGGATAGCGAATCCTATTTCTTTGCCGAAATCAAGCGTCTGAAACAAATAATGGATGAATTAGAGCGCCAACCCGCTTTTGTTTTATTAGACGAAATTCTAAGAGGTACCAATTCCGATGACAAGCGAAACGGTACGATCGAAGTGATTAAAAAAGTGATTACAAAAAATGCCATTGGCGGTATTGCCACCCACGATATTGAAGTTTGCTTGACCACAAATCAGTTCCCAGAAACCTTAATCAACAAATGTTTTGAAGTCGAAATAAGAAACAACGATTTGCATTTTGACTTTATTTTACGAGATGGCATTTGCAAAAATAAAAGCGCTACTTTCTTGATGAAAAAAATAGGCGTTATTTAAACCTTTAAACTCTTAAACAATTTTAAACTTTTTTGTGACATTAAAATTGTCATAAACATCTCCTAATGTGCATTGATATGTTCCGTTTTTTTGCTTACCTTTAAGGAATAAAATCACTTAAACTTCATAAAGATGAAAAAGATTTTGTTTCCCACAGATTTTTCCGACGCTGCAAACAATGCTTTTGTACACGCTTTGGAATTTGCTAAAATAGTAAATGGTGAACTCGTTTTATTACACACATTTGAGCTCCCAATGTATGACAACCAATTTTTCCCAGAAAATTACAACGTACTTTTTGACTCGCTTCAATTATCTCAATTTGATATGTTTAAAGACGAAATTTCAAAACTTCATTCTATTGCAGAAAAGCTAAATCTCAATCATATAAAGATGAGTCATCGATTGATGGATGGTACTTTACTTTTTAATATCAAAAAAGCTATTGAGGAAGAAAAAATAGATTTTATTGTTATGGGAACTTCTGGCGTTACTGGTTGGGAAGCCTTTTTCTTGGGTACCAATACCGGTAATGTTTTGACCGCTGTCGATGTGCCAGTTTTGAGTGTTCCTTCGGACTACAAGTTTAAAAAAATTGAAATCATCGGTTTTACTACCCGGTATAGATCTAAAGACAAAAAAGCACTTAGAGATGTGCTAAAAATTGCCAAGAAAACAAATGCTACAGTAAAATGTTTGTACGTAAAAACAAATGATTCGGATGTTGCTGCCTCTACCATAAAAAAATGGGAAGAAGAGTTTGCAGACGAACCCATACTGTTTTCTATAATTCCAAGTGATGATGTGCAAGACACCATTTTAGATTTTGTTTTATTCAAAGATATTGATGTATTAGCAATGCTTACTTACAAAAGAAACTTCTTTGTGGAATTATTCAAACCGAGTTTGACTCAGAAATTCTCGAATCGTCTAGGCATTCCTGTTTTGGCGATGCACGAATAAAATTATTTAGTCAACCCTTAAAAAGAGCTATTTTTAATTTCCACAAAAATAGGAATATTATTTTCAGGATAGAAGTTGAACAAATAATTAAGCCAAAAAACAATTTGTTCCTTGATTTGGTTGAATCGGAGCTTAAAATTGT
>NZ_JANPFL010000121.1:0-1213 GCF_031423415.1 Flavobacterium sp.
TTTGTAAAAAAACCCAAAACTGGTTCATCACATTTCAAAATCGTCTGATTGTTTGTAGCATCATAAATATCATATTTATTGGCTGCTTTAAAAATACCTAAATGTTCTTTGATTAAAAAGACGTTTTTGCTGAAAATTGGATTCATTTATATATTTAGATTAATTTGTAATTTGTAAATTTTCGACACCAATTCCTCAGTATCATTATCTTCGCAAAGTAAGAAATTAATTTGGTTTTCGTGTTTAGAATACAATGTTAAACCTTCAAATTTTTGATTATTGGTGATTTGTATTGTTTGCTCGATTTCGAAAGTTTCAAAATCAATTTTACCGATTACACTTCCATAAATTTCGCCATCATCATAAGTATTTGAAGTGTTTTCGGCACAAGCCAAGAAATAAATTTTGTTCTCTATCACAATTGCATCTGTAAAACTGGTTTCTAGATTATTGATAATTGGTAACTTAAAAGGTTTGTAAATTACATTATCAAATTCTTTGTTGAAAATAAATATACCGTTTTTAGAAAATTCTCCATTTCCACGATTTATCAAATATAAATTTTCGTTATAATAAAACGATCCTTCAATATTTAAATCGTCATTAGTAAAATTGGCTTTTTGTTTTAGTTTTTCATACAAATCAGAAACATCTTTGATTGAAGTTTCGTTATTTTCTAAATCAAATTTAACTCTAATTTCTCGCTTTTTGGTCGAACCAGAACCAAAAATATAAAATTTATTGTCACGCAGAGTTATCGATTCGAAATCAGGTTTTTCTTTCTTTGCAATATTTTCCTCAGGATTTTCTAGAATCGGAAATTTAGATAAGTTTTTAGTTGAAATTTCATATTTGTATAAAAACCCAGAATTATCGCCAATTAAATATAAGTTTTCGTTAAGGTAAATTATTCCAGAGGCAGCACCAAGTCCAGAAATACTTGCAAAAATTCTAAGTGTAAAGTCAGTCATTGTTATATTTGATGTATTTTTCAAAAATAAACAATTATACACAGATTGTGCAGATTCATGTACTTTTTTTTGGTTTGGTTTTAGAAAATTGTTGGTTTTAAAAATCATTAATTTTTTAGATAAATACCTAGGTTTTGTCATTCCGACGAAGGAGGAATCGCATAACATAAGGAACCAATATAATTTCTCGTTAATCTGAATGACAAAATTCTGCCAAATTTATTTAACAAAAATTTAAAAAA
>NZ_JANPFL010000122.1:0-65776 GCF_031423415.1 Flavobacterium sp.
ACAATTTTAAGCTCCGATTCAACCAAATCAAGGAACAAATTGTTTTTTGGCTTAATTATTTGTTCAACTTCTATCCTGAAAATAATATTCCTATTTTTGTGGAAATTAAAAATAGCTCTTTTTAAGGGTTGACTAAATAATGAAAAAAATTAGACTATTTAAAAAGGTTTTTCTATAATTACCAGGCTGTATATATGAACTTATTTTTTAATAAAGTTTTCTTCTTTTGTAAGCAAAAAACAGGTACACAAGGAAAGATATACAATTTTGTGTAAAGCTAGTATAGCGCTGGGCACAAAAGGATTTTTATGGCAGTGCGTGTATGTTTATAGAAAAATAATTAAACCCTTTTTGTATTTATTTGAAGCGCAAAGCCAAGTAAAAAATATAAGCATTTAAACCCATATAAAACAGCGCTGGCAATGAAATCCAAAGACTATCTTTCAATTTCATTCTGACGATTAAACCAAGGAACATTAACAATCCCAGTCCGCCAGATGATACTAACAAAAGAGGTTCGTACCATAAACCTAGCAATAAACCAAGCGCGCCCAAAATTTCTAATAGTATAACTAAAAGCGCTAGTTTTTCTAATTTAAACCGTTCGAATTCATTTTTCATATGAGGTGAAATGAAATAAGAAATTCCATAAAATATAAAAGAAATACTAGACACTAATACACAGACAAGTAGTACATTCATAATTAAATTAGATCTGAAGTTACTGTTGTCAAAAAAATACACAAAATCAATAATAGCAATGAAGGCAAGTGCTTAACGAATGGATTTTTGATTTTAAAATGAAAATATTGCGCCCCTATCATAAGCAATCCCATAAGTGCAGAAGATATTGCTAAAAGTTCAGGATGCCAAATACTTACAATTATTAATGCAGATAGTGTAATTTTTGTAGCCCCAACAAAATTTCTAGTTAAGTCACTTAATCCAAATTGATTAAATTCTTTAACAACATTAAAATAGCGGAATATCCAAACATAATAAACGGATGCTGAGACAATAATTTGTGCTGCGAGAGTGAGATTTGTCATTTTATTTCATTTTAATTAGTAGATGTTTTGTTATGATTTATTTGTAAAAGTACAATAATATATCGTATTTAGTAAAATTTAAGTGGTTGTAATTTAATCCAGTTCTTCTTCTAAAATTCGCTAACGAATCGTTTCTTCTAATCAAGTATAATTTTAGCTTACAATAACGTCGTGTTTGTATAGCAACCCTTTTAAGCCATCAAGCGAAAATACAGCTTTCTTAATCTTGGTTGTAGTCGGGTCAATAGTGTAATTGTAACTCGTCTTGAAGTTGGCTTTATTGGCATTGGCTTTGCCAAATTCTGAACGATATAAATCACAATTATCAAAGACCACTCCGGTTAAATCGGTACTCATAAAATCCACAGCGATACTGCTACAGTCAACAAATGTGGTTCCTTTTATTTTTAAGGTGTAAAATTTCGAAAAGTCCAAAACACATTCCTTAAAATGAACCTCAAAAATGAGTTTATCGCACATTGCAAAATTGACATCTACGATTTTGCAACGGTTAAAAAATACGCTTCTTAATGCTACGTGATTGATTTTGGCTCCGCTAAAAATGCAATCGTTGAAGGTGCAATCAATAAAAACAACACCGATAAAATTGCATTGCGAGAAATCACAAGTAGTAAAAGTACAGCATTCAAATTCCTTTAAATTGATATCTTTTTCATCATACGTGCAATCGTTGTATTCGATGTCAAGGAAATAGTCTGGCATTGAAAAAATACATGTTTAGGTTAGAAAACCAATGCGCACAAAGAAACAAATTTCGATAACTGAAAAAACCTAGAACGTAAAATAAATTTCGATTATTGAAATAAGTAATAAGCACGTTAGTATGTCGCATTTTAAAATCTTACAAAATGATATGACTGAATGTTAAATAACTAATATGTTTTATTCAAGTCTTTCGACTGTAAGGCAGTTAGACTTTTGACCTACGGAAATAAATCTATCTTTTTAAAAAAAAGTTAAAATTACTTCGTTGATGCTACTTTGTCATTAACTTCGCAAAAAATATGAAAGCAAATATTTATTACATATTCTTACTTATTCTTCTTCCACTTGGAGGAAAATATTTATTTGCAAATGTGCATCGAAGCGCGACAAGCTCTTCTTTTTCTAAAAATGCTATAAAACATCAACAATTTAAACACAAAAATTCAAATCATCATAGTACTATAAGTGTAGTGATTTATGTTGATTTTGAAGAGGAATTACATACAAATGAAAATCACAAAGAAAGAGATTCTAATAATTTATTAGCAAACACCGCAGGATTCTTAAACAATTGGTATTTGACTTTCTCTAACCCATTTCTTTTTAAGAATTACTCCAATAATTTTAAAGTCTTAGCACCTTTTTGTGTTGATTCCAATCCTATTTATCTTATAATAGGAGATTTCAGAATTTGATAATTACCGCACATTAGTTCCCAAAGATGTGGTTTTCTATCCTTAATCGAGGCTATTTATTTCGTTTTATCTTTATTTAAGGTTCAGAATTAACTCTGGAAACTGATTGTATTTTTTGTTCAAAGGAATTCCTCATTCCAAGCATTATCTATTAAAACCATTTTTATATCATGAAGAAAATAATCGTGTTCGCGGGCTTGATTGCCTTGGCGTGTATTACAAGTTGTACATCCAAAAAACAAGAAAAAGAAGAAGTTGAAAAATTTACGGTTACGAATCCTGTATCCATTGATACTTCGTTTACCAAGCAATACGTTTCCCAAATCAAATCAGTGAGAAACGTTGAAATTCGGGCTCAGGAAAAAGGCTATTTGCAAAATATTTATGTAGATGAAGGTCAGTTTGTAAAGGCTGGTCAAGTGTTATTTCGAATCATGCCAGGATTGTATCAAGCTGAATTGTTGAAAGCACTAGCCGAAAGCAAGGCCGCTGAGATAGAATTGCAGAATGCCAAATCTCTTGCGGATAAAAATATTATTTCAAAAAGCGAGCAAGCTATTGCACAAGCTAAATTAGAGCAAGCCAAAGCCGAAGTTTCGCTGGCAAAGCTTCATTTATCATTTACAGAAATCCGAGCGCCTTTTGATGGAACCATCGACCGAATTCCTAAAAAATTAGGAAGCCTTATTGACGAAGGGGAATTATTGACGAGCCTTTCAGACAACAGTCAAATGTTTGCTTATTTCAACGTCTCTGAACCAGAATACATTCAATATCAAACGGATTTAAAAGATCGTGCAGACAACAATGTGAATCTGGTTTTAGCCAATGGTGAATTATTTAAATACAAAGGAAAAGTGGAAGTTATTGAAAGTGAATTTGATAACGAAACCGGAAATATCGCTTTCAGAGCAAGATTTTCCAATTCAGATAAATTGCTTCGAAACGGTGAAACTGGCCAAGTTCAAATGGTTGTTCCCTTGCGAAACGCCATCGTGATTCCTCAAAAAGCAACCTATGAAATTCAAGATAAAAAGTATGTTTTTGTTGTGGATAAAAACAATAAAGTAAGTTCTAGAGAGATTACAGTTTCAGGCGAAATTCCAGATTTGTATGTCGTAAAAAGTGGAATCGCTGCAACTGATAAAATTCTATTTGAAGGCGTTCAGAAGGTAAAAGATAACGACAAAATTAATTATGATTTCGTAGCGCCTCATAAAGTAATTAATAATTTACGATTAAAAGCGGAGTAATTTTAAGTAATCAGCTTACAGTATTTAGTAATCAGTATTCGGTCCCGAGTAACTCTGAATACTACAAACTGAAAACTGAACACTTACAATTTTGTTTAATCATTAAAAAAATAAATAAATGTTTGATAAATTTATACAAAGACCTGTAATGTCGATAGTGATATCGCTTATTATAGTCTTTTTAGGTGTGTTAGCGGTAATGAGTTTACCAATCACCCAATTTCCGACCATATCACCACCAATGGTCAATATTACTGCAGATTATCCTGGTTCTAATGGTGAATTGATGATCAAATCGGTTGTTATTCCATTAGAGAGAGCTTTAAATGGAGTTCCGGGGATGAAATATATGACCTCTGATGCTGGAAATGATGGTGAAGCGAGTATCCAAGTTGTTTTTAATTTAGGAACAGATCCCAATCAAGCTGCCATTAATGTTCAAAATCGTGTGGCTTCGGTTACCAATAAATTACCACCATTGGTAGTAAGAGAAGGGGTAAAAATCACCCGCGAAGTACCGAGTATGTTGATGTATGTGAATCTTTTCAGTACGGATAAAAATACGGACATGAAGTTTTTATACAATTATGCCGACATCAATGTGCTTTCAGAATTAAAAAGGGTAAATGGTATTGGATCTGGAGACATTTTAGGAACACGAGAATATGCCATGCGTATTTGGTTGAAACCCGATCGAATGTTGGCTTATAAAATTTCTGCCGATGAGGTAATGGAAGCTTTATCAAGTCAAAGTTTAGAAGCCTCGCCAGGAAAAACTGGAGAAGCCTCAGGTAAACGTTCACAAGCGTTTGAATATGTTTTGAAGTATTCTGGTCGTTATACTACCAAAGAACAATATGAGAATATTATTGTAAGATCTAACAGTAACGGAGAACTTTTACGTTTGAAAGATATTGCCAAAGTGGAATTTGGTAGCTCAATGTATGATATTTATTCTAATTTGAATGGAAAACCATCCGCAGCTATTGTACTAAAACAGTCTTTTGGCAGTAATGCTAACCAAGTTATTGCTGATATCAAGACCAAACTGGAAACCATTAAAAAGAAATTCCCAAAAGGAATGGATTATGAAATTTCTTATGATGTTTCAAAATTTTTAGATGCCTCTATCGATAAAGTAATCCATACATTAATTGAAGCCTTTCTTTTGGTAGGATTGGTGGTATTTCTCTTCTTAGGTGATTGGCGTTCTACAATCATTACTGCCGTAGCAGTACCAGTATCATTGATAGGGACTTTTGTTTTCATGCAATTTTTCGATATCTCACTTAATTTAATTACTTTATTTGCTTTGGTTTTGGCTATTGGGATAGTCGTCGATAATGCAATTGTAGTTATTGAAGCGGTTCATGCTAAAATGGAAGAAGAACCTATTTCGGCTCTTAAAGCAACTAAAAAAGTAATGCACGAAATTTCGGGAGCTATTATTGCCATTACCTTTTTGATGGTAGCAGTATTTATTCCTGTTACATTTATGTCTGGTCCAGTCGGAATGTTTTATAGACAATTTTCGATTACAATGGTAACTTCAATTGTGCTTTCAGGCGTTGTGGCATTAACATTAACACCAGCACTTTGTGCGATGATGTTGAAAAACAATCACGGAAAACCCAAAAAGAAAACTCCAATAAATAAATTCGTAGATGGTTTTAACAATTGGTTTAACCTGACACAAACTAAATATGAAAATCTACTAGGAAAAATAGTTAACAGACGGTCGGTTACTTTTATAGTTCTTTTGGTCTTTTGTGCAGGAACTTGGCTTATCAGTAGTACTGTTCCATCAGGATTTATTCCAAATGAGGATCAAGGAATGTTTTACGCAATTATTCAAACTCCCCCTGGTTCATCCTTAGAACGAACTAATGATATTGCTGATAAATTGCAAAAAATTGCTGAAGGTGTAGAAGGAGTAAAATCCGTTTCTGCATTAGCAGGTTATGAAATTTTGACTGAAGGTACAGGATCTAATGCAGGAACTTGTTTAATAAACCTTAAAGATTGGAGCGACAGAAAACAATCAGTTCAGGAGATAATGACAGCATTAGAAGAAAAGTCGAAAGACATTCCTGGAGCCAATATTGAATTTTTTCAACCACCAGCGGTACCCGGATATGGGGCTGCGGGAGGATTTGAACTTCGCTTATTGGATAAAACGGGTTCGGGCGATTACAAAAAAATGGAATCAATCAATACTGATTTCGTAAAAGAATTGAACAAGCGTCCTGAATTGTCCAACGTGTTTAGTTTTTATAGTGCGAGTTTTCCGCAGTATATGATGAAAGTCGATAATGATTTGGCACAACAAAAAGGAGTGTCTATCGAAAATGCGATGAATACTTTATCAACTCTTGTTGGAAGTAACTACGAGATTAGTTTCATTAAATTCGGAATTAATTATAAAGTAATCGTTCAAGCAGCACCAGAATATCGTTCACAACCCAATGATATTTTAAAACTCTATGTAAAAAACAATCGGGATGAAATGGTGCCTTTTTCAGCTTTTATGAAATTAGAAAAGGTTTATGGTCTATCTGAAATAACAAGGCATAATATGTACACTTCTACAGAGATTAGTGGTTCTGCTGCTCCGGGTTATAGTAGTGGATCTGCCATTAAAGTAATTCAAGAAGTGGCTGCCGAAAAATTACCAAGAGGATATGATATTGATTGGGCAGGTATCTCTGCCGATGAGGTAGCGCAAGGCAATCAGGCAATATGGGTATTCTTGATTTGTTTAGCATTTGTGTACTTGGTTTTGGCCGCTCAATACGAAAGTTTTATTTTACCCTTTTCAGTAATCCTTTCTTTGCCTGCAGGTATTTTTGGAGCTTTCCTTATGTTGAAACTAACAGGATTAGAAAATAATATTTATGCTCAAGTTGCTATGGTAATGCTCATTGGTTTACTCGGAAAAAATGCCGTATTAATTGTCGAATTTGCCATACAAAAGCATGCGGCAGGAAAATCAGTTTTTGAAGCTGCAATTGAAGGTGCCAAAGCAAGATTTCGTGCAATTTTGATGACATCCTTTGCTTTTATTGCGGGCTTATTACCACTTGCTATGGCAACGGGACCAGGTAAAATAGGTAACCGAACTATTGGTACTGCTGCGGCTGGAGGTATGTTGATAGGGACTATTTGCGGTGTGTTTGTGATTCCAGGATTGTATTACATTTTTGGTAAAATAGCCGAAAGATTTACCTATGTTAAAAATCAAAAAGAAAATCCATTAACCGAAGAATTTGATGATCATCATGCTAAATAAAAAGTTATTTAAATATAGTGTTACGCTAAGCATTTGCTTGGCGGTAGCAAGTTGTACTCCAGCTCTGGCCCCTTTGGCAGCAACAAAATCTGTTCCAGAATCATTTGAAAAGAGTACCGATACGACCAATACGTCAAGCACACCTTGGCGCAGCTATTTCAAGGATTCAAATTTGGTGAGTTTGATTGATACGGCTTTGAAAAACAATCAAGAATTGCAGATTACTTTGCAGGAAATCGAAATCGCCAAAAATGATATTCGCGTTCGAAAAGGAGCACTTTTACCAAGCGTTGGTGTTGGAGTAGGAGCAGGAATCGAAAAAGTAGGACGCTACACTAGTCAAGGCGCTGGAGATGCTTCTACGGAGATAATGCCTGGCAAAGAAATGCCTGATCCGTTGGGCGATTTCAAGTTGGCTGCTTATGCCAATTGGGAAGTGGATATCTGGAAAAAACTTCGCAACTCTAAAAAAGCAGCTGTGAGCCGGTATTTATCGACCGTTGAAGGAAAGAATTTTGTGATTACGAATCTTATTGCCGAGGTGGCCGATTCCTATTACGAATTGCTGGCTTTGGATAGTCAATTGGATATAGTAAGACAAAATATTGCTTTACAAAGTAACGCTTTAGAAATCGTAAAAATCCAGAAAGAAGCTGCAAGAGCCACAGAATTGGCTGTTCAAAAGTTTCAGGCCGAGGTTTTGGCTTCCAAAAGTATGGAGTTTAATATTCTGCAAAACATCAAAGAAACGGAGAATAAAATCAACTTTTTATTGGGGCAATATCCACAAGAAATTAAGAGAGATAAAACTAATTTTGTAAGTTTAATGCCTTCGATAATTCATTCTGGGATTCCTTCTCAAATGCTAGCGAATCGTCCCGACATCAAACAAGCCGAATTGGAACTCGAAGCGGCAAAACTAGACGTAAAAGTGGCACGTGCCGAGTTTTATCCGTCACTTGATATTTCTGCAGCGATAGGATTCAATGCGTTCAAGCCGACTTATTTGTTTACGTTGCCAGAATCTTTGTTATACTCCGTTGCGGGAGATTTGGTTGCACCAGTAGTCAATAGAAATGCCATCAAAGCAGAGTACAGTTCCGCCAATGCAAGACAATTACAGGCTTTGTATAACTACGAACGCACTATTTTGAATGCTTATCTTGAAGTTTCGAGCCAATTATCTAAAATTAATAATTTGGAAAAAAGCTACGACCTTAAATCGCAACAAGTGGCTGCATTGAATCGTTCAGTTGATGTAGCCGGAGATTTATTCAAATCGGCACGTGTAGATTATTTTGAAGTCTTAATGACCCAACGCGATGCTTTAGAAAATAAACTCGAATTAATAGAAACAAAAAAAGCCCAACTCAATGCCACAGTCCACGTATATAGAGACTTAGGTGGAGGTTGGAGATGATGAGAAGTCAATATTTTGAAGCGCTACATTATCCGGATTCAACTAATCAGAAAGATTTTTTGAATAAATTTCCGAAACTTAGCGAGAATCATATAACAAAAACACCGTTTAAATTCTTGGTATAATACTAAAAATACTGGAGGCCTTTGAGTTTGTTTAGTCAAGAAATAATTTAAAATTATCTGGTTTTTTAAATTAGATTTGTAATTCACAGCAACCCTGAAAGTTTATACTTTTGGGGTTTTCTGCTATTTATTGAGTTTTAAATGAATTACATTATAATTAATTATTTATCGACTCAGCATTATTTTTTTGTATTGTGAAGGAACATAACCCGTGTTTTTTTTAAACGTTTTATTGAAATGCGAAATCGTTTCAAAACCGCATCTGCTGCTTATCTGCGAAATACTGATGTCTTCCATTAATAATAATTTGCACGCAAATCCAATCCGCATATCTAATAGGTAATTTTTAAAAGATTTTCCAGTTTTACTTTTAAAATAACGACAAAAAGCAGAAGTATTCATCGCCGCAAAAGAGGCAATTTCTTCAAGGCTAATGCTGCGCGTATAATTTTTATTTAAGAAGGAAATTACCTTATCTATTCTTGCGGTATCATAGATTGTTTCATTGACAAAGTCAGTTGTAGAAATGGTTTTTCTATTTATTGTTTCTGACATTTCTTTGAGAATTTCCAAAAAAAGCATGAATTGATTTAAACCATTTTCTAAAGGTATTTTTTCTAATAGATCCTGCAATTTTAGAAAATGCCCTTTAGCAAAATAAATCCCTCTTAGCGATTCTTGAAACAGATTTTTTATTTTGATAAATTGTGGATAATGATTTATGGCATAATACATAAATTCTTTTTCAAATTGAATTATGGTGCCTTTTGCTCTCAAATCTGTATTTCCTAAATAATACATTTCATCGCTTTTTAAATAATGGGGTAAATTACTGCCAATAAGCAAAATATCGCCCGCTTCATATGTAGCGATATTGTTTCCCACAAATCGAGTTCCTGTACTTTCTTGAATGTAAATAATCTCATATTCAGAGTGAAAATGCAAAGGATATGAAAAATGATTGTAATCATAAAAACGGACACTGAGAGGTGCTATTTCAGAGAACAGAAGTCGTTCGTTCATTATTGTTTTCATATCAACTAGTATTATATTGCAAAAATAGAATAAGTATATGCAAATTTAGTATATATATTTAGTTTTACTTCTAACTAAATTTGTCTGTAGTAATCTAAAAATTAATAAAATGAATGATCTATTTAGTATCAAGGGAAAAGTAGCTATAATTACTGGAGCCGGCGGAGTTTTAGGTGGAAGTATAGCCAAAAGTTTTTTACAAGCTGGGGCAAAAGTTGTGGCTATTGATATTCATGAAGAAAATCTTAGTAAAAGAGTTGCTGAACTTTCTGCTTTCGGAAGTGATGTTATTGGGGTTGTTGGTAATGTGCTTGATATGGAAAGTTTAGAAAATGTATCCAAAGAAGTATTGGCCAAATGGGGACGAATAGACATTTTATTGAATATTGCAGGAGGAAATCTTCCAGGAGCAACTTTAATGCCTGATCAAGAATTTTTTGATATGAAAATAAGTGATTGGGACAAAGTGACCAACTTGAACCTGAATGGAACCGTTTTTCCTAGTATGGTTTTTGGAAGGGTAATGTCTAAACAGAGAAGTGGAAGCATCATCAATATGTCTTCTATGGCGGCTTATTCGGCGATTACTCGTGTTCCCGGTTATTCAGTTGCCAAAACTGGAATTAGTAATTTCACCCAATGGTTGGCTACAGAAATGGCTTTGAAATATGGAGATGGAATTCGTGTTAATGCATTGGCTCCAGGATTTTTTATTGGTGACCAAAATCGTGCAGTGCTTATCAATCCTGATGGTTCACTTACAGATAGGAGTAAAAAAGTATTAGCAAAAACTCCAATGGGACGCTTTGGCGATATAGCAGAATTGAATGGAACTGTTCAGTTTTTGTGCAGTGAAGCAGCCAGTTTTATTACGGGAGTTGTATTGCCAGTAGATGGCGGTTTTAGTGCATTTAGCGGCGTATAATTATGGAAAAAACGTGGAGATGGTTTGGCAAAAAGGATAAAATAAGGTTATCTATGTTACGGGCGATTGGTGTCGAGGGAATTGTTTCGGCATTGCATGATATTCCAAATGGCGAAATCTGGAAGGAAGAAGCCATTCTTGATTTAAAACATTATATTGAAACTGCGTGCTTGCATTGGTCGGTTGTCGAAAGCCTTCCGGTGAGCGAAGGCATAAAGAACAACGCTTCCAATAGAGATGAATTAATAGACAACTATATTGTGAGCCTAGAAAATCTTGGAAAATGTGGCTTGAAAACAATTTGTTATAATTTTATGCCCGTAATCGATTGGATTCGAACGGATTTAGATTATAAATTGGAAGACGGTACTTCGACTTTATTTTTCGATAAAATCAAATTTGCCTATTTTGATATTTTAATTTTGAATAGAAAAGCGGCTGATAAAGAATATACCAGCGAAGAATTAGCCAAAGTTTACGCACTCGAAAAGACCATTACCGAAGCGGAAAAAGCGCAATTGATAGACACTATTATTGTAAAAACACAAGGCTTTATCAATGGAAACATAAAAGAAGGCGACCAAAATCCTGTAGCGATATTTAATAAGTTGCTTGCGGTTTACGACACTATCGATAGAGATGAATTACGTGAAAATTTGCGCTATTTCCTGAACCGAATTATGCCAGTTTGCGAACAATATGGTATTAATATGTGCATTCATCCTGACGATCCTCCATTTCAAATGCTAGGTTTGCCAAGAATTGTTACAAACGAGGAAGACATTCAATGGATTTTGAATGCTGTCGATAATCCGCATAACGGATTGACTTTTTGTGCAGGCTCTTTGAGTACAGGCATCAAAAATAATGTTCCAGCGCTGGCAAGAAAATTTGCTTCTCGCACTCATTTTGTGCATTTAAGAAGTACCGAAACTTTAGAAGGAGGCAATTTTATCGAAGCTTCTCATCTTGAAGGTCGTGGACATTTAATAGAACTAGTCACCATATTTGAGGCTGAAAACCCTAAAATACCGATGCGTGTCGATCACGGCCGAATGATGCTGGGTGATGAAGAAAAGGGATACAATCCGGGTTATTCTTTTCATGGCAGAATGTTTGCTTTAGCACAAATGGATGGCGTAATCGCAACTGTTCAGCATTTTAATAATTAAAGATATATAAATGCCAAAAACAAAAAAGTTTTAAAAACAGCGCGTTATTTCTTTCTTTTGTTATGACTCATTTGTGAAATTTTATTGTTTGAGAATTTTAAAGCCGAAAAATTTCTAATTAGAACACCAATCTAATTGGAGTTACATCATTTTTTCAAAAAAAGATGCAGTTCTTTTAAGAACAATTAAACCTTTATTTTTGTTATCGAAAAGGATATCAAGTGCTAGCAAACCTTTACTAAGTGAGCCTTTCAGCTCTAAAATCCGTAGCCTAAACCAAAGGTAATTCTAGCTCGGTCATCGACACTTTTGAAGTAGGTAATTCTTCCAGTAACGATGTTTAGTCCATTAATCCATATTCCGCCACCAAAGGATTGATGCCATTTTTGAGAATTTTCTCCGTCGAGCCAAACCCTTCCGTAATCAAACCCACCCAAGATTCCATAAGACATGGGTACGATGCTTCTTTTTATTTTTCCGATATTCCAGCGTAAATCTGTACTTTGGTAAAATGAGGCTTTCCCTAAGAAGCGTTCGTTCCTGAAACCTCTCAAATCATAATCACCACCCAAAGTGGCACCTTGATAAAATTCGAAATTATTGTTGAACAGCACTTTTGTTTTTAGAATGGTGGCTAAAACAAACTCTCCTTTTGCATCAATTTTATGGTTGAAATTAATTTTGGCATCCACGGCTGGGAAATTGTTTTTCGTTTCTCCAACATTCATTTTCCAACTGCCCGCCAATGAAAAGCCAAATCCCATAGTAGGAAGCGATGGAACATCATAATTCTCGAAGCTGTATTTAATTGCAGCTCCAACATAGTGCTGGCTGTCAAAAATATTTGGGTTTACGACTCCCGGAATATTGATGAAGCGGTCAGTAGTTTCTTCGACTATTAATTTCTCGTAAAGTGTGGCAAAATTAATTTCGCTACCATAGCGTCCTACTTTTTTGATGGATGGTGATGCTGTCAACGTTCGCAAACGAACTCTATTGTAGTTCATTCCGTTAAGTTTATCTTCATTTATGGTTTCATTTCCAAAGCCAAAATAGTTAATAGTGAAATTGGGACTTGTAAAATGAGACTCTAAGATAAAATCCCATTTGCCTAAAACTTTTGGAAAAAAGCCCTTATAAGTAAATTCATAACCGCTGGTTGCAAATAAGTAATAGGCTTCGAATACGTGTTTCTGCGTGAAGGGATATTGATGGAATTTGTTTGAGACATAGTTTGAAATAAAACCTAATTTTACTCCGTCATCAGGATTGTAACCACCAAAGGGAATTGTTGAAAGGTCACTATATTGTACCTTTTTGTAGTTGTACAAATTGGGTTCATAATCATCAGTCAACACGATTTTGGTTTTTGCATCTAAAGAAAAATTGTTCGGTTTTGATTTAAAATCATAAATTTTTATATTTTTTCCATTTTCCACAGTATAGTAATCTTTGCTTTGGCCACCAATCAAACGAATCATTGTTCCTGATTGAGAGACTCCTTTCACCTCAAATACATCGTCGCCGTCCAAACCATAAATCCAAATATTTTTGGTTTTATCTGCAGTGAAATTTTTGGTGTAAATCAATTCATCAGCTTCGGCTTTGATTCTATAAACTGCTACTTCAATGTTGTTTTTAGAAGATTTGGTAATTATAAATTTGTCTCTTTTATCGGTTCCAACAATCAAGACCGTTTTTTGTAAAACACGGAAATACGTTTTGGCATAGTCTTGAAGTTTGGTTTTTCTTATTTTTAATTTTTGTTTGATTTCTTCAATCGTTTCGTCTTGAACTTCTTTGGGCAAATTACTAAAAGCAACGTCAATTTCAGCATCCGAAAGATTTTCTTGAATGTATTTGGCTTGTTTTATCCAATCTTTTTCATCGGCAGTTTTTAGGAAGGCGATATCCTGTGGATAGGGTTTGCTGTTCAACCATTTTATGTTTTTAATATCGTCTTTAAAAGTTTGTTGATTGCGCAATGCTGTTTTTTTCATTAATATAAAAAGTAGGGCACCATCATATTTTGTAAAGGCTTGATCCCTGTTTCTCGGAATGGGCTTATACACTATTTTTCCGTTTTCGTGGTATTCGCCCCAGCTATATTGATCACTGTCTCTGTCCCAATCGCCAATGAGCATGTCGAATAATCGGGCTTTAATATATTCTGGTTCATCGATTGCATATTGCTCGTCTTTATGGAGGTTTTTAAAAACATCATCCGTACTAATGATAGTAAGTGGCTTTCCCAGACTTTCTACATTCTTTTGACTGGGTGTTAAATTTTCTTCGACCAAGTACAATTCATTGCCAAAATTATAATTAAACCCTTTTAAAATAGGCTGTTTTGGTATGTAATATAAAAGTGGATTTGTATGTGCCACACCAATTTTGTCGGACATATTTGCGATGGCGAGTTGGGTGTAAGGGTGGGAGGTAGTGTAAAAATCAAATAAAACATCTTCGGCATAGGTGTTGCCAAATTGATTTAAAACATTTTGATCCTTAAATAGTACAGTTTGAAGAAAACGGGAGGGATTTTTTTTCATGGCACGCATTACATATTCTTTTCCACTTGCACTAACAAGTCCCAATGATCTCGATTGATATCCATCACCTTCTCTTGTGGGTTTGACTCCGCCAAAAAGAGTGTCCAAAGTCGCTGTTTTTGCTTTGATAGGCAAGCTGTAATAGTTGCGGTAGTGTTGCCCAAAAAAGAATTTATAAAAAATACTTTTACGGGTCATTTTATCAGAATAAATTTTGGTCGTAGTTGTTACAGCAAATTTTTTCGGTAGATTGGCTGGTACAACAGTGTCTCGAACTTTTATAATGGTTTGTTCAAAAAGTAATTTCTCGCGTTGATTTTCATTGCCATAAAAGGCTACTTTAGTTTCTCCGTTTTTATAAAGCGTTAATTCTGCATAACCATTGCCACCATAAGAAAAATCAGTTGGGTTGGCCGCTTTGGCAGCTTCAGGTTTTGAACCAGCTCCACTAATGATTTGTCGAATATTGTTCTTGTTCAGGTATTGTAAATTATGTTCATGACCCGATACTACAATCACATTTCTTTGATTTTGCACTAATGTTTTTACTCGTTTGGCAAAATTAGTGTACACCTTGTTTTGAAGATCTTGTGGATTGATGCCCGATGTTTTGCGAATTAAATTGATGGCAGAGCCAATAACTGGAAGTGGGATTTTTTGTTCCAATGGAAAAAGTTCTTTTTCTAAACTATATTGTCCACCGTGTGAACCGTTGCTGATTAACGGATGGTGCATCGCAATTAGTACTGATTTTTCTTGGTTTTTATTCAAAAGATTGGCTAGTTCATCAAAAAAGTCTTCACGAGTTTTAATGCTGCAATTTTCGTTTATTGTTGGGTATTTGTCCCAATTTTCCAGAAACCATTGGCTATCAATAGTGATTAGAGTAATGTTTTTGTCAATTACTAATTCTTCCAAGCCACAGCTATTTTGGGGTAAAAACGATTTTTTATCATTGAGATAATTGGTAATGAATTTTCCTTGGCGTTCTAAGCCAGTAATTCCGTTGTACCAATCGTGATTGCCCGGAATAAAAATAGTTTTTCCTTTGAAATTTTTGGATAATTGCAACTGGTTTTTGAGTTTAGTTTCTGATAGAACGCGTTCGTCAGCACTATTATTTTTTGGAAAACCGTTGTGATAAATATTAACTCCTAGAAACAAAAGTGTACTGTTTTTATTGGCGTTTTCTAATCTATTTTGAAGTAATCCAAGCGTTTGATGTGCTTTTTCTTCGGCAGCATTTCCAGCATCGCCAATTAGGAAAAACCTATGGGCGATTTTTGAAGAATCGGTTTCATTTTGGACGAGATGGCTTTCTATGTTTTTACCATATTGTGCGTGATGGGTAGCGCAAGATTGCAATACCAGGATTAAAATTAAAAAGGGAAAACTTATTTTAATTCGTTTTCTAGTACAATTTTTTAAAAACAAAACCATTATTATTTTTTATATTAGTTACTGCGAGCTACTAATAGCTCCAATGAAATTCTCTTTATTATTGATTTAAAGTAATTCGCATATTGCATATTAGTATCTTAAATGTGAAAATACAAGACATTTTAAACCCTCTCGTAATCGCCTTGCCAATGGATGATTGCTTTTTTAATTTCTGTTCCGGAAAGATTTTCAGCCAGTGTTTTCTCAATTAGTCCCAAAAGCTCATTATCGGGAGCAAAGCGCAAGGCAAATATTTGGTCATCCTTTAATTGGTTTTCGATAGTTTCGAATCTTTTCCAAGTTAGGGCGAAATAGCGGTACCGAAGTTCTAAATGAACGATGCGGTTTTGCAAAGTCATTGCATAATGTTGGCGCAGCATAAAGGCCAAACAAAACAGCACAACGAAAATGGCACTGATAAAAGCCCAAATCAATTTATCTTCAGTGGTGAAAGCAAAAGAAATGCTGAAGGCTAGAAACGTCAATACAATGGGATAATACACAAAATGATGTGGAGTGTAATATCGAATGTGGTTTTTGAAAGTTTGTTTTGTCATACTTTTATTTTTAAGTTTTTTTTAGATGAATCAAAATCAATATTTTTTATGGTAATATTGATTTTATGCTTCTTTGCACTTCTATCCTAATGTTTTTTAATTTGATTTTTTAAACAGGATCTTTAATTCAAAGTCGAAATTTCTATTTATAAATAATGGTTCTTGGCTTGTCCAAACCAAAATCTTGAAAACCAAAATCTGAAGTTGCTAATGAATTTGTTTTGAAAATGTTATTACCACTATTCCGGATTTTTGGATAATAAGAAAGGGAAATCTGGAAAGTATTAAATACCAAATAGTCATTAGTAATAATAAATCCGATCCCGAATTTCGAGTACGCTTTGCTTTCATTCCATCCGTTTTTTTCATCGACAAGCATCGCAACAGTATAATTGAAATAGGGATTTAAGCGAAAACCCAAAACATTCCAAGGAGAATAGGTTTGGGTTTGAAAGGTCAGCATCATTTTTTGATTACCATAAATCGCACTTTTAAAGCCTTCTATTCCATAATTTTCGTTAATAGTGAGTTGATCGCCAGTAGAACGCTGTCTATTGATTCCAATAGTCAATTGTGGTTTGATGAACTGTCTTACTTTCCATTTTCCAATATCGATCAAATTAGTAAAATAATTGGCTTGAAAAGTAAACGCAGTTTGTTCTGTAATTGTTTTATTGAAAAATGTTCCCAGTTCAAAGTTGAGGCTGAGAAATCCCCATTTGAAATAATTCCCAAAAGAAACTTGTCCACCCAAATAGATACGATTCACATCGTTTTTAAATTGATTACCCACTGTAATTCCGAATATTTTCCCAATAGGGACATCCTCAATTATTCCGTTCTTGAAAATGTATTTGTCTTGCACGTATTTACGCGTTGAAATGCCAATTCCAGAAAGAAAAAAATGTTCTGAGGAATAGAAATCAATCGGGTCGTAATTGATGCTCGGGTTTTCTATATAATCTACATTCAAAAACCTGCCTGAAACAATCAAATTTGTCACCCTGTGGTTTTCATTAGTTTCATTAGAAATTCTGAAAGCATATCCAGCCCAAAAATCCTGTGAGTTGTATTTAAAATTTTGTTTTGCAAATACTAAATTGGCATCAGAAAGTGTATCGGTCCTAAATTGCTGGTCTACACTAACACCACCAGCCCATTTTGCAAAAGGAGAATAAAAAGGACGATCAATAGCTATGGTTTTTCCATAATTATCATCTAAATCCTTGTAATAAAGAACCGCGGTTTTAATGAAAGTATTTTTGATATTTGGAACAACGTATTCTAAATTATAAGCATTTTTTCCATCACTATATCTTTTTTGATAAGCACTATTAAGAGTATGTCCTGAGCCAAAAAAATTACGCTCATTAAGTTGAAAATTAGCCTTGCTATTGGTTAGTGAAAATCTTGGCAGCAAACTCCAAGTATCTAAAACCCGAATGGAAATATCAATTGAATCTCCATTTTTTTCAATTGGTTGGATTGTAATCGCCACTCTGTTGATATAGTTTTGGGCTCTTAACAAACGCAACGATTCTTTTACCAACAAGGAATCTAAGGGTTGCTTTTCCCTGATAAGCAAAACATTTTGAATGGCTAATTTTTTAGTTTTACTATGTAATAAATCCCCATTTTTTTCAACCCAATTTATAGGTTTTTTTGCAGCATCAATCTCAGAATAGCCAAAAGGATCAAGGGTAATAATAGCAATATTCCTAATGATCTTGCCTTCGAAGGTTTGGAAGTTTTGTTTAACTAGCTTCCTTTTGAGTTTTTGTTTGGGATTGACGGGTTTAAAAACCAACTTGTGTATAAATTTAGTAAATCTATGTTTTTTGGAATAGGTCTGAATGTCCTTATACACTTCAGAACTATCTTTTTTTGGACCGTTTACTTGGGCAAATGATAGTTGAAAATATAGTAGAGTAAAAATAATATAACCTATTTTTGGTTTTTGAAGCATCTATAAAGAGTCCTATTTATTGTTAATCAATTGCAGTGGCAGATTGTTTTAACAAGCAAAGGTCAAACTTATGTACTTCTAATGTGTTATAAAATTTTATGAAAGACTTACAAAATTCGCAGTTAAATTAATCTACAAACTCCTTTTGTTCATTTGGATGGTTTAGAATTGTAATTCCTACCTGCAACATTAAGTTATTTGGATAGACGATAATTTCGCCTTTTTGGGTTTTCAAATACACATGAAAAGCTCCAATATCTTCAATTTCGGCTTCAATAGGAAAATCTTTGTCATGGATAAAAATATAATCCCCAATTTTATAGGGGAAGGAAAAAAACAAGATGATTCCTGATGTGATATTGCTTAAAATGGACCACTGAGCAAACATTGCTACACCCACAACTGTTGCGATGGACGAAAATACGATAAAAATATCTTTAGTTTGAACGCCCCAAATTATTATCAAAGCTATTATAGCAATTATATTCATCAACAAATGAAGGTATTTGAGAACTAATCGGGTTCGTTTTTCTATGGTTTGGCTTTTTTTGGCAAAACTTCGCACCACTTTTGAAACGATAATTCGTGACAAAACCACCAATAGTAATAAAAATCCTGTTGCAATTAATTCTTTTGTAAAATTATTTAAGTAGTCCATAGCCTCAATTTTTAGGCTAAATTACTCAAATATTTTCAAACATTATGGGTTGAAATTTCCATAATAATTTGCAAAAGAATGTTCCGTTTTTGAAAAGCCTATAAAACCAAGCTATTTCTGGCATTGACAAATTTACTTGTATCTAACTAATTAGTTCACAATTTCGTTGGTATCTAGTTCATTCTTAGCAGTGTTTTTTTTGAATCTCCATACAAAGGCTTTTGGCATGTTATCACCCATCAAATAACCCCAAGGTGCTGCAGATTCTATTCTGTCGAAAACTATTTTTACAATTGCAAGTAATGGTATAGCTAAAAACATTCCAGCAACTCCTCCAATTTGACTACCAATTAAGATTCCTACTATTGAAACAAAGGCATTTATCTGCACTTTTGAATTTATAATTATAGGAACAAGAATATTATTATCAATGATTTGCACGATGATATTAACGATAATTATTCCTAAAATCAATGATAATTCGGGTGTTCCGGTTAAAGATGCTAATATTGTCAAAACGCCTGCAAACAGAATCCCAACATAGGGTACAAGATTTAATATTCCAGTGATTAGACCTAATAAAATAGCGTATTTGACACCTATAATATACAAACCCAGGCTTGTTAATGCTGAAACAGCAATCATTTCGAAAATCAAACCTGCAATATAACTATGAACAGAACTTTTTATTTGCGTCAAAATATCTTGTAAATTGGCGTGATATTCTTTTTTGAATAATTTTGCAAAAAACAATATAAAATGGGTTCTATAGATAAGGATGAGAAAAGTATAGATAGGTATTAAAGTCAAATCTAAAATAGTGTCTGTGACCGACATTAAAGTTGTCCCTATCGTTTGTTTTCCTTTTTGAAAAGAATCCTGCGTGACATCGTCAATATATTTTCTTTGTTCCCACATACTTACATGGAAATTTTCTTTGATATAGTGTTGAATGTCAACAATGAAAAGATTAATATTTTTTTTAATCGCTGCAAAATCATCGGCTATATCACTAATTTCATAAGACAGGAATATAAGAATACCTATAATTAAAGATACAAATAGCAATACCGCTATTGACGAGGATAAAACATTTGGAAATCGTAATTTAGAGTTTAAAAAATGAACAATAGGCAATAGCAAAACGGCATTCAAAAAAGCCATTAAAATAGGAATTAGTATAGTACTGCCTTTACAAAAAATATAGGTAACGCCAATCAAACTGATCATCATAAATGAAAGTCTAATATAAAAAGGAAATTTAATGCTGTTATCCATATTTTTTGATTTCAATTAACAATAAAATCTTATGTAATCACATAAAGATCAATTGTCAAAAATCAAATTTTTCAAGATATTAATTGTTATACAGTTTTATATTTATTTTATATAATTACCACATTTAAAGTTCCAAATTGTAACAAATAGTTATTTTAAATTACTCAAATATGCATAGACTTTATCCGTAGGCATTCCCATCACATTAGCATAAGAACCCTCTATTTTTGAAACACCAATAAAACCAATCCATTCTTGGATTCCGTATGCTCCAGCTTTATCGAAAGGTTTGTAATTTTCGATATAATACAGAATGACTTCATCACTCAATTCATTGAAAGTTACTTTCGTTACTTCAAAAATTACAGTTGAATCTATATTGGTTTTAAAACAAACCGAGGTGATTACTTCGTGTGTGGCATTCGACAATGATTTCAAAATAGCAAAGGCATCTTGTTCGTCTTTTGGTTTTCCCAAAGCCTTATTGTTGTGCCAAACAATGGTATCGCTAGTAATCAGGATTTCGTTATCATTCAATTCTCCTTCAAAAGCACGTGCTTTCAATTCTGCCAAATAATTAGTAATCTCTTCGGCTTTTAGCTCAGGCGGGTAAATTTCTTCAATTTCTTTCAAACGAATTTCGAAATCGAGGTCTAAATCTTTGAAAAACTGTTGGCGCCTTGGTGAACCCGAAGCCAAAATCAACTTGTATTTTTGCAATTTACTTTTAAGCATTGTATTTTATGTTTAGGCTGATGATTACAATCGAAAGTATTCCGAAAAACAGAACCCATTTCAAGATGATACTCAAATGATGAAAATCTTGTGATGCTTTGGCTGACCAAATTTTTATTGTGAAATAGAGTAGGGGTGCCAAAATAAAAACCAATCCGTACAGCGTTCCGTAAATCAATTGGTAAGCAAACAAGTTAGTGCTTATATAATTTAGTATTAAAATTATTGGGATAAAACTAAGTCCAAAAACCAATTTTGTAGTTTTTTCAGCACCTAAAACAATCGGTAACGTATTCATTCCCTGATTCAAATCGCCTTCTATATCTTGTAAATCTTTCACCATTTCCCGTATAAAATTAATGATGAAAGCAAAGATGGCATAGTCCAAAAGAATTCCGAAAAGCAATCCCATAACATGTCTGTTTTCGTCATTTGTAATGGGAAATAAATCAAAAATGCCGATGATAATTAAACTAAACGAAAGCAACAAAGCCACCACAACATTGCCAATAAGTAAGCTTTGCTTCAAGCTCGTAGCATAAAAATAAAGTGTCGCCGCAATGACTATAAAAATGGATGCAAAACTAGGTTTGTTGATTACATTCGATAAATAAAAACCCATCGCAACACCAATAAAGGTAAAACCAATATAAAGATTATAAGCCTTAGTTTCGGAAATAAATTTACCTACAATTACATTTTCGGGTTTGTTTTCGGAGTCAGTTTCCACATCAAAAATATTATTAATTACATAGCCACCCGCTGCAATACAGGCTGTTGCCAAAACCAACAAAATATATTGCCAATCGGCCAAAGCCAGCGGAATATGCTGCAATTCCAGAAAACCATATCTAAAAATTAACTGCATCAAGGCAAGCATTATTAGGTTTTGGTAGCGAATGAGTTTTAGATACTTCATAGTTTAGTTGTCAGTGGTCAGTTTATTAGTGGTCAGTGATTAGTGATTAGTGTAGCTAAATAGTGGTCAGTGGTCAGTTTTTTAGTGGTCAGACTGACTACTAAAAAACTGAACACTAAACACTCAAAATCTGATCACTACTTCTCAAGCAAATAGCGAATCACAGTTTCGGCGGCATACAAGCCAAATAATCCCGGCATATAGCTATTGGTTCCATAAAAAGACTTCTTATAATTAGATCCGTCGGTCATTTTTAAACTAGAATCATCTTGAATTTCAGACGAAAAAACGACTTTCAATTTGTCAATTTTAAATTCTTTCAATCGACGACGAACGGTTTTTGCCAAGAAGCAATTCATTGTGTTATTAATGTCAGCAACTTTTACTTTCGAGGCTTCCATCTTTCCGCCTGCACCCATTGAGGAAATAATTTTGACTCTTTTGCGCTTGGCGGCAATGATTAAATTTAATTTTGGAGTGATGCTGTCAATGCAATCCAAAACATAATCAAATTCTTCGGAAACAATTTCGAAAGCTCTTTCTGGTGATAGAAATTCCTTGATGCTAGTCAATTTCAATTCCGGATTAATGTCCATTAATCGGTCGCCAACGATAGTTATTTTGGCTTGTCCCACTGTCGAATGCAAAGCGGGTAATTGCCTGTTGATGTTGGTAATATCTACAACATCGCCATCCACAATAGTCATTTTTCCCACTCCAGCTCTTGCCAAAAATTCGGCAGCAAAAGAACCCACACCACCCAATCCTACTACCAAGACATTGGAGTTTCTCAATATATTCAATCCTTCTTCTTTAAATAAGAGCTCTGCTCTTTCTGTCCATTCAGCCATTTTGTCATTGCGAGGTACGAAGCAATCTCATCCTCTTTTTTAAGTTTAATTATTTTTTTTGAACACACATAAAACGGATTTGCTAAAGCAAAAACATGAATTATCGCTGATTTTTGAAAACAGTTGTATAATTATTATGTACAATCTCTTGTAATTCGTTTAATTCTAATTCTTTATATTTTGCAGCCAAAGCATATACTGCTTGAATTCCTTCTTCGACCATATCGGTTTCCAAGAAAAATTTGTCATTTGGAATACTTTTAAAAACTGATGCCAATTCGGTCCCGAGGCTTCGGGATCGCAATAAATTTTTTCCAAAGGAAACATAAAATCCATTGTCTATTAATTGCTGGGCAAGTATTGTCTTTTTTGAAAATCCGTGAACAATCATAGGAACTGTAATTTTCAATCTTTTCTTGATTTCGATAAGTTCCTGAAAGGCAGCAACGCAATGAATCACAACGGGTTTCTGGTATTTCTGTGCTAAAGCCAATTGTTTTTCAAAAATAGATTGCTGTAACTCAAACGGAGTTTCACCTCTTTTATCCAATCCACATTCGCCAAGAGCCAAACATTCGGGCAACGCCAATTTTTCTTCTACAATTTTAAAATCACTTTCCAATCGGTTTTCGTCAACATATAATGGATGAATCCCGATGGAATAATACGGAATCGAGACATCAAATTCCTGAGGATATTGATTGACCAATTCCAAAACATCGGGTTGATTGGTAAATTGATGCGTATGTAGATTGAAGTATTGCATTAATCGTGAAATTTCTTAACTCCTGCTTTGATTTCAATGTTCAAATCGTTTTCTAGCGGCACTTTTGGACAAGAATATTTGTGATTGTAAGCACAATAGGGATTGTAAGCGGTATTGAAATCAATAGCAATGGTATCACCTGTTGGCGTTTTTATATCAATATATTTACCTCCAATATAGCTTTCTTTACCACAAGTTAAATCTGAAAACGGTAAGAACAAATAGTCTTTGTACTCCTCTTTTTTGGACAATTCAATGTTTCTATAAATATTCAATAGGAATGATTTTCCATCAATTTCAAAATGAGTTTCACCATATTTTACATACATCGGTTTTCTATCAGTAGAAGTTTTCATTTCAAACTGTTTCTCGTTCTCGGTTCTAACAAATCTTGCAAGGACAAAGAATTTTTCGTTTATGGGATAAAAATCCAAGCTTTTGAATGTTGCTAAATCCTCAGTTGTCAACGGACTTGTTTTAGCATCGGCATATTCGGTATTCAACTCTTTTTGGAATTTTTCAACAGCTGCAACATTAAAATTTTCTTGACCAAAACCAAAATGGAATAGTGCTAAAAATACTAAAGTTAGAATTGTTCTCATCATATAAATTTTAGCAAAAATAGTTTAAAAGTTAGAAAGGCACAACGTTTATATTTTGAAGAAAATGTTTTTCAATTGTGCGAATCTTAGCCCAGATAAAAGTGGAAATCCTTTTATTTTTTTCTTTAAAAAATAAAAGATTACCTCACCTAGCTTTTATTTTAATTGGAGTTCAGTGAATATATTTGCAACGGATAGCTGGAAAATGCTCCTAAAAAACTTTGTAGCTTTGCAAGCAAGAAATTTCATTATGCTCAAAACCGGTCTCAAAAGATACTTCGACAATTTTAAAGGCTTCAGACGTGAAGTTTGGATTCTGGCGCTTATCACTTTTGTCAATCGCGCTGGAACGATGGTTTTGCCTTTTTTATCCAAATATTTGAAGGAAAATCTGCATTTCACCTATGGTGAAGTGGGATGGATTATGGTGGCTTTTGGTTTGGGATCAATGCTGGGCTCGTGGCTTGGTGGCAAATTGACTGATAAAATCGGGTTTTATAAGATTATGATTTTTAGTCTTTTTACGAGTGGAATTCTATTTTTTGTCTTGCAATACATAACGAGTTTTTGGGGTTTATGTTTAGGAATGTTTACTATTATGTCCATTGCCGATATGTTTCGCCCGGCAATGTTTGTGTCTTTGAGTGTATATGCAAAACCCGAAAATAGGGTTCGTGCTTTGTCATTAGTACGTTTATCGGTCAATCTTGGTTTTGCTGCTGGTCCAACTTTAGGCGGTTTGATTATTTTGGGAATGGGATATCAAGGTCTGTTTTGGGTAGATGGAAGTTCGTGTATTATTGCTATTTTGATTTTTGCTTTGACAGTTAAAGAGAAAAAAAGAATTTCGCTCGCCGTGGGTGAAAGCCCTAAAACAATAATCCGAAAATCAATATACAAAGACAAACCGTTTTGGTTGCTCTTATTCACAATTTTTATTATTGTGATGGTATTTTTCCAAATGTTTACTACGCTTCCTTTGTATCACCACGAAAAATTTGGTTTAACTGAAGTTCAAACGGGAATGCTCCTTTCATTAAACGGACTTTTGGTTTTCTTTTTTGAAATGCCAATTGTGAGCATTGTGGAACGAAAAAAAACAAACAAAATTAGAATTATTGCGTACGGTGCTTTATGCGTTGCATTAGGATATTTTGTTTTACTATTAGATTTTTGGGTTCCGATTTTAATTTTAAGTATTGTCTTTCTCAGTTTTGGAGAAATCTTGGCATTTCCTTTTTCTAATGCCGTAGCACTTAACCGAGCTCCAAAAGGACAAGAAGGACAATATATGGGTTTATTCACAATGAGTTTTAGCCTAGCTCATATTGCGTGTTCCAAAACTGGATTGGATATAATTGCCCATTTTGGGTATCAAATCAATTGGATTTTTATGGGGACTTTAGGAATGTTGGCAGGTGTTTGTTGTGTTTTGCTGAATCGTATCTTGCTGGCAGAAAACAGATTATCCCACTAAATTCAGTTATAAACTTAAAATTTAGTTAAATAACTATAAAAATAGTTTATCAACTATAAAAATAGTTGTATGTTTGCTCTCAGGAAGATAAAAAATATACAGCTATGCAAAAACTAACCAACAAAGAAGAGGAAATTATGCAAATTTTATGGAAGCTTAAAAAAGCTTTTGTAAAAGAAGTAATGGCCGAAATCACCGAAGACCAGCCTCATTATAATACGCTTTCCACCATTATCAGAAACCTCGAAGAAAAAGGATTTGTATCGCACAATGCTTTTGGAAACACGCATCAATATTTCCCTATTGTGAAGATGGAAGACTATAGAAAGCGGTTTATGAACACGGCAATCGATACTTATTTTGATAGTTCTTATAAAAATATGGTGTCCTTTTTTGCCAAAGAAGAAAAGATTTCGGCCCAAGAATTGCGCGAGATTTTAGCAATGATCGAAAAAAAGCAATAGTATGGAAACAGTAGTAATATACCTTGTGAAATCGAGTGGATTGATTGCAATGTTTTATGTAGCATACTATTTTTTGTTGCGAAAAGAAACTTTTTTCAATAGCAATCGTTGGTTTCTATTGGCGGGATTAATCACCTCGGTTGTTTTGCCTTTGCTGTTTGTTACAAAAATAGTTTTGGTTGACCCAAGTCCAACAACTTTTGAATGGTCGAAAATTCCAGTGGCTGGTCCAATAAGGGACGAATCTTTTAAAATCAATTGGTATTTCGTTTTTGTCATTGTTTATCTGATTGGAATTGCAGGTTTATTAATGAAATTTGCTTCTGATTTTTACAGTTTATCCAAGATTTTGAAAGGAAAAACTATTCGAAAACAGGCCGATTTCAAGTTTATTGATGTAGCCGAAAATGTTTCTCCGTTTTCCTACTTCAATTCTATCGTTTATAATTCATCTTTATACAGTGACACGGAATTAGAAAACATTTTAGAACACGAAAAAGTACACAGTGCACAAAATCATACGGTTGATGTATTAATTTCGAGGTTATTTTGTATTGTTTTTTGGTACAATCCATTTGTTTGGCTGTATAAAAATGCCATCGCTCAAAATCTGGAATTCATCGCCGATAGTGAAGCTTCAAAAAATATATCCGACAAAAAAGCGTATCAATTGACACTTTTAAAAATAACAACACAGGAAAATTGTGTTGCCATTACCAATCATTTTTATCAATCATTAATCAAAAAACGAATCGTTATGTTAAACAAAAATCAATCAAACAAAAGGAATTCCTGGAAGTATCTATTTGTACTTCCATTATTAGGTGCATTTGTATTCTTATTTCAAGTAAAAGTAATTGCACGGGAAAGAGAGTCAGGACAAACTGAAATTAACGTAGTTAAAACCGACACAAATTCGGTAGATATTTACAAAATAAACAAGAATACCACCGATGAAGAATTAAAGGAAAAAGCGAAAAATTTAAAAGAGAATTATGCTATAGCTGCCTCTTTTTCGGGTATGAAAAGAAACTCGAAAAATGAATTGATTGCCATCAAAGTAGATTTGAAAAAAGGGAAAGAAATCACCGAAAAAATTGAACTCAAAGGAACTGAGGCTATCAAAACATTTGGAATTATTGTTTCTAAAGATGAAAAAGGGATGCTCAATGTTGATTTTGGCACAGACGACGCTGTAATCAACAAAAGAAGCGTTCTCATTTCACCTAATGCACCGCTATCAATTGAAAAAGAAATTTTTGTCAATGGTTCAAAAGTAAGTCAAGGCGATTTAGACAAATTAGATTCTAATGAAATCGAAAGTATGGATGTTCTTAAAAAATCCGATAAAGGAACCATTCGGATCGTTACCAAAGAATTCTCGAAAACACTAAATGATAATGAGATTTACATTAATGATGAAAAAGCAGATAAAAATGAACTTTTGCTTTTAGATCAAAATACTATTGATAAAATGGATGTCAATAAAAATGAAAAAACAATTAGAATAACAACCAAAAGAATTAATCAATCAGCGGATAATATTGATATTCCTACTCCACCGGCGCCTCCAACACCTCCGGCATTTAAATTTAAGAATCCAAAACCACCCGTTTTTCCAAAGGCTCCAAAAACTCCAAAAGGCGACCCAATTAATGGCGACAAAAAAGCTTGGAAAGAATATGAAAGCAAAATGGAAGATTTCAATAAAAAAATGGAAGCTATGGAACCGCAAATGAAAGCCTTTGACAAACAAATGGAAGAATTTGACAAACAAATGGAACCCTTTAATGCTGCAATGGAGGATTTTGATAAAAAGATGAAAATCTACGAGCAACAAATGGAAGAATATCACTCCAAGATGAACGTAAAAAATAGGAAATAATATTTCTTTAAACTCAAGAAAGACGGTTTTAATCAAGACCGTCTTTTTTTATATCTTTGAAAAAAAATTACCTATGTTTAAAATTCTGGCCAAAGTCAACAAGCTTATTCTTCCTAGTTTTTCCAGAAAAAGACTGGATTTGGCCAAAGCCAAAAAATGGCAAATGGCAATCATTGGGTATAGATACTATGTAACAACAAGAGCCTTAGATTCTTAATCGTAGATTATAGATTTCAGATTTCAGATTTTGTAAAAAATTGATTTAAATTTAATCTACCGTTTGCAAGATTGCAAAAATTGCCTATATTTGCACTCAAAAAAATGGCCACGTGGCGCAACTGAATAGCGCACTTGATTACGGCTCAAGAGGTTGCTGGTTTGAATCCAGCCGCGGTCACTAAATTAAAATGTATACCGCTAAATATAAACTATTTAGCGGTTTTTTTATTTAGACGATTGCCGTTATACTCCCTACAATTCTTTTTGCTTTATTCTTAAAATTAGTTCGTATCCAGAAGCTTTGGCACGTTTGACAAATGTTTCTAGGGTTCGCTTTGATACCTAATTTTCAGTATTTTGCAAAATAATTTTCAAATAAATGATATCAAAATACTAAGATAATAATAAATTTTAAAGAACAATACATTTAATTACTACATTTGAACTCATAGTCTATTTAATTCTAGAAAAATGCAGAAAGTTGTAACTTCATCTCTTTTTATTATCCTTCTTTTCCTTCAAGCAGCCTATGGGCAACAGCCACAAAAACCAAATTCAGTAGCCATTTATAATCAAATTCAGAAATTGAACTTTCTAGGTTCAGTACTTTATATTGCAGCGCATCCCGATGACGAAAATACGCGATTAATATCCTATTTCTCGAATGAAACCAAAGCAAGAACTGCTTATCTATCCTTAACTCGTGGCGATGGCGGACAAAATTTAATTGGTCCACAACTCCGCGAATTATTGGGTGTTATTAGAACTCAAGAATTAATTGAAGCACGAAAAATTGATGGAGGCGAACAATTATTTACACGTGCCAATGATTTTGGGTTTTCTAAAAATCCTGCAGAAACATTAGAAATTTGGGACAAAGAGACAGTACTCGCTGACATAATTTTTGCCATTCGAAAATTTCAACCTGATGTCATTATCAATCGTTTTGACCATCGAACTTCTGGAAACACGCACGGTCATCATTCCGCTTCGGCTATGTTAAGTTTCGAAAGTTTTAGTAAAGCTAATGATCCAAAGGTTTTTTCTGAGCAGTTGAATTTGGTAAAACCTTGGCAAACCAAACGCCAATTTTTTAATCCTTCTTGGTGGTTTTACGGAAGCCAAGAAAAGTTCGATGCAACCGATAAATCTAAATTTATAGCTATGCAAACGGGTGTTTATTATGCTGCAATAGGGAAATCGAATCAGGAAATCGCTGCTTTAAGTCGCAGTTGTCACGAATCGCAAGGTTTTGGTAGTACGGGAAATCGAGGAGAAGAAACTGAATATTTGGAGTTGATAAATGGAGAATTTCCACAAGATAAAGCAAACTTATTTGATGGAATTGATACTTCTTGGAATAGGGTGAAGGGAGGAAAACCAATTGGTGATTTAATTTCAAAAATTGTTGCTGAGTTTGATTTCAAAAATCCTTCATCTAGTATTCCAAACTTGGTAAAAGCCTATTCGATGATTCAAACTTTGGATGAAAACCATTGGAAACTAATTAAATCGGAAGAAGTAAAAAATAGTATTGCTGCTTGCGCAGGATTGTACCTTGAAGCTGTTGCGCAAAATCAGGAAGCAACTCCTGGAAGTCTTGTGAAATTGAAATTGGAAGCAATCAATAGAAGCCCAATTGAAATGCAAATGCTAAGTGTAACCACTTTGCCCGATCAAAAAAATACCATTCAAAATGTAGTACTTAAAAATAATGTTTTGCAAAATAGTGCTCTTGATTTACAACTACCTTCAACCGTTGAATATACGCAGCCGTATTGGCTGAAAGACAAAGGAACAGTGGGAATGTACACGGTTTCCGACCAGAAAAACATAGGAATTCCTGATGTCATTCGAGAAGTTAAAGTGGTTTTCAATATTAAAGTAAACGAAATAGAAATCCCTTTCGAAAGAATCGTAGTTTACAAATACAATGACGATGTGAAGGGCGAAATGTACAATTATTTGGATATTGTTCCCGAAGTGACAACAAGTATTCTTGATAAAGTTTCACTTTTCAAAGACAACAAGATGAAATACATAGCCTTGAAAATCAAGGCTGGAAAAGATGGAGTACAAGGCAATTTGCAACTCGAACTTCCCAAAAGTTGGAATGTTCAACCTAAATCTATTCTTTTCAATTTGGATAAAAAAGGGCAGGAACAAACGCTATATTTTGAGGTTACACCACCCAATTCTCAGGAGGAAGCTGTAGCCAAAAGTGTTGCTATTGTTGACGGAAAGCGTTATGACAAGGAGCAAATCACAATCGATTGTGATCATATAACCAAACAGCAAGTCTTGAAAGCTGCTGAATCCAAGTTCATCCGAATGGATTTGAAAACCAATAATGAAAGAATCGCTTATATTATGGGAGCTGGCGATGAAGTTCCAAATAGTTTGATACAAATGGGTTACAAAGTGACCTTGGTTAATGCTGAAGAAATTTCTCCCGAAAAAATGGCTAATTTTGATATAGTCATAACAGGAATTCGCGCTTATAATACTGTTCAAGCATTGGCAAACAAACAGAATATTCTTTTTGATTTTGTCAAAGCTGGGAAAACGATGCTCGTACAATACAATACACCGAATGATTTGGTTACCGAAAATTTAGCGCCGTTTCCTTTGAAAATTTCTAGAGATAGAGTTACCGAGGAAAATGCTGAAGTTCGTTTTTTGGCTGCCAATCATCCCGTTTTGAATGCGCCTAATAAAATTACAGCAAATGATTTTAAAGGGTGGAAACAAGAGCAAGGATTGTATTATCCTGATGAATTTGATAAAGCTTTTACACCCATTTTATCGTCTAACGATAAAGGAGAAACGCCTAAAGATGGGGCTTTATTAATTGCTCCTTACGGAAAAGGAGTTTATATTTACACAGGTTTAAGTTTTTTTAGGGAATTGCCCGAAGGCGTTTCTGGAGCCTATAAATTGTTAGCCAATATGATTTCATTGCAAAATCCAGTGACTATTCCTGCTGAAAAAGTTAAACCATGACAACTCAAAACTATGGAAACAAAAAAAGTTAAAACTTGGAAAAAAAGCTACACTTGGGTACTCGTAGCAAATGTTGTGTATATTTTGATTTTTTGTTTATTAATGAAATTATATTCTTAAAATATGCAACTATTTGATTGGATTGTATTGGTAGTAACCTTACTTTTTATAGTGATTTACGGCGTTTGGAAAACCAAGGGAAGTAAGAATGTCGAAGAGTACATTTTGGGTAACAACGAAACGCCGTGGTACACTGTAGGGCTTTCGGTTATGGCAACTCAAGCCAGTGCAATTACCTTTCTTTCGACACCAGGTCAGGCGTATCACGACGGAATGGGTTTTTTGCAATTTTATTTTGGACTTCCCATTGCGATGGTGGTTATTTGTGTGACTTTTATTCCAATATACCACAAATACAAGGTTTTTACAGCCTACGAATACCTCGAAAAACGCTTCGATTTAAAAACGCGTTCGCTTGCTGCTATTCTTTTTTTGGTGCAAAGAGGTTTAGGAACGGGATTAACCATTTATGCACCAGCTATTATTTTATCAGCATTGTTGGGGTGGAATTTAACAGCAATGAATATTGCCATAGGAGTTCTTGTAATAATTTATACATTTTCGGGTGGGACAAAAGCCGTAAACGTTACTCAAAAACAGCAAATGTTTGTTATTATGTCAGGAATGTTGATAACGTTTTTTCTGATTTTAAATTATTTGCCCAACGATATGACGTTTAGTAGTGCTTTGCATATTGCAGGGGCAAATGACAAAATGAACATTGTTGATTTCTCCTTTAATCCAGAGGAAAAATATACGTTTTGGAGCGGAATAACGGGAGGTTTTTTCTTGGCGTTGGCCTATTTTGGCACCGATCAATCTCAGGTAGGACGCTATTTATCGGGAAAGTCTGTTCGTGAAAGCCAAATGGGGCTAATTATGAATGGATTGCTAAAAGTACCTATGCAATTCTTCATTTTGCTTACTGGAGTAATGGTTTTTGTGTTTTTCCAATTCAATCCAGTGCCATTAAATTTTAATCCAAATAATAAAATTATTATTGAGAAATCCAAGTACAAAAATGATTATCACCTATTAGAAAAAAAATTGGAGGCGCTTTCGGAAGATAAAAAAGTGATCAACCTATTGTACATCGACCAGCTCAATCAAGATTATGATAATCCTATATTGCGAAAAGAATTGGTCGCTTTATCGAGTAAAGAAAAAGATTTAAGAGACCACGCCAAGGAACTCATTCAAAAAGCAGATGAACGAAGCGAAACCAATGATAAAGATTATGTTTTTTTTCATTTCATCCTGAATTATTTGCCCAAAGGTTTAATAGGTTTACTACTTGCAGTGATTATTTCTGCAGCAATGTCTTCAACAGCTTCCGGATTAAACGCATTGGCTTCCACCACAGCAATTGATATTTATAAGCGGAATGTTAAAGAAGAAAAAACTGAAAAGCATTATGTCAATGTTACCAAATTTTTTACTTTGTTTTGGGGAATTATTGCCATTCTGTTTGCGAGTATTGGTACTCTTTTCGAAAATTTAATCCAGTTGGTCAATATTGTAGGTTCGATTTTTTATGGAACTGTTTTGGGGATTTTCTTGGTTGGATTTTACATTAAATTCGTTCACGCCAAAGCTATTTTTTACAGTGCTGTAATTAGCCAATTGACCATATTTGTGATCTATTATTTTGCTATTTTTATTTATCCAAGTGGCGATGAAAAGTTGGGTTATTTATGGCTCAACTTCATTGGTGCAATGCTGACCATTATATTATCGATGATTATGCAAGTATCAATTTTCAGAAAAGAATATCATTTTGCAAATGAAAACGGCAAGTAAATTTCACCTTGAAAGCGAATTTATATTAAATTTAGATTTTAATTTATCTCAATATCAAAATGAATGGAAAGGGAAAGATAAGATGGGGAATTATAGGTTTGGGTAATATTGCTCATCAATTTGCTAAAGATTTATCCCTAGTCGAAGATGCCGAATTGGCAGCTGTGGCTTCAAGAAATGCTGAAAAATCGCAAGAATTTGCCACACAGCATAATTGCCAAAAATCCTATTCATCTTATGAAGCGATTATAAATGATCCAGAAATTGATATTTTATATATTGCGACACCCCATTCTTCCCATGCCACTTTAACGATAAATGCCTTGCAGAACAACAAACATGTACTTTGTGAAAAGCCCATTGCATTGAATTACAATGATGCATTGCAAATGATTGAGGCGTCGAAAGCCAATAATAAATTTTTTATGGAAGCTTTTTGGACACGATTTAATCCTTCTTTTAGGGAAGCTTATTCTAAAATTAAAAATGGTGAAATAGGCCACGTGACATACATCAATGCCGATTTTGCTTTTTATACAGAAAATCTTGAAGGTGAAGGCAACCGAAAAACCGACATGAATCTTGGTGGCGGTTCGCTTTTAGACATTGGTGTTTATCCCTTATTTTTGTGTTATGTTGTATTAGGAATTCCTACTGAAATTTTGGCAAAATCTAATTTCCATAAAACTGGTGCCGATTTGCAAACGTCAATGATTTTGCAATACGAAAATGCGCAAGCTATTTTGCATTCTAGCTTTGTTTCCACTTACAATGTTAAAGCCACAATTAGCGGAACTAAAGGAAAAATTAATTTAAACACGCCTTGGCATCAAGCACAATCTTGCACTTTGACGGTAGATAATCAGGAAGAGGAAATTTTATTGCCAACCAAAGGCAAAGGTTTTACGTATGAGATCGAGGAGTGTCATCAATGTCTTTATGAGAACAGAATTGAAAGCTCAATTTGGTCGCACCAAAATAGTTTAGATCTTATTAAAATAGTTGATCAAGTCAGAAATCAAATCGGATTAGAATATCCTTCCTAAATTCAATTGAAAGCTAAAGTATAACTTTCTAAAAATAATTTTTATTTTGAAAGGAAATTTAGATTAAATTTAGATTTTTAATTTTCAACTATGTTAGTAAAAGTTTTTGGAAGTGCCGTTTTTGGCGTTGAAGCCACCACCATTACTGTAGAAGTCAATATAGACAAAGGAATTGGGTATCATTTAGTGGGTTTGCCTGACAATGCCATAAAGGAAAGCAGTTATCGCATTGCTGCTGCTCTCAAGAATAATGAGTATGCAATGCCAGGCAAAAAAATCACTATCAATATGGCGCCAGCCGATTTGAGAAAAGAAGGCTCGGCCTATGATTTGACTCTTGCCATTGGAATACTCGTAGCTTCTTCGCAGATTAATGCTGATGAATTAGATCAATATATAATTATGGGCGAACTTTCGCTGGATGGAAGTTTGCAACCCATTCGGGGCGCTTTGCCTATTGCCATAAAAGCAAAAGAAGAAGGTTTTAAAGGTTTTTTTCTTCCAAAGCAAAACGTAAAAGAAGCAGCCATTGTTACTGGATTAGATGTTTATGGTGTTGAAAACATTCAGGAAGTTATCGATTTTCTGGAAGGGAAAGGTACTCTTGAACCAACAACTATAGATACCAGAGCCGAATTTTATAAAACATTAGATTTTCCGGAGTTTGATTTTAGCGATGTGAAAGGGCAGGAGTCTATAAAAAGATGTATGGAAATTGCCGCAGCGGGTGGACATAATATTATTTTGATTGGTCCTCCAGGAGCAGGAAAAACGATGCTAGCTAAACGTTTGCCTAGTATTTTGCCGCCAATGACTTTGCGTGAAGCTTTGGAAACTACTAAAATTCATAGCGTTGCTGGAAAGTTGAAAGAAGTTGGTTTAATGAATCAAAGACCTTTCCGAAGTCCACATCATACTATTTCAAACGTTGCTCTAGTGGGAGGTGGAAGTTATCCTCAGCCAGGCGAAATTTCGATGGCGCACAATGGTGTTTTGTTTTTGGACGAATTGCCAGAATTCAAACGTGAAGTTCTTGAAGTGATGCGGCAACCTTTGGAAGATAGGGAAGTGACCATTTCGAGAGCCAAGTTTACGGTGACTTATCCTTCGTCTTTTATGTTAGTGGCGAGTATGAATCCAAGTCCGAGTGGTTTTTTTAACGATCCTGATTCTCCACAAACTTCTTCTCCACACGAAATGCAACGCTATCTGAGCAAGATTTCGGGCCCATTGTTAGATAGAATAGACATTCATATTGAAGTAACACCCGTTCCTTTCGAAAAATTATCTGAAGAACAAAAAGCAGAAAGTAGCGTCGAAATTCGGAAAAGAGTTACGGCTGCGAGAGAAATTCAAACGGAACGTTTTGTGCAAATGGAAAACATTCATTACAATGCCCAGATGAATACCAAACACATTCGGGAATATTGCGCGCTTGATGATGTTTCAAAACAATTATTAAAAACCGCCATGGAACGATTGAATCTTTCAGCTCGTGCTTACGACAGAATCCTAAAAGTCGCGAGAACAATAGCCGATTTAGAAGCTTCGCCAAAAGTTATTTCATCTCATATTGCCGAAGCGATTCAGTATAGAAGTTTGGATAGAGATGGGTGGTTGGGGTAGTTTAGAGTGTTGTTGGAATAAGTGTTGATTACTTTGTCAGTTCGCTTTGCTCGTGCGCAAATCCGCTATCTGGTCGTAAATTGTATTTTTTGTCCGAAAAGGCATTGCTAGGTAGAAACAAGCTTTCCTCTGTAGCGGAAAGGGCTTTTCTAAGTAGAAGCAAGCTTTCCCCTGCAAAGGAAAAGTCATTTCTAGGTAGAAACAAGTTTTCCCCTGCAGGGGAAAAGTAATTTCTGGGTAGAAACAAGTTTTCGGATTATGATGGTTGGCTAGGGTAATTTGTAAAAGCTTGTCAAAAAAATAATTACTTTTTAAAGAAAGGAGTATATTAGTCTTTTTAAAAACCTGATAATTTTTTACTTGAAGTAATTCTGTCCTATTTAATATGACCAAACGATTTTTTAGTTTTATTATTTTAATATTCTTTTTAGAAACCAATTGCTATGGAGCTTCGTTTTTGGGTACTATTCCGTTTATTACTACTTGGAAAACGGATAATCCAGGAACTTCAAATAACAATCAAATAATTATTCCTACAACGGGAATTGGCTATAATTACACCGTAGATTGGGGCGATGGAAACACTTCAATTCATACAGGTGATGCCCTGCATACTTACGCAACTCCTGGTACTTACACCGTGAGTATTTCAGGAACTTTTCCTCAAATTTATTTTAATGATAAAGATGATAAAAAGAAGATAATTAGCATAAATCAATGGGGAGACAATCCGTGGAGATCAATGTTTGAGGCATTTAGCGGTTGTAGTAATTTACAAGGCAGTTTTACAGATGTTCCAGATTTGTCAAACGCTACCTCTACAGATTTTATGTTTAATTTTGCAACTTCCTTTAATTACAACATTGGTAATTGGGATTTGAGTAACGTTATTACTATGAGAGGAATGTTTTATGGTGCCAGTTTATTTAATCAAGACATAGGCAATTGGAACGTTAGTAGGGTTGATAATATGCAAGATATGTTTGGTTTTGCAAGGTCATTCAATCAAGATATAGGCAATTGGAATGTTGGAAAAGTAACCTCTATGACTGGAATGTTTCAATCCGCAGCAGCATTTAATCAGGACATAGGCGATTGGAATGTAAGTAATGTCAAGGAGATGAATGGAATGTTTAATGCTGCAATTTCATTTAATCAGGATATTGGCAAATGGAATGTGAGCAGCGTTAATAACATCGGTGGAATGTTTGACAGTGCCATTTCATTTGATCAAAATTTGGGTAATTGGGATGTTCGGAAAATAAGTTTTTTTGGAAATCTGTTTTATGATGTTACCTTGTCTGTAGCTAATTATGATGCGTTGCTTATTGGGTGGGATGCACAAAATTTGAAGTTAAATGCGACATTTGATGGGGGAAAAAGCAAGTATTGTGCGGGTGCTGCGGCCAGAGCCAATATGATTGCTAAAGATGGTTGGTTAATCACTGACGGAGGTTCAGCCGGACCAACAATAAATGATCTTCTTGATACAATTGACTATGGCAGTTTTACTTTACCAACTATTAGTGGCGTGAATCTTTTAGGAAATGAAGCTTATTATACAGGTACATCGGGTACAGGCACAAAATTTTATGCGGGTCAAATAATCAATTATTCTGATTTTTCAAGTTATCCAATTACACTCTATATCTATGGAGGTACTAGTATGGGCTGTAATTCTCAACAAGATTTTAAATTAACAATTACGTTATTGCCTTCTTGTACCACTTTGTCTTCACCAGCTTCTGGCGCACTAAATGTGGCAGTTGGAACAAGTTTAATATGGAATGCAGTTCCAAATGCTAGTGGTTATAAACTTACTGTTGGCACTAGTTCATCTGCCACGGATATTCTCAATGCCTTTGATGTGGGAAATAATTTAATTCATAACTTGCCTTCAAATTTGCCTAGAGGGACAACGATCTACGTTCAAATAACGCCTTACAATTTAAATGGAGATGCAATTACTTGTTCACCGGAACATTTCTTAACGGTTACAACAGCAGTAAATGAAGATTTGCCTCCAACGTTTTTTACTCCAAATAATGATGGTATTAATGATTTTTGGCAAGTTCCAAACCCATTAAATACAATACTAACCATTAGTATTTTCAACCGTTACGCCAAGTTATTAAAACAATTAGAGGGAAATTCAGGTGGATGGGATGGTAATTATCTTGGAAGCCCAATGCTGACAGATGATTATTGGTATCTAATTGCCTATAAAGACGGTAGCACAACTAAAGGTCATTTTACATTAAAGCGATAAAAGCAGTCACTTTTCGTTTTTTTAGAAAGATTTTTGCCGCTTTCGGTTGAGAATTTCATAAGTATTGAATGCTCGGTCGCAAAAACAGCAATTTATTAAAGTACTTTTTCATAAGCCCTTCTTGGACTTCCTCGAAAATGCACTATACCGCAGAATATAAAATCTGTTTTTTCAAAGATTTTCATCATGGCAATATTGTCGTGATTGGTATCTGCTTTTAAACTATATATTTGATTGCTTTTTGCAAAATCCTCAACAAATTCAATAATTGATTTCGATAAATTTTTACCTAAATAATTTTCAGCTATGGCCAGTCGGTGAATCACCACAAAATCTGAATTGGTCAACCACTTTCCTTCAATTTTAAGATATTCAGGTTCATAATTGACAATAACAGCACAATAGCCAATGATAATTTTTCCATAAGTTAGAACGAATGCAATCTCTTTTTCGATATCATTTTTCACCACTTCAGGATTGGGATAACCGTCCTGCCATTGTGTACTTCCATCCTTTTTTCTTCGGATAATGGCTTGTTGTAAAATAGCCCAAATTTCTAAAGTTTCAGCCATTTCAGCTTTTCGTAACTGATAATTCATTAGAGAATTTGTTAAACGATACGTTGTAAGAATTAATACTATTTAATTTTTTTACACCTAGTAAATCAATTCTGAAATTTTGTATTTTTAGTAATCAAGTCTCAAATACTAAAAATTTATACTTTTTATTTAGAGTTTAAAAGGTGCCTGAAAAATGAAATCCAACCATAGAAGATGAAATTTGTGGAACTAATTGCTTTGTCATTTTGAATTTTTTAGGATTGTAACTATAAGCAGAACTATTGTTTTTGGCTATTTGTTTTCGACTGCTATTTACTATCGATTTTCCAATAATTGTACCTACTAATCCTCCTACTAGAATATCTGATACCCAATGATCATGTCCTTTTATATTGGAAAGCCAGACACCAGTAACTATAGTATACGGAATCCAATAGTTATTGTATTCCATCTGGAACACTTTTGCTACCGAAAAATAAAATGTGGTATGAAATGAAGGAAATGATGTCCCTCCTCTTGGGCCTGCCCGAAATTCAACTTTTTGATAGTTCCCAAAATCCCAAGGGTTTTTTGTCCAAGGTTCTACAACGGGTCTGTCATCGTTAATTGGTCTTTGTGGTCTATTTCTTGACGTTAGTGTTTTTAAAAATAAATGTGAAATTACATAAGAATAAGTTATTGATTTTACAGCATTTACAGCTACAACTTGTCCTTTTTCATAGTTTGCTAATAAAGAGCCTGCGTATAAACCCGCTATTGGGTATAGAATATAGGCATTATCTCCATCGATCCAATTTACATTTGTTTTAATTATATCAATTTTGGGTAATTTATAATCTATTGCGGGCTCAATCTTATCGTGTAAATGTCCAGTAGTAATTTTATCCGTGGCAATTAATCCAACGATACTTCCTGCGTAAATTGCTGTTCTTTTCCAATCACTTGAAATGGTGTGACCCATTTCGGAAAAGTCGCCAGGAACACTTAGGATACTATTTTTTATGACGGATCCTGCTACGTGAAATCTTTTTTCTTTTTTTATTTGTAAACTATCTACTTGAGCCAGAATGGATAATGGTATTATGAATAAAAGTAATAACAGGTAGTTTTTCATATTTTCATATTTTAATTTTACTAATCAATGCAAACTTAGGAAAAACTTTAGAATAGTAAAAGAATTTATAAAAAGATGATTTTTTTTTAATTGAATTATCAGTTTACCTCATTTCGGCAAAAGTATCTCCTTTTCGAATATCACCCGATTTAAAACCGCGATTGAACCAATATATTCTTTGATCTGAACTTCCGTGGGTAAAAGAATCTGGAACTACTTGCCCTTGCATTTTTTTCTGAATGGCATCGTCACCAACAGCATTTGCAAAACTTAACTCTTCTTCGATGTCGCCAGATTCGAGTATGGCATTTTGTTTTTCGTTGTAATGTGTCCAAAGTCCAGCGTAGAAATCGGCTTGTAATTCTAAGGCTACGGATAATTTATTGGCTTCGGTTTCGCTTCGATTTTCTTGTAGTTGTCGCACTTTTGACGATGTTCCCCGTATAGTTTAAATATGATGTCCAAATTCGTGTGCCAATACATAAGCGACAACTACAGTTCATAAAATATATTTATGTATTTCATTATAAATATTAATGAAAAGTAATAAGTTAATTTCAGTAAGTTCGTTTTTAAATTGATAATTTTTGAACACAAAACAATTTAACTCCTAAAATCACAATAATGAAAACAAATTTAATTTATTTAATCGGTATATTGCTAATCGTATCTAGTTGTGCCGTAGTAAGGCCCGGTGAAGCTGGTGTCAAACAAACTCTAGGAAAGTTTTCTGACAACATTTCTACACAAGGAGTTATATTTTATAATCCATTCATTAGCAAAGTTATTAAAGAATCAACTCAAACAAACAATATCAAACTCGTTTTAAGTTTACCTACTAAAGAAGGACTAAGTGTTAATTCTGAAATTTCAATTTTATATCGATTAGAACAACAAAAAATTCCAGTAATTTTAGAAAACTTAGGACAAGATTATGAGTCTGTGATAACTAGTATATTTAGATCTGCTTCCTCTGATGTTTGTGCACAATTTTACGCTAAGGATATGCACTCTGGAATGCGAGCAAAAATAGAAGAAGAAATAAAATCTAAAATGATGGTAAACTTAGAAAAACAGGCCGATGGTATTGACCTCATTGCGGTTCTTATGAAAAGTATACAATTGCCAGGTGGTTTAGCCAATTCTATTGAACAAAAATTGCAAGCGGAACAAGATGCAATGCGAATGGAATTTATTATTAAACAGGCAACATTAGAAGCTGAAAGAAAAATTATTGATGCAAAGGGCGAACGAGACTCTCAAAAAATCCTTGCTGAAGGATTGACTCCCGAGATTATAAAACTTAGAACAATTGAAGCCTTTAGCAAGCTTTCGCAATCAGCCAATAGTAAAGTCATTATTACCGACGGAAAAACACCATTGCTGATTAATGAATGATAAAATAAAAAAACCATCTCAACAATGCAAAATACTTTGATAATTGAGCTGGTCTTTTTATTTGAAAGGAGCAATTTTAATTGGATACTTTATTAGGGTCTTTATTTCACCTTTGCAAAAGTATCTCCTTTTCGAATATCACCTGATTTAAAACCACGATTGAACCAATACATTCTTTGCTCAGATGTTCCGTGGGTAAAAGAATCTGGAACCACTTGCCCTTGCATTTTTTTCTGAATGGTATCGTCACCAACAGCATTTGCTGCACTCAAGGCTTCTTCGATATCTCCAGGTTCGAGCATTGCATTTTTATTTTCGTTGTAATGCGTCCAAAGTCCAGCATAAAAATCGGCTTGTAATTCTAGGGCTACTGATAATTTATTGGCTTCGACGTCGCTCTTTCCTTCTTGATCTTGGCGCATTTTGGCAGAAGTTCCCAAAATAGTCTGAATATGATGTCCAAATTCGTGTGCCAAAACATAGGCCACCGAAAAATCGCCGCCTTCAGCACCAAATTTTGTTCTCAGTTCTTCAAAGAAACTCATATCCATGTAGATAATTTTGTCTTCAGGACAATAAAAAGGACCAGAAGCAGAACTCGCTCCACCACAAGCCGTTTGCACTTGGCCACTGAATAAAACCAATTTTGGAGCTTCAAACGCAAGGTTATTTTCTTCGAATATTTTGGTCCAAATGTCTTCATTGTCAGCCAAAAGGGTTTTTATAAATTCGCCTTCTGTTATTTCTTCAGGAGTTAATGCTCTTTCCTCAGTTGGTTCTGTTTCCCCTCGGGTTTGCTGAAGAATATTGCCAATCATTTGACCGTTTTCACCACCAAAAGCATTTAATAATAAGATGATAATTCCTAACACTCCACCACCAATTAAGGTTTTTCCACCACCTGACATTCCTCTTCGGTCGTCCACATTGTCACTTTGGCGTCTTCCTATCCATTTCATATTTGTAGATTTTATTAGGGTGTTCTTTAGGTACGACTATCAATCTTCAATTCCTGATATTTCATCAATTTCACTAGTATCTTCAAACCCAATGATGCTTTTATAGATTATATAATTCATAGAATACATAAATGGCCAAGTGAAAAATACTCCAACACAAAGTCCGAAAATCCCAAGTGCAGCTCCAATTCCTGCCACAATTGACAATCCTATAAGGATTAAAGGTTGTTTTGAAACTAGAATAATACTGTTTTTTATAGCATCGGTAGCATTCAAATTTCCAAAAACAATTAGTGGTATTGTCAAAAAGGTTATAAATGAAATTAATAAAGTGGTTAAAGTGCCAACAAAACTTAATCCTACATTTTCCAAAAGCATGGTAAGTCCACTACTGATTATTCCAATTAAAAATACGGATATAAAAATAGTTGAAAAATAAGGAAATTTATAATAGGAAAACATAGTTGATACATGAAATTCTTCTCCTTGTTCACCACAATCGGCCATTTTTAGAAATCCTGCCGTAAACGGACTTATTATCGCTGAAATTAATATTAATCCAGCATTAAGGGGTACAGCAATTTCTAACGGCATTACCTTTAAGGTTGACATTTGTTTCATTTTGTTGCCAAATTCTTCTATATTTTCTATTCCAAGATAGGAAATTAGGCCTGCAAGCATTATAATTGAAATCAAAATTGAAAAAACCAGAAGCATTAAACCGGCATACAAAGCTATTTTTTTATAATTTTCGAAAGCACTTTCGAAAACAGTTCCAAAATCGAGCTGGTATCCAGTAGCGCTAATTTCTTCAATTTGGACTTTCATTGTTTTTTTATGTTCCATTTTTTTGGTTTAAAGGTTAATTAATTTTGGGTTTACAGCCAATTTAATAATTTTTTGATTGTCGCTAATTTGTTTTTATAAGGAGCATAGCGAATAGGCAAATCTAATAAATTTGACTTTTTTACAATGCTTTTCTTATGCGAAAAAGTGTCAAAACTTAAAATTCCGTGATAAGCTCCAATTCCACTATGACCCACACCACCAAAAGGCAATCTATTATTCAAAATATGAATTATCGTATCATTGACGCAGCCACCACCAAACGAATATTTTTGAATCATATTTTTTGAAAAAACTTTATTTTCAGTAAAAATATAAAATGCTAAAGGTTTTTCGTATCTAGATATCACGGCCTCAATATCGGTTTCTTTTTCATAGGTAAGGACAGGTAAGATTGGGCCAAAAATTTCATCTTTCATTAGCTCGGTTTCTAAAGAAGTTTCTTCAATGAGAGTAGGAGCGATGTAACAATTTTCGAGATCGGTTTGCCCTCCAAAAATCACTTTTTTAGGATCAATCAAACTTATTAATCGTTCGCAATTTTTACTATTTACGATTCTGGCAAAATCTGGAGAATCAGCAGGGTTTTCGCCGTAAGCTTTGGTAATTTCTTCCTTTAGATAGTCAACAAAATGACTTTTCATGTTTTTTTGAATCAATATATAATCGGGTGCAATGCAAGTTTGTCCTGCATTGATAAATTTCCCCCAAACGATTCTTTTGGCGGCGAGTTTCAAATTGGCAGTTTCGTCAATAATGCAAGGACTTTTTCCCCCTAGTTCTAATGTTGTTGGAGTCAAGTTTATGGCAGCGGCTTTTGCTACAATTTTACCAACTGCTACACTTCCTGTAAAAAAGATGTAATCCCAACGTTCTGATAGTAATTTTTGCGAGACTTCAACACCGCCTTCGATAACCGAAACTTCAGTTTTATGAAATACTTTCGCTATTATTTTTGCAATAACTTCGGAAGTTTTGGGAGTGAGTTCAGATGGTTTTAAAACCACTTGATTTCCTGCGGCAAAAGCCGATATTAAAGGGCAAAGTGCTAATTGAAAAGGATAATTCCAAGGCGAAATAATCAAAACTTTGCCGTACGGCTCTTTATAAATATAATCTGTGGAAGGAAAATTTAGTAGGGAAGGAAATACTCTTTTGGGTTTCGACCAACTTTTTAAATTCTTGATGGTAGCTTTTAATTCGGAAATAACATAGCTAGTTTCTGTGATAACCGCTTCAAATGCTGGCTTTTTGAAATCGAAATATAAGGCATCGATAATTTCACTTTCGTTCAGAATGACTTCATTCAGTAACTTAGTCAAGACTTCTTTTCTGAAAGTAATGTTGGTTTTGTATTCCATTATTTAAAACTTAAATGAATTTCTAAAGATACATTTTTTTAAAATTAAATGGCATTCCAAATTACATCATTTGGAACTGGTGCCACAATGATAACATTTTCTTTAGAAACGGGATGAACAAAAACCAGTTTTCGAGCGTGAAGATGGATTCCTCCATCAGGATTAGAACGGTCGAATCCGTATTTCAAATCGCCTTTTATAGGTGAACCAATAGCCGATAGTTGTGCCCGAATTTGATGGTGTCTTCCCGTATGAAGATTAATTTCTAGCGCAAAATAATTGTTCAGTTCTTTAATGATTTTGTAATCCAAACTAGCTAATTTGCTCTCGGGAACTTCTTTTATATGTGCCTTTGAAGTGTTGTTTTTTTCGTTTCGCTTTAAAAAATGAACGAGCTTATCTTCATTATTTTGAGGTTTATTTTTGACGATAGCCCAATAGGTTTTCTGGGTTTCACGATTGCTAAATAATTCATTCATTCGAGTCAAAGCCTTGCTGGTTCTGGCAAAAACGACGATTCCAGTTGTGGGTCTGTCCAATCTATGAATGACTCCCAGAAATACTTCTCCAGGTTTGTTGTATTTGTCTTTGATGTATTCTTTGACTACATCCGATAATGGTTTGTCGCCTGTTTTGTCCCCTTGCACAATATCACCCACACGTTTGTTGACAATAATTAAATGATTGTCTTCGTGCAGGATTTGCAGGTTATTTTTATCAGAGAGTATTTTCATTAATTACAGACTTCTTTATTTAGTTACAAAAATAGAAGTTTTGTAATTGCTTTGGGTCAAGGTCATTTTATTTAGCTGTTTTTTTGAAATTTCTTTTTGTTCTTTTGTTTGAATTACAAAAAATAACTTTTTGTTCAGAGTTAGAACAGAATCTAATTGCTTTTCTGTTTTTACGACCTGAGCCTTACCATTGCTGTAAAATTGCCCCGAATAATTTTTGGATTTCCAATAGTAAATAGGTGTTTCTTTATTCTCGGTCGTCACTTTCAAATTTTCCAAAAGATATTTATCAGAATTCAATTTATAGTCTAATTTGCCTGTAGCAAAAAGACCAAAATACGCAATGAAGACTACCGCTGGAAAAAATAAAGCCACGTTTATCAGCAGTTTTTTTCGTTTCAATTCTTCCCAATAATACACCACTAAAAACATAATTGGCATTGCGGAAGGAAGTAAATAGGTATGTAAAATATTGCTAGAAATGGTAAAAAAAAGCGGCGTCCAAAAAGCCCAAACGATCAAAAAGGAAACCCAACTGTTTTTGAAAATGGTGGATTTGTTTTTCCATAATTTATACAAAACGATAAGTATCCACGGAAACATAAAAGCAATCATCAGTAGCCAAATCATCCCTTTTGGTTGTGAGTGACCGCTGCCATACAAATCGCCTTTCCAACCCGGTTCAAGAAAACGTTTGTAGTGTTCTCCAACAATAAAATAATCCAGAAAACCGGGCGATTGTTGTTCGCAAAAATAATACCACGGAATAGCAATTACAGCAGTAATAAGTAGGCCAGGAATAATAGAAAATTTAGAAAAAACGGCTTTGAATCGTTGCAAATCGAGACAGCAATATATAAACAATGGAGGAAATGTAAGAACCGTAATCAATGGGCCTTTGGCAAGAAATCCAAAACCTAGAGCGATAAAAAACAAGTAATTCCAATAGGTTTTTGTTTCGCTTTGCATGGTTTTCCAAAAAGAAATCATCATTATAGCAATACAAAATTCAAGTGAAGTATCGGTTGAGACAACGCCAGTATGTATCAAGAATTCAGGCATTGTAAGTAAAATAAAACTTGGTAAATAAAAGGAATGTCCATCTTTTTTGACCATTTTTCCCGCGATGATAATTAGGATGACACTCAATAAAAAAGAAGGAAATCTGGAGGCAAATTCGTTCACACCAAACAATTCAAAACTTCCCGCCGACAGCCAAGTAGATAAAGGCGGTTTTGCCCAAAAGGGAACACCATAATCAATTTGTAAAACAACCCATTGTTTTGTTTCCTGCATAATTCGGGCAATTTCGGCATAACGCGATTCCGTTTTGTCTAATAAAGGAATTGTAACGGTCAATAATAGCCTAAAAATCAATAATATAAATACCGATATTGATAGGATTTTGGAGTTGTTTTTTAGCTTTTCTGAAATCATTTAGTGTAGATTTGGATTAGAGGATTGCTGTTCCATTTTTTTGTATTCACATCTGATTTTGTACAAATCAAACCAAAGTTTAAATCCGTAACTCAGTTTTACTTTAGAATCGCCTTTTTCGACCCATAATTTCAATGGGATTTCAAGCATTTTTTGGATGGCTTTTTCTCTTCCAAATAATAAAATCATTCTGTAAAATAGTTCCACATCGAATAACCATCTGGAGATAAATTCCTTTTCGAACAATTGTTCCGAAATTTCTTTTATAAAAAGTTTTGATCCGCATTGGGTGTCATAAACCTTGATGTCTAAAATATTAGAAATGAAGGTTGCTATAACTCTTCCGATCAAAAACCGGCTGTTTTCACGCTCAATGGTAGAACCAATTTTCCGAATTCGAGAACCAAAACTAAAGACGATGTCGCCTTGCAAATAATTTCTAAGATCTATAAATTCTTCTAATGTGGTGGCCAAATCAGCATCGAGATACCCAATGTATTGATGTTGGAAATGCGCATTGCAATAGGTAATTCCCGCTCGAACGGCCTCGGCTTTGCCTGAATTTTTTTCGAGAGAAAGAATGTGAATTTGAGTTTCGTGTTTTGCTTTCAAAACATGCAAAACACTTAGAGTATTGTCTGTAGAACCATCGTTTACAAAACAAATCAATACTTGTGGATTGTTATTCAAAAAGTTGGAATATTCACTATTCGAAATTCCTTTTTCCTCATTATAACATGGAATAACAATACTGGTATTGAAAATTTTTGACATATAAAGTGGACTTAATATTGTTCTTTTTCATTCGGAAAATCGCTAGACTTTACATCCGTCACATATTGACCAATCGCAGTTGTCATTTCTTCGTATAAATTCATATAACGGCGCAAAAATCTTGGGCTAAATTCATTATTCATTCCCAACATATCGTGAATTACTAAAACTTGTCCGTCAACACCTCCACCAGCACCAATTCCGATAACGGGAATCGAAATACTTTTGGCAACTTGTTCTGCTAAATGGGCTGGAACTTTTTCTATTACTAAAGCAAAACATCCTAAATTCTCTAGAAGTTTAGCGTCTTCAATTAATTTCGCAGCTTCCTGTTCTTCTTTGGCACGAACAGTGTAAGTACCAAATTTATAAATGGATTGTGGCGTCAAACCCAAATGTCCCATGACTGGAATTCCAGCATTTAAAATTCTTTTAATTGATTCTTTGATTTCACTTCCACCTTCTAGTTTTACTGCGTGTCCACCGCTTTCTTTCATGATTCGGATTGAAGAACGTAAAGCCTCTTTTGGATCGGATTGATAGCTTCCAAAAGGCAAATCAACTACAACTAACGCTCTATGAATAGCGCGAACTACGCCGGAAGCATGATAAATCATTTGGTCTAAAGTGATAGGCAAAGTAGTTTCGTGACCCGCCATCACATTCGAAGCAGAATCTCCCACTAAAATTACATCAACACCAGCCGCATCAACAATTTTTGCCATGGTATAATCATAAGCTGTAAGCATAGAAATTTTCTGACCATCGGCTTTCATTTCTATTAATGACTTTGTGGTGATTCTTTTGTAATCTTTTTTAGCTACGGACATTTTGCTTTATGAATTAAATTAGAGTGTAAAATTAGTCAAATAATCTAAAATTTATGGAAATTCCGGTTTTTAAATGCTAAATCCTGAAAAATAGAGTTTTAAATTGTTACCAATTTAGCAGATGTTTACTATCATTATTTTTTTCTAATCCAATTAGAATCCATCCAAAACGCTATTACAATTCCAAGCGTATAAAACCCCAAATCACTCCAAAGAAAACCTTGTCCTAAAGCATAATGTCCGAATGTGGTTCTTCGGATTTCCAACATCCATTCGGCGTCATAAAGTTGAAGAAATTCGATGGCAAAGCAAATATGCAAAGCCAAAATTGCTGTTTTTTTGATATTAAAATTGACCAATAGCATTCTCAGACCAAAATAAATCATCACAGCATAAAGTGTGTCGCCAAAAAACGTTGGAATACCATCAATTTTTCTTGAAGCGATGCCAAGAGCAATTACAATTAGTACTAAAATAAAGTATTGTATTCGGCTGTTTTTTAGCATAATAAATTTCAAATTAAATCATTGAAATAATTGCCCATAATGTCGAAACGGAAATGATAATCCAAATTACAATGCCTTGTACTAAAGGTTTGTAACCCACTGAAACCAATACTTTTCGAGATAAACCACATCCAATTAGGAAGAGCGTCAAGGTTAAAGTGGCCTTCGCAAAACTCGTTATATACTGACTGTAATTTTGAACTAATGGGAAATAAGTATTGGCAATCATGGCCAAAATAAACAGTCCGATGAAATAGGGGATTTTGATTTTGGTTTCTTTGTTTTTGAAAATAAAGGTCGATAAAATGGCAATAGGAATGATCCATAAAGCTCTGGCTAATTTTACGGTTGTGGCTACTTCTAGAGCGTGAACGCCATATTTTCCGGCTGCTCCAACAACAGAACTCGTGTCGTGAATTGCGATAGCGCACCACAAACCAAATTGCGTTTCGGATAAATTGAGGTAATGTCCAATAAACGGAAAAATAACCAAAGCAACTGAATTCAAAATGAAAATAGTTCCTAAGGCCACTGAAATTTGTTTTTCATTGGCTTTGATAACAGGCGAAATAGCAGCAATCGCACTTCCGCCACAAATTGCGGTTCCTGTGGCAATTAAGAAGGATATTTTTTCTTCAATTTTCAATATTTTGCCTAAGAAAAGACCAATTACAATTGTTCCAATAATAGAATAGATAGTAAGTATAAAACCTGCTGCCCCGGCTTTTATAGCATTGTTTACATTCATTCCAAAACCCAGTCCAACGACCGAAACTTGCAATAAAATATGCGTTGCTTTGTGGTTTAAATTCAAATACGGATGACCAATAAATTGCGCAATTATCAATCCCATTAGTAAAGCGATGGGAGGAGAAATTAAGGGAGACAAGCATAAAACTACGAAAAACATAAAGATTACCTCTCGAGTGGTGATGGTTTTATCTAAGATGCTTTTTTTGGGAGGATTTTCATCCGGAGCCGTCGTTTTCATTTTGGTTTATTTTAAGATTGCAAATGACTGCATTAAAATGGTAGAAAAGAAATTGTATCTTAAAAAATAAACTACCTCGATAGATATTAGCAAATAATAGCCACAGATTCACAGATTTCTTTTAAATCTTTTTTTAATCTGTGAATCTGTGGCAAAAAAACCGAAGCAAAGCTTCAATGAGTTAAACCTTATGAGTTTAAAATGAAATGATTCCTTCCTCAGCAATCCGCCATATTTACGGCTACTGCCAATCCACCTTCGGAAGTTTCTTTGTATTTGTTGTTCATATCTTTGGCGGTTTGCCACATCGTGTCTATCACTTTATCCAAAGGCACTTTGGCGTTTTTCGGGTCGGTTTCTAAGGCTAATTCGGCTGCATTTATGGCTTTAATTGCTCCCATTGTATTTCTTTCGATGCATGGAATTTGAACCAAACCTCCCACAGGATCACAAGTTAATCCCAGATGATGTTCCATTGCGATTTCGGCCGCCATTAAAACCTGAGCTGGAGTTCCGCCCATCAATTCGCATAAAGCGGCTGCTGCCATAGCTGAAGAAACCCCAATTTCAGCCTGACAACCGCCCATTGCTGCGGAAATAGTGGAACCTTTTTTGAAAATACTCCCAATTTCTCCTGCTACCATTAAGAATTGTTTGATTGCCGCATCGCCAGCATTGTGATTCTCGATAACCAAATAATACATCAAAACGGCTGGGATTACGCCCGCACTTCCATTCGTTGGAGCTGTAACGACCCGACCCAAAGCTGCGTTGACTTCATTGACAGCTAAGGCAAAACAGGAAACCCATTTCAGGATTTGGCGAAATTTTACTTCCGTCAACCGGATTTGTTCCAACCAAGTTTGAGGTGAGTCATAATTGGCTAAGCCAATAAGATTCTGGTGCATATCAAATGCTCGACGGCGAACGTTCAAACCACCTGGAAGAATCCCTTTGGAATGGCAACCGATGTACATACATTCGAGCATCGTATTCCAAATTCGCATTAATTCGTGATGAATTTCAGTTTCAGAACGCATCGATTTTTCGTTTTCATATACAATCTCCGAAATGCTTTTGTTTTCTTGAATAGTATAATTCAACAATTCATCCGCGTTTTGAATTTGAAACGGAAAAGCACATTTTATTTGCAATTTCTTTTTGGCATTGACACGTTCTTCCACCACAACAAATCCACCACCAATGGAGTAGTAAGTCGATGAATATTCAGTGGTATCAAGTAAAGTCGCTGTAAAAGTTAATCCATTGGCGTGAAAAGGAAGGAAGTTTTTGTTGAAAATGATATCTTCTTCAAAGCAAAAGGGAATTTCAATTTCATTACCCAAATGAAGTATTTTTTTTGCCTTTATTTCAGCAATAATTATGGCGATATTATGAATTGGAATATATTCAGGATTTTGACCACTTAACCCCAACATTATCGCAAAATCAGTGGCATGTCCTTTGCCTGTTAAGGACAGTGAACCGTATAAATCTACTTTGATGGAACGCACGCTTGTAAATTTTGTATCGGCTCGAAGTTCTCCCAAAAAACGTTCGGCAGCGCGCCAAGGTCCAAGAGTATGCGAACTTGATGGGCCGACACCAATTTTTAGCATATCAAATACCGAAATACATTCTTCCATGAGCATTAATTTAGTAAACAAATATAGAATTTTGAGTACAATTTTTTGTGCTTAGACCATATCAAATGTACCACTTTTTTAAAAGTTATGAATTATTGGGAGTAGTTCAGCTCGGTTTTCTGTTAAAAGTTAAATTCAAATCTAAAATAGTATTGGATTATAGTGCTTTTTGATTAGATTTGCAAAAAATAATATAATATCTATGGATTTAGTAGGATTAATCATTGCGGGCTTAGTTGTGGGTTTTATTGTTGGTATGACTGGAGTAGGAGGAGGTTCTTTAATGACACCGATATTGCTATGGTTTGGTATTCCACCATCTACTGCAGTGGGTACTGATTTGTTGTATGCAGCCATTACTAAATCTGGAGGTGTTTACGTTCATAACAAGAAGAAAAACATTAATTGGACTATTACAGGTTGGCTCACACTGGGTAGTGTTCCCGCTGCGCTATTGACTTTGTGGATACTTCATAATTTGAAAACAGATTTAGAAGTATTGAATAAAACCATCAAATACAGTTTGGGTTGGGCTTTATTGTTTACGTCAGTTGCTATTATTTTCAAAAAGAAACTATTGGTTATTTCTCATAGACATGCGGGCGATAAATTTCATAATGAAAGTAAAACACAAAATTTATTAACAGTTGTGATTGGAGTTATGTTGGGAGCAACTGTAACGCTTACTTCGATCGGTGCAGGTGCGTTAGGAACGGTTACTTTGTTTTTTCTTTATCCTCTTTTGCCTACGCCAAAATTAGTGGGAACTGAAATTGCTCATGCGGTTCCTTTGACATTGGTTGCAGGATTGGGTCACGCTACAATGGGAAATTTAGATTTAAGTATATTAGGGTATTTATTGTTGGGTTCGTTACCGGGTATTTATTTTGGCAGTATGTTGAGCGGGAAATTACCCGATTTATGGCTTAGAAATGCCATCGCAATTATGCTTTTTTATGTTGGTTTCAAGCTGGTATTTTAGGTATAAGTAGTGAGAACAAAATAGTGTCGTTTTTTTTATCATATAAGACATATAAGAACATTTAAGTTTTTGATTGTATCACTTATGTGAACTTATATGGCTTATGTAGTAAGATTTAATGTATAATTGTTTCAATGCGACATTAATTGATTCCTTCTACTTATAGTTTTATAAAGCCTTCATATAAGTTGTTCATCGGAAAAATATGCAATGCATATGCAAAGCATATTCTAGAATTTGAGTAGTGGCAATCCAGAATTCAAAATTTTAAATGTATTCAATTAGCATCAACTGCAGCAGTAACAAATCATAAAAGTCATTTGGCTCACTTTAAATAATTTTGATATACTTATTTTTCACTAAAGTTATTTTCGTGCAATGCTACAATCACTTCATTTCTTCTTCCTAAAAGTTGATAGGGTGGATTGTAACCCAAGTAGCGAAAATTGCCATAAAATGAAATTCCTTTATCGATTAAATTATTTTCAAGCCTCGTTTTATGTTCATCAATTCGTTCATTGTTAGCAAATCCTCCGAATTGTATGACGGCAACATATTCAGGTTCTGACGTTATAATGTCTATACTTGAATCGTTGGGTTTTGGTAAGGTATTTTGATTGTAAACGGCTGGAAGCACAAATGCCATTGTAGAATTGGTTTCCCCAATATCCATATGAACTGGCGATGTCATTGCTATTTGTTTCTTTTCGTTGTTTCCACCAAAAATATATTTTGCCAATTTCCCAAAACCAGAAGACCCCAAATCACGATACGATTTTGAGGAAGATGTTATCATTGCCATCGTCGCCGCGGGATAATAGCGAATTTCAAAATTTTTCTCTTTCTGAATCAGTTTGTACGCTTGGGTTTCCGTTTTATTGATGGACATAACAGTGTAAATTTGAAATAGAAGGAATAGTCCAACTACTATACTAATTATAACAATAAATATTTTCATGAAGTCGGTTTTAATCGTGAATAGTTTGGTTTCAGTAAATTTAATCATTTATAGTAAAACTCAAACAGACTTGCGGGTTACAAGTCTGTTTACATCTTTTCAAGTCTGAAAAATCACTTTATTATTTAGAAATACCTTAGTGTTTAGCCTTTAATGTTTTTAAAAGTAATTTGGCCACAGCCTCTGAAGAGCCTGGATTTTGTCCGGTGATTAGTAACCCATCTTGTTTTACATACGATGCCCAATCTTCTCCTCTCGAATAAACAGCGCCATTTTTTTTGAGTTCGTCTTCCAATAAAAACGGAACTACTTTTGTTAGTTGCACGGCTTCTTCTTCGGTGTTTGAAAAACCGGTTAGTTCTTTTCCTTTAATGAGTGGTTCTCCATTTTTTGCTTTCACATTGACCAAAGCCGCAGGTGAATGACACACAAATGCAATTGGTTTTTGATTGTTGTAAAATGCTTCAATTAGCTGAATAGAGTTTTCATCTATTGCTAAATCCCATAATGGTCCGTGACCTCCGGGATAAAAAACCGCATCGAAATCCTCTTGTTGTACAGCACTCAATTCCAAAGAATGTGCTACTTTATCAATAAGGACATTGTCTTTGTAAAATCGTTCGGTCGAAGGCGTTTGTGCATCGGCCAATTCACTTTGAGGATCCACTGGTGGTTGACCGCCTTTTGGAGAGGCAATGGTAATTTCGGCACCTGCATCGGCCAAAACATAATAAGGTGTTGCAAATTCTTCTACCCAAAAACCCGTTTTTTTACCCGTGTTTCCCAATTCACTGTGGGAAGTTAGTACAATTAGTATTTTCATTTTTATTGCTTTATGTTGTTACTTTAGAATTGTATAAAGGTTGTGCCATTTCGAGATTAAAACCTTATATAATTTATGAAAATAGTTGCATTATTCACGTCATTTACTCATTGGAGTTTTGGTAATCAAGATGCAGAAGTGGTTTTTATTCTTCTTCTTCGTTAGTGTATTCTAAAATATCTCCAGGTTGGCAATTTAGCGCCTTGCAAATCGCTTCTAAAGTGCTGAACCGAATTGCTTTTGCTTTTCCTGTTTTTAAAATAGAAAGATTAGAGAGTGTTAAATCTACCTTTGCCGAAAGATCGTTGAGCGAAATTTTCCGTTTCGCCATCATAACATCTAGGTTTACAATTATCGCCATAATTAAATTGTTAATTCGTTTTCCGATTGAATTTCAATCCCTTTTTTGAAAATAACCGCAATGACATATACAATAGCCGCCATCAAAATAAACGCCTGACTATCGACCCAAAATTTATCTAATTGCTCCGTTTCGTAGCCATGATGTTGCATATTTTTAGCAATTTCTCTCGCGATATAACTCAAAAGTCCAATAGTAAAAGTGAAATAACTAATTTGTGAAATTTGTTTTGAAACAAAAGCGCTGAAAGGTTTTTCCAAATCGAGTTTTAACAAAAGGTTGATTAAAATATAAAATAGGTAGGCTTTCAAGATCGAAAGGAATAAAACAAAACTATACATACCATAAAAAACCCATTGACTTCGATTGTACAATTCGCTTAAATCCATTTTTTGATATAAATTATGGACCATTTCAGGTCTTATAATACTGAATACAAAATTGACGATTAAAGCGCCGGCTTCAATGCACAAGCCTACAAAAATAATCCACGCTACAATGTGTAGGACGATAAATACGAAGTTGTTTTTTGCTTTCATAACTATATTTGCTTTTAAAATTACTTGGCAAATATAATAAATATTTATTGAATAACAATAAAAATAAGTTAATAAAAGATAAATGTTTTTTTGATAAACAATAAATGGAAGGTTTAAACTAGCTATTGCTTGAATATCGGAATGTTTACAAAAATATGACACTACGTAAAGCTATCGCAGGTTTTCCAGCAATACTTGGGTAGCTGATTTCAACAATATTTTTACTAGGTTGGTTCTTATTTTTAATCGACTAGCGGTTCGATTACAATTATTTTAGATTTGTTTTTAAAAACAGAATAATTTTGTTTTTTACATCCTCAGAATTGAATAATGGGCCGCCATGTGGTGCATCACGAACGATTACAAACTCACTGGGAACATTGGCTAGTTTTAAGTACGAGTCTAATAATTTGGATAAAGTGATAGGAACCGTTTGGTCTTTATCGCCGTGAAAAATCAGAAACGGAGGGTCATTTTTATCGACATAAGTAGTTGAGCTGGCTATTTTTGCCAAATCTGGGCGCAGTAGTGGTTGCGCTCCAAGAAGTGCGGTCGATGTTGATTTTTGTTCCCCTTCATCTAAAGCCATGCTGCCTATTCTTGCAATAAAATCAGTTGGACCGTAGCAATCAATTACCCCTTTTATTTTGAAACCTGGTTGTTTATTATTGAAATAAAAAGCATTAATTTTATTGTTATTGGATGTTCCAATCAACGAAGCTAAATAACCACCTGCCGAAAAACCAATAACCGCTATATTGTCTTTGTCTAAAAGATATTTATCAGCGTTTTTGTATAGAAAATCGATGGCTTGGTTGCAATCTTGAATTTGGGCAGGGAAAATTTTGGTAGTGCTAAACCGATAATTGATGGACGCTACTGCAAAACCATTGGCTACAATAGCATTAATGGTTTTTTTCATATTTTCCATATCGCCATATTTGTCGCCTTGCCTCCAACCGCCACCGTGAATCCAGATAACAAGTGGTACTTTTTTTCCGTTGTTCGAAGGGGCGTAAATGTCGAGCGTATGCTTTACGAGCGTATCAGCTGCATAAGGAATGTTGGCATTAATTACGGTTCCTTGAGGAAATAACTTGAGGATATTTGTTGGAATTTGCGCTGTGAGTTTGCTTGCAAAGAAGAGCAGAAACAATATAAGGACAATTCTTTTTTTCATGAGGAGTTGTTATTTATCTTAAATATTGATTATATATTTTTTATAAGATAGTAATGATTCTTCAATTCACATTTGGTGTGATAATTAGCAATGTCTAGAATATTCCGAAAACCATTGCGTTCAAATGAGCGGTGTGAGTTGCATACTGACAAATGCATGCGCAAAGACGGAGACTTTGCTTAGCGTGGTGGAGTTTTATTTTTGGTGCATCGAAACTCAAGAGGTTGTACATTAGGGACATTTATCTCTCCAATTTTAATTTTCGGCGATTTAAATGCTCTTTAAATTCGGCAAAAGTCATTCCTTTAGTTTCTTTTGCAATTTTTTCTTTCACTTCTCTGAAAAATTGAACTGTGTCAAATTCTTTTTCTGTGGTGTTTGGTTTATTCATTTGTTATAATGTCTTTAGGTGAACGAATGTCTAATTGAATGTGTCCGTTTTTAATGTTAATTGCATTGTATTCTCTTATTCTGAAAACGTTCACTATATGTTTAAAATTCCAACTAATTAAATAGTCAAATTTATTAATTGTTGCACAAGCAATATGCCTGCAATCGTCAATACTCGTTTCACCAACCACTTTTTCATGGATATATTCTTCGGCAAGTTGGTTTATTTCTTCTGTAATTTCTAAAAATTCTGTTTGGTTTTTGTCAAGACTTAAAAAATGGTTTTTCACTTTGTCAGGTGCATTTTCAAGTTCATATTCGCATAGGTCAGAGTAAACACAGATTATTTCTCCATTTTTAATCATTTCAAATAGCAGTTCGGTTTCTCGTTGGAATTCAATGTCATATATTCCACCAAAAACAGAAGTGTCGAAGTATAATCGTGGTTTTCTCATTTAACAAATATACTAAAATTATTTTTTGAAATTAAAGTTCTTTAACTTCACTTTTTGTTATTTAGGGGATGCACAAAAGCGATGACTGCCGAATTAAAAAAATCATCAGTCTTTCTCAGTGGATGAATTGATGATTAGCTCTCCTATCGATGAGCATCAGGCTAAATTAAAAAATGTACGCCTGCTTAAAGAAGTTATGGATGGGATAAATAGTATTTGATTGAACGATAGAATAGAGTCTCGACTACGCTCGTGCGCAAATCCAAACTTTAGAATTATAAAATCAAACCCAATCACCATAAATTAAAAAGCCGCCTCAAAGTATGTTTTGAGACGGCTTCTTTTTTGCTTTAACTTGGTGTTCCTCCGCCAGCGAGTGGTGGCGTGGTTCCGCCTTCCCGTTTCGCCAACAAATCGGAATAATACTTACGGCTTTGGTTGACGATGTTGAGTATGTTATTGTAATAAGCATCTCCCGTATTGACTCTTGCTAACGACAACACATATTGGGTATAATTAGTATAATTTGCGAAGGCAGCCTTACGAATCAGTTTCATATTAAAGACTTCTGTAAAGGAAATATCGGTGCTGCGTTTGGAGAAAAGTACTTTAAAATCATCATTGGTAGCCTTAATACTGTCTACAAAAGCACCCATATTGAGAGTTGCAATATGCGGTGCATAATCAGTACTGGTCAAATCGGCAACCAAATTGTCTATTCCGTTACTTTCGGCTTCATAATTTAATGTAGCTAAGTTTTTGTATTTTTTTACAACAATTGTCACGGCTTTGTATGCCGCTACAAATAACGGATTTATAGACAATTCATATACCTTCAACTGTCTGTTGAATACGGTAAGACTCAAATCTCTCTGGTCATCAAGCCGAGCAATTTCCTCGGTTTCTTGATTCTTTTTAATTTGAAGTAATCCTTTGTCAAACAAGACAGAGTCGGTTACCATTTTAGTAACATAGCTGTTAATATGGGTGTCGGTAGCAGTATTGATAGCTGCTGTTTCAAGGTCTTTGATAGAAGATTTAATCAACTGACCTGCTTCAAGATGGGTTAATCTAGCGATGTTTAATTTTCGTAATACCATAAGATGAGAGTTTTAAGATTAGAGTGATAAAAATAATAAAAAAAGGTTTACAAAAAAATATATTGATCTGAAAAATAATAGTTTAAACAAAAAAATTGAGTTTCTAGCCTCAAAAGGACGCTTTTGGGGCTGGATACTGAGTTTCTAAGTAGAACAGAACACTTTTGGGGCTGGATACTGAGTTTCTGAGTAGAACTAAACTCTTTTGGGGCTAGATACTGAGTTTCTGAGTTGGATAAAAGGCTTTTGGGGCTGGATATTGAGTTTCTGAGCAGAACTGAAAACTTTTGGGGTTGGATAGTGCGTTTTTGAGAAGAACTGAACACTTTTGGGGTTGGATGAGGCTCGGCTGAGCCGAACAGCACTCTTGTGGGTTTATTAAATTTTTGATAACGTGGAATGGTCGTGGACAGGTTTATTTCTCAAAATAGATTGCAATTTTGACTGCCTTATTCAAATTAATATTTTCTACCTCTTTTTCGTTAATATATTGTAGATAGCATCTCAATTTTTGATTGTTTTGTAGTAATTTAGATAAAACGATATTGTCTTGTTGTGCAATGTAACCCAATTTTTTTTCTTGAACTTCATCTTCAATAGCAACAATTATAGCGTTTGTATCAAATTTGTTATTAGGTTCTAATTGCAAACGAAGTTCTTGATTAATTTTCATTGTCATATCGATATGATAAAAACTGTAATATTGCAATCCACTTATAAAACCTTCATAAATCAAAAAACTTTTTTCAGGAATTTTTATTTCAAGAACATCGTTTTTAATTAAAATACTATTTCTATATCTCTCATTTATAATTTCTTGCTCTACTACTTCCAAGCCGTCATTTAAAACATCAAATTCTTTTTCAATTAATTTACTGTTTTCTAAATCGTGAAAATCATCATAATAAATACTTGAATAATTAACGTCTTTTAGATTATAATTGATATCGTTGTTTTTGAAATAATCTAACTTTCTAAAAAAATTCCTTTCTATTGGTTTTTGAATGTATTCTGGTTTGTTAAAAAAAAGTTTGGCTTTTATATAATTTGGAATATTAACCAACTCTTCTGAAAATTTATCAGCAACCAAAGTCTTAATTTCCTGACTTGTTTTGTAAACCGCTTCATCAAACAAAAATGCTGATTTGTCTTCATAACAACCTACAAACATATAATCGCCACCCAATTTATAAATCCAGTCCCGGTTTTTGATGCGCCAATTTTCTATGTATTTTAAATTTCCTTCGTCTTGTTTGTACAAAAAAAAGCGCTGAAAATAACGCCAATCCAAACTATTTACTAACCACAAATCCATTGTGTCTCGATAAATAGTAATTAGAATATCATAATCTTCTTCCAACTCATATTCAACTGCATTTTGAGCTTCAAGAATTTCTTGTTTTCGGTAATCATCATCAGCAAAATAAGGTTTTTCCAGTTCGAGTACACCATATTTTTCGATGAAGGTTTTGTATTGGTATTTCGTGTCAATTAAGGTGTATTTTTTCTTTGAATCTGGACAATTAAGTGTTCCGAGTATTACATTATCATAGTCATAATCGGGGTTTTCTTGAAATTTTTCGTAATTAAAAAAATCTTGATAGCCATATTCTACACTAACGCAAAGTCGAGCAGCAATATCCTTAGCTAATTTTTCTAAACTAGCCGTGTCGAGGTTGTGATTGGCAAATATTGATGTTGATTTTCCCATAACTATTCTATTTCTATTGTATCTATTTCTTTCATCAATCTATCCGTTTCTGTCAAAGCCACAATAATTTTTTGATAATGTGAAATATCATCAAACTCTAACTTTCTGTCTTTTCTGTCTTTGAGCCATTTTTGGGCGGGTTGATAACCACCTATGTAGAAATTCCAAGCCACTTCAGGAACATTTTCGAAATATTGCGTTTCGTTGATGTAGACTCTTCCACAAGAATTTGTTTTTAAATTCCCCTCCTGTGGAGGGGTGCCCGAAGGGTGGGGTGGTTCTACAATTATGCCACTAGGGTGGGGTGGTTTTTCCTCTAAAACCAAAGACGACTCCGTTGCCTTGCCATATTCCTTAATTATAAAAAGCTCTAAGTTCTTCATCACCACTTTCATATTTTGCAGTACTTCCGTAACGGGAATATGATAAACTTTTAATCCTAATGAAATCAAATAGGCTTCTCTAATAGCATCATATTTTTCTTTAGTATCGTGACTTGGCCCATCGATTTCTATCACTAAACCTAATTTTTTCACATAAAAATCGACAATATAATTTCCAATTATGCGCTGTCTGTCAAAATCTATTTTATGAAATCCTCCTTTGGTTACTTGCATCCAAAAAAGTACTTCGGATAGATTTTCGGCTTGTCGAAGTTCTCTGGCTCTTTCTTTTAATTTTGGATTATACGGAAGTTCTAAAATAGGGTTTTGTTGGATAGGGATTTTGTTGATGAAGTGTATTTGTTGGGTAAGATTATTTACCACCCCGTCCTGCGGACACCCCTCCAAAGGAGGGGAATTCTCGATAGATGCGGTTAACTCGTAACGTGGTTTTGAAACCACGCAATCTCCATCAATATTAAACTCTGTAATATATTCTTCTACTGTGGCGCTTTCCAGCAAATGAATTTCTCGTATTTGCGAACCTAAGTCGACCAAATTTATAAAGGTTCGGATGTCTTTTGGATAGGGAATTTTTGGAAAATCTATCTTTAGGAATTCCTTGTATTTCTCTCTGTAGGTTGGCGAATGCAAAACCGCGTAGATGTAATCTAGAATATCGATGGGTGCTAATTCCACCCCGCCCGTTGGGTACCCCTCCAGAGGAGGGGAATTGGGCGTGGTTTTCTCTGGAACAAACGATAAACCCAAACCTTTTGCTATTTTATTTACAATTTCTAGGTTTAAATTTGGAATTCTATATTCCCCTTTTGAGGGGTGCCCATCGGGCGGGGTGGTTATTTCTTCTGTCGTTAATTGTCCGTTGGTTTCGGGGTAGAGGTAGAGAGGAAATGTATTCACACTATCTAATGAAGAAGTTAAGTTCTTATCAGTTATCTGATTGCTCAAAAAATAATTATGAGAATTTATTGAACGTCCAACTTTACAAATATTCAACCCAATGTTTTGTTTATCTAGAAAATGAAACATAACTTTTTCTCTTGCTCGTGCATTCAATTTAACATCATAATAAATAAATTTTATATCAAATGGACGATACGATAGTTTTTTAATTAAACTATTATCTACTTCAATATTGTAATAATTTTTAACTTTCAATTCTAAATCATTTTTTGTTTCCGATACTAATATGCTATCTTTTCCAGTCACAACCCCAACATTGTTTAATTTGAATATTTCATCTATAGCAAACCCTGTATCAAAAAATCCTTGCTCTTTAAAATCTTTATCTACAAAAAAGTAATTTGGCTTAATATTGGGTAATTCTTTAAAGTCAATAGTTTTTAAAGAATTATCAGAAAGGAAATCATATTTAAATTCTCGTTTCCCAAACAAATCATAATGAAAAACTTGTCCTAAATCAGTTGGCTTTTTCTTTCCTGATTTTACAAAAATTGTTATTGCAACACCCTGCATAATATCAAAAACATTGACATCGGGTGAACCATCGGGAGAAGTTTCTTTCTTGGTGCTATTTCCGTGTAAATCAATCGTATAAATCTTGTCGTAGGTTTTCAATAAATTCCAACGCATTCCTCTAAAGGTGGGATTGTCCAGAAATCCGTGAGGGTTGATGAATGCTAAAACGCCGCTTCCGTTTCGCTCAATATAATGTTGTCCGTAGCGCAAGAATTTTACATAATCGTCATTAATCCATTTAGGATTTCGTTCTTTCAGTTTTTCTTTTCCGCCGGGTTCTTTTTTGTAATCTTCCATCAATTTCATAATCCATTCGCCTTTGTTGTTGCTTTCGCCGCTGTACGGAGGATTTCCCACAATGCACATTACGGGCGTATCGCGTTTTATGAAATTGGCTTCGTTAGCTTCAGAACTCAACCAATTGGCAAATAAAGTTCCGGTGTCAGGATGGCTTTCTTCGAGCGAGTTGGTCAAATATATTTTTAATCGTTGATATTCCCCTCCATTGGAGGGGTGCCCAGCGGGCGGGGTGGTTTTTTTGTAACCCGTTTCCGTTAATAATAAATCCATTTGCAAATGTGCCATTGCATAACTTGCCATCAACAATTCGAAACCATTTAATCTCGGCAGCAAATGGGTTTCTACATAATTGCTCCAAACACCTTGTTGTCCTTTGAATTTTTTGTGAATGTGTTTGACCACTTCGGCAAGAAATGTTCCTGTTCCTGTGGCTGGATCCAGAATTTGCACTTTGTGAACTTCTTGTTCAACGGTTTTGCCTTGAAGATTTACTTTAATTTTTGTTTTGCTATTATCTGCCAGTCCTTGTGGCAAATCGAATTCGGTTTTCAGGATATCATCAACTGCACGAACTATGAAATTTACGACTGGTTTTGGGGTATACCAAACGCCACGTGCTTTGCGGAGTTTTGGGTCGTATTCACTCAGGAATGTTTCATAAAAATGGATGATTGGGTCTTCCATTTTGGTCGATTTTCCGTAGTTTTTCAAGATTTGCTCCACGTTACAGGCTAAGAAAATTTCGACCAATGAATCTACAATCCATTTGATGCGGTCGTCAATGTCTGGACCAGCGATGTAACCAAATAATTTTCGCAAAAACGGATTTGATTTTGGGATTAATTCGGCAGCTTCTTGTCTGGAAAATGTTGGTAAAGTGGGGTCGTGCAAACGAGCGGCAAACATTCCGTAAGCAATAGTTTGGGCATACACATCGGCAAAACCTTTTGGCGTAATATCGTGAATCAAGATTTCTTTGAAAGCGTTCATTTGGTCTTTCAAGGTACTGTCTTCTTGATTATCTTCATCAGAAGTTAATGCTTTCTCAATTACATCAGACAATAATCGGGCTTTTCCAGCCATCATTTCTGCCAGTTTTTTTGAACTTTTTATGGTTTGAGAAACTGTTGAACAAAAATCTTTAATGAGGTTTAAAAAAGTGGTGAAGTTTTCTGGAATGGGAACAATTTCACCACCCCGTCCTTCGGACACCCCTCCGGAGGAGGGGAATTTAAATTCTGCGATGGCAATTTTTGTTATAAATAGTCCATCGCTATAAAGATGAAAATCGATATAATCGGTGAAGATTAAATTATTTAAGGAGTTTTTGTACCGGTCGAATTGTTCTTTGTTTCCTGTTTTTTTACTTCCTGATAAATCTTTGTCTCCAATATCTTTGGCTTCGATAAACCCAATTGGAATTTCTTTTTTGGTCAGGATATAATCAGGCGCGCCACATTGTTGGCGTTTGGGTTCGTTGGTAGCTCTAATTTCGGGAACAATACTTTCTATAAGTTGTTCGAGCAAACCTCTAAAAGTGTGTTCGGTTGCATTTCCAAGTTTATATTTGGCGTTTACGTTGTCAATGTATTGTTCTAAAGTCATTTATTTTTTATCAAAATTGATTTGCTAAAATAAGTAATTTCTTCAAATTAAATTATCGCATTATTACAAATCATTTGGTTTATTGGATTGCATTAGCACAGAACTCCTCGCCGGCAGTAAGGTAGAACCGGATAGGTGCCGCATGTAAATATGCGCTGGCGAGAGTTTTTTTTAGTTTATATAACATCTAAACCAATATTGATAATTCATTTCACTACCAAAACTGCCTCCCTTTTTGTTTGAAATAGTAGTTGTAAAGTATTGTATATTATTAAAATTGTTTGGATGATTCAAATTTTCTGACCGTACGGATTTGATACAATTATTAGATAAAAAAATTGGACCTAAACTGCTTTCGAAACCATAATTTGGCATACCACCAATAACAGCGCTAAATATATAAATACCTTTTAAAGGATTAATATTTTCGTCATATTCAAATATATATTTGCGATCGTAGGTACTTGAATTATATTCTTCTTGATTAACTTCTATTACATTTTTATTTTTATCATAAATTAAAGTTTTTTTCTGATAACCATATATAGTTGGATCGCTACCAGGTCTAATGTCAGAATATATTTCGGCAATTGTTCCGTCACTATTGTATGAAAAATGATTTTCACCTATCTGTCCCAATACATTAGTGCTTTTCGCATCAGAATAATAATATTTTGCAAAAATTGACATCAAAACATTTTGATCATAATGGTATGTGTATTCTCGTTTTAAACTAAATTCTAAACAAACATTATTTTCGATACTTATAATTTTTGAAATTAAATCATTTTCATAATAAAATGTATCGGTACTTATAGCACATAAATAATTTGGATTAGATGTAATAATTTTTTGTATTCTGTTTGTGTCGGGAAATGTTTCAAATTTCCATTGACGCGGTGTATCATTATAATTATTGGAATGTATGGAATTAATTTTTATTGAATTGAATAGTCCTGTTTCAATGGTATTTAGTATCACTGTTGGCTTTTTTAAATTTCGTAATTGTGGATGAATTTCAGGAGCTTTAATTGTTTCAGCAAAATCATCCTTATCTGAACAAGAACTTAACACTGTAAATATCAACAATAATTTAATTACTAAATTTTTCATTTTATGCTTTTTTATAAAATTATGTCAAGCAGGCGAAAGGTAAAACAAACCTTCATATACGTACCTAAAAAAGGCTAGATTGGCGAATGTTTATTTTGTTTATATTTCATTCAAATGTATTAATTTTTTCTTACAAAATGCATCATTTTGAATCAGAATGTTTCTAAATGAAATAATGGTTTTGATATTCAGATTGCCCTAGCCCAGATGGAAACGGCATCCTCTTGTGGCGGTGTTCGCCACAAGAGATATAGTGTACAGCTGGAAATAGCTCCTCGCTATGACAGGAAATAAAAATGTCATCTTGTCATATTGTTTTCCGCCAATTCTAACATAAACTGACAATGTCAAGACTGCCATTGGCTTGGCACAAAGATTGACTATTGCATCTCGAGATGTTAAAATAAGTATTCAATAAAAATTAAATATAAATAAAATGGGTAAAATAATCGGAATTGATTTAGGTACTACCAACTCTTGTGTTTCTGTAATGGAAGGTAATGAAGCAGTTGTTATTCCTAACGCAGAAGGAAAAAGAACAACACCGTCTATCATCGCTTTTGTTGAAGGTGGCGAAATTAAAGTAGGCGATCCTGCTAAGAGACAAGCAGTAACTAATCCAACTAAGACTATTGCTTCTATCAAACGTTTTATGGGACAAGGTTTTGGTGAAGTTTCGGCTGAAGCAAAAAGAGTTTCTTATAAAATTGTGAAGGGCGACAACAATACACCACGCGTGGATATTGATGGTCGTTTGTACTCTGCACAAGAATTGTCAGCTATGACACTTCAAAAAATGAAAAAAACGGCTGAAGACTATTTAGGTCAAACCGTTACTGAGGCAGTTATTACTGTTCCTGCTTACTTTAATGATGCACAACGTCAAGCTACAAAAGAAGCTGGTGAGATTGCAGGTCTTAAAGTAATGCGTATTATCAACGAACCAACTGCTGCAGCTTTAGCATATGGTTTGGATAAAAAAGGAATCGATCAAAAAATTGCGGTATACGATTTAGGGGGTGGTACTTTTGATATTTCTATCCTTGAATTAGGAGACGGAGTTTTTGAAGTATTGTCAACAAACGGAGATACTCACTTGGGTGGAGACGATTTTGACCAAACCATCATTGACTGGTTGGCAGACGAATTCAAATCTGAAGAAGGTATTGACTTGCGTTTGGATCCAATGTCTCTTCAAAGAATTAAAGAAGCGGCTGAAAAAGCAAAAATCGAATTGTCCTCTTCAGCGGAAACTGAAATCAATTTGCCTTATGTTACAGCAACCGCTTCTGGACCAAAACACTTAGTAAAAAAATTGACTAGAGCGAAATTTGAGCAATTGTCAGACTCTTTAGTAA
>NZ_JANPFL010000123.1:0-125000 GCF_031423415.1 Flavobacterium sp.
GTTCAAAAACTAGTTCATTTTTTGGTATTCTTTACACTTTAAGTTATGTTTTATCAATTTAATTACGTACTTTTATGCTTCACAAGTTAATGGAAGTCCAAACGATAAAAAAGGGGGTAAATTCGGTTACCCAATTTTAAACTTAATTGTATAGTGCTAAAGAATAGTGCATTAAGAGGAAAGTTCGAACCCCTCATCGCCCACGAAACTCCTTAAGAAATTAGGGAGTTTTTTTATACAAAGAAAAGGGTCATTAACTCAGTTGGTTCAGAGTGTCACGTCGACAACGTGGAAGTCACTGGTTCGAATCCAGTATGACCCACTTCAACACTGCATGTGGCGGGTTTTTATTCGCCAAAATAATACCAATTGTAATTTTAAAATGGTCTAATCCATTTTAAAATTTTACAATGGTTAATGCCGATAGACAATATATTGAGTACGATTTATTGGACTCTTATGTATTGCTAATCGGTATAAGATTATTATTATACCGCTTTTACATTCTTAATAATCCATCCAAGGAGCAATATTTCATTAGTTATATCAAAGCGCAAGAAATTATATTTATTTCAGGTTGAATTTAACTAGTGATTTTAAAAAATATAAAAATTATGAAAGCTGATTTTGCAAGGACTTAACTTCATCTCTCAACTTTGCCGCTTGCATAAAATCTAATTCCTTTGCTGCTTTTTCCATTGCTTTTCGTTTCTCCCGAATGCGTTTTTCGATTTCTGGTTTCGACAGGTATTCCGTTTGTGGTTCTGCGGCTATTGGAGTGGTATAACCCAATTCATAATCTGCCAATGGATTTTTAGTAAAAGCACTTTCTATTTTTTTGTTCAAAGCCTCTGGAACTTGGTTGTTTGCAGTGTTGAAATTGATCTGTTTTGTTCTACGATAATTGGTTTCGTCAATGGTTTTTTGCATACTCGCTGTAATTTTATCAGCGTACATAATTGCTTTTCCATTCAAATTTCTCGCGGCGCGACCAATGGTTTGCGTCAGTGAACGATGACTTCGCAAAAAACCTTCCTTATCGGCATCGAGAATCGCAACAAGAGAAACTTCGGGTAAATCCAAGCCTTCACGCAGTAAATTCACTCCAATCAAAACATCAAACAATCCTTTTCGTAAGTCTTGCATAATTTCTATTCGTTCCAAAGTATCCACATCAGAGTGGATGTAACGACAACGAATGGAAACTTTATCCAAGTATTTTGCAAATTCTTCCGCCATTCTTTTGGTTAAAGTAGTGACCAAAACACGTTCGTCAATTTCTGCTCGGGTTTGGATTTCTTCAATTAAATCGTCTATTTGGTTCAAACTCGGACGGATTTCAATAATTGGATCCAATAATCCCGTTGGACGAATGACTTGTTCTACATAAACGCCGTCGCATTTTTGCAATTCATAATCGGCGGGCGTTGCCGAAACATAAATGACCTGATTTTGCATCGCTTCAAATTCCTCAAACTTCAACGGACGATTGTCCATCGCAGCGGGAAGCCGGAAACCATATTCCACCAAGTTTTCTTTTCGACTTCTGTCACCACCATACATCGCGTGGACTTGCGAAAGTGTCACGTGACTTTCGTCAACAACCATCAAATAATCTTTAGGGAAATAATCTAATAAACAAAACGGTCTTGTTCCAGCTTCTCGTCCGTCAAGGTAACGGGAATAATTTTCGATTCCAGAGCAATAACCCAGTTCGCGAATCATTTCCAAATCGAAATTAGTGCGTTCTTCGAGTCTTTTGGCTTCCAAATGTTTGCCAATTTCTTTGAAATAATCGACTTGCTTGACCAAATCTTGTTGGATTTCCCAAATCGCGCTTTGCAAAGTATCTGGCGAAGTCACAAACATATTTGCTGGATAAATGGTAAGTTGTTCGAATCGCTCAATAACTCTGGATGTTTTCAAATCAAAGCTTTCGATTTCTTCGATTTCATCACCGAAGAAATGAATCCGGAACGCATCATCGGCATAACTCGGATAAACTTCGAGTGTGTCGCCTTTAATTCTAAAATTCCCTGGAGTAAAATCGGCTTCGGTTCTGGAATACAAACTTTGAACCAAAGTGTGTAATAATTTGGTACGAGAAATGATTTGGTTTTTTTCGATTGCAATGACGTTTTTCTGAAATTCAACTGGATTTCCGATTCCATAAATACATGAAACCGACGCCACCACGATAATGTCTCTTCGTCCCGAAAGTAGGGAAGAAGTGGTGCTCAATCGCATTTTTTCCAACTCTTCGTTGATGGATAAATCCTTTTCGATAAACACTCCCGAAACGGGCATAAAAGCTTCCGGCTGGTAATAATCGTAATAAGAAACGAAATATTCCACGGCATTATTCGGAAAAAACTGCTTGAACTCGGAGTACAATTGCGCTGCCAAGGTTTTGTTGTGCGCTAAAATCAAAGTTGGCTTCTGCACTTCTTCAATGACATTGGCAACGGTAAAAGTTTTTCCAGAACCTGTTACCCCTAATAAAGTTTGATAACGTTCGCCAGCCTCAATGCCTTGTGCTAATTTTGCAATAGCTTGTGGTTGGTCGCCTTTGGGCTGGTACTCGGATATGACTTGGAATTTCATGTAAAGCTTTTGAGAAAGGCAAAGTTACAAAAGGAAATCTTGAATAAAGAGTTTAGGGAAATTTAAACTTTTTCTCAGAATTAGGGAAACCAAAATTTAGACTTTTTGTATTGCCTGTTTAACTTTGTGGGCGCAGAATGCACCCGAGCGACAGCGAACAGACGCAGTAATTCTCTGTTATCCGTTGAGGACATATCCGCGCCTTCTGGTTGATAAAAGTATGTAAACTTATTTTGAACGAGACATTATTAATCATTTAATATTGTTGTTATATATTCAAAACGATGTTCATAATTTCCATTAGAATCTTCATATGTTAAGTAGCACATGGGCATACGAATATATTTTACGTTTTTCTGATGTTTTTCAAATGCTTTTTCAAGAAGTTTTATTTGTTCAATACTTTTTGTCCAGATAACAGGTTGTATGGTTAAGTTAAACCGTGGATTGTCAAAAAAAGTGGCTTCGTACTTTTCTTTGAATTTTCCACCAATAAAAAGTTCAATTTCATCAGTGGTTGTAAACTCTTTATCTTCAATATGAATGTTAACTACTTCAATCAAGAATTCGACTCCATCTTTTTTTCTTTTAAGGAATAAATCTGCTAAAACATTGTTCTGTTCATAAATTTTTTCCTCAATGTTCAATAACTCAAAATCACCACTTGACATATATGCATTTAAAGTGGCTACTTCCCCAATAAAATTTAAATATTTATAATCCAAATTGAGTAATATACATTTAATCATTCTATGAGTAAATTTCAATTCTTTATCTGTCAATCTGTAAAACAATTGTTCAAATGTGGAATTAAAAAAGTCAAACATTCCAAATGAGTCTTTATTTTCAAAAATGAATTCAATTATTATTGAAAAAATATTTACATCTACTACTTCACCATTCGTACAATTGTCTTTTCTAAATTGATGTTGTTTTTTAAGATTTTTGTTAATCTTCGTCCACGAAATACTTTGCCCATTTAATAATTTAATCAAATATGGCATTTGACTTTCTAAAATTTTTTTTACATCGTATTTTGAATCGTGATTATTCATGTTGTTTCTTGAAGGAGATTCTTTGTTGTTAAAGTAGTAATCAATCGGCAATTATTCTGTTATGTTGCTTTTTGTCAAGATAATAAGTATTTTTAACGACTACTTATTCCAAATCCTCCAAGCTTTTTCCGCCTGTAAAACTAGCATATCCTGACCATTTTTGGTTTGTGCTCCACTTGCTGCTGCTTTTTTGAGGAATTGGGTTTTCGCAGGATTGTAAATCAAGTCGTAAGCTATGTGTTTCTCAGTGAAATATTCGTAAGGAATCAACGGAAAAGCATCCGTATTTGGACTTGTTCCCACTGGTGTCGAGTTGATAATGATTTGGTAATTATCAAAAGTCGTGGCGTTGATTCGGTCGTAATCGATAACACCTTCTTTGGCTTCTCTGGAAACAAAGGTATACAGAATTCCCAATTCTTTCAAGGCATAAGCCACGCCTTTAGACGCGCCACCTGTTCCTAGAATCAGTGCTTTTTTGTGATGCGGTTGGAGCAGCGGTTCTAATGATTTCATAAAGCCATAATAGTCCGTGTTGTAACCTTTTAGTTTGCCTTTTTTGGTGAATTTTATGGTGTTTACGGCGCCAATTTCTGTGGCGATTTTAGACAATTTATCCAGATACGGAATCACAACTTCTTTGTACGGAATCGTCACATTCATTCCTTTGAGGTCTGGCGTGTTTTTTATGATTTCGGGGAGAGCGGTAATTTCTGGGATATCAAAATTTTCGTAAGTGCAACCTTCAAAAAGTTTGTCGTTGTTGAATTTTTCGGTAAAATATCCTTTTGAAAAGGAATAACTGATGTTGCGTCCTAGTAAACCAAAGCGTTTTTTTATAGTGTCTAGCATTATGTAATTTAGTTTTAAACTATGCGTTTTTAGTGATTTTATCTTTTAAAAAATAACCACAAATTTAGCTCATCGAATACCATATAGATAATTGTCAATGAGCTAAATTTGTGGTTAAATTGAACTACTTATTTTTTATGTTTCGCTATATAGTTCTGCACCATTTTTCGAGTCCAAACTACTGGGAATAAATCTTCTAAAATGATGTAATTGTCAAAATTCAAACGCAAGGCATTGCTTAAATGAAACTTGGCTTTGATGGTGTTTTGAATCATAAAATACAATCCAGCTAAACGGTATTCAACTTCATTCTCTTCTGGAAAATATTCAGAAGCTTGCAGCAAGGTTTGAATCGCACTTTCGAATTCTCCTAAAAATTGTAAAATATCTACCCAAAACAACCAAGTATCTAAGGAATAATCACCAAATTCTACGGCTTTTCTATAACCAAATTCAGCTTCTTCGAAGAAGTTCATTTGCTTGTTTATTGTAGCATATCGTTTCCAATACAAACGATTTTGATTGTCAATCGCCAACGCTTTATTGACAAAAAACAAGGCTTTTTGGAAGTTTTTTTGGCGAACGTAAAAATCGGTGATGGCGATCCAACCTTTGTCTAAAAGGGGGTCTTCGTGAACCGTTTTATTGAAGTATTTTAACGCTTGAACTTTGTTGCCTAGTTTTTCGTAACATTTTCCTATTCGCAGCAAAGCGTAAGAAGTGACATCGTCCAATTCGATGGTTCTGTTGTAACTTTCAATGGCTTCTTCGTATTTTTTCAAGCGCTCTAAGGCTTTGGCTCTTTCCATAAAAGCCCCCATAAATTCATCGTCGATTAGAGTAGCATAATCAAAAGCGCGAATGGCACTTTCGTATTCTTTCAACCCATAATGCAAACGACCCATTTGATGCCAAGCGATTTCGCTATACGGATTTTGGTCAATGTATTTGGTCAAATAATCAATAGCATCCCGATTTTGATCTAAAAATTCAAAACAATACACCACATTATATAAGGCCGATTGGTCTTCGAGATCAACTTCCAAACATTTGATGAAACTATCTTTGGCCATTTCGAGATTGTCCATAAAGAGGTATTCCATACCGATTAAGTTGTAGACATCGGCATAATCATCGGTATATTCTAAAGCAATATTGAGTAATTCAACCGCCTTTTCGTGATTGTCTCGTTTGGAAAAAATATTGGCTTTCTGAATGTAAATTTCCTCATTTGTAGGTTCGATAGCATATAATTCGTTCAAGAGCTTTTCAGCCTGTTCGAGCTTGTCGTCGTACACTAACATTTCAACTTGGACAAGTTTTAATCCTGTTGATTTTGGATGTTGTTCGAGTGCTAATTTTAATGCTTTTTTTGCCAAATTAGCTTTTCCCATATCGAGATAATGAAGGATGATGTCTTCAAATTCCTCGGAGTCAAAAAAGAGCACTTTGTTGGTTTTCAACATCGACTCAAATTTAGACAAGGATAAGTTGTATTCCTCTTCTTCTTCGCTTAATTGCATAGGTTATTTTTTTGAGTTTGCCCAAAATAAAAGTAGGCAACCTAAGTATTGTTGTGAGAAAAATTTTGAATTGTTGTCAACAATTTAATTAACAAGCCCCCTAACCCCCGAAGGGGGAATTCCAGAGTATTAAAAAAGTAGTTTAATGCTCTGTTCCCTCCCCTTTGGGGAGGGTTAGGGTGGGGCTTATTCCATTCATCACCTCAATCATAATCGTACAACCTTCTCGAATTTCATTTTCTGAAATGGTTAATGGCGGTGTAATTCGGATGGCATTGGCTTCGAATAAAAGCCAAAATAAAATCAATCCTTTGTCTTGACATTTCAGAATTACTTCGTTAGTAATAGCTGAACTTTCTGTCATTGCCGCCAACATTAATCCTTTTCCTCGAACTTCTGTTATCAAAGGATGTACCAAAAGTGACCTGAAGAGCTTTTCTTTCTCCAAAGCTTCTGCCAGCAAATTTGTTTCTGTAATTTCCTTCAAAGTTGCCAAACAGGCTGCCGCAATGACAGGATGACCTCCAAAAGTTGTGATGTGACCCAATTTCGGATTGTGGCTCAACAAATCCATCATTTCTGATGATGCCGTGAAAGCGCCAACAGGCATTCCGCCACCCATTCCTTTTCCCATTACTACAATATCAGGAACAACATCGTAATTTTGGAACCCAAAAAGTTTTCCTGTTCTACCGAAACCCGGTTGGATTTCGTCGAGAATCATCATTGCGCCTACTTCGGTGCAACGTTCCCGCACTTTTTTTAGAAAATTGTTTTCAGGTTCTATAAATCCCGCGCCACCTTGAATGGTTTCGAGCAGAATTCCAGCAGTTTTTGTGGTTATTTTTTCTAAATCGGCTTCGTTGTTGAAGGTGATAAACTCGACATCGGGAATCAAAGGGCGGAAAATGCTTTTGCGTTCTTCGAATCCCATTACGCTTAGCGAACCCATCGTGTTGCCGTGATAGGCATTGTGGCAAGAAATCAATTGACTTCTTCCTGTGGTTCTTCGGGCGAGTTTTAAAGCGCCTTCAATCGCTTCGGTACCCGAATTGACTAAGTAGGTTTTATTTAAAGGTTCGGGTAGGAGTGAAGCCATCAATTTGCAATATTCGACTGCTGGACTTTGTGAATATTCACCATAGACCATCACGTGCGAGTATTTGTCCAATTGGTCTTTTATCGCCTGATTGACTCTTGGCGGTTGGTGTCCTAGCGTGCAAGCCGAAACTCCAGCCACAAAATCCAAATATTTTTTGTTGTTGGTGTCGAAAATATAAGAACCTTTTGCGTGCGATACTTCCATTCCTAAAGGATAGGGAGACGTTTGGGCTTGGTATTTTATGAAATCGTTGTTCACGGTATTTTAATTTAATGCAAAGATATTGGTTAGCAATAAACCATAGTCGGCATCCATTTCTATAATACTTCCGCCTGAAAAACTTAACCCAACCCCACCAGAAGCCATAGAAGTACTCGATGCTCCAAAACCTGAAAAATTTATAAATTGTAGATTATTGAAGTCTGACGGTTTTAATGTTAAGGAAGAACCAAAAGCTTTTCCTTTATATATTTTTACTTCCTTATCAAAATCAACAACAGTGTAATGAAATGATTTTATCTGTTTTACATTATCATTCAAGATATATTCTTCAGTAGTTTCTTTTTCGATACTATCCTTTCCGAAAAAATACAGTTTATTTTTAGGTAAATTATTTCTGTTTATTATTTTAATTTCTTCCGTAATGACATAAGCATCAACTACTAGTTCGGTTATATTATTTTCATTTTTAAATTCAATAAACCTAAATGAATTTGCCCCTTTTTTTTGAGCTTTATCTTTTAATAAATAGATTGCCATATCAATAGAATTTAGTTTATTTGTTACTTTCAATCTTCCAATATATTTAGCATTTGAAACGTCAGTGTTTTTTTCTAAATAAATGAAATCGTTTCTTTGTTTTTTTGGAAGTGAGTCATTTTTGACTAAAAATTCAACTTTTATTTTTTGAGAAAATGCAAAATGAAAAGTGAAAAATAGTAAAGCAAGGATTTTGTATTTTTTCATTTTTTAAAGATTTACTTATAAGTGATTGTTTTTGAGGACTTCTTTTTTAAATTAGTATTATTTAGGTTACTTCCTGACAATGATGAAATAGCTGACCACTAAAAACTGGCCACTGATCACTTTTTCTTTTTCTTATCGTAATTCAAGGTTTCCTTCCGGATTTTCATCGGGACATTTTCCTTTGCAGCTTCGTCTTTTCCTTGTTGAACCAGTTTTTCGTTTTCTACATTTTCTTCGGGTGGAAAAATATCTTCTTTCGATTTTATCCTTTCGTCGCCGCGCCAGACAAATCCGCGTAGTTTTCTATCAGGTTCTAATAATTCTTTTTCAGGGTAAATGGTGCCGTCCACTTGCTTGAAAAAAGTGATGTCTTCTATTTCGTTTTTATCAAAAATAATGTTGATTTTGCTACTCACGTTTTTGTTAATGCCAATGAGTTCTTGGGTATCATTTCGCATATAATAAATAACCTCGGTGTTTTTTACAATATCGACATCGTGGAGTTTTCCTTCTATGAATTTTCCAAACAGATTTTGTCCCTTGACCTGATGATAACCTGTTCCAAGCGTGTCTTTCGAAACTAGAAACGTATTGTTAAGGACTTTGAGCGAATCGAGTTTTTGAGTGTTGTTTTTACCAATAAGATGCATAATGTCTCCTGTAATTTGGCTTTCACCGTTCCAAAGGATTGGATTCCCAATCAATTTTGTTAAGGCTATTTTTGAACTGGAATGTAAGGAATCGCATTTGCCACTCATATCAATTTTGTAGAATCGAACGTTTTTGAAAGCGCGAATAATACGGTTGCCTTCAGGTCCAGTAACCATCATTTTTTTTCCGTGAATATAAACAGAATCTTTCTCAACTAAATTGATTGCAACGGCTCTTTTTGTCACAAACATCGAGTCTTGATTTTTGTATAATTCGGCATAATGCCCTTTGATGATGCTGCGATTGGCGTCGTCGGTGATTTTTACATTTCGTGTCGCCGAAGCAAATTCCCGATTTCGATCATAATACAAACTGTCACCTTCAATAAGGCGATCATCGTATTTGATGTAGGACTTTCGAAGAAAATGAGCTAGATTTTTTTTGGTGTCATAAAACCCATTTTCGGTATAAATATAATTGGTTTTACTGGTAATTGTCGATGGTCCAAAAAGATAGGAATGCCCCGAATTGCTGTAATAATCCAAATGATTCGACTTGATAACATACTTAGGATTTGTAATAGTAACAGCAGTCAGGAATTGGAATTTTTTTTCGGCAACATAATAACGTCCAGATTTGCTTTTTAGCGTATTATCTCTGTTGGTAATTGTTCCGTTGGTGTTATAAAAAACTTCTTGTGTATTTCTGTCAAAGTTAATGGTATCCGTGACCATCATCGATTCTGGCGAACGCATTTTGGCATCTCCTGTGGCAAAAGCTTGTCTCATATTGCCATTGTACTCGGCATACTTGCTGTTTAAATATAGTGTGTCGCCTTGAACTAATTGCACGTTTCCAAAGGCTTTGATGTAGTTTTCCTTTTGAAACCAATAGGCTTTATTGCAAGTCATGATGATACCATCGTGATTGATTCGCACATTTCCAGTAAGCAAAGCAGCATCTGGCGCTTCAACTTGGTTTACATCAAAATAATCAGAATGTTCTATAATAATTTTTTTTGGAGCTTGCGCCACAAGGTTTTGGAAACCTAAAACAACGAAACAACAACTTATGAAAAAGAAAACTTTCTTCAATGGATTTATTTTTTGCCAAATTTAAGAAAAAGCAAACAACCGTAATCTATATTATGATTTATTTATAACTCGTGCTAGTACTTCAAATAGCTTTCGACTTGGTTAAAATTTATTAACAAAATGGAATAATATTTCGTTGTAGTTCCAATTCAAACCAATAGTTTTTGAATAATTCTCAGATTGAAGCTAAAAAAATAGTATTTTTAGAAGTTGTTAATCCATTTGGATTGGATTTCGTAATTAGCATTAAAAATCAGGAAAAATAATTTACTATGATAAAAAAAATAACTATTGTTGCAAGTATAAGCGTACTACTTTTGGCAACAGCCTGTAAAACTACAGCTATAAAAATGAATACAGAAAATAAAAATACACCACAGAAGAAGGAAGTTGTCTATCAGGTTTTTACAAGATTGTTTGGAAACCAAAATACAACCAATAAACCCTGGGGAACCATTGAAGAAAATGGAGTAGGGAAGTTCAATGATTTTACTGACAAAGCCCTGCAGGAAATAAAAGATTTGGGCGTTACATCTATTTGGTACACTGGAGTTCCGCATCATGCTTTGGTGCGTGATTATACAGCTATTGGCATTTCGAATGATGATCCCGAAGTAGTAAAAGGTCGTGCTGGTTCGCCGTATGCAGTGAAAGATTATTATAATGTAAACCCAGATTTGGCGGTAAATCCAGCCAATCGTTTGAAAGAATTTGAAGCCTTGATTGCCCGCACGCACAAAGTGGGAATGAAGGTCATTATTGATATTGTTCCCAATCATATTGCTCGAAAATACGAAGGAAAAAGCAATCCAAAAGGCGTTAAAGATTTTGGTGCCGATGATGATGTTTCGGTGGAATACAAACGCGAAAACAATTTTTATTATATTCCGAATACCCGTTTTGAAATTCCAGATACGGCAAAACCATTAAACGGCGAAAGTAATCCGCTAATTGACGGAAAATTTGCTGAATTTCCAGCGAAATGGACAGGTAACGGTTCGAGATTGGCAAAACCAGATAAAAATGATTGGTATGAAACTGTAAAAGTAAATTACGGAATTCGTCCTGATGGTTCGAAAGATTTTCCAGAACTTCCAGCAGGTTTTGATACCAAATCCTATCAAGAGCATTTCGATTTTTGGGCTGATAAAGATGTGCCTAATTCTTGGATTAAATTTCGTGATATTGCTTTGTATTGGACTGCCAAAGGTGTGGATGGTTTCCGTTATGATATGGCCGAACTGGTGCCTTATGAGTTTTGGAGTTATATGAATTCGGCAATAAAAGTGAAGAATCCAGATGCTTTTTTGATGGCAGAAGTGTATAATCCAAACGAGTATCGCAATTACATTCGTCTCGGAAAAATGGATTATTTGTATGATAAAGTCGAAACATACGACCATTTGAAAGCTGTAATTCAAGGAAAAACTTGGCCAGATGGACTTTCGGATATTCAACACCGAATGGCAGATATCGAACATCATATGCTTAAGTTTTTAGACAATCACGACGAACAACGTTTGGCAAGTCCTGAATTCGCAGGAACACCAGAAAAAGGAAAACCGCTAATGGTAGTTTCTGCAACCATAAGTACTGCACCAACGATGATTTATTTTGGTCAGGAAGTGGGAGAAGCCGGAAATGAAAACGCTGGTTTTGGAACCCATTCCCGAACTTCTATTTTTGATTATATTGGAGTTCCAAATCACCAACGCTGGATGAATGGAGGAAAATTTGATGGAGGACAACTTTCGCAAAGCGAAAAAGATTTGCGTGATTTTTACAAAAGATTGTTGAATTTTTCTATCAGCAGTTCTGCTTTGATGGGTAATTTTCAAGAAATACAAACTGCCAATCGCAACATAACATCGGGTTATGATATTGCTATTTATTCTTATACTCGTTGGTCTGACACTCAGAAATTAATAGTCGTGACTAATTTTTATGCACTGGCTTCTAGTAATTTTGATTTACGAATTCCAGCGGATATTATTCAAAAATGGAATTTGAAAGATGGGACTTATACCATCACAGATCAGTTGTATCATAAAAAAACAACTCAATTGCGAGTAGAAAACGGAGTGGGAAAAGCACAAATAAGCATTGGTTCATCTGAATCGTTTATTTTTCAGTTGTAATGTAGAATTTATTTAGTTTAAAGGATAATCAGAGCTTTGTAAAAATTACATCTAAAATGGTTTATTACAAAGCTCTGTCTAAATGGGTATAACCACCGTCCACATAAATAAGTTGTCCTGTAGTATGACTGGATTTTTCCGAAAGTAAGAATACAACCATATTGGATATTTCATCAACGGTGGTCATTCGTTTTCCCAATGGTATTGTATCGCTTATTTCACGAAGTTTTTCTTCTGGATTGTCAAAAGTTTGTATCCAATTTTCATATAACGGAGTATAACATTCTGCTACAATTAAGGCATTTACCCTAATTTCATAAGGCAATAATTCGACTGCCCATTCACGAGTTAAAGCATTTCGTCCGCCATTTGAAGCGGCATAAGCCGAGGTATTTCCTTGTCCTGTGTCAGCAGTTTTAGAACCAATATTGACAATACTTCCTTTAGACTTTTTCAACTCTGGTAAAGCGTGATGTGCCATCAAATAATAATGCACTAAATTCTTGTGCAACGAAGCCATAAAATCTTCATAATTTCCGTTTTCTAATCCAACGCTGTCATTTACTCCTGCATTATTAACTAGCCCATCTATTCGACCACATTTTGCAATAACTTGTTGTATGGCTTTTTCGCAATCGGCAGGATTGGTAAGTTCAGCCTCAACGCAAACAGCAGAATATCCTAAATCTTCAATTTCTTTAGCTGCTTTCAAGTTATCTACCTCTTTTCGTCCAATTATAACTGGAATTGCTCCTTCGGAAGCCAACACTTTGCAAATTCCCAAACCAATTCCTTTGGCTCCGCCGGTTACAACAACTACTTTGTTTTTTAAGTTTAGATCCATTTTTTTACTTTTTATAAATTATAAAATTTTATAGCATTTCCGCCCCAAATTTTTTCCTGTTCCTCTGTAGAAAAATTCGAAAAATAATGCTCAACAATAGCATAAGATTCTTTGTATGATGCTGCCAGTAAACTTACTGGCCAATCACTACCAAATAGCAATCGTTCTATTCCAAAAACTTTAGTCACTACATCTAGACAATATGTGAAATCGGATTCCGTCCAATTATTCCAATGAGCTTCGGTCACCAAACCTGAAACTTTGCAATATACATTTTCGCATTTTGAAATGGCAGTTATTCCCTTTTTCCAGTCCGCAAAATTATTTTGCTTGAAATTGGGTTTTGCCAAATGATCGATCACGAATTTTTGATTGGGGAATTTTTTCACAAACTCAAAAGCAATGGGTAAGTGTTTAGGTAAAATTAGAATATCATACGTAAAATTATACTTTTCTAATTGCGCAATTCCGTTGCAAAAATCGGCTCTTAGAAGGAAATGATCTTCCGGTTCTGCTTGAACAATATGCCTGAAACCTTTTAATTTTTTGAATTTTGAAAAATAGTCTAATCGGGATTTTAATTCTGAACTTCTCAAATCAATCCAGCCCACAACGCCTTTGATGAAATCATTGTCTTTTGCCAATTCCAGCAAAAAAAGAGTTTCTTCTTCACTTTGATCGGCTTGGACTGCAATGCAACCATCGATTTGATTTTCTTTTAATAGTGGTTCTAAATCTTCGGGCAAGAAATCTCGCTGAATTACTTTCATATCATCAGTAATCCAAGCGTCTTTTGCGAGATTGTATTTCCAAAAATGCTGATGACTGTCTATTTTTTTCATTTAATTTAAAGGTTTATTTTTTTGCTGCAGATTGGATTTTTTTTGCCACAGATTGCACAGATTTTTACAGATTTTTTTTCGTGAACTTTGTGCCTTCTTCGTGTCCTTAGTGGTTAAATTTTTACCATAAATTACACGAATTTTAGCAAATTATTGTGTCAAACACTTTTCAATTAAAACCGTGTAAATTCGTTTAATCCTTGGTATCTGTGGCGAATTAAACTTTTACTTAAGTTCAAATATTTTCTCCATCAACATCCATTTTTCGCCTGGTTTTGCGCAAGGCAACGCCTGCTGAAACTTCCACATCAAATCTTCCCATTCCTGCACTTTTGGATTATTGGCATCGGCAGCCGATTTTTTATCAAAAGAAAATTCTTTGTTGGCTTCGATAATCATAAACATTCGGTTGCCAACACTGTAAATATCCAAAACCGTAATGCCAGATTCTTTGATACTTTGAATAATTTCTGGCCATACTTCTTGGTGATAGGCTTTGTATTCGGCCATCAATTGCGCGTCGTCTTTCAAGTCGAGTGCCAGACAAAATTTTTGAGTTCCCATATTATTTATAAGCTACTGCCAGTTGTTTACTGCTTCCTAATCCTTCCATTCCCAATTCAATAACGTCGCCCTCTTTTACATAAATTGGGTTTGGTTTAATTCCCAATCCAACTCCTGGAGGCGTTCCTGTACTAACTACATCGCCTGGCAGTAAGGTCATAAATTGACTTAAATAATGTACCAAAAAAGGGATTTTGAAAACCAAATTAGAAGTATTACTATTTTGGAATGTTTTCCCATTAACAGTCAACCACATTGATAAATTATCCACATCGGCTATTTCATCCGTTGTTGCCATAAAGGGGCCAAGTGGTGCAAAAGTATCGCAACCTTTCCCTTTCGCCCATTGTCCGCCACGTTCTAATTGATAGGCTCTTTCGCTGTAATCGTTGTGCAAACAATATCCCGCTACATAATCCATTGCATCAGCTTCATCCACATAACTGGCTTTTTTGCCAACTACAAAGGCCAATTCTATTTCCCAGTCGGTTTTTTCGCTGTTTTTTGGTATAATTACATCATCATTTGGTCCACATAGAGCGGTGGTTGATTTGAAGAAAATAATAGGTTCAGTGGGAATTGGCGCATTGGTTTCAAGACAATGATCGACATAATTCAATCCTATACAAATGATTTTTGAAGGTCTAGCTACTGGCGAACCCAAACGAACAGTCGCATCCACTTCCGGCAATACCGGATTGTTTTCTAAGGCTTTTTTTAGTTTTTCTAATCCTTTCTCTTCAAAAAAAGATTCATTGTAATCTGCAATAATTGAAGAGACATCAAATCTTTTTTCTTCAATTAAAATTCCTGGCTTTTCTTGACCAGCTGCTCCAAAGCGTATTAGTTTCATTTTATTTAGTTTTTAAAAGTATAATTCAACAATTTATTACCAACATCTAATTTATAATATATCCTTGGTTTACATTCAGTAAAGGATAATTTTTTTCTAATTCATTATCAATTCAATAACAGCAATTTCTACATTTGGTTTGTTTACCGGTAGTGCTAAAACCAATTCCCCTGCTACCTTTTCGGAATCAGGTTGGTGTGTGGATTTGCCAATAAACTTAATTTCGGAATCGTCGTGAAGAAATTGTGCATACTTCACTTTTCCTTGCATTTCAGGTAAAACAATTTTTCCCATTGGGTAATTTATTAGGTGTAGATACAAGCGCTTTGTCGTTGGATTGAAAGTGTACAAGCAATTCGCAGGAACTTTATATTCGTTTGGAGCTTGAGTGCAACCATAAATCGAAGGGCTGTTGTATTTCATCCAATCTCCCATAGCTTTTAAGGCACTTTCAGTTCTATAATCTAAATACCCACGAGCCGTTGGTCCCACGTTCAATAGTAAATTACCGCCTTTGCTCACGTTTTCGATTAGCATAGCAATAAGTTGGTTTGGACTTTTCCAATTTTTCTCGTCGCGATAATACCCCCAAGATCCCGAAAAGGTTTGGCACGATTCCCACGGAACTTGCTTGCCATCTACTTCTGGCCATTTTGCCGGAACATATTGTTCTGGGGTTACAAAATCCCAACCGCCTTCTACTTTATTTAAATCCAAACGATTGTTTACCAATATTTTAGGTTGCAATTTACGAACGGTTTTCAATAAATCTTCGGATGCCCATTCGTTTTGTCCTTTTTCTTTGTATGAAAAATCAAACCAGATTAAACTAATTTCGCCATAATTGGTCAGCAATTCCGTAACCTGATTTTTGATGTAAGTTCGGTATTTATTCATATCACGCGTTTTGTTAATACTGTCCATTTTAGCAGGATTGTTGCTTGGTTTTAGGGGATGAAATTGATCCAAAGTAAAATCGGGATGATGCCAATCGATTAATGAATAATAAAAACCAACTTTGATTCCTTCGGCTCGCATTGCATCGGCAACTTCTTTTAAAGCATCACGTTTGAATGGAGTGTTGGTAATTTTGTAGTCGGTAAACTTACTGTCCCAATTGCAAAAACCTTCGTGGTGTTTTGCGGTGATTACAAAATATTTCATTCCGGCTTCCTTTGCCATTCTTGCCCATTCTTTGGGTTGAAACAAATCGGGGTTGTACAATTCAAAATACTTTTGGTAATCTTCATCGGTAATTTTTTCGTTACTGCGAACCCATTCGTGGCGCGCTGGCATAGCATAAAGCCCCCAATGGCAGAACATTCCGAAGCGTGCTTCAGTCCACCATTTCATTCTTTCTGTTTTTTGCTCGGCAGTTTCTTTTGGAAGTTGGGCATTTACGTTTCCTAGAAATAGGAATACGGTTGCAAGTGTTAAAAGTGCTTTTTTCATATTTAGTTTATTTTGGTTGTATTAGTGAATTGTATTTTTGCTATTCATCGAATTGTATTTGCCATTGAACCAATTGACTTTTTTTGCTAAGTATTCGAACGCGAAGCCATCCTATTTCTTCAATTGGCATAATTTCAATAGAAACATCGTTGTTTTTTTTGGATAAGTTTGCCGATTTTATTTTTCGTTCTTCCCCATCGTTGATTCCTGCAATCCGAATTTCATACGGATCATCTGCAATGAGTTTGCTTTCTCCTGATAGTATATTGTTGTTCCAATTCTCTTTTACCAAATCTATCATTCCTTGCGTAACGTGCTGAGAAGTAGAAACAACAACGGGATGATTCGTTTTAGCACGAGCAGCAATTACTTTGCAAGACTCAGCCATTAGCTCCTCGGAAATTGAAGTGTCAATATTGTTTATGATGCGATTATTCCAAAAATCAAAACCATAATAACTGGTATTCGCTTTTAATCCAGCCCAAACTAAATCGCATTGAATGGTTTGTGGTGTGAGTTCCCAATTGTATAATCCAATCACATTGCGCTCTGTTCCTGTTTTTGAATCAGACGCTAACCAAATTGAAGGTAATGATTTTGAAAAAGCATCGACTGGTTGAGCCACTCCAGTATGCGACGCCATAGTTCGTTTCATAATTTCGAGACGCTCTTCAGGTAAATTGGGCAACCAATCGCTACTCAAAAAAAACTGTCCCGAAACGGCTACAAAGGAAGGTAATAATTGCGCTCTCGTGATCGAGCCAATTCCTTTACTAGCACCATCAGTTGCTGCACTCCCTTTTTCTCTTATCGGGCAAGGGTCTGGGTCATTCCACCAAACTCTTCCATTTAGGAAGTATAATCTGGAAGCTCTAATAGCGCCAGTGCGAATACCTTGACCATCGTGATTAAAATCTGGACCAATCCGCATCGCATCGACCAATCCAATAGAAGCTCCGAAGGAACGCATATTTTGACTCACACAACACCCCGACAAAAATACTTTTCCGTCTGTGGCTTTTCTAATCAATCGCAACCCATTTCGGTACGCTTGAATTTGGGGCGTGTAAGGATCAAATAATGGTTTGCAATTTCCGATGCTATCATTTTTATACCCATCATTAATATAAATTTGTTCGGTTACCGTTCCAGTCCATAAACCATCCATTTTGAAATAATTAAATCCCCATCCTTGCAATGTTTTAGATACGTATTTTATATGATTTTGAACTTTGGGATTGGTCAAGTCAAGAGAAGTACCGCCCCAAGCGGTTTCGAATGGTTTTCCGTTGGTGCGATAAGCAAACCAATCCTGACGGTCTTTGTATTCAGGATCTTGATGATTTCGGGCGAAAGGCATCCACCAAATTCCCGCCGACAAGCCAGCATCAGCAATGGCTTTGGTTGTTTTTTCCATTCCGTTGGGATAAGTGGGTTTTAACTCAGGTATTTTTTTTCCGTCAATGCCCGTGCCGCCTTTGGTCGTTTCTTTTCTAACTCGATCAAAACCACGAGTCGGACCATTGTATTTGCCGCCATCTTGCCATAAATCATCAATTTGAACAACGCCCAATCCGTATTTTTTTAGATTATTACCAATAAAATCAGCCATTTCTATCGATGATTCTTCGCTTCCTGCTCCACCATTTTTTTCGGAATACCAAGTACAATAAACGGCACTGCGTTCCCGCAATTTTATTTTATTTTCTTTGGCTAACAAGTCGGCAAATTGTTCTTCGCCCAAACGTGCATCATCAAAATAACCAATGACTAAGGTTTCGCTTTTTTCTTCTTTTCCAGCTTGAATTCTAAAATGACCGTATTCGATTTGAGCATCGATTTGAACTAAATCATTCTTTGTTTTAGAAAACAAAACGCCACTTCCTTTTTCATTCGTAACCCAGCCGGCAACAACTCCATTGCGAGTTGCAGGGGCAACGGTAGTCAAAAAAACATAACTACCAGGATTTTTATCCACATCAAGTAACCCGGCAGTTCCTAGCGTTTTAAGTTCACTAGTTTGTTTTTGCAAATCGACCGAAAAGGATAGCAGCTTTGTGGTTTGGATATCAATTTCACTTGTTCTTTTATTTTTAAAATTTTGTTGCACAAACAAAAAAGGGTTGATATCATAGAGCGTAAATGAAATAGAATTTCCTTCGTTGGTATCTAAAATTAAAGCTGTTCCTTTTCCGAAGGTTGGATTATGGACTACTTTTTGTTGACAATCAAGTACTTTTCCATCTGCAAAAATATTTTTCAAAAATGATTTTCCGTTCATTATTGAAACAGCCACTAAGCTTTTATCGTCAGTATTGAAATGCAATTTTATTTGTGAGTTTGAAATAGTAAATTTATCTGTTTTTGAACTATTTTCCGTAGCAAGAATAGGAGAACACCAACCAAAAGTTGCTATTGCTAGATGTAATATTAGATGCTTCTTTATTATTAGTTTCATTTTTTTTTAAGTTTTTAAACACTAAAATGTAGCTTCCAGTTTTTGACCTTTTGCTAATTTTACTTCAAATATATCTCCAATCTTCTTCACATTATCGAGATTCCATTTTGGTATTTGTCCCTCGAAGTTATCTTTCACGCGAACTATTCCAGATTTTTTTGAAATGATGCTAAACCAAACCGTCTTATTGTCTTTGCGAGTCCCTGAAACTTTATAGCCACCTTCCGCGCGGAGATCAACAAAAGATGCGTTATCCCATTTTTTTGGGGTTGCAGGAAACAAACGAATTATTCCGGTATTAATTATTCCAGGTGTAGGACTCCAACTCTGCAACAACATTTCCTGAACAGCTTGTGAAGCTAAAAAGTTTCCTTCTAATGTAAATGGTTTTCCTTTATAGTTTGAATATCCTGTTTTAGTTTGGTCTCCGTTTACGTGAAAACCGTTTCGCAGTACAAAAGCCTTTACAAAAATGTCAAGGTTTCGTAGAGCTTCTTCTGCATTTCCAACTCTAGCCTGCATGCAACTCATCCACGAAAAAGTATAGCCACACCATTCACTAGTTCCTTTGCTTTCCCAATTTTTTAAACTTGACGTAATAGTTTTTTGGTCTTTTTCACTACCACCATTTGTAATTAGATTAAAAGGATACAATCCTATAATATTGGATAAATGCCTATGACTAGAAGGCAGTTCGCTTACAGCGTCGACTAATAAAGTACCGTCAGATTTTGTATGAAAATCTCCAAGGGCTGACGCGGCATCTGACCATTTTTTTGACTCTGAAGTTTTCCCTTGAATTGTAGCCATTTCTGTCAATGAAAGGAATAACATTTTTAGACACATTAAATCATAATTACTATTGGGTTGCAACCAAGCTTTAGGACTTTGGTCAAAAATTTCAGGAGAGGAGGAAAGCGGTAACTTTAGAATTCCTGTATCATCTGGTTTAAGTAAGCCCAACATACATTCTCCAACTTCTGAACACCAAGGATAGGCTTTTTGCTTCAGGAAATCGTCGTCGGCGGTGTATAACCAATGCAAATAAAATAAATGAGCACTCCACGCACTCATCGTTGGTGACAAACTATATTGTCCCCATCCGCCTAACGGTTGTCCGGAATAAGACATAACACCTGGACAAGTCAATCCATTTGTTCCATAAAAATCCTTAGCAAAATCTTTAAATATCTTACGCTTATTCCACAAATAATTAATATAAGAAGATCCCTCTTCAAATCGACCCGATTCTTGGTAGGCCATATAAGTCATTTGCGTATTTAGATCGTTATGATAATCTCCTTTCCAAGGGGGTAAAGAACCGTTGTCTGCAGTCCAGACTCCTTGAAGTGGCATTGGTGGAGCATCAAACCTCGAGGCAGCACCATAAAAATATTGCACTAAATTGTATTGTTTTTGGATAGCAACGTCGGGAATACTTACGCTAGACTGTAGCCAAAATTTTTCCCACCATTGTTTATGCCTTTTTAAAATAGCCATATATCCTTTGTTTAAAGCTGCCTCGCAACGTCGGCTTGCCATTGACAATAGGTCTTTTGAATCATTTGTTGTTGTAATAGTTATTGCCAAAAGCGTCTCGTTTTGGACTATTTTTGACTGAACATAGACACAGTATTTAAATCCATCTGCAGCTTCTTGTATGTACCATTGTGAATTATTAAGTTTCCCTTTAACTGCATCTGGATAACCCAATTTATCCATAGTTCCGCCACTTGATGTTTCAGATTTTACTTTAGTTTTTCCACGAAATACATCCATAGTGCTTAATAAGTTGATTGCATTGGGAATCATTCCCTTTACGGAAATAAGAGCAACTGGTTCTGTAGCACTATAAAATACCTTTATCATTCCATTCGAATTGAAATGCACAATTCCCTCAGCTGAGGATAGATTTAATTCAAAATCCTTCACGATTTCTGAAACTGGCAATTGTATTTCTATACGACCTGCTGGTAATTTGGTAGGAGACACCCCATTATACGGTTTATCCCACCAGTCATTTACTAATTTAAATTTTTTTTGATTAATAAGATCTACTCCTTTTTGATAGGTGTATTTTTTCCACCATTCTGTTTCGCCATTGGTACGCTCATCCCATAAATCGCCGCGATCTAGTGACAAGCGAATGATATTGTTTTCGCCCCACAACAGTCCACCCATCAAACCATTTCCCAATGGAATCGCTTCATCCCAAGATTTGACGGGCGCTTGAAGCACCAGATTGTCAATAGACTTTGGTAATTCGGGTAAAATACTTTTTTGTGCACAAGTAGTGTTCAGGTGTAAGACTAAAAGCAGGATAAAAAAAGTGTGTTTCAAAGTATTTAAATTTTATTATTCCACTACATATATTGTAGCCGTTCTTGCTCCGTGAGCTCCTATGACTAATGATTGCTCAATATCTGCAGTTTTAGAAGGTCCAGCTATAAAAACCCCAAAACCTTCTTTGGCAATATCAATTTTTTGATAGGCGTGGTGCATCGTTGGTACAATGTCCGACTTTTCTATTACTAATATCAAATGTTGGCAAATAAAGGGTAACAATCGATTAATCATTTGACTTTCATAAACCCAAACAGCGCCATTTTCTGCCACACCAAGGCTTCCTTTGATACACACTTTTTCCAGAACTTCTAATTCTAGTGAGGTTAAAGCTATTATTTGCTTATCCGTTTCATCCAGGGTATTGATGATGAGTTTGCCATTGGCTTTTTCGGCTATTAATAGATTGTTTACTATCGAAATATTTGGAATCAATTCCACTTTTCCGCCTATGCTTTCGAGTACAGTTTTGAATTGGGTATAATTATCATCATAATGAATTACACTATCTAAATCAACGGTGGGCAAAGCAACCAATTCGGGTTGGTTTGCAGCAATGGCATTTAGTATTTTATCTCTTGAAGTCATTCTTTACACAATTAATTTTTAATGTTTTTTCCATTTTTAATGTACCAATCTCGAAATGATGTTGCAGGAGGTTTTGGCATTTCTCGTTGTTTGTACCAAGGATTCAGTTTATTGTTGGTAACAAACGGAAAAACACGCATTACCCATCGTCCAATTTTCCCTGTAAAGCGATAAATTGCAGGATAGGAAAACAATAGTGCCATTCCGTTCATTCCAATTTTTTTGCTAGTATCTACATAACCGTTTTTAACAATTTCTTGTCTCCATTTCCACAATTGCTCGTGAATATTGATTTTCACGGGACAAACATTGGTACAACTGCCGCAAAGTGTAGAGGCAAAAGGCAAATCGGCATTGGCTTTCATATCTAAATTGGGATTCAAAATAGATCCTATTGGACCAGCAGTAGAAGTATGATAACTATGACCTCCACTTCGACGATAGACAGGACAGGTGTTGAAACACGCCGCGCAACGGATACATTTAAGTGAATTTCTAAAATCTTCCCTTCCTAATTGTTTGCTGCGACCGTTATCCACAATTACAATGTGCATTTCTTGTCCAGCTCGCGGTTTTTGAAAATGACTAGAAAAAGTAGTAATGGGTTGACCGGTTGCACTTCGTGATAATAATCTCAAGAAAACGGCAAGATGTTCGGCTTTTGGAATTATTTTTTCAAAGCCCATACTGGCAATATGTATAGGAGCCGTGTGTGCGCCCATATCTGCGTTTCCCTCATTGGTGCAAACTACAAATCCACCAGTTTCGGCAATAGCAAAATTAACTCCAGTAATGGATAATTCCGATTCAACAAATTTGTTTCGCAAATGGTGTCGGGCAGCTTCGGTTAAATATTGTGGATCGTGATTGCCTTTTTCTGTTTGTAAATGTGTGTGAAAAGTTTCACTTACATCCTGTTTTTTTAAATGAATGGCGGGCAATACAATATGGCTTGGCGGTTCTTTCCTGAATTGAACAATGCGTTCTCCTAGGTCGGAATCGACTACTTCAATTCCTCTTTGTTCCAAATAGTTATTCAAATGACATTCTTCGGTGAGCATGCTTTTGCTCTTTACAATTTTTTGAATGTTATGTTTTTGAATGATTTTATGAATAATTTGATTGTGTTCTTCGCCAGTAGCCGCCCAATGAATTTGGATTCCATTTGCAGTTGCTTTTTCTTCAAACTCTTTTAAATATTGAGATAAATTTGACAGAGAATGGTTTTTAATTTGAGAACCCCATTCACGTAAATCCTCCCACTCAGGAATACCATGTGCAGCTTTGTCTCTTTTTTCACGGACAAACCATAGTGTTTCGTCGTGCCAATTGGTTCTTGACTCGTCAGCGATAAATTGTTCCGCTAAGTCAGCGTGTTTTGGTGTCATACTAGATTATACTGTATTTAACCTTGTCAGGGTTCAAAACCCTGACAGGGTTGGATATCATTTAAATATTATTAATTAATATTTCGGCAATATGAATCGTTTTTATTTTGTTGCCTTGACGGTTTAAAATTCCTTCCAAATGCATCAAACAACTGGTGTCTACACCAGTAATGTAATCGACATCGTTGGCTTCGTGCTGGCTAATTCTATCTTTTCCCATTTTGACACTTACCGCTTCTTCAAAAACACAAAATGTTCCTCCAAATCCACAACATTCATCATTTCGTTTGGGTTTTAGTAATTGAATATCTTCAACCATATTCAATAATTGCTCCGGTTTGGAGAAATAGGGTAGTACCCGTTCGGACATAGACGAAAGGTGTAACATTCGCTGGCCATGGCAACTATTATGCAAACCCACTTTGAAAGGGAAACGCGCTTTTATATTTTTTACTTTCAAGACATCTACTAAAAACTCCGTCAATTCATAGACCGTATTTCTAATTTTTTCTGCTTCTAATGGATGTTTGTCATCGTGCAAATGTTCTTTTATGTGGAAAACGCAGCTGCCAGATGGCGCTACAATGTAATCGAAACCCGTAAAGTTTTTTACAAAATTAGCATCGCATCCTTTACTCAAACTAGCAAAACCGCTGTTTGCCATTGGTTGACCACAACAGGTTTGTTCAAGTGGAAAAGAAACATCACAACCTAATTTCTCCAATAATTGCAAGCTTGCAATACCTACATTGGGATAAAACTGGTCGATATAACAGGGTATGAATAGGGCGACTTGCATTAGTTGTTTAATTTTATAAAACCTCCGTCGATAGGATAATCGCAACCAGTGATAAAACCAGATTCATCGCTACACAAGAATAGGGCTAACGCGGCTACTTCTTCGGGTTTTCCCATGCGACCAATGGGTTGCGATTTCGATAACTTTTCGAAAATTTCAGCTTCTTGTCCGGGATAATTTTTGGCAATAAATCCATCAACAAAAGGCGTATGTACTCGTGCTGGTGAAATGGAATTACAACGAATATTTTCGCTCATATAATCTCTAGCTACCGATAAAGTCATTGCCATTACAGCACCTTTGGCAGTAGAATAGGCAAATCGATCAGGAATTCCTACCCAAGCTGCAATCGAAGCCATATTAACAATTACGCCACCTGTGGATTGTCGCAATTGCGGAATGGCAGCATACAAACAGTTGTAGACCCCTTTGACATTCACATTCATAATGCGGTCAAAATCGGCTTCGGATGTTGTATCCACTTTACCTACGTGGGCAATTCCGGCATTGTTTACCAATATATCTAAGGCACCTATTTTTTCAAAAACGGCAACAACCGCCTCGTGATTGGCTACATTGCAGGCGTGCGAGATTACTTTTCCACCGCTAGCACTAATTTCTGAAACTGCATCTTGGGCACTTTCTTCTGTTAATTCGATAATGTGAACTTCGGCTCCTTGTTTGGCGAACAAAACCGAAATGGCCTTTCCAATTCCGCTTCCGCCGCCGGTGATTACTGCTTTTTTATTTTGTAATGAAAACATATTTTTTTGAATTTAAGTTTTTTATTTGAAGCTTCGCTTCGGGTGTTTTTGCCACTGATTCACTGATTTTGCTTCGCCTATTCGACCTTTGGTCTCGGGTCACTGATTAAAAAAATATAAAATCTGTGAATCTGTGGCTAAATGTTTTATAACGAAACTCCTCGTTTCCAAGGAATAAAATCGTCTTGGTTTAACAATACCGCTTTTGGAATAATTTCGCCACTGGCTGCTTTAATGCAATAGTCCAAAATGGCTTCACCCATTTCTTCGATGGTTTTTTCTCCACTAATCACTGGACCACAATCAATATCAATAATATCTTTCATTTTGGTAGCCAAAACGGAATTAGTAGCCACTTTGATAACAGGACAAACTGGATTTCCTGTTGGAGTTCCCAAACCTGTTGTAAATAAAATTAAAGTTGCTCCAGCTGCAGCTTTACCAGTGGTTGCTTCTACGTCATTTCCGGGAGTACAAACCAAACTTAATCCGGGTTTAGTAACAAGCTCGGTATAATCCAGTACATCAACTACTGGCGAAGATCCACCTTTTTTGGCGGCACCAGCACTCTTGATTGCATCAGTAATTAATCCGTCTTTGATGTTTCCAGGAGACGGATTCATATGAAATCCTGAGCCTACTTTATGTGCTAAATCATCATAAGAGCGCATTAAATGTATGAATTTTTTAGCCGATTCTTCTGTTTGGCAACGATCAATTAGGTTTTGTTCTACACCGCATAATTCAGGGAATTCGGCAAGCAATACTTTCCCTCCCAAAGCTACCACTAAATCGGCAGTATAACCTACAGCGGGATTGGCAGAAACCCCACTAAAACCATCACTACCACCGCATTTAACACCAATACACAGTGCGCTTAACGGCTGCGGAGTTCTTTCGAGCTTGTTGATTTCAATTAGACCGTCAAATGTTTTTTTGATGGCATCAGCAATTAATTGTTCTTCACTTTGAGCGGTTTGTTGTTCAAAAGTATAAATCAGTTTGTCGAAAAATGGATTTTGTTTTTTCACATCATTTATAAAATCTTGGACTTGTAAATGCTGACAACCCAAACTTAACAGGGTAATTCCCGCCACATTGGGATGGTTTGCGTAAGATGCCAATAGAGAACTGAGTGTCGCTGAATCCTGGCGCGTACCACCGCAACCACCCTGATGATTGAGAAATTTGATTCCATCAACATTTTTAAAAATCCGATTGGCTTTGGCTGTTGGCAATAAATCAAGAGCAACATTTTCTATATCCAATCCATTTTTATAAGCTTCTAAAAGTTGGTGGGTGTACTGTGTGTATTTATCGCTAACCGAATAACCTAACTCATTGTGCAAGGCTTCTTTAATCACATCAAGGTTGCGGTTTTCGCAAAAAACTGTGGGGACAAATAGCCAATAATTGGCAGTTCCCACACGACCATCCGTTCTTTTAAAACCATTAAAAGTGCTGTCCTTAAATTTGGAAATATCCGGAACTTGCCAAGTATAATCCACTTGACGATAACTATAAGGTTCTGCGGCGTGTTTTAGATTAGAGGTAGTCATTAAACTTCCTTTGGCAACATCAGATTGTACTTTCCCAACTAAAACACCGTACATAAAAATTTCATCTCCAAGTTGAAAATCAGACATATAAAATTTATGTTTTGCTTTGATAGTATCTTGCATTTCGAAAGATTCATTTTCAAAAACAACTATTTTTCCTTTCTCTAAATCGGTTAAAGCTACCAATACATTATCGTTTGGATGTAATTTAACTACTATTTTTTTTAATTCGTTTTGTGACATTATTTTAAACTTTGAATTAGGCTTTGTCTGTTTTGTGTACGTTAAATGCAAATAATAAAATGACTAAAAAGCAAACCAACGGAACGATATATCCATATTGAATGTTTGCAGTTTGATCTGATATTATTCCTAATATGGGTGGTAAAAATGCTCCGCCTACAATAGACATTACTATTAAGGACGAGCCAATTTTGGTATTGTGTCCTAACCCATCAATTCCCATCGAGAATATAGTAGGAAACATAATACTCATAAAAAACGCAATAGCAATCAAGCAATACACGACCATCATTCCTGTTCCTGTAATGGCAATGATTGTAAGTGCGATATTAATAAAGGTATAGATGATTAATAATTTTCGAGGATTAATGTATTGCATTAAAAACGTACCGAAAAAACGTCCTAGCATAAACGCTAGACCAAAAAAACCTAAATATTTAGCTGCCGAATCTTCGTCAATTCCCGATGAAGTAGTTGCCATTTTGATAAAAAAACTTCCCACACAGACTTGTGCACCCACATAAAAAAACTGAGCCAAAATTCCCCAACGCAAACGCATTGATTTCAGAGCACCGCCAAAACTAGCTCCATCTGCGCCCTCCACATCTTCATCTTTAACATCGGGCATATTGGTAAAATAAAAAATTACTGCTACTGCCAAAATAATCAATCCCAAAATGAGGTACGGCATTTTAACACTGTCTGCTTCCGACACTAAATAGGCGTGTTTGATAGCTGGAGTCATTGCTTCTATTTGAGTTTGCGTGTAATTTTTATCGGATAATATCATTGGACCAATATAGGCTGGTGCAATAAAAGCTGCTAATCCATTAAATGATTGTGAAAAATTCAATCTTTTGGTTGCTGATTCAGCTGGTCCTAAAATGGTGACATACGGATTTGCTGCAGTTTCCAAAAAAGTAAGACCACAAGCTATTATAAACAAGGCTCCTAAAAAGTAACTGTATTGAAGCGAATTAGCTGCGGGAACAAAAAGTATTGAGCCTATTCCAAAAAGAATTAATCCTACCATAATTCCCGATTTGTAACCATATTTTCTCATAATATAGCCTGCGGGCAATGCCATAACGAAATAGGCAATAAAAACCGAAGAATCAACTAAAGAGGATTGCAAATCTGTAAGATTGAATGCTTTTCTTAGATGAGGAATTAAAATCGGGTCTAAATTGTGCACAAAACCCCAGAAAAAGAATAAACTAGTTACCAATATAAAAGGGAACAACCAGTTTTTAGTTTCACTAACAACAGTTTTGTTATTTGTATTCGATTGCGGAATTACGGCCATATTTAATAGATTAAATTAATATCATTTTGAAGTGTGAAAGATAGAATGACTTTAGTACATTTATTAATTCAATATTATCCTTGTTTAATTATTAATTATCTTTGTAAAAAAAGTGAAAATTGAAAAGACAAAAATAACTTCTTACCAGAACAGCTCTGTTTCTGTTATTTCGCGTGAAGAAGCTTTTTTTCAAGCGCCTTTCCATTCGCATCCTGAGCTGGAACTAGTCTATGTTAAAGAAAGTTACGGCAAAAGAATTGTTGGAAATTCAGTAGAGCAATTTGTACCTGGGGATATGGTTTTTTTGGGTTCAGATATTCCACACGTTTGGCTGAATGACGAAATTTATTATCAAGGCATTAGTACCTTAAAAGCAAAAGCGATTGTTGTTTATTTTAACAAAGAAATTTTCGGCCCAGCTTTTTATGAATTAAAAGAGACACAAAAGATCAATTCCTTTTTTAACCAAGCTGTTAGGGGAGTGGCAATAACTGGCAAAACAAATCAATTAATTGCAAAAAAACTAGAGAAACTCGTTCAAAAAAAGGACTTTGAAATGATAGTAGGTCTTTTCAAAATTTTGGCTTTGCTTTCAGAAAGTTCAGATATTGCTTTTATCAACAGTGACTTATATGTTCCAACAAACGAAAAGTCCAAGAAAGATAGACTTTCGGCTGTTTTCGAATATTTGAAAGAAAATTATAATGAAGAAATTTCACTGATTAAAATTGCTGAAATTGCTAATCTTACTCCAACTTCTTTTTGCCGAATGTTTAAATTAAAAACAAAAAAGAGCTTTGTAGAGTATCTCAATGAAATTCGGGTTTCTAATGCCTGTAAATTACTCATTGAAACCGATATGGGGATTTCTGAAATAGCCTATAAATGCGGTTATAAAACGGCCTCTAATTTTAATCAACTCTTTAAAAAACTCACAGGAACTACACCGAAAGAATACCGTAAAAAGGCAGAAACTAATTTATAAATAGTAGCTAAAAAAACCACAAATTAGTTGCCAAATTTATAATTATGGTTGGGACTTTTTGTTGCGTTAGAACTCTTTTTTCCCTTATTTCCTCAACGCCTCTTCATAATTCTCACCTACTTTTTTCCAATTAATTACATTGAAAAATGCCTCAACATAATTTTTTCTTTTGTATTGATAATCTAAGTAGTACGCATGTTCCCAAAGGTCTAAAGCAAGAATGGGTTTTCCGGGAACTGTTGCATTTCGCATCAAAGGGTTGTCTTGATTTTGCGTGCTGGTAATTTGAAGGTTTCCAGTTCGATCTACAATAAGCCAAACCCAACCTGAACCAAATTGTTTTGTGGCTTCGTCTTTATATGCAGTGGTAAATTCGTCAAAAGATCCAAACTTTTTGGTGATGGCGGCTGCCAAAGTATCTTGTGGTTGTCCTCCGGCTTTTGGCCCCATACATTTAAAATACAAGGAATGGTTGTAGTATCCACCTGCATTGTTTTTAATGTCAAGAACGCTTGGATCTAATTTAGCCAATACTTCTTCGATGGTTAAATTTTCTAGCGGAGTGCCCACAATGGCTTTATTCAAATTATTGGTATAGGTCAAATAATGCTTCGAATAATGGTTTTCCATAGTAAATACGGAAATATTTGGTGCCAAAGCATTGTAAGAATAAGGCAATTTCTCCAGTTGAAAAGAGCCTTCGTCTGCTTTTACATCATCAGGCATTCCCATTATTGCTGTTTTCTGTTCTGCTTCTGGCAAAGGAACATCAACGACTTCGGTGTATTTTTTATTGTTGCAAGCAATCAATAGTGTAAGAAGAAATAAATTGATTAGAATAAATTTTATCTTTTGCATAATCTATTTTTTATAGTAAGGAATTTATGATTTCTATGTATTGTTCTTTGGCTTCGTCTACAGACAAATGACTGATTTGAATCCAGGCATTGGTTTTGAAGGCATTTCTCAAATCATAACTTTCTGAATGATTATAGCTTAGTGAGCCAAATGTAGCTTGTTTGTAAAAAGCATAAAGTCGGAGTTGGACATCCTGAGCTAGCGATGCCTGAGTCATATTTGAAGCAATCTCAACCGCTTCAAGAAAACGGGTATCTAAATCTTTATTATTCATTCAGCTTTGTAGCAATGATTGTTTTACCGCCAATTGCTTTTTGGTTTAAAACCACATTGATTGGTGTACCTAGAGGCAAAAACACATCGACTCTCGAACCGAATTTTATAAAACCAGCATCTTCACCCTGAACAACTTGCATTCCCTCTTTGGCATAATTGACGATTCTTCGTGCCAAAGCTCCAGCAATTTGTCGATACAGCACTTCTCCAAAAGTTTTATTTTCGATAACAATCGTGGTTCTTTCATTTTCCTCGCTCGCCTTTGGATGCCAAGCTACCAAGAATTTTCCTGGATGGTATTTGCTAAATTTCACAAGTCCACTAAGTCCGTAACGCGTTACGTGTACATTTAAGGGCGACATAAATATTGAGACCTGAATGCGTTTTTCTTTAAAATATTCGCCTTCGTAAACTTCTTCAATTACCACAACTTTCCCATCTACTGGAGAAAGAATTTGGTTATCGTCTAAAATATAATTACGTTTCGGATTTCTGAAAAATTGCAAAATGATAATCAACAACAATAATGTTGCTATTTGAATTGATTTTAGAATCCAATAGGTATCAATAAATTTATCGGACAATAATAGTACGATTGCAGTAATAACGGTTCCTAGCAATATGGATTGAGCTCCTTCTTTATGAAACATAGTTTAGAATTTGGTAAAATAAAAAAATAATTGGTGCTACAAATATAACACTATCTAGACGATCTAGTATACCCCCGTGGCCAGGCATAATGTTTCCGCTGTCTTTTACGCCAGCAATACGTTTGAATTTTGATTCAATTAAATCTCCAATGGTTCCGAAAACACCAACGATTAATGCTATGGAGACCCAAATCATAATTGATTTTTCGCTAAATTTAGGGCTTGCTCTTATGTAATATTTTGAGATTAGAAAGCCAGCTAAAATGGCAAAAATAGTTCCTCCAATAAATCCTTCAATGGTTTTTTTGGGCGAAATTTTTTCGTATAACTTATTTTTCCCGATAGATTTTCCAACAATAAAGGCAAAGGTATCATTGGTCCAAATAATGATAAATAAACCAATAATGATTTTAGGATTGTAATCATTGACACCAAAAGATATTTTGGTGATAAAAATAAAAGGAAGTATAATATATCCTAATAAATACAGGTATTTTGAAGAAGTGCTTATTTTTTGAAATTGATCATAAAATAGAAATAGAATACATTTTATGGAAACCACCAATGACACGGCCATTAACACGATGTCTAAGTGCTTTATGTTGACGCCTAGATTGAAATTAGTATTTAATATTTTGTTGATGGTTTCAGTCGTCACTGTGTTGTAGCTGCTGAGTAGGCTAACAGTGGTGTAAAGAGCGATTCCAAAAAGCATCGGGAAAACTTTATTTGCTTGTACTAAATTGCAAAATTCATAAATCGCAATTACTAAGAAAATTCCAAACAATATAAAAAAACTTTCAGTCGAAAAAAGTATCGAAGTCAGTAATAAAATTACATAAATAGCACCAGATATAGTTCTCTTGAGCGTTTCATTCATCTTATAAATCTTCTAAAAGCAATAAATATATATTTTTTGCTGAACTTCCGTACTGCGTAAAATCCTCGTCAACTGCTTTTTTAAAATATTTTATAGTGGTAATATTTGTAGGATAATCTTTGACATATTTCTTTTTTATCACACTTAATCCGTCACTTTTTGTTTCAATTATCTGACTTGTGGTTGCGAAAATAACTATGTTCGCCGGAAGTTCGTTTGGTTTGTGTTGCTTAATTTGTTTGGAAGAAAATAGAATCGACCCTTCGTCTGCAATAAGGTTTTCACAATTTGCCAAAAGAAATGAAGGGGTTTGTGTTTTATGATGTGTGATTTTATTTTCTTCAAGAATAGGAAAAAGGTCTTCTTCATAACACAAAGCTTCGCCCTCGAACCAATCGTTTTCTTCCAGTATATTTTCGAATTGCTCTTTTACTTCAGTCTCATTTTCGCAATACAAAAATTTGCCACCATTTTTATTAAAATTATATATGAACTGCTCTTCTATGGGTGCATCATTCTCTAAGGATTTATTATTTCCCTTATCATTTTCCTCTTCCGAAGCGGGGTTAGTTGAACCAAAAAATTTTCTAAAAAGACTCATGTTTTTCTGTGCTACTTGATAAATTACTCGAAATCGTTCAAAGATAAAAAAATCTTAATTCAAAAGGCACTTTTGAATTAAGATTTTAAAATAATATATGTTAAGGGAGTATTAAGAAACTTCCTCTACCAGATTGGCGTCAAATGTTCTTTTGCCAAATATGGTTTCTAAGTCATCTTTAAATATTACTTCTTTCTCAATAAGAATATCCGCAAGTTGATTCAATTTATCTTTATTTTCTTCTAATATTTTTATAGCTCTTTCATATTGGCTTTCAATTAAAATCGAAATTTCCTTATCAATAGTTTTAGCAGTTTCTTCGGAATACGGTTTAGAAAAGCTGTATTCGCTTTGCCCCGTTGAATCATAATAGGTAACATTTCCTATTTTTTCGTTCAAACCATAAATGGTTACCATAGCACGAGCTTGTCGCGTTACTTTTTCTAAATCGCTTAAAGCTCCTGTCGAAATTCTGTTAAAAGTTACTTTCTCAGCGGCTCTTCCGCCCATTGTGGCGCACATTTCGTCCAGCATTTGATCTGTTCTCACGATTTGTCTTTCCTCAGGAAGATACCAAGCAGCTCCTAAACTTTGTCCACGAGGAACAATAGTCACTTTAATAAGTGGTGCTGCGTGTTCTAGCATCCAGCTAACTGTGGCGTGTCCTGCCTCGTGAATTGCGATAGCTTTCTTTTCTTCGGGAGTGATGATTTTATTTTTCTTTTCTAAACCACCAATAATTCGATCTACTGCATCCAAGAAATCTTGTTTATCAACTGCGGTTTTGTTATTTCTAGCGGCTATCAAAGCGGCTTCATTACAAACGTTAGCTATATCAGCTCCTGAAAAACCTGGGGTTTGTTTGGCTAAAAAGTCAGTATCTAAATTTTCAACTTTTTTCAATGGTGTAAGGTGAACTTTGAAGATTTCTTCTCGTTCGCGAATATCTGGTAAATCCACAAAAATTTGTCTGTCAAAACGACCAGCACGCATCAGGGCTTTGTCTAAAACATCGGCTCTGTTGGTTGCCGCCAAAACAATTACATTCGAATTAGTGCCAAAACCATCCATTTCTGTAAGCAATTGATTTAAAGTATTTTCTCTTTCATCATTTCCGCCCGACATATTATTTTTCCCTCTCGCTCTACCAACGGCATCAATTTCATCAATGAAAATAATCGCAGGAGATTTTTCTTTGGCTTGTTTAAATAGGTCACGAACTCTAGAAGCACCTACACCAACAAACATTTCGACAAAATCAGAACCTGACAAGGAGAAAAATGGGACTTGAGCTTCTCCTGCTACTGCTTTTGCCAATAATGTTTTTCCTGTTCCAGGAGGTCCAACAAGCAAAGCACCTTTTGGAATTTTACCGCCAAGATTGGTGTATTTTTCAGGATTTTTAAGGAATTCAACAATTTCTTGAATTTCTTCTTTTGCACCTTCAAGGCCAGCAACATCTTTGAATGAGGTTTTAATATCTGTTTTTTCATCAAAAAGTTTCGCTTTTGATTTTCCGATATTGAAAATCTGTCCGCCACCGCCACCTGCACCACCAGACATTCTCCGCATGATGAAAATCCATACTCCAATGATAATGATGATAGGTAAGAGGCTGATGATAATATCACTCCAATTACTGCTTTCTTGAAAATTATAATTCTTTAGTTTTCCTTCGGTTACTGATGCCTCCAATTTTTTTTCAAAAATTTGAACATCACCAAGGCTCAATACATAGTGTGGCCCTTTATTGGGTTGATCTAAAACATTTTTAGCTACTTTTTTATTAGATGCTAATTTTAAAGCCTCAGCTTTCAAATATATTTCTGCATCTTTTTTATTGTAAATAATAATTTTTTCAATCTCTCCCTTTTCAAGCAATGCGTTGAATTCAGGTTGTTCTAACTTGACTGGTTCTTGAAAATTAGAACCACCAGTTAAAAAACTTATTGCCAAAAAAATCAATAAAATTGCGCTGTAAACTAACCAAGGACTAACTTTAAATTTATTCAAATTGGGTTTATTATCTGCTGCCATTAGAGGTATATTTCTTTAGTATTTATTTTCGATTTTGGTGATTCTAGCATCACCCCAAAGACTTTCGATATTATAATATTCGCGAATATGCTTTTGGAAAACGTGAACCACAATGCTTACATAATCCATCAAAACCCATTCAGCATTGTCAGATCCTTCGACATGCCAAGGTTTATCTTTCAATTCTTTTGAAACTATCTTTTGAATTGAGTTGACCACTGCATTAACTTGAGTATTTGAATTTCCGTTACAGATTACAAAATAGTCACAAACGGCAGTGTCTATTTCTCTTAGATCTAGAATATCGATATCATTTCCTTTTACTTCTTCAATCCCTTTGATGATGTTTGCCAATAGAACATCATTATTTACTGTCTTTTTTGCCATGAATTATTTTTACTATAAGTTGGTAAAGTTACCATTTTTTGTCATTATTTTTGAACCTTAACAAAATATTAAATTCTGTTATACAAATAAAGCTGGATGCAATTAATCAAACTCAATGCCATAGATTCTACAAATGATTTCTTAAAAGGATTATCGAACAATCAATTTTTAGAAAATTTCACCGTTGTTAGTGCCGAAAATCAAACCAAAGGCAAAGGACAAATGGGGTCTGTTTGGAATTCTGAACCAAGTAAAAATCTAATAGTGAGTGTTTTGGTTAATGAATTTGTAATAGATATTAATCGAATATTTGATATTAATATCGTATTTTCGATCTCCATAATTCAGGTTTTAGAAGATTTGAAAATTCCTGAATTAAGTATTAAATGGCCAAACGACATTATGTCATACACAAAGAAAGTTGGCGGAATTCTGATTGAAAACAGCATCAAAAGTGACGGAAGTATTAATTCTATTGTAGGTTTGGGTTTGAATGTCAACCAAATTAATTTTGAAAATTTGCCCAAAGCATCGTCTTTGGCGGTGATTTGCAACACCACTTTCGACAAAGAAGAAATTCTTATAAAGATTGTCGAAAGATTGAAACAAAATATCCAGACTTGGAATCAAAATTCGGATTTATTTTGGTCGAGATATACCATGAAACTCTTCAAAAAAGGGATTCCAATGCCATTTGAAGACCAAAATCAACAAAACTTTATGGGTATTATTAAGGGCGTTTCTCCCATTGGAAAACTCGAAATTCTTTTAGAAGACGATTCCGTTGCTGAGTTTGATATTAAACAAATTCGGATGTTATATTAAACGGTGGGCGCATTAATAGAAATTTTGAAATATAAAATTAAACTCATAGAAACATAGAAAAAAAGAATTAGATAGACCAATGCTTGGCTTCAGATAGCTATGTTTCACTATCCAAAAGTGGAACCCCTTGATAGAATTCATAAAATCTATGATGCTATGCGTTTAAAAAAATAACATTTTAAATTACACCCAACGGGTTGTAGTAAGTGATTTTACACAAAAAAACCTTTTAGTTTTCGCTAAAAGGTTCAAATACTAAATGAATTAAAGTTTTATAATTTCGACATATTTCCAGCCAAAGTCTCGATAAATTTTGAAATCGGTCCTTTGATCATCATAGCCATCATGGCGTTGAATTCGCCTTCGAAATCTAGTTGTACATCACTTGAATTCTCTGAAATGGCATTGATATTGGCTACTAAGGTAAAAGGTAATTTATCGCTTGCAGCACCTAGAACTACTTTGTTTGGCGCTATTTTTTCTTTCATTTTTAGTTTAATTTCGGGCATACCTTTTAAACCAAAAATAAAAGCATCGTCGCCAATAACTTCAAATTTAGCAATGTTTTCCGGCATTAATTTTTCGAAATTGCGAACATCGCTCAACAAATCAAATAATTCGTGTGCTGATTTTTCAACAGTAACTTTGGGACTTTCTAGGTTCATTTTCTTGTCATTGCGAGGAACGAAGCAATCTAATCCTCAATTTATTATTTGTTTTTTTTCTATATTTTAAACTTGTACACTCCAAGTCGATGGACTCAAATTCCATTCCCTTAACGTTTCTTCTTCGTGCTCCGTAATGTATCTTTTGGCTACAGCCAAATTCAATAAATTTTGATAATTACTCAAAGTAAACAAATCCACATTGGCATTTTTAAAGTTTTCTTGAGCCACATCAAAACCGTAGGTAAAAATGGCGGCCATTCCTTTGACATTGGCACCTGCAGCACGCAAAGCTGCAACGGCAAGCAAACTGCTGTTTCCGGTACTTATTAAATCTTCAACAATGACCACGTTTTGACCTCTTTGCAAAAAACCTTCCACCTGATTTTGTCGTCCGTGTTTTTTGGGTTCTGGGCGAACATACACAAACGGCAAACCTAAACTCTCGGCAACGAGCATTCCAATTCCGATGGCTCCAGTGGCAACACCGGCAATTACATCAGGTTTTCCAAATTGTTTTTCAATGTTTTTCGAAAATTCGTCTCGGATGTAATTTCTAATGGTTGGAAATGAGAGAATTATTCTATTATCACAATAAATTGGTGATTGCCATCCCGAAGCCCATGTAAAAGGATTTCTTGGATTCAATTTAATTGCATTAATTTGCAAAAGTAATTCGGCAGTTTTCTCGGCAGTATCTTTATTAAATATCATAGTACAAATGTATAAAGTTTTTGTGAACGACAAACCACTTTTTTTGACAAATGAAATCTCGAAGGAGACTAATTTTCAATTGTTTTTGTTAGAAAGTGTTGATATAGTCCAACTTATAGTCAAAATTTTTCAAAATAAAATTCAAAAAGCCTATCTCTATCATCCTGATGAAAAAGAGATTATGAAAACTTTGAAATCTAAAATCCCTGTTTCTAAAGCCGGTGGTGGATTAGTTTATAACAAAAAAGGGGAGGTGTTGTTCATTTTTAGAAGCGGCAAATGGGATTTGCCAAAAGGCGGAACCGAAAAAGGCGAAGATATAGAAGAAACTGCTATGCGCGAAGTGGAAGAAGAAACCGGAGTCAACCGTTTAAGAATTACCAAAAAACTCCAAAAAACCTACCATATTTTCAAAAGAAATGGCGTCTACAAACTAAAAATCACCCAATGGTTTGAAATGCACAGTGATTTTGAAGGAATTCCAAAGGGTCAAATTGAAGAAGGTATCGAAAAAGCGGTCTGGCTCAGCCCGAAAGAAATGCCCGAAGTATTAAAAAAATCTTACGAAAACATCAAATTATTGTTTGAAGAAGAGAATATTAGCTTTTAGATTGGTGATTTTAGATTGCAGGTTGTATATTGTATATTGTATATTGCAGATTTTAGATTCTTCCCACTTCCCACTTCCAACTCCCAACTTCCCACTTCCAATTCCCACTTTCAGCTTCCCACTTCTAACTTCTAACTTCCCACTTCCCACTCGCAGCTTCCCAACTCCCATCTCCCCACTCCCAAAACCCCACTCCCAAAACCCAAAACCCAAAACCCAACTCCCAAAACCCAACTCCCAAAACCCAACTCCTAAAACCCAACTCCCAGCTTCCCACTTCTCACTTCTAACTAGTATCAAAATAGTACTTAGAAATCCATTCTCAAAAAATCTTCATTTTTTGCTTTTCACGACGTTTTAAAAACAGCCATTTTTTACTTCAATTTCCCAAAAAAGAGAGTAATATTTTTTAAAACGTTGATTTTGTATGATTTAACTACATTCTAGTTTTAAAAATACGTGTCAAAAATAATTGAAAAATCCCCATTACTAGGGAGGTTAATTTATTTTAAACTTTTGACCTTTGAAAAGATTCATAGATGGATTAGTTGCCTGAACTCCTGTCGTTTATTTTTAATTGGTTATTTAGAACTGGCAGGAAGAAGGGTGATTTAGATTTTAGATTTCAGATTTTAGATTTCAGATTGTAGATTTTAGATCGCAGTCCCGAAGCTTCGGGATCAGTTTGAGGGTAGTAAGAGACGCTGAAAAACTTTAATGCCATTTAAAATTAAATTGATGTGGGAGCTGCTTGAGCGTGCCAACTTCAAGAAATGGTTAAGAAAAAATTACAACCAATACTATAAAAACCTCGGTAGCCGAAAAGAGGAACTAGAGTAGGCGGAAATAAAAATTTGGAAATTATGATTACCACTGCAACATTAATTAGAAAGTATGGTACACCAACTGAAAACGGTTCGCCTTATTTGGTAAAACTAGCCGTTCCTTATCCTATGACTTTGGCTTGGGACCGAGGTACAAAGGTGACCAAAATCACCTGCCACAAACTGGTGGCTGACCAATTGAAAAAAATATTTGATGAAATCCTTGCTGTATATGGTTTGCAAAAAATACAAGACCTAGGCATCGATTTATATGGTGGTTGTTTCAACTATCGGAAGATGAGAGGCGGTAACGATTGGAGTCGTCACGCTTGGGGTGTTGCCATAGACCTTGACCCGGATAGAAACAAACTAGAAGAAACTAAAAAAACCGCACGCTTTGCACGGGCAGAATACAAACCGATGATTGATATATTCTATAAACATGGCTTTGTATCCCTTGGTAGAGAAAAAAACTACGACTGGATGCATTTTGAAGTGAAAGAGTAAGTTGGAGGTTAGAAGTTAGAGGTTAGAAGTTAGAAGTTACCTGCCTGCCGGCAGGCAGGGAAGGTAGAAGTTGGGAGCTGGAAATGTGAAATTATAAATAAAAAAAATAAAATTATGTTCGATTCAATTGCTTTAAACGTTGTAATAAGTTTGGTTTTTATCTACTCGCTTTACAGCTTGTTAGTAACCACTTTAAATGAAATTATCGCTTCCTTTTTTAGCTTAAGAGCTAAGACCCTAGAAAAAGGAATCAAACGCATGTTGACCGACAATGGCGACAAAGTCAATTCGATAGTTGATCAATTCTATCAACAACCTTTGATAAAATATTTAGGAGAGGATAACACTAAAAAACCTGCCTATCTCACTAGTGCTAGTTTTTCGTCCGCCTTAGTGCATTTGTGTGATGACCTTGCTGCTGGTGCTCCAGATACTCAGGCGCAATTGCTGACTGGCATTAAAGAAATTAAAAAAATAAATCCTCAAACGGGAAAATTTCTTGAAACACTTTATGCAGACGCTAGCGGAGATTTAGTAAAATTTCAAGCGCTATCCGAAACTTGGTTCAATGAAACGATGGACAGAGCCACGGGTTGGTATAAAAAGCAAACCCAAAGAATTACGTTGCTGGTCGCTTTTATAGTAGCACTTTCTTTTAATGTGGACACTATTGGTATTGTAAAAAACCTGTCGGCAAATCCTAAACTGGCCACAGCCGTGGTTGAAATGGCTGATAAATATTTAAAAGCCTCTAAAGCTAGTGAAGTCGTGCCCGCCAAAGAAGCCGATGAACAAATTAGAGCCTCTATGGCTACTGCACAAAAATTAGTGGCTAGTAATAGCGATATACAAAATGCGAATGCTGTTTTGGGTCTGGGCTGGAATGACATTAAAAGCGAAGAAATATTTTTTAGTGTACTAGGTTGTATGCTCACTGCACTTGCGATATCACTGGGAGCCCCTTTTTGGTTTGATTTATTAAGCAAACTCATGCAACTAAGAGGTTCTAAAAAAGTAGTAGAAACACCAACAAAATGATAAAAATAATTTTAAACAAAACAATTATGAAAACAAATTTAACACTATTAGCAACTGTGCTTGTCATATTGAATGCATTTGCTCAAAACGATTTCAATACTAAACCATGGGAAAATAAAAAATACCCAATCATAATTGACCCTTATCGTCGTAATAAAATAGATTTTGATAAATTAATAACCGATAAAAATGTAATGGGCAATATTCATAAAGCGTCAGAAGGTTTAATAATGGATAGTGAATATAAAAACAGGAGTATTAAATCTAAAGAGAAAAATTTACTTTTTGCTTCGTATCATTTGGGAGATAATTCAGATCCGATACAACAAGCAGATTTCTATTTAAATACAATAAAAGATAATATAAATCAACCAATGGCATTAGATATTGAGGACTATGAACAAGATCCTAAACAAACGAAAAGCCCATTTATAGAATTAATAAATGCTGAAAAATTTATTAATAGAATATATGAGAAAACAAAAAGATATCCGATTGTATATGTAAACAACAAAGTTTTTGATCGTATAAACAAAGAATATGATAAAAATAGTGTCTTTGCTAAATGCCAGCTGTGGTATGCAAGATATAAAACATCACTACCTACATTAAGTACTAAAGTTTGGGATAAAGTTTCGTTATGGCAGTTCAGTTCTGAAATAAATTGTAAAAAAACTGGAAGTTGCTTGTATAATATTCCTGGAACTGAATATGATATTGATATTAATGTATTTAATGGAGATAGTGAAGAATTAAAATTATTTTGGAATAATAATCAACCAAAAGTAGATCAACCAAAAGTAGAACAACCCAAAGTAGAACAACCCAAAGTTGAACAACCCAAAGAACAGCAACCAATCCAAACAAATAATGGACAAGCAATAAAACAAGCTACTGGGCAAGCAATTCAACAAATTAATGGAAAATCAAAGCAATCAAAAAAGGATAAATTAAGTCAACCTACATTGGTAGCAGTTTATGACTATGAAAAGCAAATTTATCTAAATGATGAATTAAGACCCAAACACAAGCAACCAGTGGTTTTAAAAATCATTAGTATTAATAAGTTTGCTCACAATGTACTTATAACTGAAAATGACGTAAAAATTAAAGATGAATATTTGGATACCGATTTAGAAACCGCTAGAACAATCCTTGACCAAAGCAAACCAGTAGCGGAAATAACCAGCGAAACGACAAGTATGCAAGTAGACGTTCCGAAGTCACTAGTCGAGGCTAGTAGTACTGCTGCGGATAATGGTAATACCAATATAGAAAAATTGCAAACTTCTATTAATGCTAAAAAAAGTGAATTGCAAAACATTAAAAATGAAACCGAACGAAAAAAAAACAGAGCTTGTAAGACTTGAAACCGATGTGGCAACATTGGAAAATAGTATTAAAGTTGAACAATCGAATGAAGCGCCAGATTCTGTTAAGATTACCAATTTTGGTACCGATATAAAAACGAAAAATGAATTAATTCCAGGTGTAAAAACTGACATAAGAAATTTAGATAATAAAGTCGATGTACTCTATGCAGATATAGAGAGGGAAGAAACTAAATTGATACTTTATAATGACAATTTAATAAACTTCAAATTACACTTAAGCAAAATCAACGAAAAATTCAACGACATTCAAATGAATTTAATGAATATCAATAGAATAAACTCATCTTATAGTAATTATTTAAATTTTATTATTATACCGACATTAACAAAAGAGCAGTATTCCGCTTATGCTTATAATATATGTTCTGTTTTAAGGTTAGATAAAAGAAACGAATATTATCGATATATCAATGAATTTGAAAGAGTATATGCTCAATTTAACCAGCAGTATAATGCTTTGTTCAATAGTGATGCGTATTATGAAGTGATACATTTAGATGAAAATTCTTCTTATTCTAAACTCGTAAAACTTAATCTTGAAAACTTAAAAAAAGAAGTAGAACGCATCAATAAGTTAGTCAACACAACTGAACTGCGAGCAAAATTACACAATGTTGAACTATTTGATAATGTGTTGTCTGGAGACCATGCTTTTACAGTATATTCCAACCCCATTCAATCTTTTCAAGATTACCTTGAATTTAAGGTTAAAATAACCCAAAATAAAACCTTAGGAACCTCGACCCTAAAAGAAAATGACAAAGAATTTACCTATACTGAATATGTAAGACAGGGTGTACGATGGGATTTCAGCGTAGGTACTGTGTTTGATTTTGGTATTAAAAACCAAGAATACGAAATAAAGTCCATACCAGCAGCCGATGCTATACCAGCAATAGGCGATACGCCTGCAATACCAGCTAAAGTAGCTACAAATCGAATCATCGAAAACAGCTCATCTGAATACACACCAACTATCGCTGGTTTGTTGCACACCAGTTTTAGAAGCAACAGTATGTTTGCCTTTGGATTTTCACTAGGGGCGTCAATTGATGTGACCAAACTAAACTTTAATTCTTTTTTCCCGGGCATAAGTTTATTGATAGGCAAGAAAGAGAAATTGATTTTTACTGTCGGACCAGCCTTAAAAAGAGTCACTCAGTTAAAAGCAATTTATGATACAAAAACGGAGTATACTGAACAACTACAAACCGAAAACGTCACAAGTCCGCAATTCAAGACGGGCTGGTTTGCGGCAATATCGTGGAATTTGACCAGTAAGCAAAAGTCGAAAGTCTTGCCACAAAAATAAGTAAACCCATACCCAAGCAAGCCGAAAAAGAAAACAAAAAATAGACAAACTAAAACCCTAAAAACACCATGGCAATAACACCCAAACAAAAATTGAAAATATCCCAAACAGTCAATGTTTTTGAAACCGGCTCTATAAACGGGAAATACGACGCTATTTCTATCTATGCCGATGGACCCATCATCGGTGGGAATCGCATCAAGCAAATTACCTATGGCAGAAGCCAAACCACAGAATATGGCGTATTGAAAATTTTGGTGCAGCAATACATCGCCAACAATGGCTTGTATGCCAACGCCATGAAACCCTATGTGGCCAAAATTGGAAAGCAACCCAGTTTGTGTACCGATGCGGTTTTTAAAAACGCACTGAAAAACGCCGGGAAATTAGACCCGATTATGCGAACTACGCAGGACAGTTTTTTTGATCAATTGTACTATCAACCCGCTTTTACGTGGTTCTCCTCAATGATGTTTACGCAGCCATTGAGCCTTTTGGTGATTTATGACAGCTACATTCACAGTGGGTCTATTTTGCCATTTTTAAGAAATAAATTTCCAGCATCGGTGCCTAAAAATGGAGGAGACGAAAAAACATGGATCAAGCAATATGTAGCCGTAAGAGACGAATGGCTTAGATTTCATTCCAACACAGTTTTGAGAAACACGGTGTACCGAACCGAATGTTTTCAGGACGCCATCAACAAAAACAATTGGGATTTATCTCAAACGATTAACGCTAACGGAACAATGGTTTAATATATTATAAAACCCCTGTAAGCCGAAAAAGGGGATCAATAGAGTAGGCGTAACAAAAACAAATAAACAATGGCAAGAACAAACAAAATTTCAGCCGATTTTACAGCAACAGCCAAAACTGCTGCTGTAACAAAAATTAATGAGGCAAAAGCGCAGATGCCCTTTCTGATCAGTTTACCAGAACAAGAAAGAAAAAACTATGGCAACATGGGGCCTAAAAGTGTTGCCTATGCGCAGCAATGTCTAGAAGGTGCAATTGCTTTCCCTAAAGAGTTGAAAGCTAATTTTAATTTAGCAGAATATCAAAAAGATGTAACCTTAGTGAACAATTTATTAGGCGTTAGAGTGGCAGTAGCTAGCCTACTCGAACTAATAGACGATACTATGGCGGCAGGAGGAATAGACATTATGGGTACTTCTAGCGAAGTATATACAAGTTTAAAATCGTCTGCCAAAAGCGATGCTAGCGTAAAAGAGATGGTGGCTTTAATTGGTGAGCGATTTGCTGCTCAGAAAAAATCTAGAGCTAAAAAACAAAGCTAGATATTTCATCTATTTTGTTCGCGAAAACAAGGGTTTGGAGTATTAACTCTGAAATTCGGAACAGCAGCTCCGGATTTCAGAGTTACAGCTCCAGATTTCAGAGTTACAACTCCTAAATTCAGAGTTACAGCTCCAGATTTTAGGGTTACAACTCCATATTTCAGAGTTACAGCTCCGAATTTCAGAGTTACAACTCCAGATTTTAGGGTTACAACTCCAAATTTGAGAGTTATAGCTCATAATTTAAGAGTTACAGCTCCATATTTCAGAGTTATAGCTATAAATCAATGAATTACAATATTTTAGCTAGAGGTTGCACCCCTAAAGGGTTTTTAAACAGGGAAGCCGAAAACTGGGAGAGTAGGTATAAAAAAATTAATAAAATTAGAAATAATGGCCATATTAACAAAAGAAAGACTTACAAACGTTACTGAAAACACTCTGGGTACTAGATTATTTAGTCAAACTTTATTTGAGGCAAAACAAGAAAGAAAAATAAATTCCGAAGTAACAGTATTTTTATCTCATAGTCACGGTGATTTAACTGATGGTGATCTAGATAAAATAATTGTACTGTTAAGAAGGACAGGTGTTAAAGTTTATATTGATTCAAAAGATTCATCTCTACCGCCATTTACTAATGCTAATACAGCAAAAACGATTAAAGAGCAAATTAAACTAAATAGAAAGTTCATTCTTGTTGCAACAAATAGAGCAATCGATTCTAAATGGTGTAATTGGGAACTTGGATTTGGAGATGCTCATAAATATATTGAACACATAGCCTTAATTCCTTTAGCCGATAATGCTTCTACGTGGAATGGTTCAGAATATTTAAAAATTTATCCACGAATTGAAGAAAGCAGTCTAACGCCAAATTCCTTCAATGTCTATTATCCTGATGGTTCAATAAAAAGTTTATTTAACTGGCTAAAACAATAGAAATTATGACATTTGACAGAGACATCGAATCTTTCATAAAAAATTATGTGAAAGCACTAAAAGAAAAGAATGCAGTTGTTTTTGCGGGTGCTGGCATGTCTGTTTCACAAGGATTTTTTGACTGGAAAAAACTTCTCAAGCCAATCGCAGACAAACTTGGATTGGACATTGAAGAAGAACAACATGACCTGACAGCACTAGCACAATTCTTTGTTGATGACCATGGCGGTGTAAGAGGCGAACTAGACCAAATTCTTGTTGAAGAATATGGCAAATCAAATCTTGCAGTTTCGGACAATCATAGGATTTTGGCAAGACTTCCAATTCAAATTTATTGGACAACAAATTATGACAGGTTAATTGAAAAGTCTCTATTAGAAGAAGGAAAAACTCCAGACATCAAAAAAGCTCAATCGGATTTAACTGTAAATTTGCCAAAGAGAGATGCTATAATTTATAAAATGCACGGGGATATAGAAACAGTATCCGAGACAGTTTTAACAAAGCATGAATATGAAGATTATAACAAGAAAAGAGAACTTTTTAGTAACGCTTTTAAAAGCGATTATGTCTCTAGAACCTTTCTTTTTATTGGTTTTAGCTTTACAGACCCAAATCTCGACTATCTGATTAGCAGAATTAGAACTACACTTGGTCAAAATATTAAACCTGATTATTACTTCATCAAAAAAGAAAGTATAGTAAGAAATCAAAGAAGGCAAGAATTACGAGCAAATTCTTTGAAAAAATACGGACTGAATCCAATGTGGATAAGCGACTATTCAGAAATAACTTTGATTTTAAAAGAAATAGAATCTAGGTTTTTAAGAACAACAATTTTAATTTCAGGAAGTGCAGAACAATATGGAAGTTTTGGAGAACTAAGGGCAACTGAATTTTTGCATGACCTAAGTAAGGCATTATCAAAAAATTCATATAAAATTTTGACTGGGTTTGGCTGGGGTGTTGGCAGTGCAGTTATTAATGGAGTTCTAGAAAATATGGAAACTGAAAGAAATCAAAATCTGGACAATTTTTTAATTATGCGACCATTTCCTCAGTTTGAAACAAAAGGAAAGAATCTAAAAGAACTTTGGACTGAATATAGAAATAGATTTATTCCTTTAGCAGGAATTGCTATTTATGTTTTTGGAAATAAGAAAAATAAAACTACTGGAGAGATTGAAGAAGCAACTGGAGTAATTGATGAATTTGAAATTGCAGTACAAAAAGGATTACTTGTAATCCCGATAGGAGCAACAGGTTTTGTTTCAAAAACTTTGTGGAATAAAGTAATTGGTTCATTCGACAAATTCTATCCGAATCACAGTTTTCTCTTAGAAGATTTCAAAATACTAGGAGACCAAACCGTTGAAAATTCAAAAATCATTGAAGCAACTTTAAAAATTATAAACAATCTAAATTCAAAATAAAATGGCAACAAAAAGACAAATTTTCTACAGTTTTCATTATAACAATGATGTTTTTCGTGTTCAACAAATTAGAAACATGGGAGCATTGGAAGACAATAAACCAGTATCTCACAATGACTGGGAAACGATTAAAAAAGGTGGAGATAAAGCAATTGAAAAGTGGATTAACGATAATATGAACTATAGAAGTTGTGTAGTTGTATTAATCGGCACTGACACTTATAAAAGGCCGTGGGTAAAATATGAAATTAAAAAGGCTTGGTCAGAAGGGAAAGGGCTTTTGGGAATTCATATTAATAATTTGAAAGACCCAAAAACAGGCGCTTGTACGAAAGGAACAAACCCCTTTGACCAGTTTACTTTTAAAGATAGCAAGGGCAACATTAAGACAATTCCATGCAAAACACCTTCATCAACAGACGCATATAACGATATTAAAAGCAATATTGAAAGTTGGGTTGAAGAAGCAATTAAAAATAGTAACTCATGAGTAAATCAATTTTTATTTCTTGCCCCCCACCCAGCTAACGCGTAAAATGCTAACGATAGTAATAAATTTGAAATTCGAAAAGTTTAAAAAATGAGTAGGAATTACAAGAGCGTTATAGGTTAACAAATTAATTCAAAAAACACACGAAGGGATTTGTGCGGTAGCGGTGTCTAAATTATTGACGTCTAAATTATTGGCATCTAAATTATCGGGCCATAAAATAAATTATAATGGCAATATTCAAAAACAAATATAGAATAGAATCAACCCGATTGAAAAATTGGGATTATTCTCGACAAGCCTCATATTTCATAACCATTTGCACCGCCAATAGAGAACATTTTTTTGGAAAAATAAAAAATCAAGGAGAGACGCCATGCACGGCGTCTCTTTCTGCGATTGGAATCATTGTTGAACAAGAATGGATTAAAACGCCCGACATAAGACCTGATATGAATTTAGAATTAGGCGAATTTGTGGTAATGCCCAATCATTTTCACGGGATTATATTTATTGGAAATAATGAATTCAATTCGGATGGTGATACGATTTGTAGAGACGCCATGCATGTTAGAGACGCCATGCATGGCGTCTCTACAAATGGTATTTACAAAAATGAATTTGGTCCACAATCTAAAAATTTGTCATCTATATTACGTGGATTCAAATCTGCCGTTACGATCCAGGCAAGGAAAATAAATCCTGAATTTGGTTGGCAATCCCGATTTCATGACCACATTATTAGAAATACAAAATCGTATGATGCAATTTCACAATATATAATTGACAATCCTAAAAAATGGGTTGATGATGAATTCAATAAATGATTGTAATTAGCTCCCAATAGGATATCGCTATTGCCACTTTAGATAAATGGCTCTATCAAGTGTTTTGATTTCTACGCAAGTTAACAAACAAGTTTTAAAAAAAACAAATGAAACTTATTTCAAAAAAAATGATGAATGCATAAAACCTAAAGTATGGGATTTAGGAAATAAAACTTTACACAAACCCCATTCGCTCGGATATATAAAATAGTTCTTGTATGGACAGGGTAGGGCTTTTAGACCAACTGCCGTGAACTGCAAGCCTAAAAAGACATCTCCTAATTTAAAATAAAAGATATGTTAAAAGTTAGAAAATATTTTGAAACGATTGGTTTTTCAGGTGTTGACTTAGAAAAAATAGTAGATGCTTTTGAGTTACAGTCCTTCAAAAAAAATGATTTTGTAGTAGAGGAGGGGAAGACCAGCCGCTATATGGGATTTGTAGAAACGGGTATGTTTCAATACTATGTGGTTCAAGACGGGGAAGAAAAAACCAACTATGTCTCTATCGAAAACACGTTCTTTGCTTCGGTCTTAAGTTTTATTAGCGAAACACCGTCCTTAGAGAATGTAAAAGCGCTAGTGGATGGCAGCATAAGTATGATTAGTAAAACAAATCTAAAAATGTTGTTGCATGAAATTCCTGCGTTCAAGGACTTTTATATTGGCTTACTAGAATCCTCTCTTTGTGGCATTGATGGCAGTCGCTATGACCTGATTGTACTAACAGCAGAACAGCGGTACGAAAAAATGCTAAAAAACGAACCCCATTTTTTACAGCAAATCCCACTACAACATTTAGCCTCTATGCTTGGCGTAACTCCACGCCACCTGAGTAGAATAAGAGGTAAAATACGCTAATTTTCTCTTTTAGACATTTGTCTAGTAGAACGAACTCCTATGTTTCAATCTTTGCACTATTAATTAACAATTAAAAATGTAAAAAACATGAAACATTTAATTATCGTACTTAGTGTACTCGCTTCAACAGCTGCTTTTTCTCAAAGCAAATTTTCAAAAAACGAATTCAGCATCAATGGATTCCGCAATCCTTCGGTCGGTTTAGAATACCGTCATCAGAACGTCTCCGTTCACGCAGGCTATTACGTTACCGCATTTGAAAGTGGCGTAACCACCAAGTTTATTAAAACTGGTGCCACGCTTTGGTTTCTGCCTGTTGGCAAAAAACAAAACCCGTCTTCTTTTTACGCAGGTGCCTCTTATTTAAGAGGGTTGAACCTTGATTATGAAAAAGAGAATGCTGTGGCAGTAGAAGCTGGTTTTCGCTGGATGGTTTGGAAAGGGCTAAACGTCAGAATTGGTGTAATTGGTGTAGCCGCCAACGGGCATGATGTGAAAATCAATCCAACACCTGGTATCAGTTATTCATTCTTCTTTTAAATAATTTGTATGAAAACAATATTAGGAACTGGGCAACTGGGACTTGCCATTATGCAATTGCTATTGGATAAAAACCCGAACGAAGAAATTGTATTGGTAAACAGAACTGGAAAACTGCACCTACCACTTCCGGCAAACGTAGAGCTAACCGCAGCAGATGCAACCTCCAAAACCGCTATGGCAGCTATTGCCAAAAGGTCGGATTTAATTTTTAATTGTACCGATGTGCCGTATGATCAATGGGCGCATTTTTATCCAGCAACAGCCAGTGCACTAGCGTATGCATTGCGTGAAACCAATACAAAGTTGGTTTTTGCAGATAACTTGTACTCCTACGGAAATGTAATGGGCAAAGAAATGAACGAACAAATGCCACATTCCGCCAAAACTAAAAAGGGAAAAATACGAGCAGGGGTTATCAATACGCTGCTGTACTCTGGCGAATCCTACAACAATAGGGTTGCTTTTGTAAAGGCGGCAGATTTTATCGGTCCACGCATTCACAAAGGGATATTCGGAACCGATTTTTTAGACCGTATACACAATGGAAAAAGAGTGATGTTGTTTGGCAATATCGACTTACCGCACACTTTTACTTATATCAATGACTTTGCAGCAGCAATGATCAATGTGGGTACCGCCAATGATACCTTTGGACAACTATGGCACGTACCCAATGCACCTGCATTAAGCTTGGATAAATGGGTTCACCTGTTTGAAGTGGTGACCAATAAAAAAATAAAATCATCTGTTACGCCAAAGTTTATCATCCGGATCGCTGGACTATTTAATTCATTCATCAGAGAACTTTATGAAATGGCGTATCAGTTTGAATATCCCTACTAGGTTAACCATGATAAATATGTAAACCGCTTCGGTAACCACATTACGTATCCATCAGAGATCGTAAAAGAAACGGTGGAATGGTACTCGACAATCTCAAAAACTAAAACAAAATGAAAACGAATAACAAAACAATAGGAATCTTACAAATTGCAGCTGCACATAGTATACTACTAGTATTTAACTCTTGTGCATTACAGCCACTTGCTTGGCAACCTTTGCCAAAACCGGTATTTGCAGGCGCCACAGCGCTCAATGAAAAATTAACTGCTGCTCAAAAAATTGAACTTGATGGCTGGTACGGCCCAGAAGACATTGTTTTTGACAAGGTAGGAAATATGTATTGTGGCGTTCATAGTAAAGCAACTGATTTCAGCGATGGGAAGATTCTGAAAATAGATCCTTCAGGTACGATTGAAATTTATTACAACGCTGGTTCGTGGGTCGCTGGTTTGCATTTTGATTCAAACGAAAACCTGATTGCCCTTAGTCATAAAGAAGGGCTAATCAGTATCAGTAAAGATAAAAAAGTAAGGGTGCTGGCAACCAAAGATGAAAATGGTAAATCATTTTTAATTCCCAATGGATTGGATATCGCTTCCGATGGAAAAATCTATTTCTCCAGCAGTTCTGAAAAATCAGGCTATAGTATTAAGTATGGCCGGAAGATAATTTTAGAAATGAAGCCATTGGGTGGGCTTTATTGCTACGACCCAGCACAAAAGAAAGTCGCCACCTTAATTGATGGCACTTATTTCGGCAATGGTGTGGTACTTTCAAAAAATGAAGACTATGTGCTGTTGGTTGAAACCACCAAATACCGGGTGCTGCGTTATTGGTTAAAAGGGAGCAAGGCCGGGCAAACAGAAACTTTCATTGACAATCTTCCCGGCTTCCCAAATGGAATTTCTATCAGGGAAGACGGCAGCTACTGGCTTGGCTTTACCACTAAGCGCAATGATGCTTTGGATAAAATGCATACCAAAACCGGAATTAAAAAATTAGTGTATGCACTCCCGGGTTTTCTTCAGCCCAAAGCAGATCAATTTGGGATGGTTTTAAATGTTTCTGCAGAGGGGAAAATCCTTCAGTCCCTTTTTGATACAAAAGGAATTATTATGCCCGAAGCAGGCGCAGTAAAAGAGCAAAACGGTTTCTTATATCTTGGTGGTGATGTGGTGCCGCATATTGGAAAATATAAATTAGATGACAGTACATTTCATTCAAATTTTAAAAAATAGGTTTATGAAAACAGAAAAAACAATAGGAATCTTATTCCTTATAGGTGCGGTGGCATTACTCATTCCGTATACGATGTTAACCATCATTTTTGAGTATCCTGATATTTTAAGGCAGGACACCGGAATCATCCTTACCAAATTTTACCAAGGTGGAAATTCTTTGATATGGACATGGTTTGCGTTCGCCATAACCGGTATCCCGTTACTCCCTGCTTATATCATGCTCGGGCAAAAATTTGAAAACAAGGCACCATTGGTGCGCACGGCGACAACCCTTGGTGTAATTGGTTTAATTGTTCAGATGATTGGGTTATTACGATGGACATTTGTTGTACCGATACTGGCTGATACGTTTGTACACGCAACAGACGAAGCAACGAAAGCGGCTGCCATCGTTTCCTTTAAAACCATTCATCAGTTTGGAGGCGTGCTACTGGGTGAACATTTAGGACAGCTTTTTACCATTGCATGGACCGTGATGATGACCCTTTCCTTTGCCAAATTAAAACTGATGCCAAAATGGGTAAACGGGCTGGGGATTATCAGTTCTGTCATTTACCTATTGGCACAAGCTGAATTATTTGCAACGGTACTAAAAGGTTTTCCGGTATGGGATATGGCGGGTTTTATTGGAAGCACGTTGTGGCTGGTTTGGCTTATAATCGTTGGTATTAAATTTTTGATTATACAAATTAAATGAGACCATTTCAGTTTAGTATCGCAAAGCAAGCAATTTTCATTAGAGATAGGGTTGAAATCCCCACGCTCAACGAAGTCTTCCCCGCTCAACGAAGTCTTCCTTAAAATAAAATTATTGTTCTATTCTGGGGCGCTGTGCGATTCCGATAGCTCCTCGAAACTCCGACTTCGCACCCATTCCAATAGACAACTAGTGCTTCATAATCCCAACTCCTAACTTCCAACTAAACACTTTTCTGCTATCTTTGTAACAGGAACAAAAGGTTTCGGATATAAAATAATTAAAGTATGAACACAGGCGAAATACTAATTTATCAAAACCAAGAAGGCAACATTAAAGTGGATGTTCGGCTAGAGGAAGAAACCGTTTGGCTAAAGCAAGACCAAATGGCACAACTATTTGGGAAAGGTAGAAGTACCATTACGGAACATATTGGTAATATTTTCAAGGAAGGTGAATTGAGTGAAAAAGTGGTCAGTCGGAAATTCCGACATACCACTTCTCATGGTGCTATTGTAGGCAAAACACAAGAAAAAGAAGTTACACTGTACAACCTTGATGTCATTATTTCCGTAGGGTATCGCGTAAAATCACAACAAGGCACACAGTTCAGAATTTGGGCAACGCAACGATTAAAAGAATATATTATAAAGGGTTTTGCCCTGAATGATGACCGTTTTAAATCGGGTTCATCAATGAATTATTTCAATGAATTGCAAAATCGCATTCGTGCAATTCGTTTGTCTGAAAAGTTCTTTTACCAAAAAATCAAAGATATTTACACCACCAGTATAGATTATGACCCAAAAGACGAAAAGACAGTTTCATTTTTTAAAATCGTTCAAAATAAATTGCTTTGGGCGATTTCTCAAAATACCGCAGCCGAGTTGGTATATCGAAGAGTAGATGCCAGTTTGCCATTAATGGGGATGCTCTCGTATGATAAAAAAGAAGCAAAATCGGTAACAAAACAAGAAGTTAGCGTTGCTAAAAATTATTTGAATGAAGATGAATTGAAGTTGTTAGGACTTTTAGTGGAGCAGTATTTGGCTTTTGCTGAAACTATGACACAACAACAAACTCCTATGTATATGAAAGATTGGATTGCAAGATTAGATGGTCTACTTCAATTGAATGGGCGAGAATTACTAACACATGCGGGCACTATTTCGCATCAAATGGCAATAGACAAATCGGAAGAGGAATTTCAAAAATTTAAATTAGAGCAAAAAATAATTGAAAAAGAACAAAGCTTGAAAGAAATTGAAGAAGATATAAAAAGGTTAAAAAAATAATATGCAAAAATGCCCAGCTGTACGAAGTGTTCGATATAAAGAAAACGTCATTAAAACTAACGGATTGCTTTGCGAAGTCTCCCGCTCTACGAGGCTCGCTCAACGAAGTCTTTCCTACAATAAAAATACAGTTCTATTTTAGGGTGCTGTGCGAATGTCTCCGACTTCGCACCCATTCCAATAGACAATCTTGGGGAGCAACCAAAACAAGCCAACAAAAAACCAAGTAAATTGCTCGGTTTTTTATGGTTATCTAACAGGATATTTATCAGGATCTCGTGACGTATGAAATACAGCGTTTAAGAACACACTTTTCGTAGGGAATTATAAACAGCAAGAGCTAATTAATCGTGAAAATGTGTATTTTTGCACAGATTTTCACGATAAATATACAAGCGTAAAATGATAAACCAAACTACAAAAGATAAAATTGAGGCATTGCACCAGCAATACATAAACTTGGCAAAGGGAAATGAACCTTTGCTGAAAGAGATAGCCCTTGCCGAAATTCCCGAAATGGTTTATAACTCAAACGCGATCGAAAACTCAACACTTACCTTAGAAGACACCGAAAAAATTCTTTCGGGAGGCAGTTTAGAGCGGAAAGTAAATATACGTGAGGTGTACGAAGCCAAAAATTTGGCAAAACTCACTGAAACCTTATTAGAAAAGTATAAATCTACACTCAACATCAAGTTCATTTTAAGTTTGCATAAAACCTTACTTACCCATATTGACGACAACATTGCAGGTCGTTTTAGAAGTGGTAAAGAATGGGTAAGGGTTGGCAATCACTTGGGTGCAAATCCGCAGTTTGTAGTTACGCTTATGCACGAGTTGGTGGATAATTACAACCAAAATAAAACCAGCTATTTTTTAGATGCTATTGCACATTTCCACGCAGAGTTTGAAACCATTCACCCTTTTGTTGACGGCAACGGACGAATGGGGAGGGTTTTAATCAACTTGCAGTTAATGAATGCAGGATTACCGCCTATTATCATTCAAAACAAAAGCAAGAACACCGAATACTATCCGCTATTTACCCGGTACCAATCAACAATGAAATTTGGAGGTTTTACCGAATTGTTTGCCTTGTTGTTGCAAGAAACATTGCACAAACGAATAACCATACTTACGGCAAAAAAAATAATTCCGCTTTCAATATGGGCTTTGCAAAAAGCCATTAAACCAAACGTGGCTGCCAACAAAGCCAAAAGGCAAACCATTCCTGCCTTTCGCCTACGTGAAAAATGGATGATTGCAGAAGAATATAAACCCGGTCGCTCGGATTTATAAAATAGTTCTTGTCTGGACAGCGCGGATTTGCAACCTTGATGGATTTAGATTTTAGGTTTCGGGTTTCAGGTTGAATTTAGAATTAACTTTGCTAACCCCCCATGGTTTTGAATCCTGCGAGGATTTTTTAAAAATAATTTGTAACAATTATCCACTTCTTCTACTAATGCAACAAATCAAAAATCAAAAATCAGATGAAAAAATTACTACTATTATTAGTCTTCGCCATAAATTTTTTAAACGCCCAATCCTTCTCCATCACCAGCAAAATTGCATTAGAGGATAACGAAAAAATGGCCGTTACTTCGGTGCTTCTTTATCCTGAAAACAATCAAAACCTTTTGAAAGCTGTGGTTACTGATGCTTCTGGAAGCTTCACTTTCCAAGGTATTAAGGCGGGTAATTATGTACTAAAAATTAACTATATCGGTTTTGAATCTTACATGAGTACAGTAATTACTATTGCTGATAAAAATGTTGAATTGCCGGTAATAGCTTTGCAAAAAGCAACGTCGGAATTGAAAGAAGTGGTCATCAAAAAGGAAAAACCAATGGTGCAGGTACTGGCGGATAAAACGGTTTTTAATGTTGAAAACACCATCAATGCCACAGGAACTTCAGGATTTGAATTGCTGCGTAAAGCCCCAGGAGTGGTGATCGATAATAATGACAACCTTATTGTGGAAGGAAAATCAGGTGTTTTGATTTATATAGACGGTAAGCAATCCTTTCTAACAGGAACTGATTTGTCGAACTATTTAAAAACCATTCAAGCCAACGATATTGAAGCTATAGAGATCATCACCCAACCTTCGTCTAAATATGATGCGGCCGGAAATGCAGGAATCATAAACATCAAGCTAAAAAAGAATAAAAATTACGGAACAAATGGCAGCATCAGTTCGGGTTATAATTACGGAAAATATGGTACCTCATTAAGTTCGGCCTCGTTTAACAATAGAAATAAAAAGAACAATTTATACGGGAATTATAGTAACCGCTTTGGCAGCAATTACGACTATATTAATATTAACCGCTTGCAAAGCAATACGATCTTCGATTCTCGTTCGTCATCCGTAAACCAAACCAATGCTAACAATATCAAATTGGGATATGATTTTTATGCGAATGCAAAAAATACATTTGGCGTGGTAGTAAGTGGTAATTTTAATAATTCATTTGAAAACGGAAATACAAGAACACCCATTACCGGCATTAATTCATCAACCATAGATAGAATTTTGGTAGCAAGAAGCGATGCTCGTAATACGAATTACAATTTGTATTCAAACTTTAATTATAAATATCAAGATACTACGGGCACATCATTGAGTACCGATCTTGATTACGGAAAGTACAACAGCGATAGAACTAATTTTCTACCTAACTATTACTACAACAACACCGAAACTAGTATTTTAAGTCAATCCATCAATTCGCAAAACACGCCCATAGTGATTGATATTTTTTCCTTAAAAAGCGACTACGAGCAAAGGTTATGGAAGGGAAAGTTTGGCGCAGGATTCAAAACCTCTTTGGTTAAAACCAATAATACTTTTGAAGTTTTTAATTATCCAGCTGGACAACCCGTTTTTAATGCACAGTTGAGCAATCGGTTTAAATTTGATGAAAACATTAATGCAGTCTATGTCAATTACAACCGGATGGTTAAAAAATTTAATTTCCAGGCTGGATTACGCGTCGAAAACACCAATTCAGAAGGCAATCTGATTAGTACACAACAAAATGCAAATCAAAACGTACCAAGAAATTATACGGATTATTTCCCCAGTGGCGGTGTTACCTATCAAGCCAATGATAACAATAGCGTTGCCTTACTGTACAGCAGTAGAATAGAAAGACCAAGTTACCAATCCTTAAATCCATTTGAATTTCAAATTGATGAATTGACTTTCCAAAAAGGAAATCCTTTCTTAAAACCACAATACACCACTAATATTAAATTAAACCATACCTACAAATACACTTTAAATACCTCCTTGAGTTATAGCTATATCACTGATTTCTTTGCTCAAGTGAGCGTGGCTGATGGTGATACCAAAAGCTTCCTGATTGCAAGAAATGTGGCTAACCAACAAATCGTAGATTTAGGTATTTCTTATCCTTTTAAAGTGAATCAATGGTGGAATATTTATGCCTCTGTAAACGCTTTTCAAAGTAAATACATGGCAACAAATGATAGCTTTACGGGAGTTACTCAGGAGACTTTAACGCTATATGGGCAAAACAATTTTTCGTTACCTAAAGATTTCAATTTAGAGGTTTCAGGCTGGTTTAGTTCTCCATCTGTTTGGGGTGGCACCTTTAGAACTAAGAGTTTAGGGTCTTTAGATTTGGCTATTCAAAAACAATTTTTAAATAAAAAACTCAATGCAAGATTGGCTTTTTCAGATGTTTTATTTACATCGCCTTGGAGAGCAAATGCCACATTTCCTAATTTAGTGATTACTGGTGATGGTGGTAACGACAGCAGACAAGTGCGGTTCAATTTGAGTTATAATTTTGGTAGCGAGCAGGTAAAAAAAGCCAGAAATAGAAGCACTGGATTAGAAGATGAGAAAAACAGAATAGGGAAATAATGATTTTAGATTTCAGATTTTAGATTGCAGTTTTCCTCAAACTTCTAACTTCTAACTTCTAACTTCTGACTTCTAAGTTCCCTCTTCTAACTTCCCACTTCCCACTTCTAACTCCCAACTTCCCACTTCTCCCACTTGAACACTTTTCTCCTATCTTTGCCAAATGAATACAAAACACCATTCCAACAATATACTTCTCAATTTAGGTATTGAAAGCCTAAACGAAATTCAAGTTGCTGCGCAAGAAACCATTTTGAGCGACAATAATATTTTACTGCTTTCGCCAACAGGTTCTGGGAAAACATTAGCTTTTCTTTTGCCTATTTTCGAAATGTTAAAACCCGAAATACTTTCTGTACAATGCTTGATTCTAGTGCCATCACGGGAATTAGGGCTTCAAATTGAACAAGTTTGGAAAAAAATGGGAACCGATTACAAAGTAAACGCTTGCTACGGCGGACATTCCATCGATACTGAAATTAAGAATTTGAGCAATCCTCCAGCGGTTTTAATTGGAACCCCGGGACGAATCGCCGATCACATTGACCGAGGTACTTTTCGTTTGGACAAAATAGAAACTTTGATTCTCGATGAATTTGATAAATCCTTGCAATTGGGTTTTCACGAGCAAATGTCGTTCATCATTGGAAAATTATCCAAACTAAACAAACGCATTTTGGTGTCGGCAACTTCCGATATTGAAATTCCTAAATATACCCGAGTTGTCAATCCTACGATATTGGATTTTATTCCAACTGAAGCCGCAACCAGCAATCTGGCGACCAAAATGGTCCTTTCAAAGGAAAAAGACAAAATGGGAAGTTTGTTCAATTTGATTTGTTCTTTGAAATCGCAATCGGCATTGGTATTTTGCAACCATCGCGATGCGGCAGAACGGATTAGCGATACTTTGAATGAAAAAGGAATTTACGCCACCTATTATCACGGAGGAATGGATCAGGATGAACGCGAACGGGCGCTAATCCAGTTCCGAAACGGCAGTATGAGTTATTTAATCACCACCGATTTGGCTGCTCGTGGTTTGGATATTTCCGAAATGAAGCACGTTATTCATTACCATTTGCCTTTAAAGGAAGATGAGTTTACCCATCGAAACGGAAGAACGGCTCGAATGCAAGCTTCTGGGACAGCTTATATTATTACTCACGAAAGCGAAAAAAAACTGGATTATATCGATTATGGTATGCCACTTTTGAAGGTTGAAAATTCAACCACTTTACCCAAACCACCTGAATTTCAAACCATCTACATCAGTGGCGGAAAGAAAAATAAATTGAATAAAATAGACGTTGTAGGCTTCTTTTTCCTAAAAGGAAAGTTGGAGAAAGGCGATTTAGGACTAATCGAAGTGAAGGATTTTATTTCGTTTGCTGCAGTAAAATACAATAAAGTAAAAGACTTGCTGCACAACATCAAGGACGAAAAAATGAAAGGCAAGAAATTTAAAATTGAAATAGCGAGGAAAGTGATTAAGAAAGAAGAGGAGTAATTAGTGATCAGTGTTCAGTTTTTTAGTAGTCAGTGAGATAAGCATAAAAAAAATCGTTAACCGTAATTTATTTTACAGTTAACGATTTATAATTTACAGCAATTACTGATCACTCTTTATTTTGTTTACTTCTAACTTCCCTGCCTGCCGGCAGGCAGGTAACTTCCCACTTCTAACTTCTTTGCGTATCGTATAACAATTACAATCGCCTGACCATCAAACGACTTTCGAAATATTCTGCAGTTGTAGTCTTGCATAATGTTTCTTAACTCAAGTCAATGAAATTAATATAAGATAGAAATACTTTTGCTTCCGAAATATTTAATTAAAAAAAGACAAGTTTTATGAAAGCAATAGTTTTTAAAGAATACGGTTCTCCAAAGGTTCTTCAATTGAAAGATATCGAAAAACCAATTCCAAAATACAATGAAATCCTAATAAATATTAAAGCTACAGCCGTTAATTCGGGTGAGGTACGACTACGAAAAGCAGATCCCTTTGCAGTGCGCTTATTTTTTGGACTTTTTAAACCAAAAACAACTGTTCTTGGAAGTGTTTTCTCGGGTGAAATCGAGAATATTGGTTCGGACGTGCAGCATTTTAAAATTGGTGATGAAATTTTTGGTCATACGGATATGAGTTTTGGCACTTATGCTGAATATAAATGTTTTCCGGAAAATAGTTCTATTGCATTAAAACCTAAAATTTTTACCCATCAAGAAGCGGCAGTAATCCCATTTGGAGGAGTTACAGCTTTGCATTTTCTCAAAAAAGCAGATATACAACTTGGGCAAAAAGTGCTTATTTTTGGTGCTTCAGGGGCAGTTGGCGCTACTGCTGTTCAATTGGCAAAACATTATGGAGCCATTGTTACTGGAGTTTGTAGTTCTATGAATGTTGATTTAGTAAAATCATTAGGTGCAGACAAAGTGATTGATTATACCAAAGAAAATTTTATTAAAAACGGAGAAATGTATGATGTGATTTTTGATTCGGTAAATAAAATGTCGGTTTCAGATGGTTTGGACTCATTAAAAATGTATGGAACATTGATTTTGAGTGCAGCAGGATTATCGGAAACGTTAAAAGGTGCTTGGATAGCAATGACAAGCAACAAAAAAATAAAAGTGCTAACTGGTCTGATTAGTCATAGTGCGGACGACATCAATTTTCTTAAAACGCTAATTGAAATAGGTCAGTTGAAACCAGTAATTGATAAAACGTATTTATTGGAAGAAATGGCAGAAGCGCATACTTATGTTGAAAAAGGACATAAAAAAGGAAATGTAGCTATCACTTTATAGTTGTTTTAAACCATTAATTCTACTAAAAAATTAGAGGATGGTTTGTGAAAATTAAAAATTATGAAAGAAAGAAATTCAAATTTTGGAATTATTTGGAATTTTAGCACTAACAATACGCCACATGGCTACTAAGCCAAAACTAATTTATAATTTAAGTCTCGATAGTATAAAAAATAAAAGAAAATGAACCAAAAAATTTCCCCAATTATTCAAGCATCAGAATTGCTTACATCCTATAAATCTGACAATTTGATTATTGTTGACGTAAGTAATGGAAAAGACGCAAAATCAAATTATGATGTAAAACATTTAGATGGAGCACTATTTGTAGATTTAAACACTCAGCTTGCAGAAATTAAAAATGATTTGTCCAATGGAGGAAGACATCCATTACCGAAAATTGAAAACTTTGCAAAAACAGTATCAAATCTGGGTATTTCTCCAAAAAGTCATATCATACTATACGACGACAAAAATGGTTCGAACGCCGCCGCTAGATTTTGGTGGATGCTGAAATCTATCGGTCACGAAAAAGTTCAAGTTCTTAATGGTGGAATTCAAGAAGCGGAAGCTAGCGGCTACCCATTAAGTTCAAAAATAGAAATTAGAAACGAAACTGAATTATATAAAGTCGACCATTGGAAATTAGGAATTGCCGAAATAGAAGAAGTGGAAAAAAATTCACAGACTGAAAACCATATTGTAATTGATGTTCGCGATGTTGAGCGTTATAATGGGGAAACGGAAACAATAGATTTAATTGCTGGACATATTCCTGGAGCAATTAATGTTCCATTTACAGGAAATTTAGATGAAAACGGTTTGTTTTTATCTCCAGATTTATTGAAAAAGAAGTATCAAGAACTATTTGGATGCGTTGAAACGGAAAATATAATTGTTCATTGTGGTTCGGGAGTTACCGCTTGTCACACACTTTTAGCCATTGCGTATGCTGAATTGGAAATTCCAAAACTTTATGTTGGTTCTTGGAGTGAATGGAGCAGAAACAATAAAGCAATCGAAACGAAAAGTCAAAATGAATAAATAAAACGGACATTTCGAAGCAAGATGTTTTTTACGAGTCAGAAAGCACAACAGAAGAGCTTCAGTTTACAACAAGCAAATTCTGTTAATAATTATATTCCAAGGTTGTAAAATCACGCCTATTTTTCTATCTACTTACGCAATATTATTATCAATATATGACCAGAAATACGTTAGCTTTTAGTAATTATTCTTTTTCTAATTCTGCTCAAAGATTCTGGTTTTACTCCAATATAACTAGCTATTTGATACTGTGGTATTATTTGAAATAATGCAGGTCTTGTATCTAAGAGTTTCAGGTATCGTTGTTCAGGAGTGTCAGTGGTATATGTTGACATTAGCTCCTGCTGCTCAGCAAACACTTTTTCCATTACTTTTCTGGAAATGGTTTCTAATTTAGGAAAACGACGGTATAAATCTTCTTCTTTTTCTCTGTTACCAACTACCAAAAAACAGTCAGTAGCACAAGCCATATAATGAGTTGATGGAAGGTTGTTACTAAAACTATTTAAAGAAATTACCCATTGTTCATCGCTAAAAAAATTAGCCGTTTTTTCTTCTCCATCAACTATAAAATATTGTCGAACACAACCTTCCAAAACGAAATAAGCCTCTGTTGAAATTTGTCCTTCTTTTAGTAAAACTTCCCCTTTTTTATAATGCTTAATGACCATAGTTGCCGCAATAGCATCAGCTTCTTCGGTTGAAATAGGCATTATTCTTGAAAAATAATTTAAGAGTTTGTCTTCCATCACCATCTTATAAATTGCTAAGCAACTATATTTTCTTCACATATTGCGTAATAATCACAATCGTTTGCCCGTCTACTTTACCTTCGATATATTCGGCATTTTCGTGGTCTAGTCTAATGTTACGAACCGCAGTTCCTTGTTTGGCCACCATACTCGAACCTTTTACTTTCAAATCTTTGATGAGAACTACGGAATCTCCTGCAGCAAGAATTACTCCGTTGCTGTCACGGTGGATTACTTTATTTTCGTCTTCTTCGCCTTCGCCGGTGGCTTGCGCCCAAGCCAAATCCTCTTCGTCAAGATACATTTGCTCTAACAATTCTTGATTGCCCAAACGGCTCAACATTCGCCAAGAAACCACTTGAACGGGAAGATGTTCGCTCCACATACTGTCATTCAGGCATCGCCAAAGATTGACATCCATTTTTTCTGGATGCTCGATTTGGTCGATTAGGGTTGTATGTATTAAAATACTTTCGTCCATTCCGCCTTTTCGTGCGGGAAGGATTTGATATACTTTTAGATCTTCGATAACTCCTGAAAGCTCACATTTTCCGCCACTACGTTTGATTAATTCTCTTTCTATACTCATTTTGTGTTTTGTTATTTTTTTTCCGAATGTAGGCTTTAATAGGAGTTTTTTAAATTTTATTTTTTAACTCGCACCGCATCAGGTACTAATAATTCATATTCTCCATTGTTTCTAATTACATCTCTTACGATGCTGGAACTGATATAGGACGTTTTTGCAGCAGTCAATAAAAACACGGTTTCAATTTTAGACATTCGTCTATTAGTATGGGCTATGGCTTTTTCAAACTCAAAATCGGCAGGATTTCGCAATCCACGAAGGATAAAGTTGGCCTTTATTTTTTTGCACAAATCAATGGTTAACCCTTCATAGGTAATAATGGAAACATTAGGTTCGTCAGCAAAGGTTTCTTCTAGGAATTTTTTTCTTTCTTCGAGTGAAAACATATATTTTTTCTCGGCATTAATTCCGATGGCGATTACAATTTCATCAAATAAAGTAATTCCTCTTCTTATGATATCTTCGTGTCCCAATGTAATAGGGTCAAACGACCCAGGAAATATGGCTTTTTTCATTTTAATTTTTATTGATTTGTCTTTCAATTCTAGTGTCTGGAATAATCCACATTAGAGCAACTGTGGTGTAAAGTAATCCTGAAATCCAAGGCGAAACAAATGCCAATGGAACTGCTGAAATATAGCATAGTAAGGATATTTTACCTTTGACATCTTTTTCAACTGCCTTGTATAAGATGGAATCTTTGCCTTCGAGTTTTATAATTCGATTTTGAAGCAATGTATAAGAAATAGCACACATTAAAAGAATAAATCCATAAACACTCATTGGGACTGCCGCAAAATGTTGCGAACCAATCCAACTAGTAGCAAAAGGAATAAGTGATAGCCAAAACAGTAAAAAAAGATTGCCCCATAAAATTGAACCATTCACTTTCTTAACAGCTTGCAACATATGATGATGGCTATTCCAATAAATCCCTACGTAAACAAAGCTCAAAACATAACTCAAAAACACAGGAATTAGCGGTTTCAAGGATTCGAAACTACTGTCTTCAGGCACTTTAATTTCCAAAATCATAATCGTAATGATAATCGCTAATACCCCATCGCTAAAGGCTTCGAGTCGGTTTTTGTTCATAGTTTAAATTATTTATTTGATTTCCAAAAAAAATCCGCCACAGATTTTACAGATTTCCACAGATTATTTTTCTTTATAAATTTCACAAATTAATCCGCGAAAATCAGTTTAATCAGTTTAATCCGTGGCCTAAAAATGTCTAATTAAGCCAAAGCCAATTCAATAGCATTACTAAACAAATCTTCCAAAGAAATTCCAGCTACTTTGGCTTGTTGTGGAATCAAACTTTCGGTGGTCAAGCCGGGAATCGTGTTCATTTCGAGCATATAAGGTTCGCCATCCACAAAGATGAATTCGCTTCTCGAAAAGCCTTTCATTTTCAAAACTTCGTAGGCTCGTTTGGCTACATCGCTCACTTTTTGGGTCATTTCGTCGGAGATTCTGGCGGGCGTGATTTCCTGTGACTTCCCGTGGTATTTGGCTTCATAATCGAAGAAATCATTTTCCGAAACTATTTCGGTTATCGGTAAAACAATAACTTTTCCTTGATAATTGATCACGCCAACAGAAACTTCTGTGCCGTCAAGGAAACTTTCGATGATGATTTCGTTGTCTTCTTTGTAGGCTATTTCAATGGCAATCGGCAACTCATTGGCAGTTTTTACTTTTGAAATTCCAAAACTAGAACCCGATTTGTTTGGTTTTACAAAACAAGGCAAGCCAACCGTTTTTACGATAGCGGCAGTGTCGATGTGTTCGCCTTTATTCAAATAATAAGAAGTAGCGGTTTTGATTCCGTACGGTTTCAATACCGAAAGCATATCTCGTTTGTTGAAAGTCAACGCCGATTGGTAATAATCGCAGGAAGATTGCGGCATTCCAATTAATTCGAAATAAGCCTGCATCAAGCCATCTTCTCCTGGCGTTCCGTGAATGGCATTGAAAACGCAGTCGAAAGTAATTTTTGTACCATTTACTGTGGTCGAAAAATCGTTTTTTTCAATTGGAAATTCAGCCTCGTTCTCATCAACATACACCCATTTTTCTTTGAAAATATGGATTCGAAAGCCGTTGTATTTGGTTTTGTCTAGAAATTGATAGACGACATTTCCGCTGATTAGTGAGATTTTATATTCGCTTGAATATCCGCCCATTATGATGGCAATGTTTTTCATATTTTTAGGTATTGGGTATTGGGTTCTGGGTTTTGGAAAAAAAATGTTATTGTTATTAGGATGTTTCTAGCCCCGATAGTAGTGGAAATCCTTTTGTGCCGGTGTTCGGCACGAAAGATTACTTCACTATGCTTTCATTTACATAGGAGTTCAGTGAACTTCGTTTGTAACGGATAGCGGGAACTAGCTCCTGAAAACGATTAAACAAAATTAGAATTTTTTTTCAAACGAAATAGGTTTATCTTTGTGACTTATAAAAATAAATTTATGAGTTTAGGTAAATATCTTAGCAGTCGCGTGTTTTTCGGACAACTAGCAATCGCTCTTGTTATTCTTGCTGTTTTAACCTATTTGTTTATGCATTGGTTGACTTTTACTACCGATCACGGTCACGAAATCATTGTGCCCAATTTAGCCAAGTTGACAGAGGAGCAAGTGGAAGACAAGTTAGACGAGTTGGATTTGGATTATGTGCTTTTGGACAGTGTAGATTACAATAGTGAATATCCAAAATACAGCGTTGTCGAGCAAGATCCCTTACCTGGAGCCAAAGTGAAAGAGGGTAGAAAAGTATATATTAAAATAAACGCTTCGGGATTTTCGTCTGTGAGAATTCCTGATTTGATTGACAAAACCTATCGTGAAGCAGTTCCAACCTTGAAAGCCTTAGGACTTGAAGAAGGAACGATTACGTATATTCCGAATCTTGGAAAAGATATGGTGCTCGAAATGCGTTTTAAAGGAAGAAATTTAAAGGTGGGTGACCGCGTTTTGAAAGCTTCCAAAATTGATTTGGTTTTGGGTGATGGAAAGGAAAGTTATGTAGAAGAAGTGGATACTACAGCCACACCAATAGAAGCGATACCTACAAATGCACAATAATAGTGACACTCCCGAAGATTTAGAAGACGAGTTGTTCGAACATTATCGATTTGACGTTCCCAAAGGGCAATTGCTCTTGAGAATCGACAAGTATTTGATGAATATGATTCCGAACGCGACTCGAAACAAAATCCAAAATGCCGCAACTGCAGGTGATATTTATGTAAATGATATTCCTGTAAAATCGAATTACAAGGTAAAACCTTTGGATGTGATTCGGATTTTGTTGTCGCATCCACCATTTGAAAACCGAGTTGACCCGGAAGATATTCCGCTGAACATTGTTTATGAAGATGATGCACTTTTGCTTGTTAATAAACCGCCTGATTTTGTGGTTCATCCCGGTCACGGCAATTATACAGGGACTTTGGTGAATGCTTTGGCATTTCATTTTGAGAATTTGCCCATGAACAGCAGCGAACGTCCTGGACTGGTGCACCGCATTGATAAAGACACTTCAGGACTTTTGGTGATTGCCAAAACTGAAGCCGCAATGACGCATCTCGCCAAACAATTTGAAGCCAAAACCACCGAAAGAGAATACATCGCATTAGTTTGGGGAAATGTCATCGCCGATGAAGGAACGATTGAAGGCAACATTGCCCGACACCTAAAAGACCGTATGCAAATGGCGGTTTTTGCCGATCCTGAAATAGGAAAACCTGCGGTGACGCATTATAAAGTATTGGAACGTTTTGGTTATGTGACTTTGGTTTCTTGTAATCTGGAAACGGGAAGAACACACCAAATCAGAGTGCATATGAAACACATTGGTCATCCACTTTTTAATGACGCCCGTTATGGTGGTGATTTGATTCTAAAAGGAACTACGTTTACCAAATACAAACAATTTATAGAAAACTGTTTCAAGGCTTTGCCTCGTCAGGCTTTGCATGCTAAAACGCTTGGTTTTAAGCATCCGACAACGGGAGAAATGATGCGTTTTGATACCGAATTACCGCAAGATTTTCAGGATTGTTTCGATAAATGGCGAGGCTATTCGAAGACGCATACTAGCGAGGAGGAGGAGTAAATGGAACGCTGATGACGCGGATTTTGGCGGATAATCCCGATAGCTATCGGGAGGATTTATTTGTAATTTATTCGTTGATAATGCTCTGAGAATGTTTCCGATTTCGCTTCTAAAAAGAAATTTATTTAATAGCGGTACATTAGGAATTATGCAAATTGGACGCTTCGTATAGCATATTAGTCAAAAAATGCATTTAACTTATCTTATGTATGTGACCTGATATATATCATTTTCAAGCATTTTATTTTTTATTATATTTACCATCAGTTTTAGAAAAATCAGATCAAAATAATTAATTTAAAGATATAGAATGAAAAGAGTATTAGTTGCCACAGGCGGAGGCGATTGCCCGGGCTTAAATGCCGTGATTAGAGCAATTGTAAAAAGAGCTGCACAGGAAAAAGATTGGGAAGTTATTGGAAGTATTCAATCCTTTGATGGTATTCTTCAGGATGAGTTGGAAATTGTAACCCTAGATGACAAAGCAGTTGCAGGAATTCACGTTGATGGTGGTACTATTATTGGCACGACCAATAAAGGTGGTCCATTTGCTTGGCCTATAAAAAATCAAGACGGAACTTGGAAGTCTGTTGACCGATCGGAGGAAATGATCCGTAAGTTGCAGTCTATGGGAGTTGATGCCGTGATAAGTATTGGAGGCGATGGTTCGCAACGAATTTCACAAAGACTTTTTGAAAAAGGGTTGAATATTATTGGTGTTCCAAAAACCATTGACAACGATTTATCAGCAACCGATTTTACCTTCGGATTTCAAACCGCAGTGCAAACTGCAACGGAAGCTGTTGATAAGTTGGTGACCACTGCCGCAAGTCACAATCGGGTTTTGGTTCTTGAAGTAATGGGTCGGAATGCGGGTTGGATTGCTTTGAATGCCGCTATTGCCGGTGGAGCTGAAGTCTGTCTAATCCCTGAAATTTCTTATGATATAGAGCTTGTGGCGCAAAGATTGCAAAGTCGTTACAACTCGAAAGGAAAAGGAAATGCGATAGTAGTAATTGCTGAAGGTGCAATGCCTAAAGGCGGAACGCTGTTATCCGAAAAGAGCGATGAAATAGGGTATGAAAATCTAAGATTGGGTGGAGTTGCCCGCAAATTAGTTAATGATTTAAAAGCGATAGGTTTTGAGCCAGACATGCGTGAAACCGTTTTGGGACATTTGCAAAGAGGTGGTAGTCCAATCGCTTACGACAGAATTTTGGCTACACAATTTGGTGTGAAAGCCTTTGAAATGGTTTTAGAAGGTAAATTTGGTGAAATGGCGGCTTATCGCCATCCCGATATTATTTCAGTTCCCTTTAAAGATGCTATAGACAATGCAAAATTAGTGGATCCAGACTGCGATTTGGTAAAAACCGCTAAAGGAATTGGAATAAGTTTTGGAGATTAATTTTTTATTCTATCTTGAAATACTACAAAGTAATTCGTGATAATGTGCGTTGTTCATAACCTATTTCAAAAACAAGAAATCCACTTTATTATAAGTAATTAGCTTGATTGATTATTCGGAGTTCCATCAATAAATCGGTTTGTACATCCTTGCCCAAAGTAAAATTATGTTTGTCAAATTCAACAAAATCATTGTTATTGTAAAATTGTATTGCTTTGTGATTTTTTTCCCAAACGCCAAGCCATATCGTTTCAACGCCAGATTGTTGTCCGATTTTTATAGCTTTATTTAGTAATAATTGTCCAATTTTTTTTCCGTGAAAATTCTTCAGAACATAAATGCGATGAATTTCCATAGACTGAGCGCTTCGAATTTCAGTTTGAGCGTTTCCAAAATTTAGTTTTAAATAAGCAATAGTTTTATGATCTAAAATGGCGAGATAAAATGCCGATTCGGGATTGTTGATTTCTGAGGCTATTTGTTGAGAATTTAAATTTTTCTGAATGTAATTTTCCATATTCTCAGGCGTGTTTACTGCTGCAAAAGTTTCTATAAAAGTTTGCTGACTGATTTCTTGGATGGTTTCAAGATCGGAAATGGTTGCTTTTCTAATGGTAATTGGATTCATAAATGGATTGGATTATAAATTCATAATTCATTCAAAAATACACAAATAAAATGAAAACAATTTTCTTTTCGGATTTTCAATTTGTATTTTTGAAACTTTCAAACCAGAGTCAACCCTTATGAAAATCGTTATATCACCAGCTAAGTCTTTAAACTTCGAAAAAGTATTGCCAACACAAAATTTTTCGGAATCTTTGTTTCTAAAAGAGTCACGTCAAGTACACAAAATATTGAAGCAAAAATCGCCAACAGTGCTTTCTGAATTAATGGATATTTCAGATAAATTGGCCGATTTGAATTGGCAACGCAACCAAGATTGGAAAACGCCATTCTCGACAGAAAATGCACGACCTGCTGTTTTTGCTTTTGATGGAGATGTGTATACAGGATTAGATGCGTATTCGATTCCATTGGAGAAATTGGATGTTTTACAAGACCGTTTGCGAATTTTATCGGGCTTATACGGACTCTTGAAACCCTTGGATTTGATGCAAGCGTATCGTCTGGAAATGGGAACGAAATTACCCATTGGCGAAAGCAAAAATCTATATGATTTTTGGAAACCAATTATTACCAAAGCATTAAACAAAGAACTCAAAAAAGGGGAGTTGTTTATCAATTTGGCGAGCAACGAATATTTCTCGGCTGTAGATGTAAAAGCCTTGAAAGTTCCTGTAATAACTCCAGAATTCAAAGATTATAAAGACGGAAAACTAAAAATAATTAGTTTTTTTGCCAAGAAGGCGAGAGGTTTAATGGTGCGTTACATCATCGATACCAATGCGGAAACAGTCGAAGATTTGAAAGGGTTCGACTATGAAGGCTATCAGTTTGATGCCAATTTATCGAAAGGGAACCAGTTGGTTTTTACAAGATAAAATGATTTTTGATTGCAGATTAACGATTTTTGATTTCAGAAGTTTTACTTCATAAAATTGAAATCTCGGATTTATCAACACAAATCAGCAATCAAAAATCGCAAATCTAAAATCTGCAATCTTAATGCATCGCCTCAGATAAATCAACTTTGTTTTTTCCTCTTTTGATGAAAAGAATAATCGGAATACAACATAAAAACAGAATCCCCAAATAAAGAAAAATATCCATATAAGACAAGACGGTACTTTGTTTTAGAACAGAATAATCTAATACTTGATACGCTTTTTGAAGGGATTCGTTACTGCTAAAACCTTTTGACATAAAACCTCTTTGTAAAGCAGTAATTCGCTGTTGCACCTCATATTTACTTGGGTCTAGATGGGAAAGTAAATTGACTCTATGTTCCTGAGTAAATCGCGTGATAAAGGTTGTAATAATCGCAATTCCAAAAGAACCACCCAATTGTCGCATCATACCGGTAAAAGCTGCTCCTTCGCCAATATGCTTACCTTTTAAAGTGGAAAGAGAAAGCGTAGTTATTGGCACGAAAAGCAATCCCAAACCAATTCCCCTTAAAATTAGTGGCCAAAATAAATGTTCTGTTCCTGTATCGGGAGTCATATTATTATGCATCATAAAAGTAAACAAGAAAAAGATTAAAAATCCAACGCCAACCATATACCCTTGTGGCACTCCTTTTTGAATTAATGTACCAACTATTGGCATCATAAAGGCTGTAGTTATAGACCCAGGAATGAGCAGTAATCCCGCATCAGTAGCAGTCCAACCCAAGATTGCCTGAGTGTAAATTGGAATAATTAAGGTGGATCCATACAATCCGAAACCAAGAATAAAACACATCACGATTCCTATGCGAAGGTTTCCATCCTTTAAAACACTTAAATTTACAATGGGATGCTTGTAAGTGAGTTCTCTCCAAATAAAAAGTATTAAACCAAAAACGGTCACGACGCTTAGACCTGTAATCAAATTATCATTGAACCAATCATCTTGTTGTCCGTGTTCCAAAACAAATTGCAACGACCCGATGAAAGATGCCAAAAATGCAATTCCCCACCAATCCACTTGATTTGCTTTTAATTTTTCGCCATATTTAGGACTTCGCACGAAATAAATAGCCAAAATTGCGGCAATAATTCCCAACGGAATATTGATGTAAAATATATAAGGCCAAGAATAATGATCGACCAAATAACCTCCCAATGGCGGACCCAAAGTAGGACCAACAATTACGCCCATCCCATAAATAGCTTGAGCCATGCCACGTTTGGCAGCAGGATAACTTTCTGTAATTATGGTTTGAGCCGTTACCAATAAGGCGCCACCACCAATTCCTTGAACGAATCGAAAAGCGACTAATTCCCAAATATTAGTGGCATTTCCACACAAAAAGGAACAAACCGTAAAAAGTATAATAGAGGCTACAAAGTAATTGCGTCTCCCAAATTGTTGCGATAACCAACTGGTCATTGGAATCACGATTACATTCGCAATGGCATAAGCGGTAATCACCCAAGCCACATCAGTTAATGTAGCTCCAAGACTACCACGCATATCGGTTAGCGCCACGTTAACGATGGTTGTGTCAACGATTTCTAATAACGCGCAAAGTACCGCGGTAATCGTAATGATTACACGTCGGTAGCCGTATTCTACTAAATCGTCGTCTGCTGCTTGTACTTTTGTCATTTGGATGAATTATAAAATGGATTTACTAATAAAGGGATGATTTTTAAAAATCTATAATTCATTAGTAATGCCAATCTGAAATCTAAAATCTTAATTCAAATGTACATCTACTTCAACATTCATTCCAGGACGCAATAATTTCACTTTCTCAGGATCGTTTTCTGTTTCTAAACTAATTTTAACGGGTAAACGTTGTATGGTTTTTACGAAGTTTCCTGTAGCATTATCAGGAGGCAACAAGGAGAAACGGGAACCTGTTGCTGGAGAAAATGAAGTTACAACTCCTTTGAATTCATAATCAGCATAAGCATCTACTTTCAAACTCACTTTTTGACCCACAATCATTTTGTCCAATTGGGTTTCTTTGAAATTTGCCACAACCCAAGCTTCCTTATTATTGATAATGTAAAACAGCGATTGTCCTGCTTGTACCAATTGTCCTGGTTGAATATCTACTTTTGAAACCTGGCCGTCAATAGCTGCTGTAATAACGGTGTAAGTAAGATTCAATTTCGCAACGTCCAACAAGGATTTAGCTCTTTTGATATTGGCTGCAGCCACTTCGGTTTGTTTGTCTGAAACTTTCGATTTAGATTCTATAACCGCTTTTTGATATGAACTCGCTTTTTGTTGTTGCTCCAAAACACGAACCTGACTTTCGGCTTCATCCTTTGCTGCCAATGCCTGTTCGTATTGTTGCTTGGTGATTGTATGCGTTTTGTATAAATTGTTGTAACGGTTGTAATCGCTGGTAATTTGTCTCAACCTGATTTTGGCACTTTCTATTGAACCGCTTGCCGATTTCATATTGGCATCCGATACCGAAATGTTGGCATTGGCGCTTCCAATATCAGCTTTTGCGGATTCAAATTGACTTTCAGCACCTAATAAAGCAGCAGAAGCTTCATCAATTTTTAGCTGATAATCTCTTTGATCAATCGTGAATAAAGTATCTCCTTTTTTTACAAAATCATTGTCTTTTACGTAAACCTTGCTAATATATCCTGGAACTCTAGGAATAATTGGGTTCATTTTTTTCTCAATTTGTGCATCATCAGTATGCTCGTGAGACAAAGAATGTAGGTATTTATAGGTTCCATAAGTGCCACCCAATATGACCAAAATGGTTACTATAATGATGAATTTTTTATTGGTTTTTTGCTTTTCCATGATAGAGATTGGTTATATTTTTGTCCCGACAGCCATCGGGAGATTGAAAGTTTGTGATAATTGTCCAGATACTGAAAGTAATTCGTAATATTTTTGAATAATATTGGCTTTTGCCAAAGCATTATTGATAGCAGAACTCAGTTGCTCTACATCTGCTTCGAGTAAATCATTGGTATTCGAAAGTCCGTTATCGTATTTGTCTTTTACAATTCGATAATTTTCTGTCGCTTGCGCTACTGCTTCTTGGTACACTTCTTTTTGTTTTAAAGCTAAATTGTAGTCTTCAATGGCTTTTCTTACTTGAACCTTGATGTTGTCGGTAAGGATTTCTTTGTAATTTTGAGCTTCAACTGATTTGCTTTCGGCCATTTTTATCGAAGAGTTGTTTTTAAGTATGCCACTCAAATCATACGAAACACCTACACCAAAATTGATAGCGTTTTGACTGGTAATTATATTTTCTATACCCAAAGTAGCGTAACCACCGATGAGAGAAACCGAAGGATAATAACTCCCTTTTGCTAATTTTACACTGGCTTCGCTGGCTTTTTCTTTATAGCTTATCGCTTCTAAATCCTTACGATTTTCCAATGCTGGTTTTTCATCCGTTGGAACATTATTCATCTGGAAATTGCTAAAATCACTTTCGTTGACTTTTAGGTTGGTGTTTTCGGGCAATTTCAAAAGGGAAACCAAATAATAGTTGACCACATTCAAATTTTTGTTCATTTCATCGACAGACAATTGTATGTTCGAGACCTGTAATTGCGATTTCAATAAGTCGTTTCTTGGAATAATTCCGTTTTTTTCCAATTCGATGAAATCTACCACGCGCTGCTCGGCTTGTTTTTGATTTTCTTTCAACAATTCCAAAGTCTTTTGAGTCTTATACAAACTAGCGTAATAATTGACCACTCGCATCGCAATTTCTTCCTTAGTTTGCAAAGCGTTTGCGGTTTCAGCTTGAAACAAGTTCTCCGAAATCTTGATGTTGTTTTGTGTTTTGAAACCAGCAAAAACAGGAAGACTGGCACTCAATTGTCCAATCATTAATTGGTTTCCTGAGGGAAAAGCTTTACCGCTTTCGCCAAATTTAATATCCACTTTTGGCTCAATAAAACTTTGATATTGTCCTGATAGTTTCAAATCAGGATATTGCGAATTCTTTTTGGCTTGTAATTCGTATTTCGATGAATTTACTTTTGAATTGGCCAAGCTCACTTCGTTGCTTTTCGTCCAAGCCAGATGAATGGCTTCGTCAAGCGTCAAACTAGTTCTTTCTTGCGCCCCAACGGATGAGATTCCGATGAAGTACATTGCCAAAAGTAAAAGATAATTAATTTTCATTTATTAGAAGTGCTTTGATGGTTTGTTGAATGTGTTTTGTTAAATCTGTTTTCACGTAATTATTGTAAGCGTCTTCCGTTTTCAAATCTAAAATGTCTTCAAAAAAGGGTTTATTCATTTGAAAGTGAAAATAGGTTCCCAAAATAGTAGGCGTCAACAGCGGAATGATGATATTTTTTCTAAAAACTCCTTGGTCTTGTCCTTCTTTAATAATGACTTCTAAGGATTTTAAATTTGCCTTTCTTATTTCCGAAAAGGAGGGAAGCTCCAACACTCTTTTTTTTGAGGCTAATTCAAAATGCAAGATGCGGTACATTCCTCTATCGCTATTTAGTCGGTTAATATATAATTCAATAAGCTTATTTATTTTAGCAAAAGGTTCAAGTTTTTCGTCAATCAAATGAATCATTTGTTCATTAAGACCTGATGTTTTATATAATACTAAGGATTCCAGTAACTTTTCTTTGCTCCCAAAATAATACGAAACCATAGCTACATTAATTTTAGCCACTTTTGAGATATCGCGAATCGAAGTGCCGTCAAAACCTTTCTCGGCAAACAGCGTTTGTGCTACTTCGAGAATTTGAATTTGTTTGTCGTTTAGATCGTTTTTCACTTTTTGATTTTAAAGATGCAAAATTAAACAACTGTTTAATTTAAACAACTGTTTAATTTTTTTTTAATCTTTATTTAACGATTCTAGAATGTGATTTTTTTTATTCTATTAAAAAAATTAAATTCTTATTTTTGTTTATCCAAACTTGGGTTTATATTTGTCCTTAATCAATTTATACTTAAAAAATGAAAATTAAATCTGTATTTTTAGCCGTATTACCTGCCTTTTTTGGTTATTCAATTGCCAATGCACAAATTAATTTTGGAGATAAAGCCTTGGGAGCGCTACAGAAAGGAGTTGCTGGACTCACTTTTAGCGATGCACAAGCGGCTCAATTATCAAAAGAAGCCGTAGCTAAAATGGATGCTGAGCACACAATTGCTGGTCCAACGGATCCTTACGCTATTCGTCTCAACAAGATTTTTGGAAAATATAGTAATGCTTACGGGTTGGCTTTAAACTATCAAGTATATGTTCTCAAAGAAGTAAATGCTTTCGCCACTGCCGATGGAAGTGTTCGTGTTTACACTGGATTAATGGATGTTATGGATGATAACGAATTGCTAGTGGTTATTGGTCACGAAATTGGTCACGTGGTCAATCACGATTCTCGAGATGCCATCAAAGCAGCGTATCAAAAGGAAGCTTTGATAGATGGTGTTGCTTCGCAATCGAAAACTGTTGCAACCATTACAGATAGTCAATTGGGAAAAATAGGTAGTGCAATGATTGACAGCAAGCACAGCCGAAAACAAGAATCGGAAGCCGATTTGTTTGCGTATGATTTTATGAAGAATAACGGTTATGACGTGAATGCGGTGGAATCTTCTTTTACTATTTTGGCAAAAATGAGCGAAGGAGCTCAAACTGATTTTCTGACTAAAATGATGAGTTCGCATCCGGACTCTAAAGAAAGAGCTGAAAACGCTAGAAAAAGAGCTGAAAATGAAGGGTTGTATAAACCATACGTACATCAAGTGCCAGTCGTAGCCAAACCAAAAACGACTACAAAAAAACCAACAACAAAACCCACAAAAAAACCTGCTACGAAGAAAAAATAATTGAATTTCAATTTTGTGTATAAAAAAAGCAGAACTTTTTAGTTCTGCTTTTTTTGTTTTTTGTTTGTCTTGTAAATATTTTGATTTTATTTACTTTAACAAAATGTATCGAGAATCAACCTAACATCGAAAGCTTCTCGATACAATTTTGAATAGTAAAGCTATCGCATTACTATTCAAAATCACTCGAAGAGACGTGAAAGGGGTTATGTTACTGCATTTCGACAACTATGGGTAAGTTGTAAGCGGTTCTAACTGGTTTTGAATCAATCATTCCCGGTGACCATTTGGTTCTCAAGGATTTCAGAACGCGAACAGCTTCTTTTCCCAAGCCAAAACCCGGATCTCTTTTTACTTGGATATCAGTCATACTGCCGTCTTTTTCAATTATAAAGGATACGTACACTCGGAAAGTATTGATTCCATCAATTTCTGGTTTTTCGAAATTGTTGCCGACATACGTATAGAATTTATTAATTCCACCCGGAAACTCAGGAAGTTTGTCTAATTCAGTAGTATTGTTGATTTCTTTTACATCATCGATTGGTAATGTCGGACTTTCGATGGTTCCAGAGGTAGTATTTATTCCAGTTCCACTTTCTGTTCCCGAACTTAAAGGATGATTTTCTAAGACATCTCTATTTGTTGGAACATCAACCAAAACATCTGGAGTTGTAGCAACTACCATCGGACGCAGCACAGTTGGTTCTTGAGGTGCTTTTGAATGCCCTGTATTTATGGGTGTTTTCGGTTGTAGCGGCTCAATGTGATATGGTGTAACAATAAGTGGCTCGTCGATAATAGGATTCGTTTCAACAATTATTGGGTTTCGGAGTAAATGCGCTACTGTGAATATGGTTCCAAAAGCAGCAATTAATAAAATTCCTGAGAAAAAAGCCATCACGGTAGTTCTTGAACTATCGCGGCGCAATTGATATGCACCGTATTCTTGGTTTTTGTTTTCGAAAACAAGGTCAATCCAGCGGGTTTCGTAAATACTTAATCTAGACATAATATATGATTTTAAGGGTTAAGTATTTATCGAGTCATAATTAGTGGTTTTAACATACAACGCAAATAATTGTATTTTTAATATATAAAATGTTGATTATTTTACAATTATTTTAACAGGAAGAATGAGATAGTCTGTTTTTGGGCTGATTGAAGGTTACAATGATAATAGAATTGAATTTTTCAAAGTTAATTTTGAGGCAGAAATTGCTCGTTAGCTATTCTAGAAAAAAAAAAATAGCCTTATTTTTTATAGTTACCTTTTTCTGGACATTGCTTTAAAAAAAATAGATAGTAGCTATAAATGCTTTCTTAACCGTTTTTAGCTATGAACCGGAGTTCGATATAATAATTTTTAACCACATAGAAATTGTGAAATAATAATTAGCAAAGATTTTCATAGGTGTTTTACTTAAACATAGCTATGAAATCTATGATAAGCATCGCGTCTTTCTATTAAAAAACAATATTTTCCTAGCCTGCACTGTGTGAAGTCGAAGTGTGGTTTAAAATTTTCAATATTAATCGAGTTCAGGTTACAAGCAGTTAGCACTTTTCAAGCATAAAACTTCATTTAACCGCTGAACCGTAACTTTTCGTGAGGCGCTGTTAGCGTTTCGCGCTCTGTCTATTAGCTGAAAATATCATAAAATCTCCAATACGCAAATAGGCCAATGAGTATCACGTAAATAAGATTGTTTAAGGTAAATAGCCACTTGGCAAGTACATTCCAACTATTCTCCTTAAAAAGCCTATAATTAATTACAGAAAAGGGAATTATAAGTAACAGTAGTAGGAATGGAATGTATGAGGTTACACTTTTAAAAACATTTGTCGGGTCTTTGTATGGCGCAGGAAAGTAGAAAACGTTGACACTTCCGCTTAAAACAAACATATAATAGAACAAAATAAGCCCCAGTGGAAACAGTACTAGTTGAATGTAAGCATACTTTTTACGCTCGGTTCTTCTTAAATATTGAATCAAAAAGAATATCGAAGTCAGTAAAAAAAATCCAGCAGCAGCCACTATAAACGCTCCAATTACAATGCTATTTTTTGGGGTTTTGAAATTGCGTAATTTTTTAAATTCAGGGTTAGGCGGGAATAATGTGTCAATCGCAATACTATGGTCGCCCTTTTTTAATTCTTCGCTTAATTTGAATTGAACGCTTGTCTTATAGTCGTGATAAAAATACAAGTTCACCGTCCCGTTGTTTAAGTCCCAGATTGAAGAAAGTAAAGTTCCATCGCCAATTTTTTTTCTACACACGTGCATCGTATCGGATAAGGCGGCGCAGAACGCTAGTGAAGTGTCAATGCCATTCTTTAAAAATGCAACTCCGTTTCGGTAGCGGTCTAATTTATTGGCATTTTTTTCTGGCGTTATGGAAGGACAAAAGTTGGATATAACGTAGGTTGGTTGGTTTCCTATTGTCAAAGTGTAAGGCTCAACAATTAGATATTTGCCTGATTTATCAACGTAAATAAAAACGTCTTCTATAAAATAACTGTGGTCGTATTTACTAATGAATTCTTTAACTTCTTCTACTGATTTGCAAGTATGAAGAATGTCCTTTAGATACTGTGTTGGGTTGGATATGGTTATTCTGTTTGGAAAAATTTCTTGTGTTGGGTGATAAGAAGCAAGTCTCTCAAAGGCTAAACCCATTTCATTCATTCCGGATTGCGGAGCGTAGCCGTTTCCTCCGTCATATCTCGAACCGGTAAAGGCAGCCCCAAAGTTGCTTTTGACTGTTTTTTTTTCAAACCAAATATGAGGTGTTAGTCTCCACGCATCTTCGTTGCTTCCTAGTATGGTGGTATTACCCACTGTAATTTTATACCCACTACACGCAATACTTTCTTGTACAACTGCAAGAGTTATCATCGTCAATACAATAAGTTTCAAAAATTTCATTTTTTTTATTTTTGGAGTCATAACTTGTTTAACGTTGCATTTGATTTTTAATTGTTCGATTTTAGGGTTGCTGTGGAATTCGAAAAGGGGAGGAGGAAAGCATACCGATTTCTTTCTATACGTTTGTCAGCTATGAGCAGTTAGCACTTCATTTAACTATGGAAACTCCAATTTATTTTAGCTGCCGCGATGGGCAGGTAAACCTTTAGTCGTTTTTAAAGTGTTAAATTTTACTACTTGTAGCGGTCTTTATTTAACCAAGTAAGAATTATTTCTAGCATTGCTGCCTTTGTCATTTTACTATCTTCAATTTTTGTATTGATTATAACCAGAGTAGCATACTGACCCATAATTAAGCCATTCTGACTAATATCAAATGATAGCCCTGGTGCAATAAAGTTATCATTTTTGTCACTGAAGTGAATAACGAAATATCTTTTTTTCTCACACGTTTTTAGGGTTGATTTGAAACGATAAAGCCTAGTGGCTTTCCCAGTTTCTTTTAATTTAATGATTCCGCTATATACGGTATCCATCGAACCTGAATTGGGAATATATTTTACTCCAAATCTTGTAATTCGAGCTGTACCTTTAAAATATTCTGTGTCAGCAAGTCTTTGAGTATAGCAGGCCGATAGTAAAACCAACAAACTGGCAAAGAATAGTACCCTAACTTTATTTTGGTTTTTCATTATAGTTTATGATGTTTATTTACTTTTCTATGCTTGATCATAACGGGGATTTCGCATAGCTTTCCAATATTTCGATAACGTCTTATTTTATTTCAGTTTTTGGATAGAAGGTACCAGTTTAATAATCATAAACATGTTCAACTGTTCCGTGTGTGCGCAATACATTTTTGATAAAAGGCAACAGTTTGCCAACAGGTAAAAAGTAAAGATTTCTTTTTACACTGTCATTAGTAACTATTTTTGATTGGTACAATAACTTTATGTCATTAGAATTTATTTCTTGTTGGTTCCCGGTAATTGTAGAAACTGAAATTTCATCATTTCCAGAAATTTCATAAATTTTCAGATCTTGATTTGATAGTTTGATTATTTCAGTTGTAAAACTTGCCCATCTAGTAATGGCAATAATCATTTTGTCGCCATCTCTTTTAATGATTTTTAAGTTTTTATTTTCTTTAACGGAATCAACATTAGAAACGATTAAATAAATAGAATTTGCAGGAGTTTCATAAGTAGATTTTGCTGCCCACTCAATTAGTTGTGAATAAAATGCTTTGAATGAAAATTCGAATGTAAAAATTAAGGTTCTTTCCCATTTTCGAAGTGTACTGCAGTTTGATTTTTCAGAAGCGGTCCATACTTTTTTAATCCAAGGTAAAAACTTAAATTCGTACCAAGCTGTTTGGTATATAAAATTACTGTAGGCTCTTTGTGCTTCAATTATTATTTCTTCTTCTTTGGATATTTTTTCCTCTGAAAATAAAGCAAAGAATAGCCCTACCGTGTTTTCATAAATTATTTTTGATCCATACTCCATAGTCATACTAACACCAATAACTTGTAGCATCGTTTTGTATTCACTGTTTTCAGGATATGCCTTTGAAGTTAATTTTATAGAACGATCGTAAAGTTTCCAATACTCATCAATAGATTTGTAGAAAGGGAAATTGGATGGGTTTTTACCACTTTCTAGGTAATCAGCATATTCTTTCGGGTTATAAACTAAGTACCATTCTGGAACCGTAAGAATTGTTTGTTCCTCGGCTCTGAAATACTCTTTAATTTTCTTTTTTTCTTGAGTTAGCTCACTTTTTGAATAAGGATTGTACTTATCCAATAACTTATTTGTGAATCGTTGATTTGGATCTAGCTTGTTTTTTAATGCGAAATATTTAGCACTGTTTGGATACCCTTTTTGAAACTGCTCGATTGTAGCGTGCGGTTGATAGGGTAGATACCAAGTTCCATTTTCGCTTAAAATAGAATCGGTCATTTCGAGTGTCCATTTTTTTACCATGTCTTTTGCTTCTTGATTTGTTTTTTGCTTATAATAAATTACAAATGCAAAAACTTCTTTATTTGCCCACGAAAGATCACTTTCATTATCTGGCAAAGCGTGTCTTAACGAAACATTGATAACATTGACATTGTTTTTTTGAAAAACAGCGCACATTTTTGGAATAAATGATTTTGTATTCTCAACAGGGATGAAGTATTCTTGCAAGACATAAGTTTCGTTTTCCCTTGAGGTAGGTTCTAATTCTCTTACATCATAACTAGCTTCTTTATTTCTCCATCTCACTATTTTATTAGAGTAATACAAAGGATCAATGGTAAATTCTCGAATCCATTTTCCCGATTTTCCCCAAGAAACGACACCTGTTAATTTTGATTCTAGCCAATAATTTTCATCTTCGGATATTAATCTTTCTTTATCGGTTAATGGTTTTGTGCTTTTTACCCATAAAACGCTCATTATTTTGTCATACTTCGGCGGATACAAATTACCATTTTGGAATATAACATCTTTGTTATTTCGAATGTTTTTATCAAAATACGTTTTGTATTCTTCAACATTCATTATTTTATGGAATCGTTCTACTTTTATATTATCCGCCAATTCCAAATTAGCTTCGGCGATAACTCCAATTCCGCCATATCCGCCAATTGCAGCATTAAAAACGTCTTGATTTAATTTTCGATTTGCAATAATTATATTACCATCGGCAGTAATAACTTTTAATTCTAAAACAGACGAAATGATTGGGCCGTGACCAATGTACCTTCCGTGACAATTTACGGATATTGCACCTCCAACCGTAAAGTTAGAGTAAGTTTGCATTATTTTTATAGATAAATTCAACGGATCAATTACTTTTTGAATATCTCTCCATCGAATTCCTGCTTGTACTGTAATTTGTTTTTTTGTCGTATCTATTTTAATGATTTTATTGAAGGATCTCATATCAATATGCAAACTATTTTCAAAAGCAGTTTGTCCTCCCATACTGTATTTTCCACCACCGATAGAAATTGGTCCAGAAGTATTTTTTATTGCATAAACAATTTCGTTTACCGTTTTAGGTTTAATGATTTTATTTACCTGTATCGGATTTATTTGCGTAACATCGTTTAGTGTTTTATTTTCAAGAGTCTTAGTAAATTCAGGGTCTCCCGAAAACTGGATTAATAAGAAAATGTATAGAACAAATGCAATTAAGCTATAGAAAGGGATTGCTAATCTTTTTTTGCGATTGATAATTTGGATTACTTTACTAATTCTAAAGCAGATAAGTTTTATGAACTTTATTAAATAAGTTAAAAGTACTTGAATAAAATGGAAGATTTTTTTCATAAATTTGTACTGCAGAAGTTAGATTTTTGTAAAAAGCATCAAAGCATTTTTTGTAGGATCTCCTTTTTGGTATAATGTTTTTTTATGAAACTTAAATCCGATTTTTTCAACGAAATTGCAAATAAAATCTAGTGAATAAAAGTTTCTAATCTCTTTACTATTATACTCCCAATTTTCATTAACGCCCATATTGAAGACATCGTGAGCAAGTGCTACTAAAACTTTTTGGTCTTCGGTGTCACAGTTATGATCTCTTAAAATTAATTTTCCACCAACTCGCATAGTGTCTCTAATGGAAGAGATATATTGAACACGTAAATCCAATGGACAATGATGAAAACCTATGTATATTGTTACTAAATCTAAACTTTTGGCTGGAATATGTTCGGAAAATTTAGTTTTGTAATCCGTAAATTGTATGTATTCGGCTCCTACGGCAATTTGTCCACGATCAACCATTTCACTGAATGAATATTTTGGTTTTCTACCATCTGCGTAATACCTTTTGCCTTTAATTGAAATGTTTTCTTCAAGATAATCTAAATACCTTCCAGAAGAACCTATTTCTAAATAACCATTATATGTGGTACCTTCTCCAAGTAGAGCAACAGTTTCTTTGGACATTTCATTTTTTTGGTGCATCAAGGCAGGAAGTTGGTATCGGAAACTTGATAAAATCGGGGCAATATCGTCCAATTGTGATTGCGTCGTTGTATAAATCTCTTTATCAGTATTTTTTGAAATGGTATTGTCATAAATTAACTTATGAAACTCCTTTTCAGGATATAAATTGAATACGTTTTTTAAAAACAGAAAAAACTCGTTTTTGAGTTTGCTGTTAGTATAAATATATTTAAAATTACTTACAATTGCTGAATTTGCATTGAATATATTGTTTGAAAACAACTTCGTTGAAGTTACAAAAAGCAATGTTGTTTTAATGAAATTCCGTCTTTCCATATTTTAATCAATGAAGTAGTAATCAATTTCTTGCTAATGTATAAATTTAGGATTTAATTGACGAACAATAGTTAATTTTATTTGTGAATATTTGTCGAGTACAATCGTAGATTATTGACAATACATAACCATTAATCAACGTTTATCCTGAATAATTTCGGCTAGTAATTTTTTGGCACGAAGTAGTTTTATTTTGACGTTGCTGAGTGGTTCGTCGATTTTGTTGGCAATTTCCTGATAACTCATTTCCTGAAAATAACGCAGTTGAATTACTTCTTGATAATGCGGTTTGAGTTCCTTGATGAATTGTAGTAATCGGGAAAGGTTTTGCTCGGTAATCAATTCATCTTCCGCCGATGGAGTGGTGTCGGCAATGTTGTAAGCTTGCTGGTCTTCGTCGTCGGTGATTTCGATAAAAAGACTCGCTTTCTTTTTTCGTAATAAATCGATATGAACATTTTTAGCAATGGCAATCAGCCAAGTATTGAATTGGAATTCGCGATTGTAAGTGGTTATTTTATCAAAAGCTTTCGAGAAGGTTTCTATGGTAATATCTTCGGCATTGGTTTCGTTTTCGGTACGTTTGAGCATAAAACCATAGACTTCATTCCAGTAAAAATCCAATAGAAAAGTGAAGGCCGCTTGATCGCCTTTTTTCGCTTTTTCTATCTGTTGGTTTATTTCCAATGTACAGGTTTTGAAAAAATATTGGTGATAAAGATATTTAATTGGGCGAAGATAAGCACAATTTCAATAATGGGAAACCAGTACATCACATCTTTCTCTTTTAATTTTCCTGCCGATAATCCCAACGTAATCCAAGTGAACAAATAACGGAAAGCTACTAAGCTCAAAACAATTATCCATTGGTATTGGAACGCCAATAAAACTGAGGCTATAATCAAAAACAACAACTGTGAAGCATAAAAAAGTCCTAAGTGAATTTTATCGAAAGGTTTGTACAATTTTGCAGTGGAAACGTGTCTTCTTTTTTGGGTGAACCAATCCTTGAATTTTGTTTTTGGCTCGGAATAAGTGAAACTTTCCGGCAAATAACAAAGTGCAGTATTCTTATTTGTCGCAACCTGATTGATGAACAAGTCGTCGTCACCAGAACGCACTTGAATGTGACTGATGAAGCCGTTTACATTGAAAAATTCTTCTTTTTTATAGGCTAAATTGCGACCAATTCCCATATAAGGATGACCTATTTTTGCCCAAGAAAAATATTGAACTGCGGTCAGCAAGGTTTCAAAACGAATGATTTTATTCAAGAAAGAATTCGCTACTTTTTCGTAGGCGCCATACCCTAAAACGATGGTTTTTTGCATTGTAAATTGCGAACTCATCGTGGTAATCCAATCTTTGGAATTGGGATAACAATCGGCGTCTGTGAACAACAAATAGTCTTTTTTAGAAGCTTTTATACCCAGTGTCAAGGCATATTTTTTGTTTCCCCAAAACGCCTCGTTGTTTTTTACTTTTACTAATCTGACATTGGAATATTGTTTTTCAAATTCTTCGAAAATTTCCAAAGTATTGTCACTTGAAGCATCGTCTATCACGATAATTTCAAAATCGGGATACTCTTGTTCAGCAAGCAATGGAATGTATTTTGCCACATTTTCGCCTTCATTTTTGGCACAAACAATAACGGAAATAGAAATTCTTTTTGGATTTGATTTCTGTGTTTTGGCGAAGGCAAATTTCCCGAAAACAATCACATAATACGCAAGTTGAATGGCAATTATAACAATAAAAAAGTATAAAGTAATGAGTAACATATAGGCTTGGCTTCTTTTAAAATCGGTACAAAGATACTTATTAATTAGGAATTACGAATTATGAATTATGAATTAGGAATTATGAATTAGGAATTATGAATTAAGAATTAGGAATTAGGAATTATGAATTATCAATTATCAATTATGAATTATCAATTATCAATTATCAATTAGCAATTATCAATTATCAATTATGAATTTAATATGATGCTGTATGGCTTTAAACAATATTGACCTCTGCTTCTATATGAATTCCAAAAGTGTTGAAAATAGTTTCTTGAATGTATTTGGAAACATCCAAAATTTCTTGTCCAGTCGCATTTCCGTAATTGACTAAGACCAAAGCTTGGTTTTTGTGAATTCCTGCATCGCCAAAACGTTTTCCCTTGAATCCGGCTTGCTCAATGAGCCAACCAGCAGGAACTTTTACTTCAGTTTCAGAAACGACGTAATATTTCATGTCTGGAAAACTTTGATGAATTTTCTCAAAATCAGTTTTCAAAAGGACAGGGTTTTTGAAGAAACTACCACTGTTTCCAAGTTCTTTTGGATCGGGTAATTTGCTTTGTCGAATGGCAATTACAGCATTGCTCACGTCCTTTAAAGTCGGATTCGTGATGTTGTTTTTTGCCAATTCAGCAGTAATATCTCCGTAGGAAGTATTAATTTTATGGTTGCGCTTCGTCAATTTGAAAACCACCGATGTAATAATGTATTTGTCTTTTGCCTCGTTTTTAAAAATACTTTCGCGGTAACCAAAATGACATTCCCGTTTGGTAAAAGTTTTCATTTCTTGGTTTTCAATGTTCATCGCTTCGCAAGAATCGAAAGTATCTTTGATTTCAGTTCCGTATGCACCAATATTCTGTACAGGAGTTGTTCCCACATTTCCTGGTATCAAAGACATGTTTTCTAGTCCACCCAAGTTTTGGTTTAGCGTCCAAAGCACAAATTCGTGCCAGTTTTCGCCTGCTTGACTTTCGACCCACACAAAATCGTCGTCTTCTTTGATGATTTTTTTACCTTGCAAATCGATGTGAATTACCAAGGCATCAATATCTTTGGTCAAAAGCATATTGCTTCCGCCTCCCAAAATAAATTTTTTTTTGAATTTACTTTGTTCTAGAATTGCTTTTAATTCAGCAATATTGTGCACAGCAGCAAATTCTTTTGCATTGGCTTGAATGCCAAAAGTATTATAGTTTTTTAGAGAAAAATTAAGTTGTAGTTCCATAAGAATCATTAGGTTTCTAGCCTTAATCTGAAATCAATATCAAAATTTATTTGCGTACGTTTTCAGCCAAGTATGCATCATAAATAGTGGCATAATGTACGGAATCATTGTGGTATCACCTTTTCGTAAATTCCCGACAAGTTTTTTGGCATCGATATGCTCGAAATAAGGCATTTTGAACAAATCACTTTTTGAAAACGACTCTAATTCAACAATAAATCCTGGACTTTTAATTAAATAATCACCCCAAGGAACACTCAATCCAATTTTTTTGAAGTTGAGAATTTCATCAGGAAGCCGATCCTTCATTGCTGATTTTAAAACGTATTTCCATTTTTTACCTGTAAAAAGCCATTCATCATCTAGTGAACCTAATCCTGCAACAAGTCTTTGGTCTAAAAATGGTTCTCTACATTCTATTGAAGCGCCCATTGTGCAACGGTCATTTCGGTCGAGTAACGAGCATAAATACGTATGTTGGTCAAAATACAGTGCTTGTCTTCTTAAATTATTTGGATATAGTGATTTTGCGTCTTCCAAAATTTGCTTTCTGTATTCGTTTATTGGAGGATTGACCATGCCAAAAGTTTTTGCAATGTCTTTTGGGTAAATGTTGCAACCATTAAATATAACCAAATCATCATTATTTTTTATCTGGGAGTATCGTGCCAGTTTTTCATATCGTGGTTTGGTCGTAAAATAATCCATATGTCCAATAGTTCCTATTGTATTTAGTAGGCTTGGATATTTCAATGCTTTGTACCGCACATAACCACCCATTAATTCATCTGCGCCTTCGCCTGAAAGCAATACTTTTACGGATGGTTTTGCTAATTGAGAAAGAGCCAAGATATGGGGTTCGCTCAAGTGCATAATGGGTTCATCCTGAAAATAAGTAGAATCAACTAGCTTTTCGAAAAGGATATTGTCCTCCAATTGCATGGTGTGAAATTCATAACCAAATTTATCGGATATCATTTTGGCCAACTGCGATTCGTCGTGTTCTTTTTCTTTGAAACCAATATTAAATGTTTGGATGTCTTTGAAATTTTGTTGCTTTAGTGAAGCCAAAATCGAGGATGAATCCAGTCCACCACTTAGTAAAACGCCCACAGGAACGTCGCTTACCATTCGCAATTTTACTGAATCGTCAAAGGTTTCACGAAACCATTCTACTGGATTTTTAATTTTTGGCTGATTCTGAATTTCAGCTTTCAAATCCCACCATTTTTCGGAAGTAGTTTTTCCACTTTCTTCAATAGTTAGAATGTGTCCTGGAAGTACTTTTTTTATGTTTTCATACAACGTATTTTCACCAGCCACAAACCGATTAAAAATATACTCTTCCATACCGTCTTTTGCCATTTTTAACGGAACACCAGCTGTGAAAAGTGCTTTTTGTTCCGAAGCAAAGTAGAAAGTCTCGTTGTAAAACGAATAATATAAAGGTTTGACACCCATTCTGTCTCGAACAGCAGTAAGTTTTCGTTCTTTCTTGTCCCAGATTGCAAATGCAAACATTCCGTTAAGACGATTGAGCATTTTTGTTCCATACAATTCGAAAAGTTTTATTAAAACCTCGGTATCTGAACTAGTTTTTATGTCAAATCCTTTCGCTTTTAGTTCAGGATAAAAGTCTTTAAAATTGTATATTTCTCCATTATAGGTCATAACATATCGACCATCATCGGATAGAAATGGTTGATGTCCGGCTGCCGAAACATCTAAAATAGAAAGCCTTCTATGCCCCAAACCAATATTATTTTCGATAAATAAACCTTTATCGTCAGGACCACGATGTTCCAGCGCATCACGCATTTTTGTTAGAATGCGTTCGTCTACTTTTTTATTTGATTGCAAATGCAAGATTCCATTAATTCCGCACATAGCTAATTGGTTTTTGTATTGTTAATTAACTCGTGATACTTGTCGGCAATAATCTTCATATTTACTGTATAATTTGCATTTTCTTCCACAAATTTTCTGTTTTCTAATACGGCTGCGTTTCGATATACTTTATTTTCAAAAGCCCAAAGGAGTTCATCGACCAGCATTTCAGTATCATCAATACTTATTAATTGACCGTTTTCGCGGTGTTTGATCCAGCTTTGATTTCCAGGAATATCAGTTACAATGGGATAGCAATGCGAAGCCATCGCCTCAAACAATGAAGCAGAAACGCCTTCAGTTATGGGCATACTAATATAAAAATTGGACTGCTGCAACAATTCTGGTAATTTTGTATTTGGAATTCTACCCGTAAAATTAACCTTTTTTTCAATATTCATTTTCGTTGCTAGTTCTCTTAACTGCGGTAGCAATTTTCCGTCTCCAACAATAGTCAATTCAAAATCTATTCCTTTTTGGTTTATGATACCAAAGGCTTTGAGGATGGTATCGTGGCGGTATTCAGGCATTAACGATCGCGTTACGATTGCAGTTAATTTTTCGGAAGATTTGTTTTTATTAGTACCAAATAGATTAAAATCGATTCCTTTTGGTAAGACCAACACTTTTTTCATCTCTACATTGGCTTCTTGCATCGAGATAGTCATTACTGGACCCCAAGCGTGAATCAAATCGGCTTTTTCAAAAGCGTAATTTTGGATAATTTTTTTAAGAGGCAATAAAATAGAATTTTCGGGCCATAAATCAGTTCTTCCTTGTTGGGCAATGGCAATGGGTTTGACACCGGATAATGCGGCAAGAAAACCATAACTAGTTGTTCTTTCAGCAATGACCATATCGGGTTGTTTTAATTGGACTAGTTTTCTAATTTGAAAAAGCACAGTACAAAACTCTAACATTCTAAAAGTACGGCTAAATAAATTGTGGTTTGGCGTCCTTAATTCCCAAGTGATAATTTCAAAATCGCCAAAATCCTTTAGTCCATTCATCCAAGTAATAGCGTCCGCTCGGTAGGTTTCTCCCAAAAAAAGTATTTTTCTTTTTTTCATTTTTATAAATTAATCTTCGGAAGTTAGTGCTCGATTGATAAAATCGTTCAAGGGTTTCAAGACGATAAGTTTTTTTGTCATTTTGGCAACAAAATCTTCATTGGTAACTTCCTCGATATTGAATTTCTGAGAAGTTTCAAAGCTTTTTAATTTGAGTAATTCAATGGCAGGATGCTCTTTTTCGTAACCTCGTGGAGGATTTTTCAGCATGTTTGTTTCATTCCGATCAAAATCAGTAAATTCCTTTTGAAAGCTTTTTTCTTTAAGAATTTCTTCCAAATCTTCTTGGAAATAGGCAATTTCTTTTCGAACTTTTTTTAAATCTTCAGCTTCAGGGCAGTATAATCCACCTGCTATAAAACTACCATTTCTTGCAAGATGAACATAATAACCAGAACGATTCATTCCTTTGGCACCGCTGGATAGCCAAACTCCAATATGGTCCTTGTATGGCGATTTGTCTTTTGAAAATCGAATGTCCCGATTGATTCTAAAGGTGCAATTTTTTACTTCAAGCATTTCTAGCGATGGGTCAAGTGGTTTCATCGCGTCCAGAAAATCCCCAACCAGTTGTTGATAGTCTTTTTTGAAAACTTCATAACGTTTTTTATTATCTAAAAACCAATCGCGATTGTTATTGGATTTTAAATCGTCAAGAAATTGTAAACTGTCTTTTGAAAGCATATTTCTTAGATTATTGTAATTGTTTTTTCAATTCTTCTTCACTAATATATCCCGAATTTTTCCATTTCAATTCCTTTTTTTCATATAATAGGAGAGTAGGAAGTTCACTGATTTTCATTTCTTTAATTAAAGTTTTATTTTCATCTGCATCCAATCGGATGATAACTACCTTCTCTGCGCAGTCCTTTTGCATTCTGTCTAAATAAGGAGCCATTTTTTTGCAAGGCGCACACCATTTGGCATTAAAATCTATAAGTACTTTTTTGTCCGTATTTAATAACGCAGCGTATTCTTGACTGCACATTCCGATAATTTGATCGCTCGATTTTGATACATCGTTTGCATCCCAACTCATCATCCCGCCTTGTAGGTTGTAGATTTTTTTGAATCCTAATTCCTCTAATTTTTTAGCGGCATTTGAGCTTCTTCCGCCACTTTTGCAGTAAACGAAAACGGGTTGTGATTTGTCTAGTTTTTCAATATTTGGTACAAAATCATTGCCAAGCCAATTTATATTTTTAGCATCTAAAATATGTCCTGCATTGAATTCTTCAGGAGTCCTCACATCGATTAGCTGAGGTTCCTCAATCATTGCTATTTCTTTTGAAAAGCCTTTCGGATCAACGTTTATAATATTTTCAGACGTTTGTCCCTTACAAGACAGGATGGTTAAAAAGATTAATAAACTGTAGAATTTGGTAGTTAGTTTCATTCTTGATTAAATTTTTAAATGGCTAAAATAAGTAATTTATAGCATTGATTTTGAAAGTAAAAGTTAAAATATTTACTGTAATTATAGTTTAAATATTTTATACGTTTGATGTGTTGACTTGACGATTTGTTCGGTTCTTTCAGGATGTGTATCCGAAATAAAAAGTTGTCCAAAAGTGTCGCTATTAACCATATCGACGATTTTGGCAACTCGATTTTCGTCTAATTTGTCGAAAATATCATCGAATAATAAAATGGGTTTCAAACCGCTTTGTGTTTTTAAAAATTCAAATTGCGCCAGTTTTAAGGCAATTAAAAATGTTTTTTGCTGCCCTTGTGAGCCGAATTTTTTAATTGGATAATTATCAATTTCAAAAGATAAATCATCTTTGTGAATTCCAACGCTTGTAAAATGCAAAGCCCTATCTTTGTTGATGTTTTCTTCTAAAAGCGACAGCAAATCTTTCTCTAATAAATGACTTTCATAAACCAATTGTACCGTTTCCTGAGATCCCGTTATCGCTTGATGATGGGTATTGAAAATTGGGATGAACTGTTCTATAAAATCTTTGCGTTTTTCAAAAATGTATTTTCCAAAAGTATCGAGTTGCTCATTATATATAGAAAGTGTATCATTGTCGAAAACAAAATTCAAAGCAAAATATTTCAATAAAGCATTGCGCTGACTTATTACTTTTTGATATTGAATGAGTTGCTTTAGGTATTTAGAATCCAATTGCGAAATCACGCTGTCCATAAATTTTCTGCGGGTTTCGCTACCTTCTACAATCAAATCTCGGTCAGCAGGCGAAATAATTACCAGAGGAATGAACCCAACGTGCTCCGAAAATTTATCGTAGATTTTTCCGTTGCGTTTCAATATTTTTTTCTGTCCTTTCTTTAGGCTGCAAATAATTTGTTCGTTTCTGTTGTTGATTTCAAATTCGCCGTCAATCACAAAAAACTCCTCGCCGTGCTTGATGTTTTGGACCGCCAAGGGGTTAAAATAACTTTTCCCGTAAGACAAATGATAAATCGCATCCAAGACATTGGTTTTTCCGATTCCGTTTTTGCCTACAAAACAATTTATTTTGCCCACAAATTCAAACTCTGATTCAGAAAAATTCTTGTAATTGAATAGTGAAATTTTTTTTAAATACATTTAGGTCTTACTGGAATAGAAAATTAGGTATTTGAGAATGTGTTTTAAGAGGGTGCAAATTATCGAAAATTATCGATAAAAATTACTTTTTGGCATTTTCAAATGGTAAATATTTTTCAGATAGAAACAAAGTAGTAATTAAATAGTAGATAATGTATTTTTATTTGAATTTAAAGCCATTTTTTTTATGACGATATGAATAAAAATTTTATTTTTGCGGCTCACTAAATTAAAAATTAAATGGCTACTTATAATAAAAGAGGATACAAACCAGCAAAAGAAAAAGAAGTTAAAGAAGTAACTGAAGATATATCTGTATTAGAAAAAAACAGTAAAACTGCTGAAGTTTTCTCCACATTAGATGCAACTGCGTCAAAAACAGAAGATTTTGTAGCCAAAAATCAAAGAATTATTATAGGAGTTGTTGGTGCTATCGCCTTAATGACAGTTGGATATTTAGCCTATCAAAAATTTGTTTCAGCGCCAAAAGAGGAAGAAGCTGCAATCGAAATGTTTGTTGCGCAACAAAATTTTCAAAAGGCTACAGAAGGAGTTGCTAGCGATTCCCTATATAAATTAGCTTTAAATGGTTCAGAAGGTAAATTTGGTTTTATAAAAATTGCCGACGAATATGCGGGAACAGACGCTGGAAATTTAGCTAATTATTATTCAGGTGTTGCTTATTTGAACACCGGAAAATACACAGAAGCTATTGAGTATTTAGGAAAATTCAAATCTGATGACATTGTTTTGAGTGCTATGGCAAAAGGAGCAATAGGAGATGCGTATTCGCAAAAAAATCAGCCTAAAGAAGCTTTAGAGAATTATGTTAAGGCTGCAGAATCTGATAAAAATAATTTTACTACACCGCGCTTCTTGTTGAAAGCAGGAAAAACAGCATTGGCATTAGGAAATAAAGAAGATGCGCTTAAATATTTTACAGATATTAAAGACAATTTTGATGCTTCGTCAGAAGCTGCCACAATTGATGTGTTAATTGGATTAGCACAATAATATAATTTTAGATTGCAGATTTTAGATTTAAGATTCGTATTTTTACCATATTAAATCTAAACTTTAAAATCTTAAATTAAAGATGGCAACTATAAATAAAAATTTATCCGAATACGATAAAAACTCAATCCCAGACGCGAAAAATTTTCGGTTTGGGATTGTTGTTTCAGAATGGAATGATATGATAACTGAAGGACTTTTTAAAGGGGCAGTTACAGGACTTCTAGAAAATGAAGTGCCATCAGAACATATCCTGAGATGGAATGTTCCAGGGAGTTTTGAACTCATTTATGGAGCAAAAAAAATGTTACAAACTCAAAATGTCGATGCTGTAATCGCTATTGGTTGTGTCATTCAAGGCGAAACCAAGCATTTTGATTTTGTGTGTGAAGCCGTTTCACAAGGAATCAAAGACTTGAATGTGCAAACTGATATTCCAGTAATTTTTTGCGTTTTGACCGATGATTCAATGCAACAGTCCTTAGACAGAAGCGGCGGAAAGCACGGAAACAAAGGAACCGAAGCTGCTGTTGCAGCTATAAAAATGGCGTATTTAAGACATCAAGCGTCCTTTAGTCACCAACTCAAAAATCAACAATTATTGTCTACTGGACCTTTGCAAGTTGAAGGTTTGAAGATGATTGAGGAATAAAATAATATTGCTTCCGATCGCTATCGGAACTAAAACCTATACTATTCTATTGATGGTATAGGTTTTTTGTTTTTTTTATGATTTATTTTGGTAGTAATCCCAATAGAAAATACTTAAATTTGCTCACTACAGATCAAACTATAAACCATAAACAAAATACCATAAACTGAACTAATGTCGAGTATTATTCAATTACTTCCTGATCACGTTGCTAATCAAATTGCTGCTGGAGAAGTCGTTCAGCGACCTGCTTCAGTGGTCAAAGAATTGCTTGAAAATGCCGTTGATGCTGGAGCAAATGACATCAAACTCATTATAAAAGATGCCGGGAAATCATTGGTTCAAGTTATCGATAATGGAAAAGGAATGACCGTCACCGATGCACGGATGTGTTTTGAACGTCACGCCACATCCAAAATTCGTCAAGCCGAAGATTTATTTTCATTGCACACCAAAGGATTTCGTGGAGAAGCATTGGCATCGATTGCCGCAATTGCCCACGTCGAAATGAAAACCAAGCAGGATCAGGAAGAATTGGGAACGCATATTGTGATTGAAGGTAGCAAATTTGTTTCGCAAGACGTAGCTGTTTTGCCAAAAGGAACCTCATTTGCCGTTAAAAATTTATTTTTTAATATTCCTGCTCGTCGCAATTTCTTAAAATCCGATACGGTGGAATACCGCCATATTGTTGATGAGTTTCAGCGCGTGGCATTGGCACACCCGCAAATCTATTTTACGTTTTATCACAACGGTAGCGAAATGTTCAATTTGCAGGCTTCCAGTTTGAGACAGCGAATTGTAACTATTTTTTCGGGAAAAACCAATGAAAAGTTGGTTCCCGTTACCGAAGAAACCGAAATTGTAAATATTCAAGGTTTTGTATGCAAGCCTGAATTTGCCAAAAAAAATCGGGGAGAACAGTTTTTCTTTGTGAATGATCGATTTATAAAAAGTGGTTATTTGCATCACGCCATAATAGCTGCTTACGATGGTTTGCTAAAAGATGGCGCACAACCCAGTTATTTTCTTTACCTTCAAGTGCCGCCAAATACGATAGATATCAATATTCACCCCACAAAAACGGAGATTAAATTTGACGACGAGTCGGCTTTGTACGCTATTTTGCGGGCTTCGATTAAGCACAGTTTAGGACAGTTTAATGTGGCACCCATTTTAGATTTTGAGCGCGATGCCAATTTAGATACTCCTTACCATTACAAAGATTTAGATGCAGAAACACCTACGATTCAGGTGGATGGTAGTTTTAATCCGTTTTCTGAAACGGATAAACCCAACAAACATTTTACGAATTCCAGTTCAAGCTACAGAAGACCTGAACCGACTTCGAATTGGGAAAGTTTGTACGTGGGATTAAAACAAGATTCAGAGGAAATTGATACAATGACTTTTGAAAATGAGACTGTAACATCTTCTTTATTTAATAATGACGAAGTAGAGCAAACCGTACATAAAACCTATCAAATTCATAAAAAATACATTGTCAATCCAATAAGGTCAGGAATGTTAATTGTGGATCAACAACGGGCGCACCAACGCATTTTGTATGAACAATTTCTGACCAATATCACAGTTCATTTGGCTTCAAGTCAGCAGTTGTTGTTTCCGTTGCATTTGTATTTTTCGAATGATGAAATGCAATTAATTTCTGAATTGAAACCTTCATTGACCAATACAGGTTTTGTTTTTGAAGAGACCACCGTTGATAGCGTGGTCATTTCAGGATTGCCTGTCAATGTTTCCGAAAGTGAAGCATCGATAGTTTTGGAACAGCTTTTGAGTGATTTGCAAGACGGAATTCCAGAAAGTAGTTTTAGTCAGAACGATACGATTGCCAAATCGATGGCTCGAAGTTTGGCTGTAAAAACCGGAACCTATTTAACCGAAAAAGAACAGGAAAACTTGGTCAACGGACTTTTTGCTTGCAAAGACCCGAATGTTTCTCCATTTCAAAAACCTACTTTCATTACGATGCGTGTGGAAGATTTAGATAAAAAGTTTGCATTATGATGAATATCACGCCAGTTGTAAAACAACTATTGATTATTAACATTCTATTTTTTATTGGCTCGTATTTTGTGCCAGTATCCTATGATTTATTTTCTCTTTATTACCCTGAGAGCGATAGTTTCAAAGGATGGCAGTTAATTACTCATATGTTTATGCACGCGCCATTTCCCAATGTGGCACATATTTTATTTAATATGTTTGCACTGTATTCTTTTGGAAGTGCTTTGGAACATTTTTGGGGTGGAAAAAAATTTTTATTTTTCTATATTTCTTGCGGACTTGGAGCTGCATTATTGCATACCGGAATGAATTATTACGAGATACATTCTTTCTTGTCGGATGTCTCAAGTTTGAAATTATCTTCTTCTGAAATTCATTTATTATTGAATGCCGATTATAGTTCATTGTTTGACGACAAAGGTCAGATGATGGCAGGAGAAATTAATACTATTTTGGAAAGAGTGCATTGTAGTCAACAACAATTTGATACCATTCTACAAGCTTCGATGATTTCTAAAGTGCCAATGCTTGGTGCTTCTGGTGCTATCTATGGATTGTTAGTCGCTTTTGCTTATATGTGTCCAAATGCGGAACTGGGGATAATGTTTATACCAATTCCAATAAAAGCCAAATATTTTGTACCCGGAATTTTAGCTATCGATTTGTTTTTGGGATTCAAAGGAAGTTCTATTTTTGGAGCAGGAAGTACTGGAATAGCGCATTTTGCACACGTTGGCGGTGCAATAACAGGTTTCTTGATGATGTGGTTTTGGAAGAAAAATCAATTTAACAAAAACAGATGGAATTAAAAATTAGTGTTCAGTATTCCCATTTGTAGTGTTCAGTTGTTGTGATGAAATCCAACATCTAACCTCTAACCTCTAACTTCTAACTTAAAAATGAGCAGTATATTAGACGACTTAAAAATGCAGTACAAATTCGGTGGAATAACCCAAAGGTTAATCTACTTGAATATTGCTTGCTTTCTAATTTCGTACGTTATTTTTGGATTGTTGCGATTTGTAAGCATCGACATCGATTTTCTTCACTATGTAAGTTTGTCTTCGAATCCAATGGATTTATTGTGGAAACCTTGGTCAATCATTAGCTATTCTTTTTTTCATTCGGGTATTTTTCACATTTTTTTTAATTTGATTGTTCTAAATTTTTCCAGTCAATTGTTTTTGACGTTTTTCAATCAGAAACAGTTATTGGGATTGTATCTGTTGGCAGCTATTTTTTCGGGAGTAGTTTTTGTTTTTTCTTTTTATTTAATGAATATTGTTTCACCAATTGTGGGTGCATCTGGAGCGATTATGGCGATTTTGGTTGCCACGACAACGTATCAACCCTTGATGAATCTACGTTTGTTGATTATTGGTAATGTAAAGCTTTGGCATTTTACCGTTGTTATTCTTTTGATTGATTTAATGCAAATTCAATCAGAGAATTCTGGCGGACATATTGCTCATTTGGCTGGGGCTTTTTTTGGGTTTATTTTTATTAAATTACTACAAAACGGAACCGATTTGAGTAAAATTGTTTCAAACCTATTCGATTTTTTTGTTAATTTGTTCACAAAAAAGTCATCTACTCCTTTCAAAAAGGTGCATAGGAATTATAAAAAGCCTACTGAAAATGCGCCTTCAAAGATTGTAATTAAGGATAAAACACAACAGCAAATCGATGAAATTTTAGATAAAATCAGTCGTTCTGGCTATGATTGTTTAACAAAAGAAGAAAAAGAATTTTTGTTTAAAGTAGGGAAATGAAATTGTTTCAGGTTTCAGGTTTAAAGTTGAGCAACTTGAAACTTGAAACTTGAAACTTGAAACTAAAAAAATGAAAAACCTTTCTTGGTTTAATAAACTAATGTTTTTTTTGAATATAGTTCTTACTGTATCAACGTTCGTTGCGTATCTTTTACCTTTTTTGGCTCCAAAATTTTTCCCATTGCTTTCAGTATTTACTTTGTTTATGCCCTTGTTTTTTATTTTGAATGGCTTATTTTTCTTGTATTGGGGATTCCAATTCAAGAAGAGAATGATTTTGTCGGGTTTGGTACTTATGATGGGAATTACTTTTATCAATAAATTCTATAAATTTTCGGCTAAAGAATATCCCGAGGATGATAAGGATTTTACTGTAATGAGTTATAATGTTCGGTTATTGAACGTATTCAAATGGTTGGATCGAGATGATGTTCCCGATGATATTCTAAGTTTCATCAATGAAAAAAATCCAGATATATTGTGTATTCAAGAGTATTCTAATTATGCCAATATCGATTTAAAACTTTATCCGCACCGTTATATTTACATAGATGGAAATCAAATTAAAACTGGTCAAGCCATTTTTTCTAAATTTCCTATTATAGATCAAGGGAATATTGTGTTTCCAAACTCTAGTAATAATGTCGTTTATGCTGACATAAAAAAAGGAAAAGACATTATTAGAGTCTATAATATGCACCTGCAATCCATAAAAATATCTCCTGATGTAACTGAAATTGATGAAAATATCGATGCAATTAATCAAGGTAAATCACAAAAGCTTTTCAATAGAATAAGTATTGCTTTCAAACAACAACAGCAACAAGCTGAGATTATTAAGGAGAGTAAAAAAGAATGTCCGTATCCCATCATTATTTGTGGTGATATGAATAACAGTGCGTTTTCATACGTCTATCGAAATATAAAAGGCGGATTGAAAGATAGTTTTGAAGAAGCAGGTATTGGTTTTGGGGCGACTTATAAGTTTCGTTATTATCCTGCCAGAATCGATTACATTTTTGCAGACGGCACGATGAAAGTCAAAAAATTTGAAAGCTTTCCTGATTTCGAAAATTCCGATCATTATCCAATTATGGCAAGACTTTCAATGGAATAGAGAGGATATATTTTATTTGATTTGCAGCTTTTGATTTTTCAAATAATCCAACGCGTATTTTCCTTCATTAAAGATTAAATCCAAAACGCTCAAATTATTTAGAAATCCATGTTTGTCATCAAATACCTGAGTATAGCTTTCAAATTGAGATTTGTCTTTTTTTCCGTCAACCAAAGTTCTACAATCTAAAATAGCTATTGAATCTACTTTGTGAAAATATTCAGTTGTGGTTTCATAATCCAATTTCATTCGGAGACATTTTGTAACAAATTCCAAGGTTTCAAAATTTAAATCCATCAAAAATTGATGTTTTTTTTCGAAAATTGGGCGTATTTCATCTTCAAAAAACTCAAAGAAAGGCGAGGATCTATATGCAGCTTCTAGTGATTTGAAATGCTGTTTTTGCCAATAGAAATCATTTTCAATTCTGACTTCTTTTGTTTTTTGATGTGTTTCTTTTGAATGTTTTACAGGAATATTCAGTAGTTGAATACCGTTGGGACTATAAATGTAAGTTCGATTGCGATTGGTTTGCTTTTGGAAATTATCTTCGACTTCAAACACAATTTTCTCTGATTGAGCCATAACAACGTAATGACTAATCGAAGGAAAATAGGAGGGATGTAGTAAAAGATTCATTTTATTTTCAGTTTAATAGGGTTTACTCTTGTTTAAAATGGTTTAAAAGTTTAATTTTCCCCCAGCTATAGAACCTTAAACCTTTAAACAATATTAAACTTTTAAACATTTATACTTTATTTGCTTTTCTTTTTTTCCAAAAATACTCACCTACAAAAAAGGCAACCAAAGCAATCAAGAAAAATTGGAAATAAGATTGTGGTTGTCCGTCACCGCCGACTGTGGTAAATAAGCGTTCCCATCGAATTTTTCCCAATCCTTTGCCATTGGTATCCCAACTCATCCAGATAAAAACAGGTTTTCCAACGATGTGATCTTCTGGAACGAAACCCCAATAACGACTATCTTCAGAGCGATGACGATTGTCTCCCATCATCCAATAGTAATTTTGCTTGAAAGTGTACGAATTGGCAATTTCACTATTTATTTTAATGGTTTGTCCGTTGTTTTCTAGAGTGTTGCCTTCATAATTTACAATTATTCTTTTGTAAAGCGGTAGGTTTTGTTGGTTTAATTGAACTGTTTTCCCTGTTGAAGGAATGGTAATAGGACCAAAATTATCCACTGTCCAATTGGTATTGTGCGGAAAAATTCCTTTGTCGAAAGCGGCTGTTTTTTTAGCAATAAATCGTACAACAGAATCTATGGAAGCATTTTTTCGCAAATCTTCAGCGCCTTTTAAAGTAAGATTTACATCGTTTTTCGCTTCATAAACTTCTTGAGCATAAATCCCAGAACTTTCAATTACTTTCAACGGAATTCCTGTAAAACCAGTCATTACAGTAAATGATTTATCTTGGTTTTGTGAAGCATTCAATATATAAGGTTGAACAGCATTTATTTGTTCCTCACTGTTTGGTTTCAAAATGTAAATTCTATTGAATTCGGTTGAACCCGTCGTTAATAAAACCTCGCTCGAAACTCCTTTTGCAGCGTACACTGTATGTTGGTATTGCGGTTTTGCTCTTTCTGGAAGGACTAATTGTTTTCCGTCTATATACACAAAACCGTCTTTTATTTCTAAAATATCACCCGGAGTTCCTTGACATCTTTTTACATAATTCGATTTTTTATCGATGGGTTTAGTTACCGCTTTTCTTCCAGATTTATCAAAGAACCGATATACAGTATCGACAGGCCAATTGAAAACTACAATGTCATTTTTAGCAATTTTCTGGAACGAGGGTAATCTAAAATAAGGTATTTGTGGCCAGTTTAAATACGATTTGCTTTTTGTCAATGGAATAGAATCGTGAACCATTGGCAAAGCCACCGAAGTCATAGGAACTCTTGCTCCGTAATTCATTTTACTCACAAACAAAAAGTCACCAACTAATAGAGATTTCTCTAATGATGAAGTTGGAATAGTGTAGGGTTGAATGAAATAAGTATGTACAAATGTAGCAACAATGACAGCAAAAAGTAACGAACTTACGGTGTCTGCCGCTTTGTTTTCAGGGTTCAAACTTCTATCAGAAACGTAATTTAACTGTTGGGTGTAATTGATATAGTAAATGTAAAAACCCAAGGTGATAATTCCTAGAAAGGTGTCTAAAGAAGATCTTTTTCCAAAGCTTCTCAAGGTTTCAACCCAAATAACAGGGAACATTATTAGGTTAATGATTGGAATGAAAAATAAAACGGTCCACCAAGTTGGTCGACCAATTATTTTCATCAAAACAATAGCATTATACACTGGAATAGCTGCTTCCCAACGTTTTCTACCTGCCGCTTCATAGATTTTCCAAGTTCCCAAAAAGTGGATTATTTGTACTAGTAAGAAAAATACAAACCATTGATATGCTGTCATAATTATTTTGTTTAAAGTTTAAAGTTTAAGGTTGTTCAACTTGGAACTTTAAACCTTAAACCTGAAACAAGTTTACTTTAATTCTAATACGTCTCTCATTGTAAAAACCCCTTGTTTTCCGACAATCCATTCGGCTGCAATTACAGCTCCAAGTGCAAATCCGTCACGATTATGAGCGGTGTGTTTTATTTCGATGGTATCAATGCCAGAATTGTAAGTTACAGTATGTGTTCCTGGAACATTGCCAATCCTTTTTGCTTCGATGTGAATTTGGTTGGATTCAGGAGTTTCCATTGTCCAATTGGTGTAATTACTGTTTTCAATAACTCCTTTTGCCAAAGAGATTGCGGTTCCGCTTGGTGCATCTAGTTTTTGAGTGTGATGAATTTCTTCCATATTTACAGTGTAGGAATCAAACTTCGACATCATTTTAGCCAAATATTCATTGAGTCCAAAGAAGAGATTGACACCCAAACTAAAGTTGGAACTAGAAATAAACGCTCCTTTTTTTTCATTGCAAAGAGCTTCCATTTCGTCATAACGGTCTAGCCAACCTGTGGTTCCTGAAATAACAGGAACATTGGCATAAAAACAGCTCGAAATATTTTCAACAGCAACTGCTGGAATGCTAAAATCAATGGCAACATCGGCATTCGAAAGTCCTTCATAGGTATTGAATTCATCTTTTTTCAAAACAATTTCGTGTCCTCTTCCTAGCGCAATTCTTTCGATGGTCTGTCCCATTTTTCCATATCCTAAAAGTGCAATTTTCATTCGTTGTAAATTTATTGTTTATATCCCTTTTAGGGATTTGTGTGTTTAAAAATTATAATTAAACGTTAGTGCAACATTAGCCTTATATGTTACATCATTCCTATAAATATCTGGCCTTACAGATAAATTTTCATTTACGTTAAATTGTATTAAAGCAGCATCAACACTAGCGTCGACAATATTCAAAACATAAAAACCAACAACAAACAGAGCAGATAAATCTCTATTTCGTTGATAAAATTTCTGCGCCGCAATTAATCTATCGTTGTCATAATAACTAAATTTGTCGTCCGAATAGCCTTCTAAACGTCGTTTGTAAGCATCTCTATATTGATTGTATTTTTGATTACTGTCAATATAATAATACATACTGACTCCAATTGCTCCGTAAACGATAGGGACTTTCCAATATTTTTTGTTGTATGCCTGCCCTAAACCAGGAAGAATAGCCGAATAAAAAGCGGCCTTCGCTGGGGTTAATGGGTCTATGTCATTCGATTTCAAAGTATCTTTTGCAATTAGGGCTGCTTTAGTTTTCGCTTGTGAAAAAACAGGAGTATTTCCTATTGCAATAAGGAATAGTACTATGAAATAAATTTTATTCACTACCCTTTTATTAGTTTAATAATTCTGTTGAAATCTTCTTCAGAATGAAAGGGGATAGTGATTTTTCCTTTGCCATTACTAACCACTTTAACGTCGACTTTCGTTCCAAAATAAGAATTGAACCTGGTTTTTTTCGCCTCGTCAATTTCAAAAGAGGTTGTTTTTGCTTTAGCAGCTGGTTTAGCTCCGCTCTGTTCGGCTTCGCCTCGGGTTGGTTTTAGGCTTTCTTGGTAATTTTTGACTAATGTTTCTGTATCTCGAACCGATAGATTATTACTCACTATTTTTTGGTAAATATCGGCTTGAATGTCCTGATTTTCAATATTAATTATAGCTCGACCGTGCCCCATACTGATAAAACCATCTCGAATACCAGTTTGAATGATTGGGTCTAATTTCAAAAGTCTCAAATAGTTAGCGATGGTAGAACGTTTTTTTCCAACACGTTCACTCATTTGTTCTTGTGTTAACTGAATTTCGTCAATTAATCTTTGGTAGGAAAGTGCAATTTCTATGGGATCTAAATCGTGGCGTTGAATGTTTTCAACCAATGCCATAATTAAGGATTCATTATCGTTTGCAATTCGAATATAAGCAGGAACCGTTGTCAATCCGACTAAAGTGGAAGCACGAAGACGTCGTTCTCCCGAAATCAATTGGTATTTATTGAAGTCAAGTTTTCGAACAGTTATAGGTTGAATGACACCTAATTCTTTGATGGAAGTTGCTAATTCTCTTAATGAATCCTCGTTAAAATTACTTCTTGGCTGAAACGGATTGATTTCTATCGCCTCAATTTCAAGCTCAATAATATTCCCAACCACTTTGTCGGCATTTTTATCATTTACTGATTTTATATCGTTTTCCGGATCTTTCAATAATGCCGATAATCCTCTTCCCAAGGCTTGTTTTTTTAGTGCTTGTGCCATAAAATTATTTGCTGTTTTTCTTTATAATTTCGTGAGCTAATTGCAGGTAATTATTTGCTCCTTTGCTCGTTGCGTCATAGTTTATAATGCTTTCGCCAAAACTTGGTGCTTCGCTCAACTTCACGTTTCTCTGAATAATAGTTTCAAAAACCATATCGTTAAAATGTTTCTGAACCTCCTCGACCACTTGATTGGACAAACGCAATCTGGAGTCAAACATTGTCAAAAGCAATCCTTCAATATCTAAATCTGGATTATGAATTTTTTGAATACTTTTTATAGTATTCAATAATTTCCCTAATCCTTCTAGTGCAAAATATTCGCATTGAATAGGAATAATTACTGAATCAGCGGCAGTCAATGCGTTTAGAGTAAGTAATCCTAGCGATGGAGCACAATCGATAATAATAAAATCGTACTCGTTTTTGATACTTTCCAACGCTTTTTTAAGCATATATTCTCTTTCAGGTTTATCAACCAATTCGATTTCGATAGCCACAAGGTCAATATGAGAAGGAATCACATCAACATTTGGGGCAGAACATTTCACGACAGCCTCTTTTGGAGTATTGCTGTGTTCTATAATTTGATAAGTTCCAATTTCTACTGTATTGACATCAATTCCTAATCCTGAACTAGCATTTGCCTGAGGATCAGCATCAATTAATAACACTTTTTTTTCTAAAACACCAAGTGATGCTGCCAGATTTACTGAAGTTGTTGTCTTTCCAACACCACCTTTTTGATTAGCAATCGCAATGATTTTGCCCATTTATATATCTAAATTTTGAATGGTAAAAATACAATTAATTATGGTTTTTGAAAATCTATTTTGTTAACATTTGTTACTCTTTGATTAGCAGTAGTTTTTTTGATGGTTTCGTAATTTTACGAATGCTTTTATTTAATACTGCTATCTATAAAATTTAAATATGGGTGTTGATATTCATTAGATTTAGCAATACATTTACCGCAATAAATTTTATTTGCAACTTAGTACTTTATAATGACTTTTGCCATCATCACTCATGTGCCGCATATTCTAGATCAAAATCAATATTTCGCATATGCGCCTTATGTTCGCGAAATGAATGTTTGGTCAAAATACGCCGATAAAATACTTATTGTAGCTCCAAAATCTAAATCACAAAAAAGTCCTATTGAAATCAATTATGAGCATAGAAATATTGATTTTGTTGCCATCGAAAGTTTTGATATCTTAAGCGTAAAGGCAATTTTTAATACAATTTTTAGAATTCCAAAAATTAGTTGGCAGATTTATTCCGCTATGCAAAAAGCCGATCATATTCATTTGAGATGCCCTGGGAATATTGGTTTACTAGGAAGTATGGTTCAGATTTTATTTCCAAATAAAACCAAAACTGCTAAATATGCAGGAAATTGTGACCCAAAGTCTAAGCAGCCTTTAACGTACCGTTTGCAAAAATGGATATTGAGTTCTACTTTTTTGACACGAAATATGCAGGTTTTGGTTTATGGTGAATGGGAGGGAAGTTCTAAAAACATCAAGCCCTTTTTTACAGCTACATATCACGAATCCGAAAAATCACCAATTATTCAAAAGGATTTCAAAAGCCAAATTTGTTTTATTTTTGTGGGCGCTTTGGTTTCGGGAAAGCGACCTTTTTACGCCATTAAATTAGTTGAAATGTTACATAAAAAGGGATATAATGTTGCATTAGAATTGTTTGGTGAGGGCGTTGAGAGAGAAAATTTAGAAAACTATATCAATCAAAATAAAATAAACAATGTTGTTTCGTTGAAAGGAAATCAAACTCAGGATACTGTCAAAATGGCTTACGAAAGAAGTCATTTTGTTATTTTACCTTCCGAAAGTGAAGGCTGGCCAAAAGCAATTGCCGAGGGTATGTTTTGGGGCTGTGTTCCTGTTGCTACAAAAGTTTCTTGTGTGCCGTTTATGCTTGATTATGGCGACAGAGGCGTTTTGATTGCATTAGATTTGGAAAAAGATGTTTGTCAATTGGAAACTCTTTTGAAAGATGAAATCTTTTATAAAAAGATGAGCCGAAAAGCGAGTGACTGGTCTAGACAATATACTTTAGATGTTTTCGAAATGGAGCTAAAAGAAATGTTGCAATTATGAGAATACTTCAAATTATAGATTCTCTAGAAGCCGGAGGAGCAGAGCGAATGGCGGTAAATTATGCTAATGCGCTTGCGAATACAATTCAATTTTCTGGCTTGGTAGTAAGTCGAAAGGAAGGACCACTTTGGAGTCAAATAAATAACAATGTGTCCTATCTTTTTTTGAATAAAAAAAGTGTTCTTGATATTCAATCCGTTTTCAAATTTCGAAAATTTGTAATAGCAAATAAAGTAGAAATTATTCATGCACATAGTACGTCTTTTTTTTTAGCTTTTCTTTTGAAAATTACCTATCCAACTGTAAAATTGATTTGGCATGATCATTATGGAGACAGTGAATTTTTGAACAAAAGACCTTTTTTAGTATTGAATTTTGTTCTTTCATTTTTTAATGGAATTATTGCAGTAAACAAAAACCTAAAAATTTGGGCAGAACAGAAACTAAAGTTTAAAAATGTTGTTTATTTGCCTAATTTCCCATCCGTTGAGAATAAAATTTCAAAACAAACAATTTTGCAAGGAATTCAAGGAAAACGAATAGTATCTTTGGCTAATTTACGAGTTCAGAAGAATCATTTTTTATTGTTGGAAGTAGCCAAAAAAATTAAAGTCTCACATCCGGAATGGACATTTCATCTGGTCGGCAAAGATTTTGATGATGTATATTCTAATCAAATCAAATCGTTGATTTTAGAATATAATTTGAGCGATATAGTTTTTATCTATGGTTCTAGAAATGATATAAAAAATATTCTTAATCAATCAGAAATAGGAATTTTAACTTCGCAATCAGAAGGTTTGCCCGTTGCTTTATTGGAATACGGTTTATATGAAAAGTCAGTTGTAGTTACTAATGTAGGTGAAATGCCTCTAGTTATTAAGAGTGGAAAAAATGGCTATTTAATTAAAACAGGTTCGGCGCCATTATTTTATGCTGCATTAGTAAAATTAATTGAAAGTGATACATTACGTGCTGATTTTGGCACTAAGCTTGAAAAAACAATAGCAAATAATTATTCAGAAGAAGCCGTTTTACATTTGTATTTGAAATGGTTAAAATAGTATCAAATGACTAAAAATGAAATCTTATATCTCAATTTAATTCTATTTCATATTGGAGTAGGCTTTTTAATTTTTTTATTTCCAGCTCTTTCTCAATTATATGGCTATGCCATATTTATTTTGGCTACTATTTATATAATTAAGAATCAAAATAAGAATCACGAAGCATTAATGGCAGCTGCTTATGTCGTTGGAAGTGAGGTTTTTTTAAGGATGACAGGAGGAAATCCATTGTATGAAATTTCCAAATATGGAGTAATGGTTTTTATTTTTATTGGTATGTATTTCAGCGGAATTTCAAAAAACGCCACGCCGTATTGGATTTTTATACTATTGCTGATTCCGGGTGTTATTCTCTCTACATTTGTTTTGAATTTTGACACTAATATTAAAAATGCTATCGCGTTTAATATTTCTGGTCCTGCTTGTCTCGCTGTAGCGTCGCTCTATACATTTAAACGTACGGTGCTAATTGATCAAATGAATTCTATATTGCTTTGCATGGGTTTGCCGATTGTTACCTGCATGACATATCTTACCTTTTATACCCCAAATATTCGGGACACAATTACAAGTACGCAATCAAATTTTGAAACATCAGGGGGTTTTGGTCCTAATCAGGTTTCTACTATATTAGGATTAGGGATGTTTATTTTTTTTTCAAGAATTATTTTGGAATCGAGAACAAAATATATGCTTATCATCAATTTGCTAATCATGTTGAATATCAGTTATCGCGGTATTATTACTTTTTCGAGAGGAGGTATGATTACAGGATTTTTGATGATTGTCTTATTGTTATTTTTTCTCTATACAAAATCAAATTTTGCTGGAAGGATAAAACTAAATTATTTAATAGTTTTGTTTGCTGTAACGATGATTGCGACTTGGACCTATACTTCTTTTCAGACTAGGGGACTAATAGACAAGCGTTATGCTAATCAAGATGCTGCTGGAAGGGTTAAAGAAGGTAGATTTACAGGTAGGGAAGAAGTTGCCAAGGGAGAAATAGACGTTTTTTTAGATAATCCCATTTTCGGTGTTGGAGTGGGAAAAGGTGTAGAGGTTCGTTTTGACAAAACAGGAATTGCAACTTTGTCACACGATGAAATTACGAGGATGCTAGCTGAACATGGGACTTTGGGCATATTCGGTTTACTAATTTTGTTTTTTACACCACTTTTTTTGTATGTAGATAACAAGTTCAATATGTATTTACTGTGTTTTGTCGCATTTTGGTTTTTTACAATTAATCATGCAGCAATGCGTACAGCAGCTCCAGCATTTGTTTACTCATTATCTTTAATTAATGTATATTTAGTTGCTACACCAAAAAAAGAAGACCAGATACCTGTACAACCATAATAATTTTTTAGGATTATTTACACACTTACTAGAAAATTTTCAATTAGTTGTTGTTCTATCTTGATGATTTTACTGAATGTTTGTGTAAATTTGTGGTCTTTAATACTCAAATAAAGAAAGTAATGAATAAGAACAATAAAATACATTTTGAAGTCTCCGAGCGAAAAGTTTTGCTGAAGGTATTTGATGTAGTTTTTGTTTTGGGAGCGCTATATTTGGTGGGGCATTTTTTGGATTTGAAATATTTAAATGATTCAGTAAAATATAAGTATTATTTAATAATAATAGCTTTATATGTAACTAGTTTGGGAACAGTTTTCGAAATGTATAATCTACAAGTAGCTAGTAACCAATACCAAGTATTGAAAAGTGTTATTTTAACTGCTTCTTCTACTTTTTTTATTTATTTATTTACTCCGGTTTTATCAGCTGAATTGCCTAAAAACAGACTACAAATAATAGTATTTTATTTGACCATACTTTTTGCCTTAATTTTATGGAGGGTTTTTTACGTAAAATTTTTGGCCTCTAATCGATTTGTTCAAAATGTACTATTGGTGTGTAATCGCAATCAATTAGAAGAATTGGTAAATGATTTAGAAAAATCAGATCCTCATTATAGAGTTATTGCTTATGTAAACTACGATAGAGATAGTAATGATGTTCTGCAAAATGAAAATCTTCAACATATTTGGATAGATGATTTGGTTACGTTTGTCAATAAAAATAAATTATTTGAAATTATTATTGCTTCACAAAATAACGAAGATATAACTCCGAATTTGTATTTGCAATTGCTCCATTTATTGGAATCAGGGATGACAATTCGTGAGTATACGCAAGTGTATGAGGATAAAACACAACGGATACCTCTTCATCACATTACTCGAGATTTTTATAAATTTTTCCTATTTAATCGCAGTAATAACAATCAGTTTTACTTGTTGCATGTTCGAATAATGGAAACGATATTTTCCATCATCGGAATTGTTGTTGGATTACTACTAATGCCGGTTATAATATTGGGAAATGCACTCGGAAATCGTGGAAAATTATTTTACACTCAAGAACGAGTGGGCAAAAACGGTAAAATATTTCAGATATTGAAGTTTAGGACTATGATTAAAAATGCTGAGAAAGATGGAGCTGTTTTTTCGACTTCAAGTGACACCCGAATAACAACATTTGGAAAATTTTTACGCAAAACAAGAATCGATGAAATACCTCAATTCGTCAATATTTTAAAAGGGGAGATGGCCGTTATTGGACCACGACCTGAACGGCCATTTTTTGTTAAGGAAATCGCAGATATTATGCCTTTTTATGAAACGCGGCACGTTATAAAACCAGGACTAACTGGTTGGGCTCAAGTTAATTATTCCTATGGCGAATCTATAAAAGATAGTCTTATAAAACTACAATATGATTTGTATTATATAAAACATCGAAGCATCTTTTTGGACTTAAATATTACCATTAAAACTTTTAGTACTATTTTATTTTATAGAGGTCAATAATCAAATAACTACCGGAATACGTTTACTGTTTTTGTATATGATTTTAGCCAATAAAAATAGGCTTGTTAGCATCAGCGGAAGTACAATAAATAGATGTACTTTATTAATAATAATGAAGAAATAAACCCCGATCGAAATGACATTAAATACGGCCAGGTTAATACTCCATTTTTTGTTTTTCACTGCCACAAAATACATTAAAATTAGTAACATTGGGTTAAACAACAGTGTGTTATAATTATTTGACAGCTCTTGATGAAAAGAATAAAAACCAACGCTGGCGAAGAACACCCCTAAAAGACCCATAACTAAAAGATAAAAAATATCACTATATTTTTTGTTTAAAACTAGGATAAGTACAAGAAAAATTAGGTACGTGTAGATGTTATTCCACCAAGAATTTGGCATTTGTTTTTTGAATTCTAGTAAATTTGTACTTTCCTTACAAAGCAAATGATTTTTGAACCGAGTTTGTTGTAAACTTTTGTGAAGTTCAAATGGCAAAAAGATGTGATTGCTATATTCATCGACTTTTGTTCCAAAAATGATGCTTGTACCTAATTTTTCATAAAAGAAATTGTCAAAATATGGAAACAAAATACTTCTATACGTTTTGTCAGTGTCAAATTTCTTAGTGATTATTTTAGAGCCTAACGTTTTGTTCAGGATGTCCACAACCATCGAAGTACAGTTTTTATCAATAAATTTATAAGTATAATAACTTTCGCTTGACGCTAAAACGGTAGTCAAATTATCGAATAATTTTTGTTTATAAGCTAGCGGAATCATTAATTCTTGCTCGAAAACACTTCTTTGCTCAAACGTATATTGACTCATAAAGTCCGAAAAAGTATTGGCAACAGCAAAATATTGTAAATCGCCTTTGGCAAATTTTGCAACAAAATTAGGAGTTCCAAAATCAAAAGCGCCATAATTATAAACTACATCCAGATTGTTTTCTAAATCAGTAATTCTTATAGCGGTGTGTCCAAAAAGCGAATACGATTCGTTACCAGTATCGCAAGTAATCACGCTTGCACGAGCATTTTTTGACAATAAAATATTTTGTCCAAAGCAGTTCATCGATACAATTAGAAAGAACAACAGAGCTATTTTTTTTAATGAAAAGGATTTCATTTTAAATGATTTTAGTTTCTAAAAAGTCCCAAATCTACTTTTACCGAAAAAATATTCGAGTATAAAGCCGCACTTAGATTGCCTAAATTAGTCAAAGCATAGTCAATTTGGATGCCTTTGTATTTAAATCCCAAACCAATATTGGGCTGAAAACCTATTTTTTCTGAATTGTCAATTTGTTGAATTTTTTGAAAATTTCCTGCACCGGCTCTAAGGAAAACCAAGTCGGTATAACCAAATTCAAAACCTAAAGCAGGGTCAATACTCACAAAATCTGTCGAAATAATATCGTTTGTTTTGGCAAACAGCATATTGAGATTGGCTGCAGCCAAAATACTGTAGTCATAGCGAATAATAAACTTTTTAGACAAACCTAATTGTGCTTTAGGAGCTGTAATCTCGGTATTTTCAGGTAATTCCTGATTTTGTCCCGGAATAGCGTTAGCAATCTTTTTATATTCGACTTCGTTAATGCTCCAAACGTTATACGTAGTTGTAATATCCCGCAGCATCAAACCAAATTGCCAATCATTTTTTTCGAATTGCAATCCTGCATCAAATCCAAAACCCCAAGAACTGGCAAATTTTCCAATAATTCGATGAATCACTTTGGCATTTATACCATACTGAAATCCGGGAACTTGAAGTTTTCGTGCATAAGAAAAAGTAGCACCATAATCAGCAGTCGAAAATAGACTAATGCGATTATAATTAATATTACCTTGGCTGTCAATTAATTCAGTCGTATTCATAATATCATCAACCCCAAAACGAATCAAGGAAATGCCCCAAGAACTTTCGTCATCGATGCTATTGGCGTAAGCGATATAATCATATTGGGCAATATTAGCAAAATAATTTGCGTGCATCAGCGACAATTGGTGGTCTTCGAGATGCACCAATCCTGCTGGATTCCAATAACCCGAATTCACGTCATTGGTACTTGCAGTTGTTGCGTTTGCCATTCCTAAGGCTGCTGCATCGACACCAATATTCATAAACTCGTTTGAATATTTTCTTAAGGTTTGTGCAGGCGAACTGGCGCAAAGCAATAGGAGAAGGAAGAATAAGTTATTTTTCAAGATGAATTAGTTTGCCGACTCGAGGACATTTAAAATTTTTCCAAAAATATAATTTTTTACCGAGCTAATCTCTTTTTTAACAACCCTTTCAGAATTGTAGACTCGTAAAAAATAAATCTCTTTTAAAAACGCACTTATGATTGACTTATTATATTAAATTTGTGAACTTTGATAATCTAAACCATCTAAAAATGCAAATTAAAAGACATATACCAAATATCATTACGTTATTGAATCTTTTTTGTGGTTGTATTGCCCTCGTTTTTGCATCAGAGTTGAATTTTGAAATGGCTTTTTATTTTGTGAGTCTTGGTATTTTTCTAGATTTTTTCGATGGTTTTTTTGCACGGTTGTTCAAAGTAGCTGGTCCGTTAGGCTTGCAGTTAGATTCTCTCGCTGATATGGTTACTAGCGGAGTTGTACCAGGTTTTGTGATGTTTTGTATGCTAAAGCAAGGCCAAAATCCAGCAGATGGAAAGCAGATTATACCTTATTTAGGATTTATTATCACTTTAGGATCCTGCTACCGATTGGCAAATTTTAATATTGATACACGTCAAACCGATTCATTTATAGGTCTACCAACGCCCGCCAATACCCTTTTTATAATTAGTTTACCTTTGGTTATCAAGTATTCTGATTCGATGATATTTTTTGATATGTTGACTAACAACTGGATTTTGCTGGTGATTACTTTATTTAGTGCTTACATCCTGAATGCCGAAATCCCCTTATTTTCCTTAAAAATAAAAGATTTTACATTCAAGAAAAACGCGCTTCAAATTGTATTTTTGAGCTTATGTGTTATATTGTTGATTTTCTTTCAGTATTTGGCCATTCCTTTGGTAATAATTTCGTACGTTTTATTGTCCGTTATTAATAACAAATTTCTGAAAAAGTAGGTTACAGCATGAGGCAAAAAATAACCCGAAGCAAAACTACTATCCGAAGAAAACCTAGAAAGAAAGCTTCATTTTTCTGGGGAAAACTTCGTAAGTATTCAATAATTGGATTTTTTATCTTACTTTTTCTTGGAGTAGGTTATCATTATCGCGATGGATTGTTGTATTACCTCGGATTTAAATCCTATAAATTAAAGTACGAACAAGCTGAAGCCAAACGCATTTCGGATATTCGTAATTACCAAGTTTTAGAAAAACACAAAGGCAAAGCAATTGGGCTAGACTTATCAGAATATCAAGGAAAAATCGATTGGGATTTGGTCGAAAACATAGAAAACGAATATCCAATTGAATTTGTTTTTATTCGTGCCACCGCTGGAAAGGATAGAGAAGACGGTCAATTTGAAGAAAATTGGCTTGGTGCCAAAGAAAGAAAAATCATTCGAGGGGCATATCATTATTATCGTCCCAACGAAAATTCATTAGAACAAGCACAGCTTTTTATCAAAACGGTTCATCTGAAAAAAGGCGATTTACCGCCCGTTTTAGATATAGAAAAACTACCAAAAGGACAATCTTTAGACAGTTTAAAAATAGGGTTAAGGCGTTGGTTGAAAGCTATCGAAGCACATTATAAAGTAAAACCTATTATTTATACAGGGGAGAAATACTACGATGATTTTCTAAAAAAAGACTTCTCAGGTTATCTTTTTTGGATTGCCAATTATAATTTTTATCGAGAAAAAATAAAAGACGATTGGCTGTTTTGGCAATTCACCGAAAAAGCTACAATTTCCGGAATCAATGGCAATGTAGATGTCAATATTTATAATGGCGATGTTGGGCAGTTGCGGTTTATAACTATGGAGTAGTTATTTATTTCTCAATATCATAAAGTTTACAAAACCAAAAAATAAAATAAATCCAATCATAAAAAGCACCGCTTTTGGATTATCAAAGTTGATAGTTGTTCCCATCCATTCTACCTTTTTTGATATAAAAAGTCGTTTGTCTTCTTTGTTAAAATAAATGAAACCTCCAAATTTCCAGTTGTTAGGGTTGTTTTTCCATCTTTCTGAAGTTTCTTTGTCAGGATCATTGTCTCTCCAGTCTTCGGTTATTTTTTTGTTTGGATTCATTGTTCACTAATTTTAGTTGTTTTTCAAACTGATCACTCAAAAACTGACCACTGATTACTCTTTTAAAACTCCAATTTCTTCTTTCTCAATTCGAAATTCTGTCCTAAATAAACACGACGTACCATTTCGTCTTCGACCAATTCTTCAGGAATTCCTTCTTTCAAAATTCCACCTTCAAACATTAGATAGGTTTTATCGGTAATCGCCAAAGTTTCCTGAACGTTGTGATCGGTAATAAGAATCCCAATGTTTTTATTTTTTAATTGGGCTACTATACGTTGAATGTCCTCTACTGCAACGGGGTCAACGCCCGCAAATGGTTCGTCAAGTAGAATAAATTTTGGGTCGGTCGCCAAACAACGAGCAATTTCAGTACGACGACGTTCGCCTCCAGAAAGTAAATCGCCACGATTAGTACGAATGTGTCCCAAACTAAATTCTTCTATTAAACTTTCCATTTTTTGTTTTTGGGCTTCTTTGGAAAGTTTGGTGAGCTGCAAAACACTCAAAATATTGTCTTCGACACTTAGTTTTCTAAAAACTGAGGCTTCTTGAGCCAAGTAACCGATGCCTTGTTGCGCTCTTTTGTACATTGGAAATTCAGTTATATCTAAATCATCGAGATAAATGTTACCCATATTTGGTTTTACCAATCCTACAATCATATAAAAAGAAGTGGTTTTCCCAGCACCATTTGGACCCAAAAGTCCAATGATTTCGCCTTGATTTACTTCTACCGAAACGCCTTTTACAACACTTCTTCCTTTATATGTTTTTACTAGATTTTCGGCTCTTAACTTCATTTTTTGCTGGATTTATTTCAGCATCTCTGCTGGTATTCAAAATTCAAAACTCCTCACTATCAATTCAATCTTTCATCTTCTAACTTGCATCTTCCAACCTTTTTTTACTTTTATATACAATGGAGGATATGATTACGCTTAATTCAAAAATTATCAACATCGGAATGGCAACTATTGTCTGACTTACGACATCAGGTGGAGTTACAATTGCTGCAACTATCAGTACAATTACTATCGCATATTTTCGGTATTTTCTTAGAAATTCCGGCGTAACTAATCCTAGTTTTGTCAAGAAATAAATGATTATTGGCAATTCAAAAAACAACCCTCCCGCGATAACCGACGTTTTAAACATTCCAATATAAGAATCCAAAGTGAATTGATTTTTAACCATTTCGCTAACTGTAAATGTAGCCACAAAATTTACTGACATTGGGATGATTATAAAATAGCCAAAAAGCACGCCTAAAAAGAACAATAACGAAGAAATAAAGATAAAAAATTTAGCATTTTTCTTTTCGTTGGTATACAAAGCAGGGCTTATAAAACCCCAAATCTGCCACAATATGTATGGAAAAGCGAGTATAAAACCAGCCAAAAGACACATCCATACAAACATATTTACTTGTCCTTCCATCTCCGTATTCTGAATTATAAAAGGCAATTCTTCAACACAAATACTTTCGCCAAAATTCAATTGGTGCGACAAATCACAAAACCATCTGTAGGTATAAAAAGACGGTCTTGTTGGTCCAAATATGATGGTATCAAACAAATAATCACTTACAAAATAGGTTAGGAACGCCATTATGATTATGGCGATTGTGCTTCTTACTAAAAGCCATCTTAATTCTTCAAGATGGTCTAAAAAAGACATTTCTTTCAATTCCTTTTTCTCCATTATACGATTCCTTCTTTTAAAATATCATGCAAATGGATAATTCCTATATATTGGTCATTGTCGCTAACAATTAATTGAGTGATTGAAAAATCTTCCAAAATATTAAAAGCTTCAACAACCATTGCTGAAGATTGAACCATTTTTGGGTTTTTTGTCATAATATCTTTGGCTGTCAAATGCGAAAAAGTATCATTTTCATTGAGCATTCTACGAATATCACCATCGGTGATTACGCCTATTACTTTGTCATTTTCGACTACCGCCGCGGCTCCAAACCTTTTCTCTGAAATTTCAAAAATTACCTTTTTTATTGAGGCATCAGGACTTACCATTGGTTTCAATGAGTTTTCAATTAAATCTCTTACCTGAAGTAAAAGTTTTTTACCTAAAGAACCACCTGGATGGTATTTTGCAAAATCTTCACGAGTGAAATTTCGCAAATCCATTAAACACATAGCAAGAGCATCTCCCATAACGAGTTGTGCCGTGGTGCTGTTTGTTGGAGCTAGATTGTGTGGACAGGACTCAGCATCGACAGTGGTATTCAAAACATAATTGGATTCTTTTGCCAAAAACGAAGTCATATTGCCAGTCATCCCAATTAAAATATTGCCAAAACGCTTCACGATAGGAATCAGAATTTTTATTTCTGGACTATTACCACTTTTTGAAATACAAAGTATAATATCTTCTGGTTGTACCATGCCTAGATCGCCATGAATAGCCTCTGAAGCATGTAAAAAAAGTGAAGGAGTACCTGTTGAATTAAATGTGGCAACCATTTTTTGAGCAATAATGGCACTTTTTCCAATTCCCGTAACAATTAATCTTCCGTGAGAATTGAATAGGATTTGAGTGGCTTCGGCGAAGGTAATGTCAATATAATCAATTAGTTTTGCAATAGATTCACTCTCAGAAAGAATGGTTTTTTTTGCTAAAATCAATATATTTTCTTTTGTGTTCAAAGTAGAATTTTTTATAAAAATTTGTATGTATGAAAGAAAGTAGTATCTTTATGAAACGCAAATTTAGATAAAATACCATTAATAAATAATGAATTCAAACGAAATTGACATCCATAGAGAATTAAAGAAGTTTTTTGGCTTTAGCCAATTCAAAGGTTTACAAGAACAAGTCATCAAAAGTATTCTTAATAAAGAAAATACTTTTGTAATTATGCCAACTGGTGGCGGGAAGTCACTTTGTTATCAGTTACCAGCCTTAGTGCAAGGTGGAACCGCTATTGTTGTTTCCCCTTTAATTGCCTTGATGAAAAATCAAGTCGACGCCATTAGAAGCTTATCGTCTGAAAATGGGATTGCCCACGTTTTAAATTCATCACTTACCAAAACGGAAATTGCCCAAGTCAAAAAAGATATTTCTTCTGGTTTGACCAAATTGCTGTATGTTGCCCCAGAATCCTTGACCAAGGAGGAATATGTAACATTTCTTCAAACTGTGCCTATTTCATTTGTTGCCATTGATGAAGCGCATTGCATCTCAGAATGGGGACATGATTTTAGACCCGAATACCGAAATCTAAAACACATTATCAAACAATTAGGCGAGGTGCCTGTTATAGGTCTTACAGCTACAGCAACTCCAAAAGTTCAGGAAGATATTTTGAAAAACTTGGATATGATTGATGCAACAACCTATAAAGCATCTTTCAACAGACCTAATTTGTATTATGAAGTTCGCACAAAAACTAAAAATATTGAAGCGGATATTATTCGTTTTATCAAGTTGCATAAAGGAAAATCAGGAATTATTTACTGTCTAAGTCGCAAAAAAGTTGAAGCCATTGCTGAAGTTTTGCAAGTAAATGGAATTAGTGCTGTGCCTTATCATGCAGGTTTAGATGCAAAAACACGTGCCAAACATCAGGATATGTTTCTTATGGAAGATGTAGATGTTGTTGTGGCCACAATCGCTTTTGGAATGGGAATCGACAAACCCGATGTGCGTTTTGTAATTCATCACGATATTCCAAAATCATTAGAAAGTTATTACCAAGAAACGGGTCGTGCTGGTCGTGATGGTGGCGAAGGTCATTGCTTAGCCTATTATTCCTATAAAGATGTAGAAAAACTCGAAAAATTCTTATCCGGAAAACCAGTTGCCGAACAAGAAATAGGATTCGCTTTATTGCAAGAAGTAGTCGCTTATGCCGAAACTTCGATGTCAAGAAGAAAGTTTCTTTTGCATTATTTTGGTGAAGAATTCGACAATGAAACCGGTGAAGGAGGCGATATGGACGACAACGTCCGCAATCCAAAAGTGAAAGTTGAAGCTCAAAAACAAGTGGTTAAATTACTCGAAGTTGTTCGAGATACCAAACATATATATAAATCAAAAGAAGTGGTTTTTACACTTATTGGTCGTGTAAATGCAATGATTAAAGCACATCGAACTGATGTGCAATCGTTTTTTGGTTCAGGAACGAATCATGACGAAAAATATTGGATGGCTCTCTTGCGACAAGTATTAGTTGACGGAATGTTATCAAAAGATATCGAAACATATGGTGTGGTGAAAATCACTAAAAAGGGATTGGATTTTATCAAAAAACCAAGTTCTTTTATGATGTCCGAAGATCACGAATACAACGAAATTGAAGACGAAGCTATTATTTCGGCTGCTAAAGGAACTGGCGTTGCCGATGAGGTTTTGATGGGAATGTTGCGCGATTTACGCAAAAAAGTTGCCAAGAAACTAGGTGTTCCTCCGTTTGTAGTTTTTCAAGACCCTTCACTTGAAGATATGGCTTTGAAATATCCAATTTCGATGGATGAGTTAATCAATACGCACGGCGTTGGTGAAGGAAAAGCAAAGAAATATGGAAAGGAATTTATTGCATTAATCAATCAATATGTCGACGATAATGATATTATTCGGCCTGAAGATTTGGTTGTAAAATCGACCGGAGCCAACTCAATCAATAAATTGTATATTATTCAAAATATTGACCGAAAATTACCGCTCAACGATATTGCGTCAGCTAAAGGTTTGACAATGGAAGCTTTGATAACCGAAATGGAACAAATTGTAAATTCGGGTACCAAGCTAAACATAAAGTATTGGATTGATGAAATGCTAGACGATGATCAGCAAGAAGAAATTCACGACTATTTTATGGAATCGCATACTGATAATATTGAAGAAGCACTTAAAGAATTTGATGGCGATTATGATATTGATGAGCTACGTTTAATGAGAATTAAATTTATTAGTGAAGTTGCGAATTAGAAAAGTGTTCAGTGTTCAGTTTTTAGTAAACAGTCGGGTTGGATTGATCACCAAAAAACTGAACACTGATTACTAAAAAACTTCCCCACGATGCGGTTTTAAAGCATCACGAACTTGAATCATCGTTTTATCGGTTACAACCATAAAGGCAATTGCATACATTTCATTAAGGACTTCAAAACCGGTAATATTGGGTGATAATTTTTCTGCTAGGATATATTCCTTCAAATGAATTTCGTGATGCTCAGCTGTCTTTGCCGATGACGGACCACGAAAATCCCAAATCAATTTAATTTCTTTTGACAGTTCGCTGCCGCTAGTCTGTCTTGACATTGTTTACTAATGTTTTTTTCAAAGGTAACAATTTGTTAAATTTGGAAAAACTTAATACGATGAATTATCTAAAATATTTATTTCTTTTTATATCAATTGCTAATTTTTCTCAGGAACTTACTCTAGAAAAGGCAAATCATTTGGCTTCACTTCCTATTAAATGCCTTCAACAAGAATACCCTAATAAACTGGGACAGATGCTCATTGATAGCACGGAAATTCAAACGCCAAAAAAATTGCATCCTGCCTTTTATGGCTGTTTTGATTGGCATTCTTCTGTTCACGGACATTGGAGTCTGGTGTATTTACTAAAACATTTTCCAAATTTGGATCAGAAAAAGGATATTATCACCAAATTAAGCACAAATCTATCAAAGGAAAATATTCAAATAGAAATTGATTATCTTTCAAAAAATCATGAAAAATCATTTGAAAGGACATATGGTTGGGCCTGGATTCTAAAATTACAATTAGAATTAGAGAGCTTTAATGAACCCTTTGCTCAAGAATTAGCAAAAAATCTTAAACCATTGTCCAATTTATTAATTCAAAGATATTCTGATTTTTTACCCAAATTATTATATCCAATTAGGGCTGGAACACATGCCAATACTGCTTTTGGGATGTCATTTGCGTATGATTATGCTCTTTATTCTAAGAACGAAGTTTTGCAAAAAAGCATAAAAGAAAATTCAGTTCGATTGTTTCAAAAGGATCAAAATTGCCCTTTTAATTGGGAACCAAGTGGCACCGATTTTCTTTCACCGTGTTTGGAAGAAATGGGTTTAATGCAACGAGTTTTATCTAAAAATGATTTTTTAATGTGGTTGAAAAAATTCGCTCCCCAACTTTTTAATAAAAAATTCACTTGGGAAGTTGCAAAAGTTGCGGACAGAACCGACGGCCATTTAGTGCATCTTGACGGTTTAAATTTTAGTCGCGCTTGGAATTTGTATCATCTAATTCATCAGTATTCAAAGGAATTCGCCCATTTAAAACCATTGGCTGATCAACATTTTAATTTTTCATTACCTTCAATCGTAGATGGAAATTACGAAGGGGAACATTGGTTGGCGTCATTTGCTCTCAGAACATTTGAAGAAAAAAGATAATTTGATTTTCATACTTTTGCCAAAAATCATTTCATGCCACAAGAACTTCTTTTTCAAGTATCGCCAGAAATAGCCACAAATGAATTGTTGCTCAAACAACATATTTCCAAATTAATTCGGGTCGATACCAAAGAAATTCAACATATTTCCATTCTAAAACGTTCGATTGATGCACGCCAAAAAACCGTAAAATTCAATTTGAAAGTCACTATTTATTTGGTTGGTGAACCCATTCAAGAAGCAAAAATTGAATTGCCAGAATACAAAAATGTCGAACACGCTCAAGAAGTTATCGTTGTGGGTGCAGGTCCTGCTGGATTATTTGCCGCTTTGCAATTGATAGAATTGGGCCTAAAGCCAATAATTATTGAACGTGGAAAAGACGTTCGAGGTCGTCGTCGGGATTTAAAAGCCATCAATAGAGATCATATTGTCGATGAAGATTCCAATTATTGTTTTGGCGAAGGCGGAGCGGGAACCTATTCCGACGGAAAATTATACACTCGTTCCAAAAAACGGGGCGATGTAACGAGAATTTTAGAATTATTTGTGGCTTATGGAGCGTCACAAGATATTTTGGTTGATGCACATCCGCATATTGGCACTAATAAATTGCCGCAAATTATTCAGGATATGCGGGAAAAAATCATCGAAATGGGAGGCAAAGTCCTTTTCGAAACCCGATTGACCGATATCATCATCAAAAATAACGAAGTGCAAGGCATCGTGACCAAAAATGGCGACACGATTCTGGCCAATAAAATAATTCTTGCCACAGGACATTCTGCCCGTGATATTTTTGAATTATTAGACAGAAAACAAATTTTTATCGAAGCCAAAGCTTTTGCCTTAGGGGTTCGAGCCGAACATCCGCAGTCATTAATTGATAGCATTCAGTATAGTTGCGATTATCGGGGCGAACAATTGCCGCCATCACCTTATTCTATTGTGAAGCAAGTAGGAGGTAGGGGAATGTATTCTTTTTGTATGTGTCCTGGTGGAGTGATTGCGCCGTGTGCGACAAGTCCGGGCGAAGTGGTTACCAATGGTTGGTCGCCATCCAAAAGAGATCAAGCTACCGCCAATTCTGGAATCGTTGTCGAATTGAAACTCGAAGATTTTAAACCGTTTGCGAAATTTGGTGCTTTGGCTGGAATGGAATTCCAAAAAAGTATCGAACAAAAAGCTTGGCATTTGGCAGGGCAAACCCAAAAAGTTCCTTCCCAAAAAATGGTCGATTTTACCCAAAATAAAGTTTCGACGAATATTCCAAAAACGTCTTATGTTCCCGGAACGACTTCGGTAGAAATGGGCGAAGTTTTCCCAGGATTTCTTACCCAAATATTGCGAGAAGGTTTTGTGGAATTTGGTAAATCAATGCGTGGTTTCTTGACCAACGAAGCCGTTCTTCACGCGCCAGAATCCAGAACTTCCTCGCCAGTTCGAATTCCCAGAGATGCTGAAACATTCGAACACGTGCAAATAAAAGGTTTGTATCCTTGTGGAGAAGGAGCAGGTTATGCCGGAGGAATTATCTCGGCAGCAATTGACGGGGAGAAATGTGCGCTGAAGATTGGGGAGGTTTTGATTAAATAGTTATTCACTATTAAATAAAATTCTAATTCCTATCCCGAAGTGTCGGGACTAAATCTTAAATAAATTATCTTTGCGCACTCAAAAAACTATAAATGAAGTTTGATTTATTACAAAAAGATCCACATACCAAAGCCAGAGCAGGAAGTATTACTACGGATCACGGTGTTATTGAAACCCCAATTTTTATGCCTGTGGGCACCGTTGCTTCAGTAAAAGGAGTGCACCAACGCGAATTGAAAGACGATATTAACCCTGATATTATCCTCGGGAATACCTATCATTTGTACTTGCGTCCGCAAACTCAAATCCTTGAAAAAGCTGGAGGTTTGCACAAATTTATGAACTGGGATCGTAATATTTTAACCGATTCTGGTGGTTATCAAGTGTATTCGCTTTCGGCTAATAGAAAAATAAAGGAAGAAGGCGTAAAATTCAAATCGCATATCGACGGTTCTTATCATTTTTTCACTCCCGAAAATGTGATGGAAATTCAACGAACTATTGGTGCTGATATTATTATGGCTTTCGACGAATGTACGCCTTATCCTTGCGATTATCGTTATGCTCAAAAATCGATGAAAATGACACATCGGTGGTTGGATAGATGCATCAATCATTTGGATAAATTGCCTTTTAAATATGGGTATGAACAAACTTTTTTCCCCATTGTTCAAGGAAGTACGTATAAAGATTTACGCCAACAATCGGCTGAATATATTGCCAATTCAGGCCAACAAGGCAACGCTATCGGTGGACTTTCGGTAGGAGAACCAGCCGAAGAAATGTATGCGATGACCGAAATAGTTTGTGATATTCTTCCAGAAGACAAACCAAGATATTTAATGGGCGTGGGAACGCCAATCAATATTTTAGAAAATATTGCTCTTGGAATAGATATGTTCGACTGTGTGATGCCAACGAGAAACGCCAGAAACGGAATGTTGTTTACCGCCAACGGAACCATCAATATCAAAAATAAAAAGTGGGAAGACGATTTTTCGCCTGTCGATGAAATGGGACACACTTTTGTAGATACAGAATATACCAAAGCCTATTTGCGTCACTTGTTTGCCGCCAATGAATACCTTGGAAAACAAATTGCGACGATACACAATCTTGGATTTTATATGTGGTTGGTTCGTGAAGCCAGAAAACATATCTTAGCAGGAGATTTTAGAACTTGGAAAGAAATGATGGTTCGCAATATGAGCCAAAGATTATAGATAGGTTTAAGGAACTAGGTTTAGGGTTCTAGGTAATAATAATTTACCACTACCCAACCAAGACCCAACACCCAGTACCCAAAAATGTTGACAATACTAGACAAATACATCCTAAAGAAATACTTGACCACTTTTGCGGTGATGTTGGGTTTGTTTGCGCCTATAGGAATCGTAATTGATGTATCGGAGAAGATCAATAAAATGATTGAAAACAAGATTCCATTTTCGGAAATTTTGGTTTATTATTTTAATTTTACAATTTATTTTACCAATTTATTGTTTCCGATATTTTTGTTTTTATCGGTGATTTGGTTTACCTCAAAATTAGCCAATGACACCGAAATTATTGCCATTTTGAGTTCAGGAATTTCGTTTACTAGGTTTTTGAGACCTTTTTTAATTGGGGCTTCTATCGTTTCTGTTTTTATTTTATTGATGGGATTTTTTGTTGTTCCGAAAGCTAGTGAAGGTTTCAATAATTTTAGATATACCTACCTTAGAGGTGATGGAAAAGAAGCCATGAGAGGTCATGATACTGATGTATTTCGACAAATTAGTAATGACGAATACATTTATGTAAATAGTTTTGATGTCGTTTCGAAAACAGCTTATAATTTCACTTACGAAAAATTTACTAAAGATAAATTAGCCTATAAAATTTCGGCCACAAGGATACAATGGAATCCTAAAACGAAGAATTACACGATGTATGATTATGTTAAAAGAACCGTTGGCGGGCTAGACGACAAATTAGAGAAAGTCGACAAAAAAGACGCGAAATTTAATTTTGATTTGGAAGATTTAGCGCCTGTAGTTTATATCGCTGAAACCTTGAATCTGGGAAAATTGAACCAATTTATCGATAAAGAAAAAAAGCGAGGTTCTTCTAATATCAATGTTTATTTGGTGGTTTTGTACAAAAAATACAGTATTCCGGTTTCGGCATTTATTCTCACTATTATTGCAGTTGCGGTTTCGTCGATGAAGCGAAGAGGCGGAATGGGACTGAGTTTAGCCATCGGAATTGCAGTGGCTTTTTCGTTTGTATTTTTTGATAAAATTTTTGGAACATTGGCAGAAAAATCGACTTTCCCTCCGTTACTAGCGGTTTGGTTTCCGAATATCGTTTTTGGAATTTTAGCCATTTTTTTATTACGAAATGCAAAAAGATAGTTTAAAAAGTTATTTACATCTTCATTTAATTGTATTTATTTGGGGATTTACCGCGGTATTAGGTGCCTTAATTACGATCCACGCCGATGCTTTGGTCTGGTATAGAATGCTTTTTGCAGCAGTATTTTTATTCCTTTTTATTCTATTCAAAAAAGAATCTTTTCGAATTCCGATAAGAGAGTTTTTTAAATTAATTTTTGTTGGATTATTGATTGCTATTCATTGGATCTTTTTTTTTGAGGCAATTCATGTTTCAAATGTCTCTATCACTTTAGCGGTTTTTTCGTTAGGAGCTTTTTTAGCTTCAATATTAGAACCTATTTTTTACAAGCGAAAAGTACTTTGGTATGAAGTATTTTTTGGACTAGTAATTATTGCTGCGCTGGCTATGATTTTGCAAGTCGAAATGCAGTATTTCGCAGGTATGATGTTTGCTCTAGCTTCAATAATTATCGGAGTGTTATTTACATTGATGAACGGAAAATTAATTGAAAATCACGAGCCTTCAGTTATTACATTTTATGAATTTTTAGCAGGTGTATTTTTTATAACGATTTACTTTCTGTTCACTAATAAATTCAATGTCAATTTCTTTATTTTAACAGCGACTGATTGGGTTTATCTCCTTATTTTATCATCGGTTTGTACTGCTTATGCCTTTACGGCTTCCGTAAAAGTGATGCGAATTCTTTCGCCTTATACAATAATGTTGACTACTAGTTTAGAACCCGTATATGGCATTATTTTGGCCTATCTGATCATTGGCGAAAAAGAAAAAATGAGTGCTGAATTTTACATAGGAGCAGTTTTAATTGTAATTACGGTCATACTCAATGGCATACTAAAGCATTATCTTTCGAATAAAGAATAACTATTTTTAAGTAATTTCAATAGGTGTTTATTTGTAATTAGATGACAAATAAACGTTTTTCATAATTATAAATTTTATATTTGCACTTCAAATCCAAAACAAAAACTCATATACTCCATGGAATATTTAGATTTTGAACTTCCAATAAAAGAACTAGAAGACCAGCTAGATAAGTGTCTGATAATAGGACAAGAATCTGCCGTTGATGTGACAAATACGTGCAAACAAATCAACAAAAAACTTGAAGAAACCAAGCGAAAAATTTATAAGAATCTTACCGCTTGGCAGCGAGTTCAATTGTCTCGACATCCCAATAGACCCTACACTTTAGATCATGTAAAAGCTCTTTGTGGTGATACTTTTCTGGAACTTCACGGTGATAGAGGGTTTAAAGATGATAAGGCAATGATTGGTGGTTTAGGCAAAATTGCAGGACAATCATTCATGATAATTGGGCAGCAAAAAGGATTCAATACCAAAACGCGTCAATATAGAAATTTTGGAATGGCCAATCCAGAAGGCTATCGAAAAGCGTTGCGATTGATGAAAATGGCCGAGAAATTTGGAATTCCTGTGGTATCATTTATTGATACTCCTGGTGCTTTTCCTGGTGTTGAAGCTGAAGAACGTGGACAAGGAGAAGCCATTGCTAGAAATATATTTGAAATGATTCGTCTCAAAGTTCCTATTATTGTAGTTATTGTTGGCGAAGGAGCTTCTGGTGGAGCTTTAGGAATAGGCGTGGGAGACAGAGTTTATATGATGGAAAATACCTGGTATTCTGTTATTTCTCCCGAATCTTGCTCGTCTATCTTATGGAAAAGTTGGGATTATAAAGAACAAGCTGCCGAAGCCTTGAAACTGACGTCTGCGGATATGAAAAAACAAAAATTAGTGGATGATATTATCCCTGAACCTTTAGGAGGAGCTCATTTTGACAGAGAAACAGCTTTCAAAACAGTGGAGCAATATATTATGAAAGGATTCAATGAATTGAAAGACTTATCAACACAAGAATTAGTCGCTCAAAGGATGGATAAATACAGTAAGATGGGCGAATTCAAAGAGTAAAATCTTACAAAAAATAAAAAAATCCGATGCCTTATGGTAGACTGAACCCAAAAGTTTGGACAAATTTATAATTAATTTTGATAATAATGAGTTCGATATTGTATCGGGCTCATTTTGTTTAAATTTGACTTGATTCTGTCATTATTGTAATAATTTATATATTCATTTATTTCCTTT
>NZ_JANPFL010000124.1:0-19690 GCF_031423415.1 Flavobacterium sp.
GAGCAAACAATCCTAGTCCTTTTGGACCAGGATTGTTTTATTTTCTATGGTAACGGTATAAAATGGCTCTACGAAGGTCATTTATAAGCATCATATCCTCTTTATATTGCTTTTCTTTTTTCTCCAAAAGTTTGAGAGCTGCAACATTTTTTTGGTGCTGCTCGTGTTCCACCATCATCAATCTAGATTGTGGATTGAATTCTTTTTTAAAATCATTTAGACGTAAAAACGGAATTACTGAACCTACTAAATGCTGATGCCAAAATTTTGTTTGCCATAAACTATAAGCAATGAAAAAAAGGCTTTCGCAGTCCTCCTCGTTTTGAAAAATGATAACAAAACTGTTAGTAAATGGATCTTTTTGTGGCTTTCCGCTGTTCATCCCTTTGTTAAGTAGGAATAAATGAGGTTTTGAGTAAATCGTTCCAACTCGGTGGGTTTTGATGATAAAATTCGGCATAACATTCGGCTTTAAAAATTGATTATATTTTCAATTTTTCGCGGATTTTCTCTTGAAATGCAGGTGTGCCTCGCTACGCTCGACCTATAAAATTTTTCAAAAGAAAAAAAAGAAAAAAAGAAAGCCGTCTGTGCAAGTGGAAGGTTTCAGATAAAAAAGTTTTTTAAAAAAAATACTACCCTATACATCTTCGGAAGGATGAGCGTGAAATCGGAAATGGGTTTTGATGCGAACCGTTATGGGTGGAGATTTTTTTTAAAACCCGTAGGGCTTGAACTTTTTTTTCTGAATACCTGGAACTTATCTTTGCTCTCTTTTTTTTTATTTTTTGTTTTGAATATTCAATCGAAGTTTTTATTGTTTTTTTAAAGGTGATTGAGAATAGCCATTTCAATAAAATCGGAATTGTGTTTTTTTAGTTGGCTATTTCCAATCGGAATGTTCTTGTTTAATCGGATTTTATCAGAAGGATTGGGAGTTGATTTGAAAGATGGTCGTCTTCGGAAAGGGTATCAAATTCTTTGGATGGATGAAAAAACCAAATCAAAAAATAAAAATGCTTTTCATCCGGCCAGAGAATTTTATACTCTTTCGTTTGCAAGTGTTTATTGTTTTTTATTGGTCAAACGTAATGGTCTTTTTTTTTGGAATTGTTCTTGGTGACCATTTCTTGGATTTGATTTTTGAGGATGCTTAATCGTCTTATGAAATGAGAAGTTTCAATTTAAATGGAATGTTGTACTGAAAATGGAAAGCATCTTCAAAAAACAATGCAATATAATACCAAGTGCGACGGTGCAGTAGCGCGTGCAAGTGTATCATTTTTTTATTTGCTGACTGGGATGTTTCTGATTGCTTTTGTGGAAAAGTTGATGCCATAGATTTGAAAGAAAGATAATGCTTCAAGCTTTAAATACATATTATTAGGAACGGTATGGCATCGGCTTTTCCGCTGAAGCAATTACTTGGGATTTTCTGGCAAATAAAGAAATGATACTCTTGCTGGCTTCTCTTGATTTTGTGGGTGTTGAAAAATGCTTATTCCTATATCGTGAAATTTAGAAATAGAGTTGATTAGCATTTTACAACACTTACAAAAGCAATGCAAATACTTACCGATTTAAACACAAAGTTGCTAAAAACAGTTACCGTGAACGTTCTTGAAAGTAATTACAACCGTAAATTTTCCTATGAAATGGCGAAGGTTCTTAAAGACAGTGGCGAAGGACAGCTTTTTTTATTGCCGGCTGGTGCGAGGAAGCAATTAAAAAAGCTGTCCTGGAGCCACTGGCAAGCGCGTTGGGTGTGGCGGCTGTTTTACATAAATGATATTATAGCTTCATTGCAAAAACCAAAAAAACAATAACAACCCTTTGTAATGAACTATAATACTCAATTATGTAACACAGCTTGGGGAAAAAAATTACTGGCGCAAGTTGCGAAGCGTACGTGTTTTTGTTCCAAAAACTGTGACAGTAATTTTTTTTGGAGCGTTGGCAAAGGAGTGCCCTTTGAATTGTAAAACGTTCTTTTACAACCGAATTTTTGGTAGTTTAATTTAAAAATTGATTACTGATTTTATAAATAAGTATAAAATCAGTAATCATATATTAAAATTAGAAAGGAAGGCATCTTATCAAATTATCATTTTAGAATAACTTATTTATTTCTAAAAACATTTTTTCAAATTTATCCAATGTTTTCGGCGAAAAATACTTTTTATCAACTCCCAATTGATTTAGTTTATTAGCTGGACGATAATGATTAAATCTATCTTTACCAATTATCTTATTAATTTGTTTAAGAATTGTGTCTAAATTAGCATCAAGTTCTGTTAATTTAATTTCTGCATACTCATTTTCGAAAGCAGAATTAAATAATTTTATATATTCCTTTTTATCAAATAAATCCTCTATATCAGCAGTTGTTTTTCCATTATCTGCAAACTCATTAAAAAAGCGAATATGCTTTTCCTTTATTATTTTATGTCTAATTAAATCATCAACTTTTTGTTTTCCTTTTTGGTCAGTAAATGTATCTAGAAGACAAGCAACATTTAGTTTTGATCCTCTTAACAGAGATATGAATGTCGAAACTTTGTCTAATCCCCCAACTGGAACAATTGTAATGTTATCTTTCAAACAAGTTCTTTTTTCCGTTTCAAGAATAGTGGAAAGCACAGTTAAATATATTAAATCCGCAGGTCCTTCAACAAGTAAATTGTTCTTTGATACAAAAAGGTTTTGTGCAATATCATAACCTAAAGCTGCTTGTAATGGAAATAAAGTATTTGGATCTTTTTCTTGAATTGTGTCTGAAATAACTGTTCCTCCGTCAGTTTCAAAACAAGTTCTAACTCTATTTAAATGTTCTGTCTCAACCATAAATGGTGAATGTGTTGTATAAATAATTTGATATTTTTTAGAAAGGTCGTCAAAGAAACGAAGTAAATCAGCTTGGGCTGAAGCGTGAAGATTTAAACCTGGTTCGTCTAGTAGTAAAATATAATCTGAATTTTTGTCAGCCTGAATTTTACTGAACCAAATAATAAATGAAAAGAACCAATTAAACCCTTTACTTCTCCTATCTAACGGCAATGTAATTTTATGGCGTTGGCTTTTTACCCTGATATCAAGAATTTTTTCTGGTGTACCATTAACAGTTGTATTTTCTATTCTGAATTCTATATCAAGATTTTGATTTGTTGACCAATATTTAAATATTTCGTTTGTTATCTTATTCGATGAAGCTTCTAATAGTGCAATATATTTTTCATATTCCTGTTCAGTTGCATTTAATATTTCTTCTGGTTTAATTCTAGCTAGTTCAAAAAGTGCCTTTGAAGTTTTATCCCTTTCATTTGTAGGCGGTTGATTGATAAGTTTATTTATGTTTATTTTGCCACTTAAAGGATAATAGTCATCAAAATACCAAAATTTAGGCATATTAGGTTTTATCCATTTCTGTGCTATATAACCAGAGAGTTCATTCTCCCAAGTAGGGTATGCACCATCAACTATTTTTTTAATATCTTTTTTAAATACAAGTAAATCTTCATCGTCAGCTAAACCTACAATATTTTCAATCTCTTTTAAAGAAATGGTTTTTCTAATTAAGTTTTTTGTTTCTAATGACAAAGAATATCCGTCAACCTTTAATTCTAAATATTTTTTTAAATTAGTTGAAATTCCTTCGAAAGTATTCGATTTGGCTTTATAGTGACAAGTATAGCTAAACTCTTTATTTACATAAACATCTTTACCGAATTCAGCTTCTATTTCGTTTATAAACTCATTTGAAATTTCATATTTACATTTTATTATGTTACAATCTTCTTCACTATGTTGAAAATCAATAAGCTCATTTCTTGGAAAGTCTTGAGTAATATCAAATTCAAAATCACTATCTGATGTAAAATAGTTTGTTTTTGCAATTGCTGTTAAAAACGAAGTTTTGCCTGCTTCATTCATCCCGACTATGGTAGTTATATCTTTATCTATATCAACAATTTGTTGGTTTTGAATACTTTTATATTTATCAATTGTAACTTGAGTTAATTTAATTTTCGGCATCTTTTTATCTTTAAGTTAATAATTATTAATTTGTTATAATTAAACACAATTATCAAATATCATTATTAATATTTGATTTCTATACTTTAACATTTATTATTTTGTCAACGTTTGTAAAAAAATATTCCCAAAGTAAACTTTGTTTCATTTTAGTAATCATTCATCACATTATTGTTTTTGTAAATATATTACGCAATTTAATTACTATAGTTATTAGCGAAATGAAGCAAACAAAGACTTGAGTTTAGGAATACTTGGACTAAACGAAAGTTTTGTGCAGATGAATGAGATAATGGCTATAATAAAATCATTGTTTCTTGAATTTGATAAATTATTTATAAAATTACACTACTATTAATATCCCCAATCGTTATGAGATACTGGTAAATTGTTTAATTCTTCTTTGTACAATCTCCATTTTGGTAAAAATTGGTTCATATACCCAATGAATTTATCGTTGTGATTTCTCTCCAATAAATGAATTAATTCGTGTACAATTATATATTCTAGACAAATGATTGGTTTTTTTGACAACTCCAAATTAAGCCAAATTCTCTTTTCATCAATGTTACAAGTACCCCACTTGGTTCTCATTTGCTTTACACCCCAATCGTTTGTTTTGACACCAATTAAATTTTCCAATTTAGTAATTAATTCCGGAATGACCTTTTTTAATTGATTGCGATGCCATTCTCTCATAATTCGCCCTTTGTCTTCTGTTGAAGTGTTTGGTCTAACGAAAAGATGAATTGTTTTTGTTCCTTTTATTTCTACTTTGTTAAAACCTTTATGCTCAATAACATTCAACATATATCTTTTGCCAAATAAATAATGGCTTTCTCCTGAAATAAATTCTCTTGGCGTTTCTCTTGGTTGAGTATTGAAGTTTTTTATGTGCTTTTTTATCCACCCAATTTTAGAAATAGCGAATAAACGCATTACTTCGCTATCCGTTTTCTCTGGTGCAGACAACCGAATTCTACCCATTGGGGGATAAACTGCCAAGTGCATATTCTTGATGTCTTTACGGACAATATCAATAGTAAGATTAGCTACAGAAATCTTTTCCATATTAATATTCATTTTGAGCTTTTACTATTTGCATCAGTTCTTCTGTTTTACTATCGTCTTTTATAATTTCATTGATAGCAATACGCAGTTTCTTTTCTTTTAAACCTCCATCTCTCCAGCCGTCAAGTTTGTTACTTTTGATTACGTTATCAATCGCTAAAGCGAGGATTTCATCATTATTTAAATTATCAAATAAGTTTCTTTTTGCAATTGAATTTAAAGATATTGGATAATCGGTTTTACCCATTGGATTAGAAACATCACTAGCTAATTGTTTGATTTTTTCTAAATATTCCTGATATGCAATTGTTTCTTCCTTACGTTGTTTTATGAGTTCATCTAACAACTTAGACATTTTTTCATAATACTTGGGATTGGTCTGTGTTTCTTCAATTATAACCTTTCTTACATTGTTTTCAATCGTTTCGGCAACAGCTTCCTTACTTCTTTTATTTCCATAAGGTTCTGGTGGTTCACTAACGTGTAATATTAAATCAACTAGGGATTTATTTTCAAAGTCGGATATTTTTTTACTGCTTTTTGCATCTAAATACATATCCATTAATTGGCGCATTCCTGGTTCAAATCTTTTTAAATCTACATAATCACCACTTGCTTGTTTTATGGTTTCTCGAAGGTCAGAATAGAATTGTACTTGTAGCTTTATTTTCTCAGCTTCTTGTTCTGTATAACCGATTTTGTGCATTTCGTTAGCAATATTTGCATACGCTCTGATTAATGCCACTACTGATTTATAAAGTGTTACTCTTCGTTCTTCTGTTTCTTTAATATCTTCTGGATTTTCGGTATTGCCACAAAAATATCTTATAAAACTTGGTTCGTCTTGTGGATGGACAGGTTCGCACAATGCAATGACTGTTTCTAAAGCATTTTCTAATCGGTCTTTGCTTACTTCGTATCTGTCGGACAATAATCCTTTTACATCGTCTAAATCATATTCGTCGAATGCTCCTGAAGTGTAATCTGTAATTGATCGTTGTAAACTTTTGAATAAATCTTTATAATCTACAATATACCCGTATTCCTTGTCTTCGTTATCTACACGATTTACACGGCAAATAGCTTGAAATAAGCCGTGGTCTTGCATTGATTTGTCAATATAAAGATAAGTAGCTGATGGCGCATCAAAGCCAGTTAAAAGCTTATCTACAACAATCAACAATTTCATTTTAGCAGGTTCTTTTATGAACTGCGTTTTTGCTTGGTCTTCAAAATCTTCTGTTGTTTTTCCATTCAACATTTTTTGATAGACTTCGTATTTCAATAATTTTTCTGTTGGTGTACTTTCTCCGGTTTCTTCGCCTTTTGTATCTCCGTGATGTGGATTATAAGAAGTTATAATTGCACATTCTTTGAAACCTGCATTTTGAAAAATCTCATAATATTTACAAGCATTGTACACACTACTAGATACCAACATTGCATTTCCTTCTCCAGTTGATAATCTTGGTTTTATTTTGAAATCTTTAACTATATCAAATACTATTTTTTCTAATCGAGATTTAGAACCCAATACTTTTTGCATTGTTCCCCATTTTCTTTTTAGATCTATTTTGGCACTGTCTGTTAAACCTTTTGTTTCTGCATCAAACCAATCGTCTATACTTTGTTGGTCAGTTACAAATTGTTCTACATCACGAGCTTCATATAATAAATCCAACACTACACCATCAGCAACTGCTTCATCAAATTTATAGGGTTCGCCAATGTATGGTCCGAAAACTTCTATACTTTTTTGTTTGTCTTTTTTGAGTAATGGCGTTCCTGTAAAACCAATGAATAGCGCCTCTGGTAACAATAATTTCATTGCATCGTGCAATTTTCCTGATTGTGTTCTATGGCATTCATCTACAAAAACATAGATATTTCCTTTGGCTCTAAAATCAGAAGGTAAACTCTTTTTTAATTCTTCGATATAGCCGTCAAAATCTCCTTCTTCTGAATTTCTACCAAATTTGTGCACTAAACTAGCAATTAACCAAGGACTGGTATTGTTCAATTTACTGATTAAATCCTTACCGCTTTTTGTTCTATATATATTTTCTTCAACACCTAAAAAAAGTTTTTCTATTTGGTCGTCAAGCTCTTCACGGTCTGTTATGATAAGAATTCTACTGTTGTCAATATTTTCTCTAATCCATTTGGTAAGCCATACCATTGTTAAGCTTTTTCCACTTCCTTGTGTATGCCAAATGATGCCGCCTTGTTTAGAATGAACATTTTTATGTGCTGCCTTGATACCAAAAAATTGATTTGGACGACATAGTTTTTTTGTGCCTTTGTCGAATACAACAAAATCGTGTATCAGTTCGAGAAAACGGGCTTTCTGACACATCAAATACAAATGTTTGTCTATGGCGTATTCAAATTTTTTACCTGTTTCTTCTTTCCACTGCAAATAGTATTTTTCGGTAGTTTCAATGGTTCCGTAACGTAAGCCTTGTGTATCATTTCCTGCTAAAACGTATTGCATTGTGGAAAAAAACTTCTGGATAAACATTGGTTTTTGATTGTCCAAGTTCTGACGAATACCCCATTCAACACCTTTACGGCTGTTTTTTAATTCTATAATTCCTAATGCAATTCCATTTACATAAATAACAATATCAGGTCTTTTTGAGTGCTGTCCTGTTACAGTAACTTCTTCGGCTATTGCAAAATTATTTTTGTGAGGTGCTGCCCAATTGATAAACCAAGCTCGTTCTTTTTGTTCTCCTAATTCTTCTCGGACTGCTACGCCATAACGAAGTAATTTATAGACTTCTTTATTGGCATCATATAGACCGCTAGAAACATTTGTTGCTGCTTTGACTAATTCCAAAACGGCTTTATTAGCAACAATTGTTGAATATCCTTGTGAATTAATCAGAAAGTCTAATAGCAAATTTTCCTCTATAGGCAGCGATCTTGGTTTCTCTTCCCAATTTCCTAAATAGGTGTATTGCAACTCATTTTTAAAAAGTTGAATAATTCTGTTTTGACTTTCACGTTCTGATTTGCCTATATTATTCATATTATAACTTATTAAATTCTGTACAAATCTTTTTTAAAGTGGAAATTAAACTAGTTTCTGTAAATTTAGAAGCCGTAAAATATTTATTATCTGCATCAAAATTAATTTTATTATCTGCTAAAACAGTTTTTACATCGGTACCGTAATTTTCAATATTTCTATCTCCTTTTGACTTTAAAAAATATAAATCATATTTATTCTTATCAGTTATCTTATATATTTCCAATTGGTAATAAATTTTATTATGACACCATTCTTTTAATACTAGGCCGGAATAATCGTCACTACTTTTTATTTCGTGTTGATAAATTTTGGTAAAAGGTAGAAAATTTACTTCCTGATTTTGGAAATATTTATGGTAAAGGTTGTATGTAAACATTTCCCTATGACGATGGTTGAGCTGCTTGTGCATCAAAAGCTTTATATCATCATCAGAATAAAAACTAATAAAACCTTGAGAACAATATCTTATTAAATTGGCATTTTCAACAAATTGTTTTCTCCAATCATCAGGTACATTTTTACAAATATCTTTTAATGATTTTTTTATATCGCTATTAGAAAATTTTTCATCATCAAGGACCAGTTTTACATAACTTCTTTTGTTCTTCCAATCTGTTTTTTCTGGCTCGTTTGCTGTTAACGGTGGCAATCTTAATAATCGTTTCCAGCTATAATCTCTTGGGTTTTTTTTAGTACTTAAAAAATTATATCGATTGTAAGTGGTAGAAATTAAATAATCTCCTTTTGTCAAAACAGCTCTTTCCAAATGAAAATCTTTATTTGTTTCTGTTCCTAGTATATCAAAAAGTGTTTTTGATTTATTTGAATATTTTTTAAATGAATTAAAGAAATCCAAATCTTGATCAACTGTCCAATTTAAGTCATTTGTAGTTTCGTAATAATCTAAAATTCCTGAATATTCTAAAACAAAACTAATTTGACCAGAAAAATATGAGTTCTGCTCAATAGTTTCAATTTCGTTTTTCCAAAGTTCTGATTTTTTTATAATTATGGCTTTTATTTGCTCTTCTTGAACTTGTCTTCCATAAAAGAAATCAATTTTTTTACTTCTTGAAACTAGAAAGTTTATAATATCATTACTGTGAGGTAATAATTTTTCAATTGATTTTATTGCATTCTGTACTTCGGCAGCACCATCAATGTTAGTGTTTTCAGTTAAATTATAAACTACTCGCATCCATTGATGTAATCCAGATTTATCATTCTTGTTTACAATCAGAAATTTTAAATACGAATGAAATTGCACAATTTCTGGCAACTTAAAATCAAATGATAATGCCTTTTCAAAGAATTTATTTTCGTCGAAATAAAAAGAATTATCAAGTAGTTTTTTGACTTTATTATTTCCGTTTTCTAGTGCATCTAATGCAGCGATTAAATAGTTAATCATTTTTTTTGATAACACTTTAAAGCTTTGGTATTTGTAAAATGAAATATTATCAGAATAATCTGCTTGCTTTCTTGCTGTAAAAGTTCCCAATAAATACTCTAACGTATCTAATGAATTTGCATCACAATCTATAGCGTTTTGATTTGTAACAATTACTCTAATAAAATTCATCAACTCATCATCATAAGTGTTAGGATCTCCCTTTAACTTTCGATAATTCCAAAAAAGATTAGCCCAAGAAGTATCAATTTTAAAAGAAAAATATTCTTTGGTAGTTACCGGTTTATTGATTTTATTGAACGTTAATTTATATGGTTTGTCAATTTCCCATTTTTGAGCACCAATGTGTTGTTCAAATTTGGCTTTAAAATTTTCATATTTAGTTAAGGTCTTACCTCTCGAATTCATTTTTATATATAAATCCTCTGTCAAGTTAAACTCACCAAGATCAAGATATAAAAATGTAATTATTGGATTATTTACATTTACCAATCTATCATAAAAATGTTTGCTTTTACTGAATTTTTCGTGAATAGCATCAATCATTGTAAGCATTGATTGAATTGTTGGGTCATTCTCCCACGAAAGGAAAAACCAGCCACAATCTTTTATAGTTTTTGACAAACTATTTTTAGCATTTTTATCTGAGCTTAATAATTTGTCAAAATCTATTTTATTGTTTAGCAAAGCATCGCAAAACTCTGACGAACTTGTTCTTGTTAAATAAGTAAACTTTGATTTGTTTTCAAATGAAATTACTTCTATAAACTCGTTAAAATTATCTGAAAGTATAGATAGATACCAGTGTAATAGAAACAAAGTAGTTAAACGCTGCTGACCATCTAATGGAATGAACTTTTCAACCTCTTTTTCTAACTCTGCACTACCATAAACAAAATCTAAATCTCTGTTGGGTATATCTTCATCGAGGTATTCAAACAACGCTTGTAAAAATAATTCTCTGACCTCAAAAGATGATTTTCTTCCTTGTGCATAGTCTCGCTGAATAATCGGTATTTCAAGACTGTACTTTTTATTTGTAAATAATTGATAAAACGATAGTCTTTTGCCTTCTAAATTCTTTTCGGATGTACTCATTTTTCTATACTTTTTTGGTCAAATAATTTTTCAAAACTTCTTTCATTGTTTCTAGATAATCATTTGCATCATTTTGTGTCCAATTTAAGTTGTTGTCAGAATGCTTTGTGTAATATTTCAGGAACACATTTTTTGTACAAATAGGCACAAATATTCCCTGCTTGTCATTTTCTATTATTTTTTTCCTTTTAATAAAAAACATAGCATTTCCATACCCTCTGTTTGTTTCTTCATCCAATAATGCCAAGTTAGATATGTTGTCATTATCAACAAAATCTTTTACAGAATGTAAGTTAATTATATGGTCATAAACTGACTGAAATAATTCATCGCTTACTTTATCTGCATCTAAAATTTTGATTAGCTTTTTACAGATGTCTTTTGTATCTGTTAGCAATGTTTCTATTTTTTCGAGTTGTATTTCTTTTAATGTGAGCGTATTCACTAGCGTATCCGAATACCCGTTTATACCCGTATAAAATTCTACAAGGTCTAATGCCCAAGATTTTCTGTCTACTGGATTTATAGTTCTATCTGCTTGTGAGTTTATGTGTTCGATATCCCAATTTTGAGATTTGTATTTATCGAATGGAAAACGCATATCTGCTTCGACTGTTGAAATGATAGTTTGGATATTAAAAAGCAATAAAACCATTTTTATTTCTTTATTGCTGCTACCATAATCTAATTCTTCTAGCTGAATATTCGCTAATTTTAATTTGACAAGGTCTTTTAAATGCTTTTTGAACAACAGTTTTGTTTGCGTGTCTGATGCCTTTTTCAAGGTATTGATATCCGTATTGTATTCTATTAAAAAACCAATTAAATGGTATAAATCTCTGTTGTTATACCATTCTTCAAGCGTAAGAAAATATTTTTTTACGTTTAACCACAAACTATCGATGTTGAGTTTTCCTTTATTATTGGTTATACTTTCTTTAAAACTATTTTGAAACTTGTTGAATGTAAAATAATCTTCGTTATCTTTTTTCTTATCATACATTAAATCAAAAATATACTCAATACGGTTTTCATATTTTATCTCATTTTTAGAGCTGTATATAAAATACCAAAAAGAATTGTTTTGTAATTTTTTTTCAATTTGATCCCATTCTGATGCTATTTGCAATTGTTTTAAATCGTGCTTTGTTTCAAAATTGTCCTTTTGCAAAAACAAAGCTTTTACCAATTCGGCATTTGTTAATGGAATTTTACCATCGTTTATCCTTGTGAAAATATCTATAGTATTAGTACTTTCGTCATCAACTTCGTACCAAATTACTTTAGTGTTGTTTAATAAAACACTTTCGAAATTACCTATAAAATTGATTTTGTCTGAAAACCAAGTCTTTATAGTTTCAAAAGCTTCATATATAAAATAGTAATCTATATTTTCGTCTTTATCTTCTTTTTTTATGTCTAGTAAAAAGCTTTTACTATTCTCTCTTGTGGCGTATTCTAACGAAAAAATTGGACCTTTACTGTCTTCTGCTAATCGTTTGTTAAAATAACTTAGAATGATGTAAATAGTTGTAAGACGTTGTTGCCCATCAATAAGTTCCCAGGGATTTCCGTCGATATTTTCTGTTTTGGTTACCACCACAGGTTGCAAACAATAAAACTCATCGGTTTTTGGGTTGCTATTTCTAAAATCCCAAATGTCATTTAGTAGTGCTTTTACTTGCTGGTTTTTCCATCTGTAACCACGTTGATAAGATGGGATATAGAATTTACTACCCAAGAGGTCATTGATAGATTTTAATACTAACTTATTTTCACTCATACCAATCGTGTTTTACCAGTTAACAGCTCCTGCATCATTCCTTGTTTTACTTTTTTAGCTTTTTCTAGTTTCGTTTCTAGCTGCTCTATTTCTGCATCCATATCACTTAAAATGGCAACAATATATTCTTGCTCTTTGATTGTTGGAAAAGGAATTTGAAAAGAATTTAAACTCTTGTTTGTGATTTGATTTATGGTTGCTCCCAAATGTTCTTCTATCTGTTTTTTGATAATATTGGATTGAAAAACTTGAAAAATATAGGCGTTATAATTAGAACGAAATACAGACATAAATGCTCCGAATGTTTCGCCAACACCACGACCATCAATATAAGCACATTTTCCTATTAGGTTACGGCTGCCATTTCTTACGCAAATTAGAATATCGCCTTTTCGAGTAATTAATTTTTCCGACACTTCTACATTTACAAAAACAGTATCACTATAAACCAGTTTATTATCTTTTACATTTGATGATCTTAAAACCAATTTACCTTCACTAGTAACATTATCTGGACTATATGTTAAACCAATAATACATTCTCCAACTTCTCCTAACTTCTTCACTACCCAACCTTTTTTTGGTTTTAGTAATTCTTGTAAAGCACCTTGTTTTATTTGGCGTTTTTTGGTTAATAGGTTTTCGAGATTAGTTATCCAAGTATCAGCGTTTGAAATTGCTGATGCTATTATTGTTTGTTCTTGAAGTGTTGGCGGTAATGGAATTGGTAGTAATTTAATTTCATTACTATTAATTCCAGGTTGTCCGCTTCGCATTGAATTTGTCAGTACCCAAGACCAGTAATATTTTGTTTGTGTTAAATAGTATAAATATTGATAATTCAATATTTTAGAATTTACTTTAGCTCTTATCAAGAAACCTGCAAAAACTAATTTACCATCACTTTTTTTATATAAATATGTTTTTCCCACGCTTGCTCCAGTTCTCGCAAACACAATGTCTTCTTCATCTAAAAAATATAAACTTGATAAAGAATGATTAACTGAAACTTTATTTTGGCTAATATATTTACCACTTTCAGAAATATCTGTTATTCTCAAATATGTTGGTAATGTATCGTTATATTTTACAGATGCTGCATTTATACCATAATCAGGGTTTTTAATTAAGCATTCGCCTAAAGATTTAACTTTCCAATCACTTGAAATTAAACCTATTTCTGTTTTTTGATACTTTTCTTTTACTAATTCCATAATATTTACAAAGCATCTATTTCGTTACAAATTGTATTTATATGGTCTATGCCATATAGTAATGCTGCTTCGTCTATTTGCATCCACTGGAATAGTTGAATAATCAGGTTGTAATGTTGGCGTGCATAGGTCGTGTCTTTTACAGAATGTGCAGGTAAAAAACAAATAGGTTCGTGGTGTGCAATGCGGTTGCGGAGGTCGTTGATTTGAACCAGTATATTGAAAACATCGTTACTGTTGTAACTAATTCCTGCTAAAGCACTTGGTCGGGATGGAAAAACCCTTAATAATGTTTTACCTGCAACCCTGTATTGATTTCTAGAATACATATATCTCCAGAACCCAAATCCCAATTCTGCAATTAATTTGAAATGTGTATAGTTATGATTGAGGTCTGAAACCGCACTATTGACCAATCCTTGTGTAACTCTGGTTTTATTATTGTCAAAAAAACCACCTGGTGCCGCTGCTGTACGTAACCAATTATTACCATAAATTGTTGTGTAATGTCTGTCGATCCCATTTCGTAAAGCCACTTCAAAACAACTTACTACCGTAAACATTTCTTGAGATAGTTTTAGGTTCTTACGGTACAGTGTCATTGCCTTGCGAGTATCTCCACCACAAGCGGTTCTATACCTTCCTAATCGTGCAGGAGTGATTACTTTTTCGAATTCAGAATATATCATTTTAAAAAATATTTGTTTTTTACATAAATGCGTTGTATATTTGCATCATCTTATTCCCGGTTGTCCCTGAAGCAATTCAAACCTCCGGGTTCTGTTTTTTTATAAAGTACCGTTTTTAGTTTTAACTCTAAAAATTCTTCATATTACTATTCCCGGTTTCCGCTGAAGCAATTCAAGTTTCCGGGTTTTGTTTTTTAATTCCATACCAATCCCATTTTTTGTAAATGTGCAGTTACTTTCAGTTCTTGCTCTTGCGTGCTTTTGTTTAGCTCGTCTAAGGTGTTTTCATAGCGTTCTGCCAGTTCTTTTACTCTGCCTGTTAATCGTTGTGAAATAGCATCAATTTCTGTTTGTATACTTGCTTTTATAGCTGTTAACCATTTGTCATCAACAACCAACGTTTTTACATCGGCTTGGGTAAGCTCGTGGTATTTTTTTAGTGTTTGTTCGTCTAATTTGATTTCCAATACTTTTACTTCTTTTTTCAAAAGGGTTTCTTTTTCTAAAAGCAATAACACTTTTTCAAGTAAGACAACCGTTTCTTTTTCGGTTGGATCTTTCTTGATTTCTTTGATCAGTTTTGTTGCTGTGGCTTTGGTTATTTTGTTACTATCGTTGGTTGCATCGATAAGCAATCCTTCGTCCCCTGTATGCTCTTCAGTGATTTCTGTAATTTCTATTTGGGTTAGTTCTAATTCAGCTTGTTTTATTTGTACTGCCAATTGTTCTCTAGTTAGGTATCTATTGATTACAAACTCTTTTGGAATTAAATCGCAAGTCCAACCTTTGTCTACTTCTTTGCCTTTGGCATTTTTTTCAATAACTCTGCGAACTTTAGCATTCCAACCATCTTCAACGACCATATACACATCATCTTTCATTGTTTCGTTCCAATAGTCTAAAAGGTGTTGGTAAATAGTATAGTTATCCACTAATGCTTTGCCTTTGTAGTCATTTAACAATGCTTCTGAAAGCTTATTTATGAATTTTTTGGGTGCTGTTTCACTGGTTATACTGGTTAATGAAGTATAGATTTTGTTTTTCCAAATATCATAAGTTTTTTCGAGTAGTTCGCTGTATGACTTGAACTCTGGGTGTGAAAATATAGTTTCTTTTATTTCGGAATGGTCAATGATTAGTTGTACATAGTTATCTGAATACTTTTTGAATAGTGCTTTTTGCAAATTGGGATATACTTCCCAAAATGGTTTTAGTTCTGCTATGTCACGATTTGGAATTCCTCCATTTAAGTGCGCAAAAAGGTCTTGAATGTCTTCGGTTTCCTGTGTGTCGATGTAACGAGGAATGTTTAGATTGTATTCGTTTTTTTCTATTTCCTCAAAAGTCACGAACCTTGCAAACTTATCCGTTTCTTTTTGATTGTTAAACACATCCACAATTTTGTGAATGTCTTGTTCTCTTAAACGGTTTTTGTTACCGTCTTTGATATATCCTTTGGAAGCATCAATCATAAAAATACCCTTTCTGCTCTCGGTGTTTTCTTTGTCAATCACGATTAGACAAGCAGGAATTCCAGTACCATAAAACAAGTTGGCAGGTAAACCAACAATGCCTTTGATATATTTTCTTTCGATGATGTTTTTACGAATTTCGGCTTCGGCATTTCCTCTAAACAATACACCGTGAGGCAAAATAATTGCTCCTTTTCCTGTGCTTTTTAAAGATGCTATAATGTGAAGAAGGAAAGCATAATCTCCATTTTTTTCTGGTGGAATTCCGTAGCCACGAAAACGGTTGTATTCATCATTCATTGCTGAAATACCACTATTCCAATTTTTTACTGAAAATGGTGGATTTGCCACTACAAAATCAAATCTTCTTAATGATTTATCTTGTTCTTTAAATTGTGGCGATGTTATTGTGTTTTTACTTTGAATATTGGCTTCTGGGTTACCATGTAGCCACATATTCATAATAGCCAAACCTTTAGTTGCATTATCTTTTTCTTGACCATAAATAGTCAGCCCTTTTGGAGCTTCGTCAACTACTTTTAATAATAGTGAACCCGAACCACACGTTGGATCATATACTGTAAATGAAGGTTTATCGGCTTTGTGAACATCTATAATTTTAGCCATTATTCGAGATACTTCCGATGGCGTGTAAAATTGTCCTTTGCTCTTTCCGCTTTCTGTTGCAAAGTGTCGCATCAAAAATTCGTATGCATCGCCAAGAATATCATCGTCTTCGGCACGGTTGTTTTTGAAATTAAGTGCAGGATTTTCAAAAATTGCAATTAAGCCCGAAAGCAATTCTATTTTATCGTTTCCGCTACCTAGTTTATCATCATCATCAAAATCAACTAATTCCATTGAACCTTCTAATCCATTGGCTGCAAAAAGTGGTATTAGGATTTTTTTATTGATTTGTTCTCCAATATCTGGTTTCCCTTTTAATGTTACTAAATCTTCAAAAGTTGCTCCTTGAGGAATTTCTATTAAGCTGTTGGTTTTGTTTGCATATTTATCAGATACATATTTCACAAAAAGCATTGTCAATACATAATCTTTGTATTGGGAAGCATCCATTCCGCCTTTAGATCTTAACTGGTTGCAACTTTCCCAAAGAGAGCTGTATAATTCTGATTTTTTGATTGCCATTTATTTGGTATTGTAATTTTTATTGTTTGTGTAAATTATGCTTTCTTAATCCTTTATTATTAGCTAATTACAGATTTATAAAACTGTATTTGAATTGTGTCTACAGTGTAGGCACAATTCAAAAAGCACAATAAAAGGGATTGTTATTGCGAGTTATTTTTCTCGCACTTTGAAAACGTTTACAATAGTACGAAAAAGCAACGGAATGTAAAAGAGTGAAAATAAATTTAGGGTAGGATTGGTACCTTTTTTTTGAATAAAATAAAAATAGTTTTTTGAGTATAAAAAAAACAGATTTATATGGCTGTTTGGGTGTAAACTAGAACGACTACTTTACTAAAATACTTTGAAATGGTCTGATGTTGCCCGATTTTTGTAGAAAAAATAAAATAAAAAATGTTTGTGCTGAAAAAAACATACCAATCTTACCCTGTGAAAATAAAGTTATTTGAAGTAATAGAATGAGCCAAAAGCAAAAAAAGTGGAAACGGTACGTTTCCACTTTTGAACTCTGTTTTATGAGCTGCTTTTAGAGGTTATAATTTTGGTTTAATCATCTGCTATTTTGTTTCTATTATCGACTTCTTCCCAACTGTTTTCAGTTAAAGCATATACAAATATTCCGTTCTTTTTTAGTTTTAGGAAATTGTGTTTTTTTAATGCTCTACCTAGTTTGTTAATTGTGCTGTCGGTAATGTTTATTTTTGCCTTTTCAGCTAATTTTGAAGCAATTTGAGAAGTGTTGAGAAACGCGTTAGCATTTTCTCTTTCACAAGGTTCAAACCACGTTAAAAGTAATTCTTCCTCTGGGCTTCTTAGTTGGTATTGTTCGTTATTTTCCGTTATGGATTTTATTTCTTCTTGGTCAAACCAATGTCTAAAACCACTTTTAAATAGAAACAAAGCTTGTGAAAATGCCATATTAATATCAACATTATGCTGGTATTGTATGTCTTCTAACTCGAAACAAAGAAACCTTCTGCTACCTGTACTATCGTTTAAAAATTGTGCGGTATTGACACTTCCGGCAAATGATGCGCGTCTTGGCATTGTTTCGTTGTTGTGTCCGTAGGCTTTTCTCATTCTGATTTGGGTTTTTGTAATGATTTCTTTTAGTGATCCTATTTCAGAACGGTTTAAGTTTTCTAATTCGTCCAAGTTGATTAACATACATTCCGCTAGTTGTACCAAAGTATCTTTATTGTTTGGGTTTATGGTTCCGGAAAATAGATATTCTTTTAAAGGTTTTGGAACGAGCTTCTCCACCCAAGTTGTTTTTCCTAATCCTTGTTTGCCACTGAAGACTATAACCGTGTGATTGATTACTTTTTCATCGAGAACACAGCCTACCATTGCTACTAGCCATTTCTTGAAACATTGCTGCCAAAGGTCTTGTTTTGTTGTGGTTATTGTGTTGGCTAATTCGGTAATATAATCGGTCTTTTCATCATAGGTTGGTAAATTAAAAAAGTAATCTTCAAATGGATTGAACAGCACACAAAAATCAGAATAAAGCAAGTTTCGTAATGAAGATAAGTTTGTTTTAATCCGACCTTTTAAACACTCTCGAAGCATTGAATTTTCAATAAAATCATTCATCACATTCCATTTCTTTTTACCGAAATATTGGAACTCTAATTTGCCAGAAACGATATTGTGCCGAAATACATATTTGTTTGATAAAAACAACTCTAAACGGTCAATTTGGGTTGGTTTTGGTTTGTCTTCGTCGTCTTCGTCAGTGGTATCTGTTATTGAAAAATTAGCTGCCTTTTTTGGTTTAAAAGGTGTTTCAAATTTTTCATTTTTGCCAAACTCGTGACTATTTCCGTAAGCACTGTTTACAGCTTGAGTTACTTCTTTTTCGTCATAACCAAAGTCGGTCAGAATATATCCTAGAGCTTCGTGAAGAGAAACGCCTTTTCGATTTAGGTTACACGCTAATTGATGTACAAATACGTTGCGACTACCATTCACGAATTGCACTTTTTTTTCAGTGAAATTTACGCAGTGGTTGTAAATAGCGTCGTAATCAGTCGCAGTCACAGTCTCGGTTGGCAGTGGAGAAACTGAAACGAGTTCAGTTTGACAAGATTGCTTCGTTTCACTCGCAAAGACAGAAGCGTTTTCGTTTAGGTATAAATTTTCATCCCAGGAATAAAAGCATAACCTCGTTAAATCTTTGCCTGATTTGTCGATTTCTAGTTTTAAAATATTCTCATAATGAGCTTGAACCTTTAGGAACGTTTCTTTGTGTTCCGTTTTTGGAGTTTCTATTTTTACTAGAATTTTTAAACCATTTCCAGAAGGACTAATGAAACACGCATAAGTAAACTCACTTTGTGCAGCTATACTTTTTGATTTTTGCAAATCATTTGTACTTAATTTGTCGATATCTAAGATTATAAACTTTGAATATTCGGTTAGGAATTCTAATTTACGACCACCAACAAATTTACCTGAAGGTGTAAAAGCCGGAAGTGATTTTTTAGCTTTATTATATGCTTCTTCTTTTTTTTCAGATAAAGATTTACGCAAGTAAATTATGCCGGGTTTGTACTTTCCGGTTTTAATTTCCTCCAAAATTGTTGCTATTGTTTTGTGTTCTACAACTTCGTTGAAATTCTTGAATATTGTTACCATTTAGGAGTAATTAGTGATTAGTAAATAGTGAATAGTTTTTAAGTTTGTGCCTGTCTTACAGACACAAACTTCACAAGTTCCATTACAATCG
>NZ_JANPFL010000125.1:0-3638 GCF_031423415.1 Flavobacterium sp.
GATGTTGTTGTAAGTTTTCTGGCTTAAGTCCATTCCTAAAACGGTGTAGTCTAACTTGAAATCCTGAAAACTATGGTTGTACAACTGCGCGAGATTGAATTTGAAACCTTGCAGGAAGAGGTTGTTGTTGTCAAACAAAACCAAATCTTCAAAGGTTTTGCCCTGAAAAATGATTTTGGTTTGGAGGTCGCCTAGGTCGTTTTTGGTAAATGTGATTTCTATGGGTAATACACGCAAAGGAATTTTGCCTGACCAATCGTATTCTATAAAACGACCCGTCCATTCACCTATAATATCTGTGGTTTTGAGTTCGCTGTTTTCGACTGCTTCTGCTTCAATCGTTTCACGACTGCTAGCAATCACTTCGGGATCTATTTTTATTTTGGCTTCGCTGGCTTCTTCAATAGCTTGTTCTGCTTGGTCTAAAACGAGTTCTCGTTTGTCTATTTTTAGGTTTTTGAGAAAGGCTTTACTGTTGGGCGTTCCGTTACTGTAGAAATATTCTAATGCTTTTTGGGTGTCTTGTGGCACTCCATACCCTAAATAATGACAAACGCCTAGCCAATGCTTTGCCATATCGAATTTACTTTTTTCAAACCAAGAGACTGCCGTAGCATAATCTTGTGGCACGCCAAATCCTTTGAGATACATATATCCTAGGGAATAAGCGGCACGGGAGTTTTTGGCATCGGCGGCTTTTTGATACCAATAAACGGCTTTATCCATATCGAGCGTACAACCTTTTCCCTCTCTATACAAGCTGCCTAGATTGTTTTGGGCAATGGGGCTATTATTTATAGCTCCTTGCTCTAAAAATTGAAATCCTTTAACTTCGTCTTTTTCAACGCCCAAACCTTCTAGATAAAACAGGCCGATGTAGTTTTGTGCCAGTGGAATGCCAGATTCTGCGCAAGGCAGCAGGTCTTTGAACATTTTGTCGTAATCTTTATAAAGCCGCTCTTTATCCATCATTTTTTTGATGGTGTCAAGCTTGGCTTTGCATTCCGATTGTGCTGTGGCTCCTATGGCGATAAGCAGGAGCAGTACTGTGTAGGTTTTTTTCATAGAGGTTATTGTTGGTTAATGGTTAAAATTTGTTTTTTCTGATTTTTGAGTTCTAATTTGTAAAAGCTTCGCTTCAAAAAGTTTTTTTGCCACAGATTGCATAGATTTGCACAGATTTTATTCTTCTTAGAGGATTTATAAAGATGAAATCCGTTTTTATCTGTTTAAATCAGTATCATCCGTGTGCCAATTTTAATTCCACTGAAAGTTATTAGCGCTGGATTCTTTGAGTTTATCAATTTTGATGTTGAATTCTTTGCAGGTTTTTGCAAACTCTTTTTCAAAAGTGAAAGACCAAGCCCCTTTTTTGGATTTTTGTAACATTTGATCAAAATTATAATACCCCCCAGTCATCAATAGATTCAATTGATACTCAAAAATCAAATTATACAGTTGCTGTTGTTGCTCTTTGGTTAAATTAGGATTACTGTCCAGCACTTGTTTTAATTCTAATTTCGAATTCAACTCGGCTTCCTCTTTAAAATTTACTATTACAAATTGGGCATATTCCGCGTAAGAAAGTAAATTATTTATTTTTTTAGCATAATACTTTTGGGCTTGGTCAATTTTGTAATTGTACATCACCCACGGATCTTGCACATTGAATGGTGCATTGTGTCGCTCTCTTTTAGCAATAAAACCAGCAACAACCTTATTTCGTTCGTCAATAATTTTTAGTAATTCGTTAGTTTTTTTGTCCGTTAGTTTTGCAAACTTTGCATTCTGATAAAAAATTGTTTTCAAAGAATCGGCGATGGCCGCTGTATTTGGCTTAACAGTTTTTTGTGCTTGTAAGCTGATAGTTATAAAAAAAAGGGTTAGAAATAAATAGAATGTTGTTTTCATAGGAGTTTTAGGATTTGGAATTTGTTATTTGCTATTTGTTTTTTGCTATTTGCTATTTGCTATTTGCTATTTGTTTTCAGTACCACTCTATTTGCCTTGTTTCTGTGTTAATTCTAAAAATTCGTTCATAGCCATTACTTTTTTTGCAGAGCAATAGAAACAAGCCATTGTCAGGGATTTTTGTAAAATGAATAGCTTTATTTTGAGCCGTGGCGGTTTCGATTTTTTTCCATCCGTTGTCCCAAACCAGAAGGTTGAAAATTTCGTTTTCAAAAACTTCAAAAGAGTTGAAATCTTTGGTTGGTCCTTTAATTTTAATATCTCTGGTGATGTCAAAAGAAAATGTTCGCTCATAATTGGGTTTTAACACGATTTGGTTTTTGTCGGAATCCAACAAAATAGGATAGGTTTCGTAGGTCCTTTTTTTAGTTTCTGGTTGATAAAAACTAGGCAAATACACGATGTTAATCCCTAAATTTTTGAACTCACAACTATTTGCTGTTTTCTTTGCCCAATCAATGGTTCGCCAACTGCCCAAATTAAAAACGTTGAGGTACCCTATAGTAGCGGGGTTTGTTTGCTGGATCGCAATGCTTATTTTTCCTGTGGTGACATATTCATCGGTAACATCGAGAACATTTTTTTCTTTCAAAAAACCGTCCGGAATATTACCGGAAAGCTCGATATTAGCTAATGAATTTTGTTGTATCGAATAGGTTTTACGATACACTTTTGCCAATCGCTTCTGGGTAGGCTTGTAATTATAAGGCAAACCCTCCGGATTGTCGGAACTTATACCGTTAAAGGGAATGTGTTCTCCTTTTTCGGTAATGATGGTGTTCCAGAAATGCTTGTTGGAAGATGCCCCATAAAAAGGAGTGAAATCAAAAGTTACTGCAAGTCCTACGGAACGACAAGCCAATATTGCCAAATTAGCTAAATCGTTGCACGATCCTTCTCGCCTAAATAACAATTGTTTTGGACTTAAAAACGGAATCGGGTCAGGTCGACTCTCTAAAAATTTGAAATTTTTTAAAGAAGAGAGTACACTTGTTCCTACCTCAATTGGCATATTGTTGTTTTCTACTTTAGTACTCACACTAGAAACTAAAAATTGATAGTCCTCTCGCCAATCTTCTAATGGTTCGGTTAAGCTGCGATACGGCAGGATGTATTCGCAAAAAGTGGCAAAGTCGTAGGCTTTAGACCAAGGATTGTTTCGCCACGCATCAAAAGCCAAATCAATATTCTTAATCAATAATTCAGGGGTTAGCGCTTCACTATCTTTTAATTCGTAGGTTTGAGGTTTAATTTTAATGCTGTCATTTAATTTTTTGAAGGCTTGAACTGCCATTTCTGAATTGGCATAATCGAGTTCGTTGAAAGGGACTTTTTTACCAGCGTGATCGATCCAATTGTAATTTTGAGATGCGTGAATGTCTAAATTGTCTATCAAGAAAGCTGCAGCCTTTTGTTTTTCGGCATCACTTTGATAATGGACGGCTAAAAGGGTTCTTAATGCTTTGATTTTTAACTTGTCACTTTCGTTGGTTTGTGCCACCAAATTGACCGAAGCGATTAAAATGGAACAGAGGAAGATTTTTATTTTAATCACTTTCTAATTATTTGACCCAAAATTCATAAAAAAAAACGATTTAAGTTAAAACTATGTTAAATTTTAAAATATTTTTAAGAGATAAATTCTCAATAATTAAAATTTGCAATTC
>NZ_JANPFL010000126.1:0-40149 GCF_031423415.1 Flavobacterium sp.
TATTTTGCCTAACATATTGCCACTTTTTTATACCGAAATATACACTTTTTGGCGATTTAAAAGTACTGTTTTCAACTGAATTTAATCACAAGTTATTAACAATCAAATTGTTAATTCATTTTTAAGGAATGACTAATTAATGCTCCATACAGCAAACGCTGGATTGTTAAACAATATTTAGTGTTTAATAGGTGCTTTTTTATATTCCTCCAGATCTAACAAAACTCCCTAAAATAAGCATAGTGACTCCAATTACTGTAACCGCAATAATATGAAAAGCAAAAGCACCTAAATTATGGACTGAAAGTTTTGGTGCTTCAAATCGTTGTGCACTTACGGCTAATGCTACGGTGGTAAATAGCAAAATTAGTTTGATAGAAACGATTTTTTCAACTGCACCCGAAAAGGAAAACCATTTGGTAAAAGTAGCATCAAAATCATACGCCATCAAAATTCCTGTTACTACTAAAATTACAAGTGAGGGCAAACCAATTGGCTCAAAAAGATCTTTAAAGTTGTTAATAAGTGTGATGTCTTTACTTTTTAAGGCTTTTGGCAAAACCCTAATCGCTAAAAATAAATGACCGCCAACCCAAATAGTAGCTGCCAATAAATGTAAAATCAAATAGATATGATGCAGCATTATGATAAGGTTTTATACATCATAGCCGATGCAATATTTGTCGCCCGTTCTTTGATTTCTTCCGCTTTGACTCCTGTAAACAATTCGTCCACGGTTAGTTTAAATACAACAATCCAATGTTTAAAATGTTCCTGGGTCATTGCACTTTTTTCGTGCAATTCTTTATGTTTGAACATAGGATTTCCGCTAAAGTTTCCGGTTGAAAACAAAATATTTTCCCAGAAATCATACATCCTCGGCAAATGATCTTCCCAATTCACTTTTGCCACATCATTAAAAAAATAACCAATTACGGCATCTGATTTGATTTTGTCATAGAAGGCATTTATCAATGTTTCTATGTCCGTTCTGTTTTTAATATCTACGTTCATATTTTTTTACATTTATCCTTTAAACAACAAACACAAACTGTCTTCTCGGGCTTCAACCGAATGTGAAATATCAGGTTGAATATTTTTCATATCGTATAACGAAAGTGATTCTTGATGATTTTTTTCTTTATAAATAACACATCCTTTTATGACCAACAATTGAGCAGGAATATCGGTTTTGTGCTCTTTTAGAATCATTCCTTTTTTAAAAGCAACGACCAACACTTTACTGCAATCTGTTTTTTGCACGATTTGCGCAAATGGATTTTCGGCAGTTTCTAGCTTTTGTAATAGTTCTTTAAACATCATAAATCTTTGTTTTTAAATTTTTTAAGAGAAATAAAAAAAGGAATGATTACCCACAAACACAATAACATAAACGAAATAATCAGTCCCAATGTCGTTCCGAAGAAATCCTTGAAAATAGCTCCCGTATAACCCATCATCGCTGAGACATCAAGCTGCAGTAAAATTTGAATTCGTGCCAAATCTATTGGACTTAAAGCAGTTACCCCTACCATTGCTTTTTCGATTGGATATTCCGAAAATTGAAATAATAAGAACAAAACCAGACCGTCAAAAAGCAAAGCAAAATACAACCAAGTCATAATAGCAATTCCAATTCCTTTTGCTTTATCTCTGGTAAGAATGGAACTCAAAAAGGCCAAAGCCACAAAAATTATGGAAATCAAACAGCCTACAATTACCATCATTATTCCAACACTGTCAGGTGCATTAATCAAAAGCGGAATTCCTGCGCCAATAAAAAAAGCAGCAAGCATTGACAGCGACAATCCGAGAAACAAACTCAACCAAATCTTTTTCCTTTTTACAGGTTGGCTTAACAATAGTTCAATAAATTCGGAAGAATTGTATAAATAAATCGTTGCAAAAAGGATGGAAACTAATGGAACAGTAAATAAAATTACGTTCAAAATCGTAAGTAATCCTTTGGCAGAATTATCTTCCAATCCGAAGGAACTCCAGGATAGTAGTGCTAAAATCAAGGTGTACCCCAATACGATCTTGTTTTTTAGAATGTCGAGAAATATGATTTTAATGATTCTGTTCATTTTTTTTACTGTATAATGTAAAATGTATATTGTAATTAGTGCTCTGATTCGTTTTTTACAATATACATTATACAATTTTTCTATTTTTCTATTTTTTAGATTTCAAAATACTGGCAATTGCCTTTGATATTTTTTGTTCGTTTGTGGATTCCAACAAATCAGCGATGGTTTTATGAAAATGAACTTTGCCGTCTTGCATAAAAATAATTTGGCTAATCATATCGTCTAATTCACTCAAAAGATGGGAAGTAATCAAAATTAGTTTCCCTTTTTTTCTTTCTTTAATAATTTTTTCTTTCAAAATTTCCGAAGCCAATGGATCTAAACCTGCTGTTGGCTCGTCTAAAATCAGCACATCGGGATTGAAAAGGAAGGCTAAAATGGCGCTTACTTTTTGAGTTGTTCCGCCAGAAAGAGTTCGCATTTGCTTGTCGAATATCTTTTCGAGTTCAAAAGCCTTGATTAAATCGTCGTCCAAATCTTCATTTGAATTTCGGATTTTTTTAATCATTTCGATAATTTGACCTACAGTCATATAATCGGGATAACGCCCAATTTGCGGCATATACCCTATTTGTTCCCTGTATTTATATTGATTAAGAACCGATTTTCCATCAAATAAAATATTGCCTTTGGTAGGAATCACCATCCCCAAAATACTTTTTATCAAAGTCGTTTTTCCGCAACCGTTTGGACCAATTAAGGCAATGCATTCTCCTTTATTGAAAGTAAGATTGACATCGTTTAAAACTTCTAATTTTCCGAACTTTTTATATATACTTTTAATTTCGATCATAAAGATAAAGAGTGCATTAATGGCGTTTTGTCAATAAAATTATCTGGCGTGATGCTGGGTAAAATTTTCTCCGATTTGTCTAAAAGTGTAATCATAAAACTACGGAACAGCAACATCGCTGAAGGATTATTTTCAGTAAGCACTGCAAACAAACTCAAGGGACGAAAAGGCACGTCGCCAATTCCGTTTTTGTCTAAATCGTAGCCTTCATATTTGTCCCAATAATTACTATCAAATGTATTCAAGACCAGGCTCCCATTGGTACTAATATCAAAAGTATTCCCAACAAAATTGTTGTTTTTTATGGTATTATCCATACAACTCGCCTGAATTTTCATTCCCCAACCATTGGCTTCAAAAGTATTTTTTTCTACTTTAATTCTGCTCGTTCCTTCCATATGAATTCCAGAAGTGTTTTTGTCAAATTTGTTTCCAATAATGTAGCTATCCGAAATTTCCTTTAAAAACAAACCATAAGCCGCATCTCCCCAGTTTTCTTCAAAAACATTAGCAATCATCTTGACTCTTCGGGTAAACATTACTGCAACTCCAGCACCATTATTTTTAAAAATGTTAGCAACATAAGCATCATCATTAGAAAACATAAAATGCAAACCGTAACGCACATTTTTTGTTGAAAAATTTCTCTTAATTATCGAATTGGTAACGAATTCGAAATAAATTCCATCACGATGACCTGAAATTGTATTATCCGAAATTTGTAAACTGTCGCTTTTCCAGCAGTGAATTCCGTTGCCAATTAGTTGCTCTTGTTTGCCGTGAGCACTGATTTTATTGTTTTTTACACTACATTTTGTCCCGTTTTGAATATAAATTCCAAAGAAATTATTTTCGAGAATATTGTTTTGAATCACAACATTTTTTCGGTTGTAAACTTTTATGCCGCAAGGATCCTCGAGCGTTCCATAACCTGAATTTATCACTTTGAAACCTTCAACAATAACGCCATCGGCTTTTACAGATAAAACTTCGTATTTTTTTTGCCCGTCTAATATTGGAAAACCTTGACCAATGAACTTTATTCTTTTATTAATAACAATATTTCCTTCTTTGTAAACTCCTTTATCTACTAAAATAGTATCGTCAACATTTGCCAAATCAATTGCCTTTTTAATCGATTTTATTGGTTTAGTTATACCTACTTCAATCACCTTAGCTTGAAGTAAAGAAGAAAAAAGTAGAATGAGAATGAATATATTTTTCATTTTTTAAATAAATATCTTATCAAAAATTTAAAACTTTGGCTAGGACTATTTTGATAAAATGGCTTCCCAAGTGACTGGTTTAGCATCGAGTTTTACTCCAAATTCTTTAGCTTCAGATTCTTTAGAAAACGCAATAATACCACCACGCATTGGACTTTGAATACTTCCTCCCAAAAGAAAAAATGCTGTATTTGCTGGAATTAATTCATTGTCTTTAGAAAAATCATTGACAAAGTAAGCCCCCATTTTAGTATTAGAATTTTCTTTGCAATAATTCAGCATACATCCTATATCGTCAAAATTAAAAACCCTTCCTTTTTCGGTAATTACTTCGGCGCCAAATTTTCCGTCGGCAATACTCATTCCACAAAAATCACAATTATCAACGTTAATTTTTATGGGCTGAGCCTCTTTTGATCCACAAGCAATGATTAAAAAGAGCACTATAATAGCATAATAATGTTTCATAATTTTGCTTTTCTAAAAATTTTAAATTCAAGTAAAACCACTATTGCAAGCAATATTCCCGCCAATGATAACATCCAACCTCCTGTGTCTGGAATAGAATAAGCTCCAAAATTGAGCAGTTGTTTGTACCCAATTAATGGCGGTTGATACGCCATTCCGGGAACAACTATTGCAGCATTTGGATTAAGATTATGTCCGTATTCGTAATTCCATCTGTAAAAATCTATAGCTGCTAAAACAACAAACAATACATACGAAATTAAAAAAACTAAAACTGCTTTCCTACGAGCAATAAAAATTAATACAAGAGAAACAAACCCAAAAGCTCCGAAAATATAAGGCAATACCTTAAATTCAAAAAAGTTTTCGGTATGTAAAGTTGCCATACCTATATAGTGATTCAATCCATTGATTATGGCTACATCTCCACCTATTTTATTGGCGTAAAGCTGAATAACCAAGCCTTCAGGATATTGTGGCGCTTGTAATTCTATGCGCCACATTGGCACAAATAAAGAGCCTATAAACAACACACTTGTGAACAAAAGCATCACTTTTGATACCATAGAAATTTTTAAACTTTTCATAATTAATTTTTCTTAAAGTAAAAAAAAGAACCATTAAGTAATTAATTCACATTAAGATACTTGAAACTTAACATACTTAATCACTTAATGGTTCAATAAATAATAATTTTAACCTAGATTTAATTATTTTGTTGCTGGCTGATTAGTTCCCAAGCTAAAAGTCAATGGAACAGTACTTCCCGCAGGAGACACTCTCACATATCCTTGCATTTCTTGGTGCAAAGCACTACAGAAATCGGTACAATAGAAAGGAACAATACCCACTTTTTTAGGAATCCATTTCAATGTACAGGTTTCTCCTGGCATAATCAACAGCTCGCCATTATCGGCACCTTTTATGGCAAATCCGTGAGGAACATCCCAGTCTTGTTCCAAGTTTGTCACGTGAAAATAAACTTCATCACCCAATTTTATTCCTTCAATATTATCTGAAGCAAAGTGAGAACGAATTGAAGTCATATAAACATCTACTCGACTTCCGCTTCTTACCACTTTGGATTCTTTTTCTCCCTTAGTAACGAAAGGATGGTTATTATCTTCAATTTTATAGAATTTCAACTGCCCATTATTTCGAATCAAATCAGCAGGAGCTGCTTGTGCATAATGTGGTTCTCCAATCGTTGGAAAGTCTAAAATTAATTGCATTTTATCGCCACTAATGTCAAATATCTGCGCACTTTGAGCCAATTCTGGACCCGTTGGCAAGTATCTATCTTTGGTAATTTTGTTGTAAGCAATCAAGTATTTCCCGAAAGGTTTTCTACTATCGCCACCAGGAATACAAAGGTGTCCAACAGAGTAATAAGTAGGGACTCTATCCAATACTTTCAACGATTTGATATCCCATTTCACCACTTCAGAAGAAACAAAGAAAGTAGTATAAGCATTTCCTTTTCCGTCAAATTCAGTATGCAATGGTCCAAGACCAGGTTTTTGAACTTCACCATATAATGTAGCTTCGTATTTGATCACTGGAATTCCATCATAATTACCGTCAAATTGTTTGTTTTGGATGGCATTTTGCATTTTATCAAAACTAAATACTGGAATCAAAGCGGCCAATTTTCCTGAACCTACAATGTATTCTCCTGTTGGATCAACATCACAACCGTGAGGTGATTTTGGGCAAGGAATCATATAACAAATATCTTTCAATTCTTTTGCACTTAAAACTAAAACTTCAGTTCTCATTTCAGATTTTGCAGTATGGGTTTTTTCGTCATAGGTATTGTGAACATATCTTGTTGCTACTTTTTTACCTTTACCGGCTTTGATATATTCTTCGGCTTTTTTCCAGTTTACAGCCATAATAAAATCTTTGTCTTTTTGGGAAGCATTCACTTCAAGCAAAGTATTGGCTTGTTCTGTATTGTAGCAAGAGAAGAAAAACCAACCGTGTGATTTGCCTTTACCAGCGTGACTTAAATCGAAATTTACTCCTGGAGCTGCAATTTGGAAAGCGATATCCATTTGACCTTCCTTACCCACTTTTACAAAACTTAAATACCCTTTAAAATTATTCTTGTAAGTATTGATTGGCACATCACCATTTACATTATCTGGCGGAACGCTAAACCGAGTTCCTGCAACAACGTACTCTGTATTTTGTGTAATAAATGGAGAGGAGTGATTTCCTGCGCTATTTGGTAACTCAATAATCTCGGTAGTTTTAAATGTTTTTAAATCTACACGAGCAATACGAGGCGTATTATTTGCATTGGCAAAAAGCCAACGACCATCCACTTCACCATTGGTTTGAGACATTTCAACGTGATGCTGATCATCCCAAGGAATAGAACCGTGAGACGTGTTTAACATAGGTTTTGTTTCTTCGCTATAACCATAACCACTTTGCGGGTCTTCTGAGAAAACAGGAATAACTCTCAATAGTCTTCCACTTGGCAAACCATAAACGCTTACCTGCCCACTGAAACCTCCAGAAACAAAATTATAAAATTCGTCATATTTTCCTGGTGCTACATACGCTTTTTGAGCAGCATCACCACTTACAACATCTCCTGAGTTTTTGGGTTTGCAAGAACTAAAAAATGCGGCTACCATTACGATGGTTAAACCTGCTTTTAAAAATTTATTGTTCATAATTTTGGTTTTTTAAATTGGTTTTTTGTGCTACTTATTTTACTCCGTCATTTTTGCGCATAAATTCTAGAACGTTTCTTGCATCAGTATCCGAAAGGGATTGATTTGGCATACGCAGTAAACATAGTTCTAACATTGCCTGAACTTTAGGGTCTTTGTCAATCATTGGATCAGGATTGGTAATGAAGTTCATTATCCATTCTGGTTTATTACGAGAAGTAACTCCTTTCCAACCCGGACCAACTAATTTTTCGTCTGTCAATTTGTGACAAGCTGAACATTTAACGGACTGAATTTTTTCACCTTCGGCAGCCATAGCAGCGTCTAAATTGGCGCCTAAATCTACCGTGGTGAATTTTCCTAGACCTCTGTTTGGATCATAGGTTGCCGGATCAGCAGATTTTTCAGTTGAGGCTCCGGTAGTAGAAAAATCTTCGGTGGCATTTTCCTTCTTACCGCAAGAAGTAAATAGTGCTAGTGCAACGATAAATAATGATAATTTGTACATAAAAATTAATTTTAAAATTTCTTTTACAAATTTCCGAATTGTTTATTCGACTGATTATGATTGTAATCATACTTAAAAAAGTATTTTATATATAATTGAAAATGAAATAATTAAAATTATGTTAATGATTAAACCTTTAGAACTATAATAGGTCTGATCTCTATAACTTAAAAAAAATACTTAAAATGAAATCGAAGACTATTGCATCAGTTCGCCTTTTAGGCGGGGGTCACGAACAACAAAAAAGCAATTTTAAAATTGTGAGTAAAAAATTAATTGTAGTAGCTTTGTTAATAGTTGGGACAACTATAATAGCGCAACAAAAAGACAGGAAACATCAAGGAAATGCAATGGAGCAATTTACTATAGAACAAAAAAGTCAATTGATGTTAAAAAAGATGACTTTGGAATTAGATTTGACTGGTGTGCAACAAAAAGAAATGAGCATTATTATTTCGGATAAAATTGCAACCATAGAATCTCACAAAACTGAGATGAAAGCAATGAAAGAAAAAGGAGTAAAACCTACAAATGATGAACGATTTGCAATGCAAATTAAAATGCTTGACGAACAAATTGCTTCAAAAAAAAGAGTGGAAAAAATACTAAATGCAAAACAATTTGAAAAATGGGCCGCTTTACGAGATGACCATCAAGCGAGTCGCCAAGGAAAAAGAAACGGTCAAACTAAAGGAAATCAAGAGGGTAGACCAGAAAGAAAAGGTTAAAATAATTATTTGGTTTGTTAAACTTCCGGCTGGTTACCGGAAGTTTTTTTTTCTCACCCCAACCCTCTCCACACGAGCGATAGCGAACTGGAGAAGCAAAGGAGAGGGAGCAGGAAATATTTAATTTCTAAAAAGTCTTTGAAACTTTATCAACAGCTTGAATGGTAAAATCCAAGTCTTCATAAGAAAGCGCATCGGTAATAAACCAAGTTTCATATGCTGATGGCGCAATATAAATGCCTTCATTCAACAATCCGTGGAAGAATTTCTTGAAAGTTTCGTTGTCGCCTTTCGCAGCACTTTGAAAATCTACAACAGGAGTTTCGGCAAAATGCACTGAAACCATTGAACCTATTCTATTTATTGTAAAATCAACTTTATTTGCTTTTAAAACTTTGTCTATTCCAGCAGCCAAATAAGCTGTTTTTTCTTCTAGTCTCTTGAAAATTTGGCTATCAGAATCCAATGCTTGCAACATTGCCAATCCTGCAGCCATTGCTAACGGATTTCCAGACAAAGTTCCCGCTTGATATACTGGGCCAAGTGGCGCTAAATAATTCATAATTTCATTTCTCGCAGCAAAAGCACCAACTGGCAAACCGCCACCAATTACTTTTCCGAAGCAAACAATATCCGCTTTGATGTTGAATAATTCCTGAACTCCACCTCTAGCGAGTCTAAACCCTGTCATTACCTCATCAAAAATCAAGAGAATTCCGTTGTCTGTACACAATTGGCGCAAGCCTTCCAGAAAACCTTTGTTTGGCGGAATACAACCCATATTTCCCGCAACAGGTTCGACAATTATAGCTGCAATTTCGTTTTTGTTGGCTTCGATTAAAGTGACTACATTTTCTAAATCATTGTATTTTGCAAGTAACGTATCTTTGGCAGTTCCAGCAGTAACTCCCGGACTATTTGGACTTCCAAAAGTGACGGCTCCACTTCCTGCTTGTATCAAAAAAGAATCGGAATGTCCGTGATAACATCCTGCAAATTTGATTATTTTATCTTTTTTAGTAAATCCACGAGCTAATCGAATGGCGCTCATACAAGCTTCAGTTCCTGAATTTACGAATCTAATTTTATCAATATTTGGCACCATCGAAACTGCCAAGGCTGCGATTTGAGTTTCTAATTCTGTTGGCATTCCAAAGGAAGTTCCTAATTTGGCTTTTTCGATTACAGCATCTACAACGGGTTGAAAAGCGTGACCCAAAATCATTGGTCCCCAAGAATTAATGTAATCTATTAATTTGTTTCCGTCTTCATCAAAAAGATAAGCTCCTTTAGCACTTTTAACGAAAATAGGAGTTCCTCCTACTGCTTTGAAGGCACGAACAGGTGAATTTACGCCTCCTGGAATTACTTTTTCTGCTTCTGCAAAAAGCTGACTACTTCTTTGATATAACATTGGGTTATGGGTTTTGGGTTATGGGTTATGGGTTTCAGTCAAAAAAAACTCCACTACTAATTTTTATTGAATTTTTAAGTTTTGCCCTATCGAAATGGCATTATCAGAAATATCATTTTGCTTCTTTATCTCTTCAATAGAAACATTAAATTTCTTTGAAATCGAATATAAAGTATCTCCTTGCTGCACTTCATATTGTTTTGATTTACTAGTCCGATTGTCGTCCTCTGAAGAAGTCCTTCGTGAAGGTCTTTTGTCTGAACTTACATCTTTTCCTTTTAACACCATAGTATCATATTCGTCTAAATGATACCGTTCGATATAATTTATTAGTTTTTCAGGATATTGAGGATCAGTTGCATAACCCGCATCTTTCAATCCCTTGGCCCAAGCTTTGTAATTACCTTTGGGTAAATCGAATAATACAGCATAACGTTTTCTTTTAGACACAATATCAGCGTGATCCTGAAAGGATTCTTCTGGATTTTTATATTTTCTGAAACATTCCTGACTTCTATCATCATCATACAACGTAGTTTCGCCTTTCCAATCGGTATAACATTTTATGCCAAAATGATTATTTGATGTTATGGCTAATTTACTTTGACCCGCACCCGATTCTAAAATTCCCTGAGCCAAAATGATACTAGCAGGAATACCAAAATTTCTCATATTGCTCATCGCGATATCTTTGTAATTAAAAATGTAACCATTCACCAAATCTGAAGTCGCGCCTGTTTTCGACGTCGATTGAGATGGGTTGGACTTTTTTTGGTTTGCTTTTTGGTTTTTTGTTGTTACAATTACTGACCTAGAACTGTTACAGCTTACCAATGTCAAAATTGTTACTATTAGTACTATCTTTTTATACATCTGTATCTATTGTTGGTAAATGTTTGTTTTTTAATTTGATATTCATCCCTGCAATTCCTTGAATTCCTCCGGTGTGAATGAGTAAAATTTTGGAATACTCTGGAAAATAATTTTTATTGATTAAGTCCAAAACGCCAAAAACCATTTTTGCCGTATAAATGGGATCCAAAGGAATCTGATTATCTGAATAAAATTTATTGATAAAAGTAATTAATTCTGCATTCACTTTCCCATAACCTCCAAAATGATAATCGGTTATTAATTCCCAATTTTGATTTCGGGCAAATTTACAAATTTCATCGTTTAAAAAATCACCTTTCAAAGCAGGAAATCCCAAAACTTTTTGGTGTGGTAAACTGCTGTTTATAAGACCGCTAATTGTTCCGGCAGTTCCAACTGAGCAGCAAACAAAATCATATTCGGAATCTTTTGGGGACAAAATTTCTTGACAACCTTGAACTGCAAATTCATTGGTTCCGCCTTCAGGAATGAGGTAAAAATTACCAAATTCAAGTTTAAAGTTTTCAATAAAATTAACATCTGCTTTGTGGCGATAGTTTTCCCGAGTGACAAATTTAAACTGCATACCACATTCCTGAGCGAATTTTAAAGTTGGATTAATCAAAATCTTGCTTTCTAATTCTTCTCCTCGAATAATTCCAACAGTTTTGAACCCGTATTCTCTTCCTGCAAAAGCTGTAGCGGCAATATGATTAGAGAATGCTCCACCAAAAGTAATTAGAGTATCGTGATTTTCTAATTTTGCTTGAAGTAAATTGTATTTGAGTTTTCGGAACTTATTTCCTGAAATAAAAGGATGAATAAGGTCTTCCCGTCGCATAAACAGGGAAATGCTTTTACTGAATATTTTTATTTTTTGGGTTAGAATTTCTTGCAAAACAACTAGAATTTAGAACAAAGATACGATTCAGAAAACAGCCACCAAACGAATATATTTCAAAAAATTCCAAATTGATCTGTTCTTTAAATAGTGAAGGTCTTTTTCTTTAGCATAGGCTTCACGTTCAAAACTGATATTTCGATATGCCACATCAAACTTTTTATAGTGCATCCACCGCAACAAAAACTCCATAAAATACCAAATAAAAAATGGGAAAAATAGCATTTCTAATTGCTGACGCAGATGAATTCGCTCGTGGTTCATAAAAACCGAATTTTCTTTATCCAATCGATATTTTACAAACACAAACGGAAACAAAGTCAATCCACGAAATCCTTTTGGAATTAAATATTGACTAACAATTAGAAACATTCGTGATAAAGTGTATAAATTTGCCGTATGAAGCAGCAAAGTAATGAAAATATATTAATTGAAGGGGAAGATTTTTATTTAACGTCCGAAGGTTATAAATGTTTTACCGAAAAACACCACTTAAAAAGAGGGTATTGTTGTAAAAGTGGCTGTCGCCATTGTCCTTATGGATTTGATAAAAAAACAGGGAGAATAAAGAAATGATTTACTTGTTTTTAGCCCTTTATTTTTTGATTGAAATCGGCTTCATTTTCAATCACTTTTCCTTCGTATTGTAGTTTCCAACCCATCGTATTGGTTAGAATCAGCATTTTAGAAAGTTCCGAAATCAATCTGTTTTTAGCATTAGATTTTAACGAAGATTTTTCAATTTTCTTAGCTAGATTGGCTCGAACCATTTTATTGATTTTGTTATAATCCTCACCAGTGAAAGGATTTAATTTACTTTGTTCTACATCATAATATTGTAAATCAGGACTTATTTTTATTTCTTCTTTTGGGATATTAATTATGGTGATGGTCTTATTTTTCTCGTTGATATCGTATTTCATTTGGTGCAAATCATAAGCTACCGTCACATCAGCATTGACGATGACAATGGCTTTCTTTTCGAAAGAAACCGCTCCCATTAAATACTCATCTTGATCTTTATATGTAATCACTTCGGCAAAATGACCTTCGGTAACAACCAGTTTACCAACGTTTACAATTTGTTGCTGAATGAGATTAGTATTGTAATCTAGTGTTGAATCATCTTCTTTTTTGAAATCGCAGAATTTAAAAAGTAGAACAATGGCGCTTATGGCAACAATTGCGATGATGATTCTGTTTTGCATTTTTAATTTTTTATAAAAGTAAAAAAAATATCGCAAAGGAAAAGAATTCTAAATCAACTTATTAGTCTTAGCTTTTTGATTAATTTCTAGTGGCCTTTTAATTTCATAAATTTATTTTTAATTTAGACATAAAAAAATACAACAAAAATCGTACTTTTTTATTGAACTCAAATTTTTAATTTATTGTTTTATGAATTTTGAAGTGCTTACCGAAGTCCCATCTGAAACTTGAATAATGTAAATACCTTTAGTTAAATCCGACACATTGAACGTCAAATTATTACCTGAAAGATTTGATTTCTCGTAAACTGTTTGACCAGCGATTGAAATTATTTTGACATTCACATAATCCAAAATCGTTTTGAAAGACAAACTAACGTGTTCTTTTGCTGGGTTGGGATAAATAGTAAGTTGCTGTTTTTGAAATTTTGGATTTGACAAAACAATCGGGGAACTGGCTATTCCTATTGCAAAATCTGAAAAAGAAGTTAAACCATTATTTCTAGCCGTTACCATACCACTAGCTTCAGATCCTAATGTGTAATTACCTCCAACACTCCAAGCCGAAGTGCTGTTATCCCTTTTAATAACTACATAATTGCCCACTGTAGCGCTCAAATTAGTTGAACTTTGAATCTTTAGAATGGCGTCATAAGTCCCCGATGTTGGTTGTTGATTGGGCGAAATTGAAAACCATCCGCCATTCAATGCGCTCGTTATCGTTATCCCACTATAGTCCGCATTGGGCGTGGTTCCTGTAATTGCACCATCATTATATTTGACTGCAATTTTATCTACACCTACTAAATTATTAGTGCTTATTGTTGCAGATTGTATTTTTGAAAAATCACCCAACGGGAATTCATAATCTCCGGTAGAATTTATTTTTCTTTCTAAAGTACCGCCATAAATATAATTGGTTGTACTTGCACCTAAAATAGCCGTTGGACTGCTATCAGTAATACTTAATTTTTTATTGTTTAAATTAATTTTTGCTGTATTTAGCGAAACAGTTGGCACTTTCAAATCATAAAAAGTGGTAAGATTGGTATTTAATATTAGTGCGTTTTCAAAATTGGCAAAGAATAAGGTCGCTGGAGTTCCTGTAAAATTCACGCTACCCGACCCATTCCATTCTTTGACACCGAATCCTTGAAAAAAGCCAGCATTGTTTAGAATTATTGTTCCATCATTTTTGATTGCTCCAGACAAAGCTAAAGTGGCTGGTAAGGTTAATGATACGCCCGAATTTATTTCTAAAGAAGCCGCTGTAGGTGTAGTTGAAACGGTAGGATAATTAGCAGTAGCTTGATTAAAAAGGGCTTTCATAGTATTTGAAGGCACACCGTTTGACCAATTGCTTGCAGTGTCCCAATTGTTAGTTGTACCTAACCAGGTGGTCGATGCAATTGTTGGAAAATTAGATGATTTACATTGTGCCAAAGCAACATCGGTTCTAAAATTTGAAAATGAACCATAAGCTGTAGTAATATTTGTTGCTGCGTTCATTCCGGTTAAGGTAACAGAACCAAATGAAGTGGTCGGCAAGTTAGTAGATGCTGTACCAATTGCAGCCGCATCGAAACCAGCCGCAATAAGGTAGGTGTCATTAAACGCAGCAATATTACTTTGTGAAGTATAAGGCGCTTTTCCACCCGAAATAAATTTTGTTATCTCCCAGTTTGTATCTGTTTCTAGTATGGCACTAGCATAATTTACAGGCTCTGCTGGATAAAACGAATCGACACCTGCACTGTAAATAACTGTTTTAGTGAGGTTTATAGATAATAATAATTTTCCATTTGGTAAATTCAAATATTGGTTGTAATCGTCAGTTGTGAGAGCGAACGGGTTGTTTATCAATAAATCCTTGGCCTTTATAAAATTCAAATTTTTATCTATTTCCATAAAAACTTTGGAATAAAAAGCATAGGCTGGAGATATAGAAGCAAAGGAAAAAGGTAACCCAGCAAATGGGCTTGGGTTTGGGTCTAGTTGATTCCAACAAAAAGATAAATTCCCATTGATACGATTTACTTGAAAATGAGAGACGGCACCAGCATAAGTTTTTGCATTAAATACATTTCCAGATGCATTCAATGAAATAAGTGTGGAATATCCAACGCTTGCGCTTGCGACTGGATATGCAACACCATCAAAAGTAACACCAGCAGTGCCAGTGCCATAAACAAAATAATGTACGTTTTCGTTGTCGTCTATAAATTTATCCGCTAAGTAAGATGGATTATTGCTAGTTCCAATTCCTGCACCAGATGCGTTTTTAAACCACAACGTATTTCCATTACTATCCAATTTATATAATGGTCTATTGTTTGTATTAAAATTTAAACCCGTGAAGAAAACATTGCCTGCATTTGAAACTGCCAACTTAAAGACTACATTGTTAGCAGCTCCTAAAGTGCCCATAGAAAATGTTTTTGCCCAGATTGCGTTTCCAGTTGCATTAAACTTAACGATTACATTCATTTTAAATGCCGAGGCAGGTATAATGACACCGTTTCCTAAATCAAATTCAGTTGTGCTTACAAATGCTCCGCCAGTATAAAAATTACCAACATTATCGGTAGTGATACAATCAAAGTTTAATGGTATATTGCTGAATGACCTGATTATAGTTGGTACACCGGTTGCCGAATTTATTTTCCCAAAGAATTTGATACTTCCCGGATATCCGGCCAATGGTGGTGGAGCTGTAAGTGTGGTTGAACCAAAATAGGCAGCTGCCAAAGCTGATCCGCCAAAAAGAATTTCAGACCCATCAGCAGTATATTTCATATGTTTGATTGTAGCACCACCTAATGTCCCGGTATTGAATGCCCAATCCCAACCGCCTCCAATTTGTGCGTTTACCAATAATCCGTTGCTGAACAAGATAAGTAATAGTAGTAATTTTTTCATTTTAATTTGTATTTAAAGTTATAAGCAAGTTAGAAATCTTTGTAAAGCTAAAAAAAATATAACTTGCTTGTTTGTAAAATTATTTAATACGTGAAAACCTGTGTTTTAGATTGTGTTCCATAAGCATTAGGTTGTAACACTTGACTTGGGTAATTAGCAGCATTATAAGTGTAGGTAAAAGTTTGTCCGGGATTTGAACTTCCGACATAGGTTGTTGATAATCTCAAATTGCCTTCTGCCAAAGTTTGGTCAAAACCCAAAACGTTTTTGAAAGCTGGGTTTTTTCCAATGTCATTTGTATAATTGGTTACCTGACCCACGACACCGCCCGAAATAGATTCGGTTTTTGTTAATAATCCAGCAGTATAAGTGTACCGCATTTGGCGACCGTTGGCGGTTTCTACTTTTGTTGTTTGGTTGATACTAGACGATGTTGTTGTAATAGTCCCATCTGCATTATAAGCATACGTTAATTTAGTCAAATCACCGTTATAACCAGCAACAGCAATATCTGTTACAGTTTTTACTTTTCCGTTTTCGTATGTTAAAACTTTACCACCAAAAGCACTAAATGTCGGCCCAGCAAATTCTTCTATTTTGGTAATATTAACACCAGTGTAGGTATATTTTCGTTTGCTAATATCCTCGGCTGGAAGAATTTTTTCTTCTACTATTTTGTTTCCAGAATAGGTAAATGTTGAAGTAGAAACTTGACCGCCGCTGTAGGTGGAAACAATTTTGGTTGGCACTATTCCACTAGTTGCACCTGAAGAATTATTGTTGTCATCTGGTGTACAAGATGTTATTGCAACAAGTGCAATCATTACTACGGTTAAAATTTTTGTTTTCATATTAAAATATTAAATTGATTTATCATTATTAACATTACAAATTTGAGGTATTTATAAACACAAAAAAATAAGCCGTTTGGCTTATTTTTTAGAAAATCAAAAATCTACATTATCTAAAACGCTTTTATATAAGCAATGGTTTTATCATTATTATTGAATGTTGTAAATGAGCTGCCGGCTAAATTAAAAACATAAGATTTGGTAGGCGTATTGCTATAAGAATCTACAACTACAACACCACGATTATTGTCGCTAGCGACTGATATTGTCATAAAAAATGACGTTGGTGTAAAATTTGTTGCAATGGTTTTTGATTCCCAAGTTTTAGTAGTCATATCAAAAATTCTAACCTTTAGAGATTGACTCTCAGCATAGGCATAATATACAAATTTATTGTTGTAAGAAAATATGGGGGCTGAACCGCGCTCTTTATCAGCAGTTAAATCTTCTTGACCAATAACTGTTCCTCCGCCATTATCGCCAGTTCTATCCATAATTTCGATTCTAGGAATATTTGGTGCTACTCGCATTGTTACTAAATATTTTCCATCCGATGTTAGATCTGCTTTATAAACTGATAATGGCGCAGCATTATAGTTTTCGGACAGTAAGCCCGTTCCGTCAAAATTAGTCGAGTTTAGTTTAACAATAGTGCCAATTGCACCACCAACGGTAGTTTGTGTTGTTGTTGTAAAATAAATTTTAGAACTACCGTATTTTACAAATCCAATGTCATTTGATACAGTGTTGGTATTTGCTGGAGCAGTATAAATAGCCATATCTCCGCTACCATTTGCATTGGCAACTCGAACCGATTTTGACTGCACATATAAGCCATTGACCATTCCGCCTTGATTGTCAACATACACGAATTTAGAAGCGTCATTGTTCAAAGAAAAACTACCAATGTAACTGTTAGAATTTACTTTTCTGTTTAGAATCGTTGTTTCGTTGGTTCCAGTCATTGTTATCGTGTTGACTTTAGCGGTATCGATAACAAATAGTCGTAAATCGCCCGTATTGCCTACAGTAACTGGCGGAACAACTTCTGACACAGGTTCAGAATCTGAGGTTGAACAAGAAATTGATACTATTGCAAATAGTGCAATTGCGGCGAGGGCTAAGATTTTTGTTTTCATACTATTTTGAATGTTTTGTTGTTATTTTACAAAGTTGGCGCATTTGTACATACAAAAAAATAAGCCGTTTGGCTTATTTTTTGAAAAAAACATTCTTTAATCAATCAATCGACTTTGAAATCTGTTGACCAGTTTGTAGCAGCTACATAAACTGCTTTGGCTTTAGCAATTTCAGTTTGTGCTTGTTTGGCAAAATCATTGGCTCTTGTAAAATCTTTCGCTTCAAGTTTTTCCCAATTGTTGGTCGTTGCATTTAAACCATAAGGAACTGAAGTGTTATTTTTAAAGAAAAAAATTCCAAAATAATTATAGTTTGCAACTTTTGAAACCTGCCCTGCAAAAGATCCACCGTCTTGATAAAAAATCTGAATTGATCCAATTTTTTTATCGTCCTTGTACAGAGTTTCATAGATTGTTCCATTTGCTTCTCTTAATAAACAATAACCACTTCTTTTAGAGTTTATATCCATCGAAAGATATTCTGTTGTTTTATTTTCTAAATTGTCTTTTCTCCCCACTTTTAGAATATTACCATTATCGTAAAATTCGCCACTAATTTGTATATTTCCGCTATTAACAATTCCTCGATATTGTTTGTTATTTTTAAATTCACCAACAAATGATGTGCCAGATGCTTCAGTGATTTTGCCTTTTACATTTTCTCCTTTGTCATTACGTATCCCTTCAAAAGTGCCACCACTAGAGTAAAAATATTTTATGAAATTAGGATTATTTGTATCTTTTTCAGCTATATCGCCGTTGTTAAATGTAGTTTTATAAACGCCACTCACTTTTCCGTTCACATAATTTCCCGTTTGTTCGTAAGTGGGTTTAACAATTTTAAAAGGACCATCACTATTTGCTCCTTTTTTATACATATCATAGCGAATTGTGCCGTCGGGTTTGGTTAATTTACCCCAACCTTCTAAATTGCCTCGATGGAAATCGCCTTCAAAAATCACTCCCGTAGTGGTTATTATTTTACCTTTTCCTTCAGGATAACCGTGAAGCGAATTTCCAACATAAGTAGAACCATCTTCGAATTTTAAAGTTTCACTGCAATCGCCTTGGCATTCGTCTTTTGTGCTTCCTGCTAAGGCACCTACGCTGTTTCCTTGTAAACTATCATAGGCATCGGGCGAACCACCCAACATCCGTCTGGATGTGTAATCATCTAAGCCACTCTGCACTCCCATTTGTACAAATTTTTCAAAATTTTCGCCAGATTTTTCTAATCCACTAGAGTCCATCAGTTCGTGCCATTTTTTTTCTTTTGCATCAAACGCATCATAAATTGCCTGTACTTTATTATGCAGTTTTTCATTTTTAGCTTGTCTCGATTCGTAGGAATTTAAGTTTAAACGTTCTGTATTGTTAAAATTATAGTCAGTAACCGAACTGCCAGAATTGCTATTAGAAGATGAAGAGGCATTTGAAGTAGTTGAACCCGAGTTCGAACTGCTTTGATTGGTAGAACTTGTTGGTACGGCATAAGCTCTGTTTGTTGCCTGTTGTAACCGTTTATACTCATTGTTTTCCTTTTGAGAATCTAGATAAGTTTGTGAAAAAATACTTTGGGTTGACACTAAAACTACTAAAGCGATTGTTATTAAATATTTAGTTTTCATTTTATTGTTTTTTAAAAGTTAGTAGACAAATTTGAACATTTTGTAATTGAAATAAAATAAGCAAAACGGCTTATTTTTAAGTTTTGAAATTAGATAAACTACTGTTTTATAAATTTTGAGGTGCTTATCGAACTTCCCTCTTGTAGTTGTACTACATACGTTCCATTGCTTAAACCAGAAACATCCAAACTTATATTATTCCCCGAGATATTTTGCTTTTCGAGAACAGTTTGACCTAGAATTGAAATTATTTTTAAATTGGCTTTTTCAAGATTGTTTTCGAATGATAGGTTGATGTTTCTAGAACTTGGATTCGGATAAATTTTAAACTTAGCAATCTCATTATCAATTAATGATAAACTATTACCTATTGTCAATTGCGAAATAAAAACATCTTTTGTTGTAGGAGCATAAGCTGGAAATGTAGTGCTAAAAGTTAAATCATTTTCGCAAGCTGTCAACGTCGTGCCATTTATGGTAATTGTCGGATTATCAGCTTTTAGGTAGCTTCCCGTAACTGCAATTTTATTTCCAAATTGTGCAATTAGCGGAATTATATTAGCGACTGGAGTAGATCCACGCAAATCTGGATGTGCAACATATTTTGCAATAGTAAAATTTTCATAAAACCTCCAAACAAATGTTTTGTTGGTTGAAGTATAAGATTGCGTGCCAGCTGTAATTGGTATTCCTGCATAAATTATATCTGATCCTACAAATTTTAAATTTCCTAAAGGTATTATACCACTCAATGTTGATGCTTGGGCAGTATAAAAATCTGTTGTACATCCTAAAAAATTACGGCTACTGTCCATACCCACAAATCCATTATAGCCATTAGTCTGTGAAGCCGGAATGTTGTTGAAGGGTGCTGGGTTTGCACTAAATTGATTCCATTGCAAAATCGCATTTCCGGTTGCTCTTTCTACTGCTAAATCAGTAAGACCACCTCTATAAGTTGAAAAAGTTCCGTTTGTTCCATCGTTGTTTATGGTTAAAAGGCTACTGACAACTGGATGTGTGCCCGCAGGAGCTGTTAAAGTAACTCCATCAAGTGTTAAATTAGGACTGGTAGCATAATTGTATAAAATAAAATAGGCTTTACCAGTATTATCAAAAAAGTTTCCAGATTTTGAAGTAAATAAAGACACACTAGATAATGTTGGCAAAATCCACTCTTTGTGCCATACTTCGTTTCCATTTGTATCAATTTTCATCAACCAAAAAGGTTTGTTTCCTTCGTTCGATTTTCCAGCAAAATAAATTTCGTTTGTTGGTAAAACTCCGAGCGCGATGGTCGCATTTACATAAAAGGTAAGTGATGGGATACCATAATTAACCAATTTTGCCCATTGGCAAACACCCGTTGGCGAAAATTTTGCTACATAATTTCCATTACCATAAAGCAAAACCCCATTACCAAAATTATAATTGTCTGTTGCGCTATAACCTACGGCATAACCCGATACGATAATATTGTCGTTTGAATCGATTACAAAATCGTCTATTCCTGCCAAAGGATAACTTCCTGCTATTTTCAGAACAACGGTTTTAACTCCTGCCTGCGTTCTTTTTCCGATAAAAGTTGTCGCTCCAGGATTACCGCCTATTTTGGTAGATGCTACTGTTACTCCGCCAAAAGTTCCTTGCCCATTAACAACTGCCAAAAACAGCAAATCACCATTACTGTTGTAGTGTAATTTTTGGACATTATTGGAACCCGAACCAATATTAAATGACCAATCAAAATTGTTTGAATTACTTTGTGCAAAACTATTTGTTATAAAAACTAACGCTACTAATTGTAAAATTTTTTTCATTTTAATAAAGGTTAAAAGTTAAAAGATAAATCTGCCGATTTACAAATTGAGATAAAATAAACCATTTGGCTTATTTTTATGATTTTACACTTGAAAAACTACTCTTTTATAAATTTTGAAGTACTTATAGAACTTCCTTCTTGTAGTTGTACTACATAAGTTCCGTTACTTAAACTAGAAACATCCAAACTCAAATTATTGCCTGAAATATTTTGTTTTTCGAGAACCGTTTGACCTAGAATGGAAATTATTTTTAGAATGGCTTTTTCGAGATTATTATCAAAATTTAGATTGATTTTAGATGATGTTGGATTGGGGAATAGTTTTATATTTTTTAATAAATTGTTTTCGTTAATGGTTAGAGTCTCATTTTTTAATTTCATTTTTGAAATAAATGTATCTAAAGATCCTTTCGAAGTCAAATTAAAAACCGGCGTATCAGGATTAAAATCAGTAGTATTTTGGTAGCTTCCACAAGTATGAACATAGTAGTTGCTGTCAATAACTAGTCCCAAAGCCTCCAAAGTTGATCCGCTACCTAACACGTTTTTAGCTAATAAAACGCCAGTGGCATCAAATTTTAAAATTACCATATTTTTAAAATTCGTAGTTGAAGCAACTATTGTGGGACTATTATCAATTTTAAAGTTTGGATTTTCAATGTTCGCAGCAATGTATAAACTTCCTTGATTGTCTAAAGCTAAAGATCTAGAATTATCACGAGATGTTGAATGAATTTTTTTTGCCCAAACGAAATTACCTAAATTATCAAGTTTTGCTATAAAAACATCTGCATTACCATAAATTGGAGTAAGATTAAAAGTAGCAGTACTTGGGTCAAAATCGGTGACTGATGCAAAACTACCTGTTGTAAATATGTTTCCGCTACTATCAACTTTTATTGCATTACAATTTACATTCCCCACAAACCCCTTTGCAAATATAAAGTTACCATTACTATCTAATTTTAAAATATATATTCCATTACCAGTAACGTTGAAAATAGGTGTTCCTGGGTCTAAATCTGTAATAGAAGAGAATTTGCCAATAACTAAAACATTTCCAGCGTTATCAACAGTAACAGCATTTATATCTTGATTAAAATCTATAACAATATTTTTTGCCCAAATATAATCGCCATTATTATTTAATTTTAAAATAAATCCTGAATTAAGATTGTTACCCGTTATAGGGTCTTTAGCACCCAACAAGTTAGTTCCGCCATTTGTATTAAAATTAACTATTCCTGCAAATTTTCCTGTTACATATATATTTCCGACAGCATCAGAAGTAATCGCAGCACCAGCATCAATATCTAGTGCACCTATTTTTTTTGCCCAAACAAAATTCCCATCAGTATCTAACTTAGATATATAAGCGTCAGTTGCTTCTGTTCCAAATTGGCCAGTGGAATTAAGTATAAAATCTGAATTCGGACTAGGGTCAAAATCACATTGATATGAAAAAGACCCAGTTGTGTAAACATTTCCGCTCGAATCTACTGCGATAGCATTTCCCTTTGTATTAAAACCTGCAAAATATTTAGCCCATTGAAATTCTCCTGCGGCGTTTAGTTTTAAAACAAAAGCACCATTAATTCCAACTATACTTCCAAATAAATCTGCCGGAGTATTGATATTATATACACCCGGACCTGGGTCAAAATCAATTTGGCTATTCGTAAAAGATTTTTCAATAGTTCCCGTTACATAAACATTTCCCTGAGCATCTAAAACAATTGAATTAGCATCATCATAGTTTTGCCCACCAATACTTTTTGCCCATTCGAATGTTGTTTGTGCGTTGGCAATAAAGCCAATAAATAATGCTAATAATAGTACAATTTTTTTCATTATGTTATTTTTTTGATTGAATTACAAATTTGGAGTATTTATAAACACAAAAAAATAAGCCGTTTGGCTTATTTTTCAATTCAATTTATAAAAAAATTCTCTTGACTATTTCAAATAATTGTTGCTTTTTGCTTTTTGTATCGCTTCTATCCTATTGTGAACCTGCAGTTTATTATAAATATTCTCGATGTGTTTTTTTACTGTTGCTGTAGATAGGAACAAATTGTCGGCAATGAGTTTGTTTTTTAATCCTTTGCTCAATTGTTCTAAAACCTCGATTTCTCTAGGCGAAAGTTCTACTAATTCTTTGTCTTTTTGTGATGTGATGGCTAATGGATTCATTAATAAACGCATCGTTTTTTGGGCAATAGAAGGCGACATTGTAGCACCACCATTCAAAATTTCGTGAATGGCTTCGTGTAACTTGTCAGCTTTGGTTTCTTTTAGTAAATAACCGTCGGCTCCAGCTTTAATAGCATTGAAAATGTTTTCGTCATTATCGAAAACAGTAATCATCAAGATTTTTATTTGCGGATATCTATTTTTAATAATCTCAGTGGCTTGAATACCGTTCATTTTTGGCATTTCGATATCCATCAAAATTAAATCTACAATATGATTTTTTTCTAAAATTTCGATGGCTTCTTGACCGTTTTCGGCTGTATCTTTTATGACAATACCATCAAAGAAAGAAAGCTTTTCTTCGAGTGCTTTTTTTAAGAAATAATTGTCTTCGACTATTAGAATTTTTATCATTTTTTTATTTGAATTAACTCCATTAATTTGTGTTTGCTTCTCGACACAATTTTGGCTGACCCGAGCTTAGTGAACAGGCGAAGCAAAAAGCCAAAATCACTCGAAGAGACGAACCTCCTATAGTATGGGAATTGTAATGTTAATTGTCGTCCCATTTTCGTTTGAGATTAAATCAAAGGTGCCATTTAGTTCTCTTGTTCTGTTTTGTAAATTAGTTAAACCATAGGATTTCTTTCTTTTTTCCTCATAATCAAATCCTTGACCGTTATCTTGTATTTTCATTGACAATTGATTTTCCTTTTCGTCAAGGATGATGTTGATTTGATTAGCTTTCGAATGTTTAACTGCATTATTTACAGATTCTTGTACCACTCTAAAAAGATTAATTCCTTGTTTAGAAGTTAATTGAAAATTAGTTACGCTATTATTTTTGAAATCAAAATCTATAGCTTCTACTGATTCGCTCGCCTCTTTGACAAAATTTAGAATTCGAGTTTCGAGTTCGCTTATGGTTAAATTATCTGTATTTAAAGCCCAAATGGTATCCCGAAGTTCCGAAATCGTATTGTTAGCATAACCCGAAAGATTGTCAATCTTTTTCTCGATGGTATTTTCTAGTTTTACAGGAGCGTTTTTCAGATTATCCAGAATCGAAATTATAAAGGTCAGTTGCGAACCCACACTATCGTGCAACTCCCGGGAAATTTCGAGTCGTTGTTCTTGAATTTTAAAATTAGATTGTTCTTGAAGCAATTCATTTTCGAGTAGCGCTTGTTCTTTTTGCTGCATCGATTTCAGGCGTTGTTGTCGGAAGAGTAAAAACCCAATTATAGCAATACTGGAAACTAGAATTAACCACATATTTTTTTGTTTGGATTCGGTTTGTTGTTGTAGAATTAGTTTTTCTTTTTGAGCGGTTTGGTATTTGGTTTCGAGTTCTTTTACTGATTTTAAACTTTCAATATTTAGGATTGAATCTTTATATTTTGAATGTAATTTATAATTGAATAGTGCACTTTTAAAATCATTTTTTTTTGCAAACGTATTTGCATAGATAGAATAAATTTGTTTTAATTCTACTTTGTTATTAGATTTTAAAGCCATTATTTCTGCTTTCTTTAAATGGTATTCAGCATTTACAAAATCATTATTATTGGTATAAAAATCAGCAAGGTTTGTGTGTTGAAAAATAATTTCATTAGTTCCATTATTGGCAATTTTGAATTGCAAAGCTTTTTTGAGATATTTAAGACCATTTACTTTGTCTTTTTTATCTTCTGCATACACAGAGCCAATGTTATTGTATATTAATCCTAAATTAAAATTATCATTAATTTCTAAACAGATTTTTTCTGCTTTTTTATAAAACAGCAATGCATTATCGGCGTCATATTGATTAAAATAAACATTTCCAATATTTATATAAGCTCCGGCGATTTCTTTTTTATTATCTATTTTTAAAAACATATTTAAAGCGATATTCGCATACGATAATGCTTCTTTATATTTTTCTTGATTCATAAAAACAATTCCTATGTTTTTATTAATTAAGCCCACTTGCTTATACAAATTATTATCTTCTGCAATTTCAAGCCCTTTATTGTAATATAGTAGTGCTTTTTCTAAATCCCCCTTGAACAAATTCAAATTTCCTAAATTCATAAATGATTTTGAAATTCCGTTTGAGTTTTTAGCTTTTGTATAGTATTGATTAGATAAAATAATTGATTTTATAGCTTCCTCTTTTTTTAATTGATCAGAGAAAGTATTTGATCGAATCAAGTAGTAAAACCCTTTTAAACTATCATTTTCATTTTCTTCAAATTTTTCAAAAAATTGCTTTAGTTTTATTTCTATGTTTTTATCTTTATTTTTACTTGACTTATCAAGTTCAAGTAATTCTTTGTACAAAATATTGTCTTTATTTTGTGAGTATAAAAAATTAAAACCTATCAATAATAAAATAAGTATTTGTTTTTTCATAAATTTATTTTTAACTTCAATTACTTAACATATTTTTTTATAAAATCCTGATGCAATGCTACTACTTCTTTGCTTAATTCTGTTATTTCGGTATTCAAATCTACGTTATAGGATTTGTTTAGCAGCACTTTGTCACTAATTTCGGTTTGCTTTTCCTGAATTGTAGTTATGTTTAGCTTTATTTTATTAATGGTTTCCTCTCTCGCAGTTTTTAAAAATATATTTTCGATTTTTAATTTTACAATAATAAAAAGGGCTGAAATTCCTATAAGAATTATTAAATATGACATAATTGTAAAGATTAAATTTTTTACAAAAATGAAGATTCTTTACTTTTAAATCAATTAGCCAAATGGCTTATTTTAGTATAATTTCAATTCGAGTTCCTTCGCTCAATGAAAAAAGATGAAATTCTCCGCCTATTTCTTCAATTCGTTTTTGCATATTTTGCAGTCCATTTCCCTTTGCCACCGTAACTGGATTGAAACCAATTCCGTTATCCTGAATGGTAATTTTTATTTGATTTTCTAACTGTCTTGCATTAATAGTGATAGTACTTGGATTAGCATATTTAATCGAATTGTTTACCGCTTCTTGTATCGTTCTGTAGACATTCATTCCTTGTACAGAGGTAAGTTTTTGAGTTTTAATTGTTTCATCTATTGTCACAGAAAAACTAATAAAATTTTTGGCCTCTTTGGCCTTTTCGATATAATTATTGATTCGGCTTTCTAGATCTTCGAACGTAATTTCGTCACTGTTCATTGCCCAAATTGTGTCACGAAGTTCTACGATGGTTTCTCTAGCAAAGCTCGAAATGTTGGTCAATTTGTTGTCCAATTTCTCATTTGTAATGTCAAAAGCATACTTTATATTATCGACTGATGAAATTATAAAAGTCAATTGTGAGCCAATATTATCGTGCAAATCTCGAGAAATATTCAAACGTTGTTCTTGCAATTTGTTTTGATTTTCTATTTTAGCAATAGCAGATCTAAGCTCGAATTCTTTTTCTTGCTGTGCTGATTTTAGTTTTTGTTGGCGGTAAATTAAAAAGCCTATTAATGCTGTAAGTAATGCCAAAACCGTAGTTCCCATCAAATAAATACGGCTTTGTTTGACTTGGGCTTCTTGCTGGAGAATTAGTTTTTCTTTCTTTTCAATTTGGTATTTGGTTTCGAGTTCGGCAGTTTGTTTCATTACAGAATTTTCGAGTAGTTGATTGTTTACAACTACTAGTTTATCTACATACAGACTAACGCTATCTAACTTATTTAATTTTGCGTAAACCCGAATTAACGACTTGTAATTTACTTGTAATTTATCGTATAATTTTTCATTTTCAAAAACCATTTTAGTATTTGATAGGAGCTGTTTTGCTTCATTTAATTTATTTGCTAATACATATTCCTCGGCTAGATTTAGGTCAAAATTTGCTTTGTCAATATCCGAGTTTAATTCTTCTCTGGCTTTCTGGGATTTCTCATAAAGCGCGATAGCCTCAGTAGATTTTTTCTGTTCTGTTTTTACTGATGCAATATTATTGTAAGCACTAGAAACTCCTTTTTTGTTTCCAACGCTATTGCAATATTTCAAACTTTTATTATACTGTTTTAATGCACTAAGTGTATCATTCATTTGAAGATATACATTGCCTAAATTCAAACAGGACACACACAATTCTGCTGCAGCATTGTTTTCTTCTTGATATTCAACAACGTCATTTATATACTTAAAAGCCTTTGGATAATTTTTTAATTTTAAAAGTATGAGTCCAATATTCCCTTTGGTTATATAACTGTTCTTATCATCTTTTATACTTTCAAAATATTTCAAAGCGTCCAAAAAAGAAGTCATTGCAAGTTTGTACTGTCCATTTTTTTCGTAAATATTTGCCAGATTATTGTTTATTTTGGCCAAACCTTTATTATCCTTTCTCGCTTTTCTAATTTTATAAGATTTGAGATAATTCTCCTTTGAATTTTGAAAATCTCCTTTTCGAAAATAGACAGCTCCCACATCACTGTACACCTGAGCAATTAGAGTAGAATCTCCCAGTTTTGTAGAGGCCAAAATTGCTTTATCTCCATATTGCACTGCCGAATCGATAGAAACAGTTGAATAATACCAAGTCAAATCCGAATAAATTGTAGCGGTTTTTTTGGCATCAGGATTGGCTTTAAGCTCTTTTTTTAGGTTATTAATAATTTCCTGAGCATTTTGGGCATTGACAGATAATGAAGCTATTACAATCAGAAGGATGAAATATTTTTTCATATAAATAATTTTACTGGATAAATATAATAAAATATCTCCTACTTATTTTTTAGAATATAATTCTTCCAAAATTTCGTAATTCAAATTAAAAATTGAATTTCTTAAGGTTTCATTAGATGCCTTGAGTTTAAGTCTTAAATCCTCAGAGAGTTCTATTTTTTGGTTTTGATTCTCCAGATTGGATTTCATTTCTAAAATAATATCTTCGAGAAGCATTACGCGCCTCTGGTAGTCTAAATTACTGCTTTTGAAATTGACAATCAAAGCCAATATCACAAAACAAAATACTCCAATAATTAGCGTTAAAATGTAAATCATATTCTTATCGGATTTTAATGAGCAATACCCTTTGTGCTAAATTTCGTTCCATATTTTTTGTATTTCTAAAGATCCATCCTTTTGTTTAAAGATTAATTTGCTGTTGAAACGGACAAAAATGTGGCTCTTAAAACACAAAAAATACGCTGTATTTCGTATTTTTTGTGTTGAAGAATAAAAATTATTCTTTAAACGAAGTAGCATTCGTCGCCAAATATTAATCCTTAACAACATTATCTCCTTCAAAAGGAAATGCAAAAACTGAAATATTGAATGGTTGTAACTCACTAGGAATAAATTTTATTATTTACTCTTCATTTTCTATCCCTAATTCATTAATGATTTTATTTAGGCTATTACTTACTACAGTAGCAACAACTTGATTTTCCTATTTTTCAAAATCTTAATGTCAATACATTAATTTTTCATCGCATTCCAAACCGCTTCATAATCTCCGTTTATTTTTTCTTTTTCCTTAATAGCTTGTATGGATTTTTTGAAAGTCGCCAACAAAGCATCTATGTTTAAAACGTTGCTTTCAAGCATTTCGACTGAAATAACTTGTTTGTTTTTTATTGGAAATGCCTTGCCCGTAACCTTACCTGTTACATAATTACTATTGTAGTTTTCACCTACTATTTCGCCACCAATATTATAAGTAATTGACGGAATCATCACTGCTTTTGCATCTTCAAAGTTCAAATCTAAATGTAGAGTAAAGTTTAATAAAGCATTAGCAGCTGTTTCTTTCATTATTTTATATTCAGGGCTCTTAATACCCGCCAATTCACTTAATGGACGTTTTCCTAGCAATAGTTTAGTATTTTCATAAGCTTGACTAAAGTTTTCTGTTGTGTTTTCTTCTGCAGAGTTATAGGTTTTAATGTTATTGTACGCATCAGAATTAGTTACAGTTTCTAACGGTAAAACTTTTACTGCAAATTCTTGTTCAACAATTGCTATGACCTCTTTATAGGTTTTTTCTAAAATAGCATCCCATACAGAATTATCAAACTGCGGAAAAGACGCCGATTTAGTAATCTCAACACCTTGCAATTTATTCGTTTTTTTATCGTAATAAGAAGTTACGCCTTGCGCTGAAAAACCCATTACACCCAAAGTTTTCATTTGGTTGAAAGCAGGAGCAAACAAAGCATTGGCTTTATTAACTTCAAAACTTAAGCCATTCTCTTTGAATTTAGCTTCGATACCTTTATTAAAAACTGGCTTTGCAGTTACTGATAAAAATTTTCCATCAGAAACAATACTTGCATATTCTATTTCAGGAAAAGCACCAGAAACATTTGTTGCTTTATCTATGCTTGAACGCGAAACCTGCAAATAACAGCCACCAAAACCAATATTGTTTTGTACCCCGTTCATATTACGAAAAGCGGCAGGTGGTATAATTATTTTTGATTTTGGTGCAAACCAGCCCACTTCGTACATTGTTTTAATACCTATAGTAGTGCCGGTTAACCAAACGGAAATTGGGGCATTATTATCATTCATATTTTCAAATTCTAAAACCACCTCTTTAGTTAAATCTACTGATACGTTTTCTTTTTGTCCGTTGATGGATAGGAGCTTAATTTTATGTTTAGGAGGGTTAAGTGTAAAGGCTGCCTTTTGACCTGAATTGGAGGTTATTTCTACTTTTTTTGCCGTTGCATTATCTTTTGAAAATGCTGAATAGCAGCCTACCGCAACAAAATCAGCGGGCTTAGAATCAATTGTAACTGTTCCTTGTATTTTGGTAAACTGTTGCTTGTTTTTTGCAGTAAACATAAATAAAACCGCATTCCCTCCTGGCTCCCAGCCATTAAAAAAGTTTTGCCCAATTTCTTGTACGGCCGTTGGGTGCAAGTTGGTCATTAAATATAACGATGGCACCACACTAGTTAAATCATCAGTAGAACCAACCATTCCCATAGCACCACCACCTACTGATACGGCTGCTTTGGCAACTTTAGAAATTATTTTATTCATTAAACCAGCCCCAAAACCACCGCCCTCTTTTTTTGGTGCTTTTTCTTTTGGTTGCTCTGTTTGAGTGCTGTCTTTTTTACCCATTAAGCCTTTTAATTTTCCAAATTGTGCCGACGAAGGCAATGATGCCATCATACAAACGGCTACCATTATTGTTCCTAATTTTTTATTCATAATCTTGCGTTTTTAGTTATTGTTATTTAAAATATCGCTGTGTACCGAATTTTATAGCGTTGCTGTTTTTGAAGTTTGAAGTTGAATTTGTATTCGATAATGTAATCCGAAAGAAAATTGGTAAAGGAAGGATTGATGATGTCACTATCGACTTTGAAAAGCGTGGAAACTTTGCCGCTTTAAATTATTCCTACATCTGCCACAATTGTTCCTGTAACGGCAGCAATTTTTTGTTTTTTTGTTTTAAAAAATCTTTGGATTTGAATAATTCATCCATTTCTTTCGTTACTGTTTCCTAATCTGTAAGCACTGGTTTTTGGGCAAAAGAAGTATCGGTTATCAGCAAGAAGAATAGTCCAATAAAAAATAAATGGTGGTGTTTTTTCATAATAAATGGATTTGTTAGTTAATATTTTACAAATCTGCATCAAATATAAAAATGGAACAATACGACGAAATACGTATTTTTAAAATTGAATTTTAGGGAATTGGTTTTGAATTTTCGCTATTTTATCTTGAAGATTCGATAAAAATTGCTGGTGAATTTCGGAATTGGCATTGAAAGGTCTGTGGGCCAATCCTCGTTGAATTGTTTCTACTTCTTTCATAATCGAATGAATTTCTTCAGAAATTGCAGTTTCACAAAATCGTTCCCAAATGTAATCAATTGCTACGGAATTGGGATGAATCATATCCTCAGCATAAAACCGATAATCCCGTAGTTCGTCCATCATTATTTCGTAGGATGGAAAATAATTGATAATCGACAATTGATAATTGACAATTTTATGAAGGGCAGTAATTAAATGTGCTTTACTTTGCTGATTTTCTAAAAACCCATCTTTGAGGTGACGAACAGGTGATAAGGTAAAAATAAAATTGATATTTGGATTGATTTTTTGAATTAAATCTATAGTATTTTGAATCGAACACTCGATAGTTTCAACCGATAAAATTTCTTTTGAGAATGCTGCTTGTGGCACTTTATGACAATTCGCCACAATTTCATTGGTGTCTAAATTTCTATAAACCCACGACGTTCCGTAAGTAATTATAATATGAGAAGCTTCTTGAAGTTGCTGAAGTGTAGATTTAATAATGGCATTCAAATTTTCAAGAAATTCCGCTTTATTAGAAGTACTCAAATCGGAATGAACATCAAAACAATTCCAGCGTTCGTTGTGAAAAAAAATGTCTTTCTCAGTGAATTGTTTTCCGGAAACGGCAAAGTCAATCAATTTTTCAATTGCCAAGGGATGAAATAAAATTCCGACAGGATTAGTTGTATTTTGGAATTTAAAATAATCGAATTTCTCACTAATATTTACTGCAAAACAAGAACCCAACGACACAATTTTTGAATTGTAGTCTATTGGGTTTTTGCTTTTAGGAATCGGTATTGAAGTTCTGAATTTCACTTGTATTTTTTTTAACAAGAAATACGTTTTATAATCTAGATTTTTCGCTAAAACACACAGCCATTCTGTTACTTTCTCAATTAAAAAAATTCAAAGTTTTGAAAAATTTATTTACTTTCTGCAATATATTTTAGGATTTCTTTGCTTACGTTTTCACTAGTAAATCCAAATTTTTGATCTAAAACGCTAGCTGGTGCTGAATACCCAAAATGCTCTAATCCAATTACTTTTCCGCTATCGCCAATCAATCCTTCTAAGTTTACAGGAAGCCCAGCTGTAAGTCCGAAAACTAATTTTCCTTTTGGAATAACGCTTTCTTGATACGCTTTAGATTGTTGTTTAAACAATCCCTCAGATATGATTGAAGCTACATTCACTTTCAAATTATTGTCCTTTTCTAAAATAGCAGCAGCATCTATAAGCGTAGAAACCTCCGAACCATTGGCGAATAAAGTAATATCAGCATTTGGCGTAGATTTTACTAAATAACCTCCTTTTTTAGCTTCAGTTGCTTCTTGAAATCTAGAAGTTCCCATTGCGGGAACGTCTTTGATATTCTGTCTGGAAAGAATTAAAGCGGTTGGTGTAGTGGTGTTTTTCAAAGCCATATCCCAAGCTACTGAAGTTTCGATAGCATCGGCAGGGCGAAGTGCTAATAAACTTTGATGACCTGAATGGTTTTTGATTTTTTCCATCAAACGCATTTGAGCCTCTTGCTCAATAGGTTGGTGAGTTGGTCCATCTTCGCCTACTCTAAATGAGTCGTGAGTCAAGACATATTTTACAGGCAATTCTTGAATAGCTGCCAATCGAATGGCGGGTTTCATATAATCTGAAAACACAAAGAAAGTTGCCACAACAGGAACAACACCTCCGTGAAGGGCAATTCCGTTTGCAATTGCAGTCATTGTTAACTCAGCAACTCCGGCTTGTAAAAAGGCACCTTTGAAATTATTTTTTTCTAAAACAGTAGTTTTTTTCAAGAAACCATCTGTTTTATCGCTGTTGGATAAATCCGCAGAAGAAACGATCATATTCTCGACATTTTCTGCCAAATATCCTAAAACTGCAGAAGAAGCTTCTCTAGTAGCAACATTCGATTTTTGAACCACTTGACTTAAGTCTAAATCAGGAAGTTTACCAGAAAGGAACATTTCCATTTTTTGTGCCAAAGCTGGGTTTGCCTTCTTCCAAACAGCCACAGTCTCTTTTTTGATAGCAGCTGAAGCAGTTTTTCTAGCCAAAACTTCTAAATAATAAGCTTGAACATCTTCGAAAATGTCAAAAGAACTTTCTGGATTCGCTCCTAAGTTGATTAAGGTTTTTGTGAAATCCGCTTTGGTATCACCAATTGGCTTTCCGTGCAATTCACATTCGCCTTCATACATATCTCCGTTGGCCAAAACGCAACCTTTACCCATAATGGTTTTACCAATAATTAAGGTTGGTTTTTCTGATTCTGCATTGGCATCGTCTAATGCTTTTCTAATTTGCTCGTGATCATGGCCATCTATTGTGATGACTTTCCAACCCCAAGCTTCATATTTCATAGCGGTATTTTCAGAAGTAACTTCGTCTGTCATAGAGGAAAGTTGAACATCATTGGAATCATAGAACATTATAAAATTGTTCAATCCTAAATGACCAGCAATTCGACCAACACCTTGTGAAATCTCTTCTTGAACTCCACCATCAGTAATAAAACCGTATATTTTATGCGTAAAAAGAGTTTCGAACCTAGCATCAAGAAATTTTGCCGCGATCGCAGCTCCAACTCCCATTGCGTGCCCTTGACCTAGTGGTCCTGAGGTGTTTTCTATACCTCTAAGAACATCAACTTCTGGGTGTCCTGGAGTTATAGAACCCCATTGTCTGAAATTCTGTAAATCTTCTTTAGAATAATTTCCTAACAAATTATATTGAGCATACATTAACGCAGATAAATGTCCAGCATCCATAAAGAAACGATCTCTAAAAGGCCAATCCATCTCCGTTGGATCAAAATTTAGATATTCGGAATAAAGAATGTGTAAAAAATCAGCTCCGCCCATTGCACCTCCAGGATGACCTGAATTTGCCTTCTCTACCATTGATATGGCCAAAGCTCTAATATTATCTGCAGCTAAATTGTCAATTTTTTTGTTCATGATTATTTATGTAGTTAGTCTTTTTTAGTATCAATTTTTGAGTGCAAACAGTTTAAAAATTAATTTAAATATCAGTTTACTTTACAATTATTGCTCACCCGAATTCATTGAAAATAATTTACTATACCGGTTTCGAAATACTAGGAAAACATAAACCAATATTTTAGAAGGAGTTTTATCAAGCCTAATTAATTATAATTCAATCTTTCTCGTAGAAATAAAGTATTTTTTAAACGGTGCAAAATTAAGCAAATTAACCATCATAAAAAGTATAAAACACAAAAATAAATAACAGAACAGGTGCGTTTTATTAAAAAAATAAAACTAGAATGAGTAAATAAAAAAGTCGTAGAAAAATATTTGATTAATCGGTTCTAAAATCTTTAAAGGATAAAAAGAATTCTAAAATTCGGTACAAAAGAAAAACAAATAGGTCTGAAAACAAAAAAACCTCTAAATTTCTTTAGAAGTTTTTGCTTTGTAGCGGGAACAGGACTCGAACCTGTGACCTTCGGGTTATGAGCCCGACGAGCTGCCTACTGCTCTATCCCGCGTTGTTTCGAGTGCAAATATACAACCAATTTTATCAAATACAAGCGTTTCTCATAAAAATATTCCTCTTGATAATAGTAAACTGACTTAAAACCATTTACCAGTGAAAATCCTGAAAACTAACCTAACATTTAAATGAAGTTCAAAGTTTGAAAAATAAACCAGCTCGATAAAACATCATAAAAATAAATAAATTTAGTATTTTACAACTGAAGTGATTTAATTCGTTTTGTTCAGTTGAGAGAGTATTTTGCTGTACAAAAGTTCTTCATCAATAGGTTTTGAGATATAATCGTTCATACCTATATTTTGAGATTTTTCAATATCTAGCGAAGTAACATCGGCGGTAAGTGCAATAATCGGTATTTGTGATTTCATCGTATTTCTGATGTGATCGGTTGTTTCAAAACCATTCATAATGGGCATTTGCAAGTCCATTAGAATAATGTCATAGTGAGATTCGTTCAATTTTTCGATGACAATTTTTCCGTTTTCTGCAATCTCACACTCAAACCCAAAATCGTTCAAAATTATTTTTATCAGCAGTTGATTCAAGGCAATGTCCTCTGCAACAAGAACTTTTATATTTCCTAATTCATTTCCTGTTCTTAATATCAAAGCAGGTTCTTCGGACATTTTTTCATCTGTTTTAGAAAAACTCATTAAAAAACCAAAAGTAGATCCCTCGCCCACTTTACTTTTTACAAAAAGTGACCCGCCTTGAAGTTCTACCAACTTTTTTACAATCGAAAGCCCCAAACCAGTTCCGCCGTATTGTTCAGAAATTTCAGCAGATGCCTGTTCAAAATTATTAAAAATATGACTTAATCTATTCTCAGGAATTCCAATACCAGTATCGCTTACGGTAAATTCTAAGGTTATTTCCCGAGCGTCCTCCTTCGCAATAGAAATGCTCAAAGTTATTCCGCCTTGACTAGTGAATTTTATAGCATTACTAATTAAATTTAATACTATTTGTCTCAAACGAACCACATCACCAACTAGCGTTTTGGGAATAGTTGCATCATACATTTTTTTGAATTCAACGACTTTTTCAAGGCATTTGGGTTCAAACAAACAAAAAACGTCCAAAATAAGTTCTTCTAAACTAAACGGCTTCTGGCTAAATATCATTTTTCCCGAATCTACTTTAGCAAGATCTAGAATGTCATTAATGAGAATAATTAAGGACTCACCTGATTTTTTAATGGCATCTATATATCCTTTTTGCTTTTCGCTTAATTCTGTTTTTAAAATCACATTAGTAAACCCAACAATCGAATTCATCGGTGTTCGAATCTCGTGGCTCATATTCGATAAAAATTGTTGCTTGAATTGTAAGGCTTCTTCTGCAAGTTCAGTTTTATGCTCGGCAATACCTTTAGCAGCAATCAATTCTTCTTTTACATTATGATGGTCCGTAACTTCATAAGCAATAATGGTAATTCCCGAAATAGATTTATCAGCTTCAAGGTAAGGCTGGTAAACAAAATTAAAATAGCTGTCTTCTAAAGTACCTTTGCGAATTAGTGGAGCGAGAAGTTCATAGCCTTCAAACGGAATTCCTGTGGTGTAAACTTCATCGAGTATTTTAGGGAAAATAGTGTCTTTTATTTCAGGTAAAATTTCTAGTAGTGGTTTGCCTTCAACGGCATCTCCCTTTCCCCAAAATTGTTTAATACTATCATTAGCAAGATCAATAATCATGTCTTTTCCCTTCAAAATAGCAAAGGCAAAAGGCGATTGCTTCAGCATCATATTGTACCGTTCGTTGCTATCTTCGACGAGTTTAATGGCTTTCTTCTCAATTTCTAATTGTTTTTCAAGAGCCTTTTTTTCTCGAATTTGCAGTTCAATAGACAATCGTCGCACCTCTGTAATATCCACAATGGTAAGCACAATAAGTTCTTCATTGATATTTTGTTGCACAATTCTATGCGCATTTAGCACCATAACTTTTAAACCAATTTCCGGAAAAATATGTTCCACTTCATAATCATAAAAGCTATTCTTTTTGGGAACAATTTCTTCTAATAATTCTCTTAATTCTTGAATATTCCATTGACTATTTCCTAATTTAAATAATGATTTTCCAACGCATTCCGCTTCACTAACTTGAAAAGTTTTGTAGAAGGATTTATTAGCCGATTTAATTTTAATGTCTTTGTCCAATATTAAAACGGGTTCGTGTACTGCAGAAAGTAAGGCTTCATTAAAATTATTTAACTCTTCTACTTGTTGAATACGAGCATGCAATTCTTGAATACTTGTAGTCAATTCTTCGTTAGTCGATTCTATTTCCTCTTTCGAGGTTTCTAACTCCTCGTTCAAACTCTGTAATTCTTCGTTGCTGGAAACAATTTCTTCATTGGCACTTTGCAATTCCTCGTTTGCCGCTTCCTGATCGTGAGTGATTGAACCCATATCGGCACGAGCAGAAGTTAATTCTTCTTCAAGTTTTTTGATCCGTCTGTCTTTGGCAATCGAATTTTTTTGCTTTGCACTTTTGGGGTCTTCATCAGATTCCATTTGTTGTTGACCCGTAAAAATTACAATTAAATAAGGCTCTTCTCCTTCTAATACAAGCGGAATGACTTCGATATTTACGATTTGAATAGTACGATTATTCAAATCCCGATTCATTTCCATTCCCATTTTCCGAACAGGCTGTTTGGTTTTAATAGCATGATGAATTGCATTGCGCAACTCAAAAGTAATCTCGAGATGCACCATTTTCAAAATGTTCAAACTAGCTTTTCCTGAGGAATTTTGCAAATACATTGCCGTAGCACCTCTAAATTGAAGAATATCTAAATCATAATTAATAATAACGCTTGCCGGAACATGATGTTCTAGTAATACAGCATCAAAGGCGTTACCAAGATTTCCGTTTGCGGAAAGAGGTGTTTTTTTGGAGGGCAAATTGGGAGTACTATTTTTATCAGGCATAGTGGTATAGGAATTGCGTGAACTCAGATTTTGAAAAGATCGGAGCGTTGTATTTTTTTTTCGGGAATAAAACTTATATTTTTTGTCAATTGTTGTGAAATATTGAGCCGATGTTCCAATGGTTTCAGATTTACCAAGCATCAAACAACCGCCATCATTTAAGGCATAATGAAAAGTAGCAATGGCTTTTTGTTGCGCTGTAGTGTCCAAATAAATGAGCATATTTCTACAACTGATAAAATCCATGCGAGAAAAAGGCGGATCGTTTAAAATATTATGATGCGCAAAAACACACACATCACGAAGCGATTTGGCAATGCAATATTTGCTTTTTGATTTTGTAAAAAAACGTTCTAATCTTTCAGGACTCACCTTTGAAATTTGGGCGCTGGTATATTCTCCTATTCGCGCAGCACTGATGGCTTCGATACTTAAATCCGAAGCAAAAATCTGAAAAAAAATGTCAAATTTATTTTCTTCTTTTAGTTCAAATAAAAGCATAGCAATCGAATAAACTTCCTCACCAGTGGCACAAGCTGCTACCCAGATTCGCAAGGTTTGTCCTGCCACTTTTGATTTGATTAAGTTAGGCAAAACAGAACTTTTCAAAAGTAAAAAAGCATCAGTATCCCTAAAAAAAGAAGTCACATTAATAAGCAAATCCTGATACAGCAAATCCGATTCGCCCGCATCTGATAGCAGTAGTTCGCTATAGTGCTTTAATGTTTTCGATCTATTAATAAGCATTCTTCGTTGTATTCGTCTATAAATAGTGTTCATTTTATATTGACTAAAATCAACATTTTTGCTTTGATGCAAATACTGCACAATGTTTTTTAAATCCGGGTTGCTTTTACCATAATCTGTTGCTAAAGATTTTTTAGATAGTTCTCTAATTTCCAAAGGATTTTTGCACATTCGCGTCAATTCAATACCAATTTCAGCAGGCGACATAATATAATCCACGATACCATCGGCAATAGCAGAATTAGGCATGCTGCCAAATCTCGCCGAATCATCTTGTGCAAAAGTGATTCCACCAGCCAGTTTTATATCCCGCAAACCAATAGTCCCATCGTGAGCACTACCCGATAAAACCACCCCAATAACATTTTCTTTGTGCGTTTCCGCCAAAGAAGAAAAGAGAATATCTATTGAAATGGCGGAGCCACCAGTCGAACGAGGAATTAATTTAATATGCCCATCAGTAACTTCAATTCCTTTATTGTAGGGGATAACATAGACAGTATTAGGAATCATTTTTTCCATATCATCAACATCCTGCACGGGCATTTGAGTAGATTTTGACAAAATCAACGCTAACATACTTTTATGATCCGGGCTTAAATGCTGAACATAAATAAAAGCCATACCCGTAGTAGGCGATAGATTTTGCAACAGTTGAGTGATGGCCTCAAGTCCGCCAGCCGAAGCTCCAATAGCAACAACAGTAAACGGATTACTTTTTTCAAGAGGTTCCTTTTTATTCGATGACAAAGATGTATCTATCACATCATCGGCAGGCGTACTAACAGGCTGGGTATTTTTTAAGGAAGAATTGGGTTTCATCTCACCAGTTATTTTAGATTAGGTTTAAGTAGTACTGTATCAACCACTCCTTTTAACAGGTGCCTTTCATAACAAATGTACACAAACTTAGGTTACAAACTCATAAATTCTTCCCCTTTCTACAAAGACTAGTACTAGTAGCACTTTACAACACAAACTAAAAAATAGTATTGTCAAAACCAATCTAGCCATAGCATTGGCTTTTTAATATTTGGGCGTGCCACCACCTCCGCAAGCTACGGTGCTGTCGGGCTGTACACTCTATCTTTATTTTCTTAAAGAAAGAAAATAAAGGATGCCGCTTCCATCCTTCACGCAAAGCAATCCTGAATAAGTAACGGATTAAACACAAGAGCTTAGATCTCAATATAAGGGATTGAAAAACATAGCATCCTTGATTTTTAGGCTAGCCAATATTTAATAATACTTTTGCAGTAGGTATTTGTCTCTTTAAACTAGCCACCCTTTGCCATTCCATAGGGATCCCACAACACAAAACCTAACCAGCTTAAAAACAAATTGGGTTTTTCCATATGGATACTTATTGTGCACCGCTATTTTAGGATAAGACAACTCTGTTCGGGCTAAATTTTACCTTATTTTTCTAAAAAAATAAAACTTGCTATTTCATCCTATTTGTCATTCCGTAGGAATCTCCATTGTAGTTTGAGACTCTTACAGAGCGACAAACTGGGTACATAAACAAAAACCATCTGCGCAGACGGGCTTGACTACTCTGTTCGGGCTAAATTTTACCTTATTTTTTTTAAAAAAAATAAACAAAAAAAATCCCCACCAAATAAATGATGAGGATTTAAGAATCTGAAACAAGTTCAGATTAAAAAAAGGCGACGACATACTCTCCCACATAACTGCAGTACCATCTGCGCAGGCGGGCTTAACTACTCTGT